>CAVHXY010000004.1:0-137128 GCA_963640325.1 Tidjanibacter sp.
AAAATTTCGCAGACTTCTTTGAGTATCAAGGGTTTTCGGGGTTATATTTGCAGATGATAGTGTTTTCTTTGCAGTTGGCTACTTTCCGATGCAGAACTTCGAGAATATCTCCGAGAGTATCTCCTCGGTGGTGATTTCGCCGGTGATTTCGCCTATATGGTTGAGCATTTCGCGGATGTCCTCCACAATCAAATCGGTAGAGAGGCCCTTGTGCAGACTCTCATTAATGCGTTGCAACGCCTCCTCGGCACGCAACAACGCTTCGTAATGACGGCTGTTCGACACCGTAGCGGCCTGAGTGTATATTGCCTCCACCTCGCTCGACTGTTCCAGAAATGTGCGGAGCGCATCAACTCCATCGCCACGCTTGGCAGACATCCGTATAACCGTTAGCGGTTTTCCCGCTGCAACTGAACACTCATAGGCCCAAGCGCTTTCCGCAGCCTTGTGGCTGGAATTTGTCATTTGGCTAAAAGGAAAACCCACACCACTCCCCTCACACTCATCTCCTGCCAGAGCAGTTTCGATTTGGTCAGCAATATCATCTGCCCCCTCCACATCGCACTTGTTCAGCAGGATGCACAGTTTCTGGTTCCCGGACAAGTGCAGCTCGGTAATACGTGCCTTGATTGCCTCGACGGTTGCCGTACGTATATCGAACATCAACAACACTATGCGCGCCTCTCCGGTGGCCTTGAGCGTGCGCTCCATGCCCATGCGTTCTATCTTCTCATCACTTTCGCGAAGTCCGGCAGTGTCTGTCAGGCGGAATTCTACACCTCCGATTCTTATCGTATCCTCAATCACATCACGTGTCGTACCGGCAATGTCCGACACTATAGCGCGGTCCTCATTAAGCAAAGCATTCAACAGTGTCGATTTTCCCACATTGGGGCTACCGACGATTGTAACCTTCACCCCCTCCTTCAAGGCATTGCCATAGGCGAAGGAGCTTGTGAGGCTCTTGATTTCCTCTTCGGCCTCTGCCAACAGAGCCTTGAATTCGCTGCGGTCGGCAAACTCAACATCATCTTCTCCGAAATCGAGTTCAAGCTCCATAAGCGAAACCAGCCGGAGCAGCTTGCTGCGCAACGTCCGCAATTCTTCGGAGTAGCCACCGCGCATCTGTTGCGATGCCATGTAATGTGAAGCACGGTCATGCGAGGCAATCATGTCAGCCACCGCTTCGGCCTGTGAAAGGTCCATCTTGCCGTTGAGGAATGCCCGTTGCGTAAACTCGCCTGCATGGGCGGCACGGGCGCCGTTTGCAATCAGTGTCTGTATTATGCGGTCGATGACATAGCGCGAAGCATGGCATGATATCTCCACCATATCTTCTCCGGTGTAGGAATGCGGAGCCTTGTAGACGGCAACCACCACATCGTCCACCACTTCCCCACCGTCCATAATCTGACCATAGAGCATGGTGTAGCCCGCCGCCTGTGCGATACTCTTGCCTCGGGGCGAAGAAAATATGCGGCCGCATATCTCTGCGGTCCGGGAGCCACTCACACGGATTACCGAAATGGCCCCTCCGCTACCTGTCGCAAGAGCTGCTATGGTGTCATCGCAATACATGCTATAGGAATATTTCCAACTTTTGTCCGGGCCGGATCAGACTTTTCGAACTCTTTATATTGTTCCATTTCATCAACTGGCTCACCGTCACATGATGTTTGGCTGCTATGCCGCCCAAAGTATCACCCTTGCGCACCACATAGCTTGTCGACTCAATGGAGAACTCTTTCTTGCCGTCACCGCTCTTGGAGGGTTGCAGATACTGCGCCAGATATACAGTGTCCTTGGACATGATAAGATTTTGGTTCACAATGAAATTGGCCACATCACGACGGGGTAGTGTGAGAGCATAAGACTTCTTGTCATTGGCGGGTATGATATCCAGTTTGTATTGCGGATTGAGAGTCTGCAACAGTTCCATGGGAATGTCAAGCGTGGAGGAGACCTGCTCGAGATGCATCAGCCTATTGACCATCACAGTATCCGTCTCAAACGGCATTGACACCTCTTTGGGTGCGATATTGTGGAGATTGTGATAGTTGAACGCATAGGTCATGGCTATGAATATGGGCACATAGTTGCGTGTCTCGCGTGGCAGGAACTCGTATATCTCCCAAAAATCGGTCTTGCCCCCCGCACGCTTTATGGCCTTGTTCACATTGCCAGGTCCGCAGTTGTAGGCTGCCAAGGACAATGTCCAGTCTCCGAATATGCGGTACATGTCCTTAAGATAGACACATGCCGCCTTGGTCGAAGCCACCGGGTCACGGCGCTGGTCCACGAACGAGGTTATCTCCAGACCGTAGTTGCGTCCTGTGGTCAGCATCATTTGCCACATGCCCACCGCTCCCATACGTGAGCGCGCAGTGGGCAACAAGGCCGACTCTATCACAGGCAATATTCTGAATTCCAGCGGGATGCCTGCAGCATCGAGTTCCGATTCGATCATGGGGAAATATTCCAGAGAACGGCCGAGCGCATTGCTCACGGTGTTGCGGCGCGTGGTGGTGAGCAATTGGATTTGTTTTTTTACGTAAGCGTTGTATGTCAGCGGAATGGGGGAAGATAGCAGCCTCATACGGCTGGCATATACCGAGTCCGGCAACATGGCCTGGGTGCCTGTTTGCGGTGAGTCCATTTCGGCATACATATTGAACAGACTGTCTGCCAGCACCTCCTGGCAACTCTTGAGCCACGAGTCGAGCAACGAATCGGCCTTTGTCATCCGCGCATACAGCACCGGATTGTTTATTGCGAGAGAGTCTTCCCTGACGAGTTCCCTGATGGGCATGACTGGTTTTATAAGCAACGAGTCCTGATCGTCGACAGGTGCATTGCCCGCCGTGACAGTAAGGCCGCCAAACGCAAATACCGACAAGGTCGGCAACAATATCTTCAAAAATCTGTGCATCGGTGTCAGAATGTGAAATTAAGGTTTAACCCCACCGTACTCGTCAGACCATTGCTGATTGATGCGTGCGTCGAGAATTCGGGGGATATGTTGAGTGTCAGATCATCACTGACGTCAAAGTCTTTCAGATGGGCATCCACATGGGCATCGATTACGTTGAGCAGATAGACACCGGCCATGCCTATTATTGCCAAGTCGCGGTTGCGGCGGTATTGGTTCTTGATATTCTTCAGGAAATTGGCCGAATAACGGCCGTTGAATTCGTCCACAGTAGTCGCATCGTCATCGGCCACAAGCTGGTATGCAAGTTTGAAACGCTGGTATCCACGGTTGTTCCAATCCACGATATACCCCATTGTGGCAAATGCACCCACTACGAAGGGAATGCGCCAATAACTTCTGTTGTAGAACTGGCCCGCGCCCGGCATAATCATGGACAGCGTGGTGGCCTTCTTCACTCCCGTAAGTTCCGACGGATAGTTGGCCACTCCATCGGCAAGCAAAGCCATATACGAGAGGGCCGCACCTGCCCACAGCAACTGCCGGTAGGTATTGTGTTTGATCATTTCGGCCTGCACCGGATCGAGTTCCGCCCTCGATGCACCGCCTAAAACCAATGCGTCATATTGTTTCTTGTAGTCACGATACTCTTTGTTCTGCTTGAAACTCAATGCCAACGGCACTCCTATGGCCACATATCCGGCGGCTGCCTTCCAATAGTTGCCCTCGTAAATCTGCGAAAAGCCAGGCACTATTGCCGATATGAGAGTGAGTTTCGATATGGGAATCGAATCGCGCGCAATGCCGTGCTTTACCACCAGGCTTTTGCGGTAACCGGTACTGTCGGACTGGGTATTCCCGGCATTTTCGGCCACATCAGCCAATCCCGGGGTCTCTGCCGTTTGGGCCATGTCAAGAGAATCCCTCTTCACTTCGCCTTCCATAAGACCGGCCGGGCTGACCGCCAGGGAATCAGGCAATGCCGCAATATCGTTGCGCTCCGCCAAAAGTCTCTCAGTCGCCTCGGCATGGATTTTCTCAAGCTTGTGCGCCTCTATTGCGATTCGTTCGATTTCCGTATTTGCCGAGACCGCATCCGGTTCCGAGTCGGGAGAATCTTCGCCAGCACTATCAGCAATTGGCTCCGTCTTCGACTCTGTATCCTGTGCCAAGGTGCGTCCCATGGCAAGCAGCGAGTCACGCTGAATGCCATATGTGGCGGCAATGTTTGCCAGAGAGTCCAACCCAGCGAGCGCATTGGCCACAATCTCGCTTGCAGACGGCATGGCGGCAGTTTCCAACTCATGCCGTATACCCTGCTGTACTGTAAACCCTTTCTGTTGGTCAATGATCGATACGGCGAGATCGCTCTTGTCGCGAGTCTTGGTCTTGGCCTTGACCTTTTGAGCCGAGCATGGCAAGGCACATATCGTCATGATACCCGCCAATGCAATTACAACCCAACCTGCCTTTCTCGCCGACATCGTCATCCTATTTTGTGAGCTTCTCTATCTTGTCAAGCACCCGACGCATCTCCTCGTCCGAGGAGAATCCAATGATTATCTTGCCTTTACCGTCTTTTTCGCGCTTTACGACAATGTCTTCCGTGAAGAGTTTCGAGAGCTGTTCCACCAGACGGTTGTAGCTATCGGGCAACTCGTTGTCTGCCGTTGTGCTTTCTTTGATCTGAGGTTGTGCCGAGAGTTTTCTCACCATATCCTCCACAGCCCTCACCGAGAGTTCATTCTTGATGCACTTCTTAAGAACCGAGAGACGCTTCCCTTCGGGAGCAGACGCAATGGCCTTGGCATGCCCCATGGTGATTAGGTCCTCTTTCAGCGCTGCCTGCACCTCTATGGGCAATGACAAAAGACGCAGATAGTTGGCAACTGTCGAACGTTTCTTGCCCACGCGCGACGCCACCAAATCCTGAGTCACACCGCATTCGTCAATGAGCCGCTGAAGACTTATTGCAATCTCCATTGCATTGAGGTCCTGACGCTGTATGTTCTCCACGAGAGCCATCTCATGCATGTTCTGGTCATCGGCTTCGCGTATGTAGGCGGGTATTTTTTCCAGTCCGGCCAACTGCGAGGCTCTCCACCGTCTTTCTCCGCTGATGATTTCATATTTGCCGTTCTGCTCCTTGCGTACCGTTATGGGCTGGATAAGACCGTATGTCTTTATCGATTCCGCCAGTTCGGCCAATGCCTCCTCGTCGAAATTGGCACGGGGCTGTTTGGGGTTGGGCACAATGCTGCCAACCTCCAGCTCACCCAGACGGTTGTCGGGAAGCGAGGTGACGTTCTCTGCATCAAGAATCGCCCCCAATCCGCGACCCAATCCTATATTGATATTCTTCATGTCTTTATCTTGTTTCGGAAATCAGATTCCACATTATTAATTATGCCCTTAAGTGTCTTGCCGGTCGGCTTGTCCATCGGCTACCATAAGCCATTCCTGCAGCTGTCCCTTCGGGAAGGGTTACTCGTTGTCACTCTTCACCACTTCGTCCTCCGTTGCACCGGAGGTGTCATTGTTGCGACGGAGAAACTCCTTGGCCAACTCCATATAGCAGCGGCTGCCTGCCGAAGAGGCATCGTGCAGTATTACGGGCAGACCGCGACTTGGCGCCTCGTCAAGACGTATGTTGCGGATTATGATGGTCTCGTAGGCAAGGTGCTTGAAGTGTTCCCTTACCTCCAGAATCACCTGGTTGGCGAGCCTCGAGCGAGAATACATGGTCATCAGAAAGCCCTCAATATCAAGCGCCGGATTCAGGTTTCCCTTGACCATTTTGATGGTGTTGAGCAACTTGCCGAGGCCCTCAAGCGCAAAATAGGAACACTGTACCGGAATCAGCACACTGTCGGCTGCCACAAGCACATTCACTGTCGTGAACCCGAGGGACGGGGAACAGTCGATGAAAATATAGTCGTACTCGCCCTTTATGTTGTCCAGGAAACTCTTCACTCTCGTATACTTGTCTTCGAAAGCGGGCAGCTCGGCATCGGCCCCCACGAGATTTATGCTCGATGGGAGCAGGTAGAGGTTCTTCAAGTCATGGCATTTCACAATGACCTGTTCGGGTGTACACGACCCTACGATACACTCGTATATTCCGTTCTGTTTTATGTCAAAGCCCAAACCCGATGTCGCGTTGGCCTGCGGGTCGGCATCCACGAGCAAAACTTTCTTGCCCATAATGGCCATGTTGGCGGCCAGATTGATTGCCGTCGTCGTCTTGCCTACGCCACCTTTCTGGTTGGCCAGAGCTATGATTTTTCCCATATTGCGACTTTGTGTTTAGACAACAAAAATAAGCAAAATCTCGAAGAATTAACGGTTCTTTCGATAAAATGCGTATATTTGAAGTTGATTTGAATTATTAACATTGTAATTTGTTGGAAAATATGCTGTCTCTTAAAGGAAAAAGTTTTTTGAAACTTCTCGATTTGGACGCATCTCAAATCGACTACCTCGTGGGGCTTGCGGCAAAGCTCAAGGCAGACAAGCGCGAAGGCAAGGAGCGCCGTACCCTGTGCGGGAAAAACATAGCACTGATATTCGAAAAGGACTCAACCCGAACACGTTGTGCATTTGAGGTTTCCGCCCATGACCAGGGAGCCCAGGTAACATATCTCGGCCAGGGCTCGCAGATAGGGAAAAAGGAGAGTATCGAAGATACGGCCCGCGTACTGGGACGCATGTTCGACGGCATAGAATACCGCGGATTCGATCAGGAAGTGGTGGAGACACTGGCATTGCAGTCGGGAGTGCCCGTTTGGAACGGGCTCACCAATGAGGCGCATCCCACTCAAGTACTGGCCGATTTGCTTACAATGCGTGAACACTCCGCAAAGCCATTTTCACAGATGAAGTTCTGCTATCTTGGAGATGCGCGCTACAATATGGCCAACTCCCTTATGGTAGGTTGCGCCAAGATGGGCATCGATTTCAGGGCAGCCTGCCCGGCCGACTATGCACCCGACAAGATGCTGGTGGACAAGTGCCGAGAGATTGCCAAGGTATCAGGGGGCAACATAACAATAACGGACGATGTGGCCGAGGCAGTAAAGGGTTGCGACTTTCTCTATACCGATGTGTGGGTCTCGATGGGAGAACCGGACGAGGCATGGGCAGAGCGCATAAAACTCATGTTGCCCTATCAGGTGAATGCCCGCACGATGGCACTCACGGGCAATCCGAATGTAAAGTTCATGCATTGCCTTCCCGCTTTCCATGACCTGAAGACAAAAGTGGGCAAAGACATATTCAACAAGTTCGGCCTTTCGGAGCTGGAAGTAAGCGACGAGGTCTTCAACGGGGCACAGTCCATCGTGTTCGACGAGGCGGAGAACAGGATGCACACCATCAAGGCTGTGATGGTAGCTACGCTCGGCAATGACGAGTGCCGGTAATCGGGATAAAAACAGAGAGATATGGAGCAAGAGGTGGAAAACAACGGAACAACGGGACAGGAGAGCGTCAAGGAGAATATCGGACAGCAGGCGAACGTAACTGGAAACGGGCACAAGTTCCCGACATGGGGGGACCTGTTCTCCGTAATAGGAGTGTTTGTACTCGCCAATCTGATAGCAAGCGTCGCAATGTTGGTCGCATTGAAAATAAAAGGAATCAGTACGGAGCAGATGGCAGCCGAAATGCCGTGGATGGTAGCTTTGGTGCAGCTCATTACATTCGTACCGCTGATTTTCTTTGTCATGTATCTGCGTCATCGGGCGGGAGTGAAACGTTTCGGGCTTCATTTCGCCTTGCGACGAATGAGTGCGCCCATGATTCTGTGGGGTGTGCTGTTCGTGCTTGTGTCGGGTGTGGTTATCGAACCGTTGCTCAATCTGTTGCCCGATGTCGGGATGGACAATCTTGACCAGATGCTTGGCGGTGGCGGTTGGTCCATAGTGTCAGCCGTGGTGGCAGCTCCCGTGTTGGAAGAGCTCTTCTTCCGTGGTTTGGTGATTGATTCGGCACGCCGTCGCATAGGAACATTCGGGGCGGTATTGGTCTCGGCTCTTTTGTTCGGGCTTGCGCACGGCATTCCCCAACAGGCATTCAATGCCTTTGTGGTGGGTCTCATATTGGGATACATATATATCCGCACCGATTCTTTGGCTGCTGTGATGATTATCCATGCCGTCAACAATGCACTGTCGTGCATCCTGCTCGAACTGTTCGGCGAGAGCGACGTATCATTGCGGGAGCTGATTCCCGGTGACACGCTCTATTATGCAATATATGCTGTATGTTGTGCTGTATTCATCTTCGCCATGGTGAAGCTCGTGGTCACTCTGCACAACAATGATGAAATCAATGCCGACAATACTAAAAAGGCCTGAAGAGCGTTAGTATAATTAGTATAAAACGAACCGTAAAGAGAGAGTTATGACAAAACGAATCGCAACTGTTGCCGTTCTGGGTCTGTCAATGACCGCCATTGTGGCCGGGTGTGGCCGTCTGGCCTCATTGAGCGACCATGTGCTGGCATCAGTGGGCGATGAAAAACTTTACAGGTCAGATTTGGCGGGCATCACCTCGCAGGCTACCTCGGCGACCGACAGCGTCAGAATAGCCGGCAACTATGTAAAGGAGTGGATTCACACACAGGTAAAACTGCAGGCGGCCGCAGCCATGTGGCCAAAGAACGACAAGGAGATAGACGCTCTCGTGGAAGACTATCGCAACTCGCTGTTGGAGTACAAGCTTGACCAATACTACGTAAACCGCAATCTCGACACGCTCATCACGGACGAGATGGTTCAGGCATACTTTGAGGAGCACCGTTCGCAGTTCGTACTCGACCGCACTGTGGTCGAAGGGCGCATCGTGCGTGTGCCGTCATCGTACCGTCAGGCAGCCTCGCTGCTTGCCCTTATGCGTTCGGGGGATGCGGAGAAACAGCAAGACTTCATGGATATCTGCCGCAAGAACAACCTCGAGCTGCATGAATTCGGTTCGTGGGTCGATTTCGACGAGTTTCTCTCCTATCTTCCCGTAAGGAGCAACCGCAACAACGAGTATGACTATATGCTCGACGACAACAATATCAACACTCTCTCGGATGCCGGCAACAAATACTACTACCAAATCACCTCGTATCTCAAGGAGGGATCGTATGCCCCGTTCGAGAATGCGGATGAGGCCGTGCGCAAGATTATCTACAACCAGCGCCGCGGCGAGGTAATACAGGCCTATGGGGACAGTCTCTACAACGAAGGCATGAGGAACAAGAAAATAACAATAAATGTAAATATAGATGAATAGTTTGAAGAGAGCAGCCCTTGTGACGGGCTGCATTTTTGCGTTTGGCAGTTGGACGGCTGTGGCTCAGGAACGCTTCGTTGCCGACAAGATAGTTGCCGTAATAGGCAATTCGGCAGTTTTGTACTCGGAGGTCCAGAGTACCGCCGAGCAGTTGCAGGCACAGTATCAGGAGCAGGGATATACTCCCGAGCGCGATGCGGAGAACGAGGCACTGGAGAAACTCATGTTGCAGAAGCTGCTCTACAATCAGGCTCTGCTGGATTCGGTAGAGGTAAACCAGACCGCAATCTCCTCCGCTGTAGAGAGCCAGATCGATGCCCTCATTGAGCAGGAGGGTTCGATAAGTGCCGTGGAGCAGAAGGAGAACAAACCCATATATGAAATAAGGGAGAACATGTACAACCAGTACATGGAGCAACAATATGCCCAGGTATTGCAGTACCAGTTCACCTCCGATATAAAGATCACACCCGGAGAGGTGGAGCGCTACTTCAAGAGCATGCCCAAGGAGCAGTTGCCCATAATCCCCGAGCAATACGTCTATGCGCAGATAACCAAGTTCCCGTCATCGACCACAGAGGCAAAACAGCGCGCCAAGGAGCGTCTGCTTGACATGCGCGAGCGAATCATAAACGGCACCTCGTTTGAGGCTTTGGCCCGCATGTACTCCGTGGATACCAACTCGGCCATGATGGGTGGCGATTTGGGATTCCTGTCACTCAACGAATTGGTTTCGAGCTACGCCAATGCCATAAAGAACCTTTCGGTGGGCCAGATGTCGGGTGTCGTGGAGACCGAATACGGATTCCATATCATCAAATTGACCGACAAGAACGGCAGCAAATACCGCACAAGCCACATTCTGATACGTCCTACCTATACGCAGGACGAGATAAACTCCGACCTGCAGATGCTCGACAGCCTTGCTACCGAAATCAAGGCGGGCAACATGACGTTTGAGGCGGCCGCGCTGAAATATTCCGACGACAAGTATTCGCGTCAGAACAACGGCATCGTAACCAACCACGAGATGCTGGAATATTACGGGGCAAACGATGCAAGCTACTCGTCCACCAAGTTCATGAAAGAGGACCTCGGCGATGATTACAATGCGTTGAAACTGCTGAAGGTAGGTGACATATCACCGGCATTCCAAGGCCAGGACCTGCACGGAAATGTACTGTGCAAGATTGTAAAACTCGTGGAGGTGATACCGTCCCATACGGCCAGCCTTGCGAATGACTATTTGAGCATCGAACAGGTGGCCCTGCAGGACAAACAGAACCGGGAGTTCCAGAAGTGGGTAAACCAGAAGATTGCGGCCATGTACGTGAAAATCGATGCCGACTTCACCGACTTGAACCAGTTTGAGAACAAGGCTTGGCTGAAATAGAAGGCTGCGATTTGAGATATAGTCGGGTACGAGCAAAGCAGAGTTGTGGTGATTCGGAAGACAGAATCCGATGGTGTCGGACAATGTCAGAAGAGTGAGAGTAGAGTGGAAACAAAAAGAACAGAGAGCAGAGGTGCGCAGAAGAGTAAATGTATTTCTTGGGCTTGTAGTGTTGGCAGCGGGTCTGTTTTCCGTCGGGCCATATCAAATGACCGGGCAGAACGGAGGCAAGAGGCCGGTAGACTTGAAGTCCGACAGGATTTTTCCCGTTCCCGTGGGTGACTCGACAGGATATGCGCTTACGGGCAATGTGATTCTTTACCATAACGGTACCGTCATAACGTGCGACAGTATGGTACGTTACGATGCCCGTCACATGGACTGTTTCGGCAGTGTGGTGATAAATCGCGACAGCCTCTACATCTACGGCGATCGGGTGGAGTATAACGGCGACGAGGATATGGCGCAGGTCTATTCGCCCCTCATTAAGATAACGGACGGCAATGCCGTGATGTATACCTATCATTTCTCGTTCAATACCAAGACCAATATAGGTGAGTTCAACGGAGGAGGAACTGTCTCGCAGGGAGAATACCTGATGGAGGCATGGCGCGGATTCTACTATGCCAATGACCGGGTAATGGTCGGCGTGGGCGATGTGCAGATGCGTAACTCGGCATATGTCATGGAGTCCGACTCTGTAAGCTACGATCTGAATACCGAGCAGGCGACATTCCACAAACGCAGCAACATCTGGAACAACAAGGGTGAGATACTGAGTGCCGACAGCGGTGACTATTTCAAGGCCGAGAACCGCTATAAATTCTATTCCAATGCATACATCCTCTCCGAGGAACAGGAAATATGGGCCGACAGTCTCGATTATGCCTCCGCAACGGACGAGATAGAGATGTGGCGCAATATTCAGGCCTCGGATGTAAAGAACCGGACAATGGCTTTCGGCAACTATGCGCACTATGTGAGCGAGAGTGGCAAGGGAGTGCTTACAGACAACCCTTCCGTAATTCGCTATGAGGAGAACAATGCCGACACCCTGTTCATGCGCTCCGATACGATATATGTCTATCAGGTCGACAGTTTGGGCTATTTTGAGCTAAACCGTCCCGACTCGGGTGCAATGGAAAGAGTGAAGTCTGTGGAAGCTCCAATCGAAGAGGAGTTCTCGCTGGAGCAGTTCAACTCCGATTTGGAGCAACAGCGACAGCCTTCGCAAGAGGATTCACAAGATGAAAAGGCACCTGTTGCCGAAGTGCAGAAGAGCTTGTCGAAAAGAGAGTTGCGTCGCCAACGCAAAGAGACTGCGCATAGCGGACGCACCAACCGGAAGTCGCGCGACCACAAGGACGACACGCAGCAATCTGCCTCGGAAGTGGAGAACAAGCAAAACACATCTGATGTTGTGACAGAGGATGCCGGGTTGCCATCCTCGGCCATGGAGAGCGATGAAAGTCAGTCTGAATCCGTATTATTGACCGAACCGGAAGACACTGCAAGCGTAGTGCCAACAACAGAGACTCTTGCCGATTCGGGCGAAATGGAGAAAGATGCCATGGTCGCCGAGAACAATGACAGCCAAGACCAAGGCCGCTCTGAAGGTGCCGTATTGGCGGAAGGAGAAACAGCCAAAGCCGAAGAAAAGAACGAAGAACAGTCCGACAAAGTGGTCGTGGCATTCCGCAATGTAAAGATTTTCCGCAACGATTTTCAGGCCGTGTGCGATTCTTTGCTGGGCTTTACTGCCGATTCCACGATAGAGATGCACATAAAGCCCATACTTTGGAACGAGTCGAACCAGATAACGAGCAATGATGTCCAAATCTACACCAAGTATCAGCAACTTGAGCGGGCCGTGTTCACCGGCAATCCCATCATGGCTTCCGAAGTTGACACGATCCGTTATGATCAGGTGAACGGAAAGACGATTACAGCCAGCTTCGTTGATGGCGCGATTGACCGTGTGGATGTGAACGGAAATGTGAAGACCTATTATTATATGGTGGATGATTCGGACGGAACAGTGCAGGGTTTTCTGGACGCCAAGTCTGCCGACCTGACATTCAATATGGAAGACCAGCGCGTGGTGAGAATCACATTCCGCACAGAGCCCGAGTATACGATATATCCCATGGACCAGATTCCGGCCGACAACACGCAACGTTTCGAAGGATTTGAATGGAAGGGGAAGAACCGTCCGTTACGGGACGATGTGTTCGACCGCACAATCCGCCCGTCGGAACGCGAACACTACGAGATGTTGCCCCAACCGGAGTTCACGATAACCGCCTCCATCGGGTTCTATCGCACGACTCTTGTGGAGAGCGGCATGTGGGCCGACCGTGAAGACAAAATAAGCGAAGATACAGTCTATTTCATCTCCACACGTCCCGAGTAAATGACGGGTGGAAGATTGAGTTTTCCCACCATTGTCGAATCGTGAAACAATACACGCTCCGAGAGGAGACCTAATCGACAAAATGGGAATAGGGGAAATTATATCGTGACGGAAATTCCCATCAAAAAGGCATTTTGGGATGTGTAGGAGCACATCTTGAAGTCCCGTCGAACACTTAAAAATCTTATCTTTGTTATATACTCACATTCAACACAAAAAACGACGATATCATGAAGAGGCTCATTGTGTTCCTTGTGCTTGCCATGGCTTGCGCACCCACTCATGCACAAGAGAAAGTGGATACGCTATACTACGATATGACAGGTAAATTACTGTCTGAGCCCCATTTTGCGGACTACTATCGGTTCATACAACACTCCGACACCATTGCAAGAGAGTTCCGTGACTACTACTATGGCTCGAACGGACTATACCGCGAAGGCTACATTGAATCGCTTGGCACCACTTCCGATGAAGGAACCGTATTCAATGGAAAGATACTGACCTATTTCAGAAACGGCAATCTCTTTACCGAGAAAAATTACTCTCATGGCCAGCTCAACGGAGATAGTAAGAAGTATGATGAACAAGGAGATTTGCTATTGGAAGAACGGTATTTCAACGGGGAGGTAACAAAGTTATTTGGACGGGCAATTTCTCAAAACAGTGGAATATTTTGACGGGGAGCCTCTTTTTGATTATTATACAATTACAGACATCCATGGCAATATACTTAAATACAACATCATAAACGACCTTCCCATATGGGAATCACCTTCTGTTAATGAAAGATATGTTGAATACAACAATGACGAACTGTGGGAAGTATACTCCAAGAACGGTATAATACTTTCCGTCCATAACTCAATAGTAAGAGATTATGGCAAATGGCATTGTCTAAACATAATCATTACAAACAATTCATTGTCCCCCATAACGTTCACACCAGAAGTAAATATTTCTGCACGTTCAATGAATCATAGTGGGGAATTTATTGAATTGGAAGTTTGGCCATTTGACACTTACATGAAAAAGGTGAATCGGGCACAAACATGGATGGCAATTGCTGTAGGTTTAGGGGAAGGCCTCAGTGCCGCAAGTGCCGGTTACTCCACGTATTCCACGACCGGAATAAACAGCAATGGAACTGTTTCATTTTATGAAACTACGACATATAACCCTGCCATTGCCTATCAAGCGACAATGGCTTCACAACAAAGAATAGCCAACTTTGGTATGGCATTAGAAAACGACAATGCCATCAAACAAATGGGATACTTAAAGAAAAGTACAATATATCCGGGAGAGTCAATTGCGGGCTTTGTAAATATCAAACGTGAACGAGGAGAACAAGTAAAGTTCATTATTGATATCGAAGGTGCGCTATATGAATACGGATGGTACTTTGATAAAAAACGTGCTTGGGCAAAATAGCACCACTATACAAAGGCTGCCGGACATATCAATGTCCGGCAGCCTTTGGTTTCTCCCGTGCCGTTATGTTTATTTGCACTTCTCCTGCATCTTGCGCAGGTGGGCCTGGCGGCAGGCCTCGTTGTCATAGAGCGAGGTGGGATATTCGCCAGTGAAACACGACACGCACAACTCCTTGCGGTGGCCCGACTCGAAAAGCGAGCCGAGCGACAGGAATGCCAGCGAATCGGCCCCGATGATTTCACGAATCTCCTCCACACTGTGGTTGGCCCCGATAAGTTCGTCATATGTTCCCGTATCGACACCATAGTAGCACGGACAGCAATACTTGGGGCTGGCTATGCGCACATGCACCTCCTTGGCACCCGCCTCCTTGAGCATGGCAATAATCTTGCGCGAAGTAGTGCCCCGCACTATGGAGTCATCGATGAGTGCTATGCGCTGTCCGGCCACCACACTGCGTATGGGTGAAAGTTTCATCTTCACTCCTTTGTCTCGCAATGCCTGAGTGGGCTGTATGAATGTGCGGGCTATATATTTGCTCTTGAGCAGTCCCATTTCGCACGGCAGGCCACTCTGCTCGGCATACCCTGTGGCGGCACTGAGGCTCGAGTCGGGCACAGCCACCACGATGTCGGCATCCGCAGGACTCTCCTGTGCCAACAGCTCGCCCGAACGTTTGCGGAACTGGTGTACATTGCAACCCTCGATGTCACTGTCGGGACGGGCGAAATAGATATACTCCATGGCGCATACCTTGTGACACGTGTCGGTAGTGTAGCGGTTGCTGCGGAGACCATGGCGGTCAATGGAGACCACCTCGCCCGGTTCCACATCTCGCAGGAACTCGGCACCTATGGCGGTAAACGCACATGTCTCGCTCGCCACCACATACCCCTCGCCCAAGCGCCCTATCGACAGAGGGTGGAACCCGTACTTGTCACGACAGGCATATATGCGGTTGGGGGTCATTATGAGCAGGCAGAATGAGCCCTCGCAGATATTCAGGGCATTC
This sequence comes from Tidjanibacter sp., assembly GCA_963640325.1. Classification (GTDB taxonomy): domain Bacteria; phylum Bacteroidota; class Bacteroidia; order Bacteroidales; family Rikenellaceae; genus Tidjanibacter. Next base: position 15,467 of record CAVHXY010000004.1, read on the forward strand.
ATCACATTGTAGATGCGCGGTTTGTCACGGCACTCCTTCTTGATGAGGTGGGCAAAGAGTTCGCTGTCTGAAGTGGATTGGAAGAGACTTCCCCGCATCTCCAGTTCACGGCGCAACACATCCGAATTGACTATGTTACCGTTGTGTGCCAGAGCGAAATCACCCGTGTGGTGCTTGAAAGAAAAGGGTTGCACATTCTCCATGCCCCCCACATCGGTGGTCGGGTAACGCACATGACCTATGGCTATATTGCCCTCCAGCGTACGTATATTGTCCTCATTGAAGACATCGCGCACCAGCCCCTCTCCCTTGATCTGCGCCAGTTTCCCTTCGTTGTTCACACTCACGATACCACATGCCTGCTGGCCACGGTGCTGAAGGCTGTGCATGGCATAATAGGCCATTTGCGAAGCTTCGGGAACTCCGTATATTCCGAACACGCCACACTCCTCGTGTATCTCCGCCAAATCGATATTGCCGTTCATCTCTCCCTGATTTTTTATTCCAAAAAACTTTCGCTTACCATCCTGTCGGCCACCTCTCACCACGCTATTGGTCACTTGCCCCAAACAGGTACCATTTGCCGGCTCCTTGGCTATACGTACTCCGCCCAACTCTTTATGTTCAATCCGTCAATGCCTATGTTGCAAAGAGCCCTTATGTAGGCACTCGCCAGACGTGCATTGGTAATCAGCGGTATGTTGTAGTCCACCGCCGCACGCCTTATGGCATAGCCGTAGTCGAGTTCCTTGGCGGTGTGGTCACGCGGTATATTTATCACGAGATCCACCTCGCGGTTGCGGATATACTTCAGCGCATCGTGGTTGTCATCCTTGGCATCGCGACAGAGACGCTCCACCTCTATTCCGTTACGCTCGAGGAAATCGGCCGTACCGTCCGTGGCATATATTCTGTAGCCGTTATCGATAAGCATGCGCGTGGCGTCCAGCATCTCAACCTTCGAACGCGACGGGCCCGAGGAGATGAGTATGCCCTTCTTCTTGTCGGGCACACGGTGCCCCACCGAGAGCATGCTCTTCAGCAGAGCCTCGTAGTAGTTCTCACCCAGGCAGGCGACCTCGCCCGTGGAGGACATGTCCACGCTCAGTATGGGGTCGGCCTTAAGCAACCTCGTAAATGAGAACTGCGATGACTTGACGCCCACATAGTCGATATCCACGAATGTCTTGCCGTAGGGCTCCACCTGTTTGCCCAGCATTATCTCCGTGGCCATGCCTATGAAGTTGAACTTGGTTATCTTCGACACGAAGGGGAAACTGCGCGATGCCCTGAGGTTACACTCTATGACACGCAGGTGGTTGTCCGTGGCGAGGAACTGTATATTGAAGGGGCCGGAGATATTCAGCTCCTTGGCAATCTGACGCGATATGCGCTTTATCTGGCGTATGGTCTCGAAATAGAGCTTCTGGGCCGGGAAGACTATCGTGGCATCGCCCGAGTGGACTCCCGCATACTCTATGTGTTCGCTTATTGCATAGACCTTTATCACTCCGTCCTGTGCCACTGCATCAATTTCGACCTCCTTGGCTCGCTCGATGAATTCAGTCACCACCACAGGGTGGTCCTGACTTACCACGGCTGCCTCACGCAGAAAGAGTTCCAACTCATCGCGGTTGGTCACCACATGCATGGCCGCACCCGAAAGCACATATGAGGGGCGTATCATCACCGGCAACCCCACCTCGTCGACAAAGCCGTAAATCTCGTACATGCTCCTAAGTTCCTTCCAGCGTGGCTGGTCGATACCCAACGAGTCGCACATCTGCGAGAATTTCTGACGGTCCTCGGCACGGTCTATCGAGAGTGCCGAAGTGCCCAATATGTTCACACCCTGTCCGCAAAGACTCATTGCCAGGTTGTTTGGTATCTGTCCGCCCGTAGAGACTATGACACCCTTGGGGGCCTCGAGGTCGATGATGTCCAGCACGCGCTCCAGTGTAAGTTCATCGAAGAAGAGCCGGTCGCACACGTCATAGTCGGTCGACACCGTCTCGGGATTGTAGTTTATCATGATGGCACGGTAGCCCATCTCCTGTATCTTCTTGATGGCTGCGACTCCGCACCAGTCGAACTCCACACTGCTGCCTATTCGGTAGGCACCGCTACCCAGCACCACCACCGACTTGCCGTCACGCTCGAACGACACATCGTTCTCCGTGCCGTTATAGGTAAGGTAGAGGTAGTTGGTCTGCGCCGGATATTCGCCGGCCATGGTATCAATCTGCTTCACACACGGAACAATGCCCAAGCGTTTGCGGTACTCCCTCACGACCAGAGCCTTCTGGTGGGCATTCACGGAGTTGTCCTTGAGGACGAGCTTGCCTATCTGGTAATCCGAGAAACCGAGCTGCTTGGCGAGCCTCAGTTTGTTCTCGCTCAGGTCTTCCACTTTGTCAATGATGGCTATTCTGTCCTTGAGGTCGTGAATGTTCTTCAGTCTTGAGAGGAACCACTTGTCAATCTTGGTAATGTCGTGCAGACGGTCCACAGTATAGCCCTCGTCGAAGGCCAGCGCAATGGTTGCCACACGCTTGTCGGTCGGGTTGCGCAGTTCGTAATCAATGTCGGGAATCTCTATGGTGTTGCCCACAAAGCCGTGCATGCCCTGCCCTATCATACGCAGACCCTTCTGTATGGCCTCCTCAAATGAACGGCCTATCGACATGACCTCACCCACGCTCTTCATTGACGAACCGATGAGTTTCGACACACCCTCGAACTTGTTCAGATCCCAACGTGGAATCTTGCAGACCACATAGTCGAGTGCCGGCTCGAAGAAGGCCGAAGTCTCCTTGGTCACCGAATTCTTTATCTCAAAGAGACCGTATCCCAGTCCCAGTTTGGCTGCCACGAAAGCCAACGGATAACCCGTGGCCTTGGATGCGAGCGCACTTGAGCGAGACAGACGGGCATTGACCTCTATGACACGGTAGTCGTCCGAATTGGGGTCAAGGGCAAACTGCACATTGCACTCGCCCACTATACCCACATGGCGTATGATTTTGATGGATATCTGGCGCAGTTTGTGGTACTCGTGGTCGCTGAGCGTCTGCGAGGGAGCCACCACCACGCTCTCGCCCGTGTGGATTCCCAGCGGGTCAAAATTCTCCATGTTGCAGACAGTGATGCAATTGTCGTACTTGTCGCGCACCACCTCATACTCTATCTCCTTCCATCCTTTGAGCGACTCCTCTATGAGAATCTGTGGCGAGTATGACAATGCCGTGGCAGCCAGGTTGCGCAACTCCTCCTCGTTGGAGCAGAAGCCCGAACCGAGACCGCCCAGAGTATAGGCCGCACGCACGATGACGGGGAATCCTATTCCCTTGACCACTTCCATGGCCTCCTCTATAGTACCGACCGCCACGCTCTTTGGAGTCTTCACGTCTATGTCGTGTAACATTTCGGCAAAGAGTTCTCGGTCCTCAGTATTTATTATGGCCTGCACAGGTGTGCCGAGTACCTTCACATCATATTTCTCCAGTATGCCCTTTTCGTAGAGGGCCACACCGCAATTTAGCGCCGTCTGTCCGCCGAAAGCGAGCATGATTGCATCGGGGCGCTCCTTGGCGATAACCTTCTCCACGAATTCGGGGGTGATGGGCAGATAGTATATCGTGTCGGCAATGCCCTCCGAAGTCTGCACGGTGGCGATATTGGGGTTGATGAGGATGGTATACTTGCCCTCCTCCTTGAGTGCCTTCAGCGCCTGCGAACCGGAGTAGTCAAACTCGCCCGACTCGCCTATCTTCAGCGCACCCGAACCGAGAACGAGAACCTTTTCAGCCTTCTCGAGCTGCATGGCGGGGCGCATATCCTTCAGGGGACAAATGCTTCCCTTCCACGAGAAGGGCTCTCCGGCCTTGTATTTCCTGATATTATCCACAAACTCGCCGAAAAAGGCCTCCGTATCCACGGGACCGCTTGAAGCCTCGGGGTGGAACTGGGTGGAGAAGAAGGGTTTGGTCTTGTGACGTATGCCTTCGTTGGTACCATCGTTGATATTCACGAAGAGAGTCTCCCAATCGGCGGGAAGGGTATCGTTGTCAATGGCATAACCGTGGTTCTGCGAGGTGATGTAGCAACGTTGCGTGCCCGGTTCCATGACCGGCTGGTTGTGGCTGCGGTGGCCGTACTTGAGCTTGTATGTCTTGGCTCCGGCAGCGAGAGCCAGCAACTGGTTGCCAAGACAGATGCCCATGATGGGCTTGTCTCCCTCGATGGCCTTGCGTATGTGTTCTATGGTCGCCTTGCACATGGAGGGGTCACCGGGACCGTTGGAGAGGAAGAGTCCGTCGTAGTCATCAGCCGTGAAGTCGTAGTCCCACGGCACACGCGTAACGGTCACATCGTGCTTGAGCAGACAACGGAGTATGTTGTTCTTCATGCCGCAGTCCACCAAAGTGACCTTGTAGCGGCCGTTGCCATAGCGTTGTATCTCATGCGTGGAGACTTGCGCCACAAGGTTTTCCTTATTGGGGTCGTAGAAGGGAACATCCTCGTCATCGAAGACAATCTTGCCCAGCATGGCACCCGAATCACGCAACTTCTTGGTAAGCGCACGCGTATCGACCCCGAAAATGCCCGGCACATGCTGCTCCTTGAGCCACGAGCCCAGGCTCCGTTTAGAGTCCCAGTGGCTGTACTGCTCCGAGTAGTTGGAGATTACCAGCGCCGTGCAGTGTATCTTCTCCGACTCGAAGAACTCAGAAATCCCGTCGGAGACCTTGTCTTCGGGCACGCCGTAGTTTCCGATCATGGGATAGGTGGGAATCAGTATCTGCCCCTTGTACGATGGGTCCGTAAGGCTCTCGGGGTATCCCGTCATGGCCGTGTAGAAGACCAACTCGCCCGAGACCGACTTTTCATAACCGAACGAATAGCCCTCCCATTCGCTGCCGTCCGCCAATACCAACTTTGCTCTCTTGTGCATCATCTCTTTTTTATTTTTTATCTGTTCTTGTCCAGAATAACCTGCCGGGACTTCTCCGTCCCCGCCATATGCCGCCATGTCATGCGCACCCGTACGTTCCCTTTCCCGAGCCTATCTGTCTCCAGATTCATCGCTCTCTTTTTTCGCTCAAAGGCAAAAAAAAGCCTCAGTCAAAAAACTGAGGCTTCAAAAAATATCTTTTCCGATACGTGAATCACACATACTTCGCGTCTCGCTCTTATGGGTGGAAACAATCATAACGGTTGCGTTTCAGGTCTGTTCTCTTTTCGTTGCCGCAAATATAATCGTAATTTTTTTATCATATTTTTCCCCCACACGATTTAACCAAAATTTCACATAAATGGCCGTGCGGACAACACCTCCAATAGCTACTCTCAACGCACTCTCTGCAACAGACAGCACCCCCGCGGATATGCCACTCCCATTGGTCTGGAATCAGTCATCGAAACCATGCTTTTTGAGGCGCTTGAGAAACCCGAAAGAGAGCACCGAAAAGTACAACACCACGACTCCCTGCATACCCATCAGTACACCTGTATAGAAGGTGAGCGGAATCATGGTCAGAAGCAACACCGCATCAAGCACAAAGAGTACCGTCAGCGTAATTATAACTCTTTTCAAGGCCTTCCAACGGCCCTCGTCATCGTTGTATCCCATATCTGCAATCGTTTTATCCGTATCAAATTTTGCGCTTCCCTGTCGGTGTCCGCTCCGTTTTTACTTCCTCCCGTCTCTGCGCACCGTACCGTGGAACGCGCCCGTTTACCTCGGCCACTCCCCCACTTCCATATTGCGCACATCCTCCCCGTCTATCTCGAAACGCACCGCTGTGCGCACCTTGTGCACTCCGCTGTGTCCGCAAGCACCGGGATTGATGTTCAGCAAGTTGCGCTTTTTGTCAAAGAAGACCTTCAGAATGTGGCTGTGTCCGCACACAAATATGTCGGGGCGGTACTTCATGATTCTCGCATAACTCTCCTTGGTGTACATCGACCCGTTGTAGAACCCTATGTGGGTCATCAGCACCCGCTTCTGTTCGCACATGAAGAGACGGTATTCGGGACAGTCATCGCCACGTACATCGAATCCGTCCATGTTGCCATAGACAGCCTTGAGGGGCTTGAACTGGCGCAACTCCCACAGGAGCGAATCGGAACCGATGTCGCCCGCACACCAAAGCTCGTCCACATCGGCCAGAAAGTCGTAGAGCGGCTTGTCGAACGTGCCGTGCAAATCGGATATTATTCCCACCCTTGTCATACTTCCGTTTCGTTTTTCTCCCGTTGTCCGGTCTATGCCATGTCTGCATGTGGCCTGCACACGCTTTCCTCTGCGAAACATCTGCCTCAATGCTTTCTGCCCCACAGTGCCATCCGGCACGACACAAATATACTACACTTTTCGGATTATTCAACTGAAAAGGCTTATCTTTGCGCTACTGCCCCGAGCGAGGGGTGGCCATCGTAAAACAGACACAAGATGCAGAGCAACAAACCGTTGGCCGAAAGGCTCCGTCCCCGCAACCTGAACGAATACATCGGCCAGGAACATCTGGTCGGCAAGGATGGCGTGTTCCGCCGTTTCATCGAGACAGGCAATGTCCCCTCATTCATCCTCTGGGGCCCCCCGGGAGTTGGCAAGACGAGCCTCGCCAACCTGATTGCCACGCAGTTGGAGCGCAAGATGTTTGTGCTCTCAGCCGTATCGTCGGGAGTGAAAGAGGTGCGCGATGTAATAGAATCTGCCAAGAAACAGGCTTTCTTCAACACCCCCTCGCCATTTCTGTTCATCGACGAGATACACCGTTTCAACAAGAGCCAGCAGGACTCCCTGCTCGGGGCTGTGGAACAGGGTATCGTGACCCTCATAGGCGCCACCACGGAGAACCCCTCGTTTGAGGTGATTTCGCCATTGCTCTCACGCTGTCAGGTCTACACACTCAAGGCGCTGAATGACGACCAGTTGGGCGAACTTTTGCACCGTGCGCTCACCCAGGACACCCTGCTGCGCGAGCGCAAGATAGTTTTCAAGGAGACCGGAGCTCTGTTCCGCTTCTCGGGTGGCGACGCACGCAAACTACTAAACATCATTGATATAGTAACGAGTACCACAGAGGGGGACATGGAGATTGATGATCAGACGGTGACCGACTGTCTGCAACAGAACATAGCCCTCTACGACAAGAACGGAGAACAGCACTACGACATCATCTCGGCATTCATAAAGAGTGTGCGGGGCAGCGATCCCAACGCAGCCGTCTACTATCTGGCACGCATGCTGGCCGGAAGCGAAGACCCCAAATTCATCGCGCGCCGTCTGTGCATACTCGCTGCCGAAGACATAGGACTCGCCAACCCCAATGCCCTTCTGCTCGCCAATGCATGTTTCGACATAGTGAACAAGATAGGCATGCCCGAGGCGCGCATTCCCCTTTCGGAGACGACCATCTACCTCGCCACAAGCCCCAAGAGCAATTCGGCCTACATGGCTATCGATTCGGCCCTCGCATTTGTCAACCACGACACAAACAACCGCCCCGTTCCGCTTGAGATTCGCAATGCCCCCACCCGTCTCATGAAGGAGCTCGGCTATGGCGACGGCTACAAATATGCCCACGACTTCGAGGGTCATTTCGCCACCATGGAGTTCATGCCCCAGGGACTGGAGGGCAAAACCTTCTACCACCCCGACAGCAGCAATGCCCGGGAAGCAGAACTTGCCCGTCGCATGGAGACCCTCTGGAAAGGTAAATACCGATAGATTTCCACCCTACATTTTGAACGACACCGACACACCCACCCTTAGTGGTTTGCCGGCCGAGAAGAATCCCTTGCCGAGCGACTCAAAGTAGAAGGCACCGTACTCGCTGTCGGTCAGATTTTTGCCCCACACCGAGAACTCGCACGCACCCTTGCGCACCATAGCCGAGGCCGAGAGCAACGAATAGGGTTTCTGGCAGAGGGAGTTGTCGTCGGTCCAGTAAATCTTGCCTATGCGATCCCACTGAAGGCGCAGGAGAATCCCGTCACACCATCCGCCCGACACCTCTATCGAATAGAGCCCCGACAGCGAGAGCATGCTCTGCGGAGCATAGGGAATGCGGTTGCCCGAGTAATCGGCCGTACCGTCGTTGTACTCGCTGAATTCGGCATGCGTATACCCATACGAGGCATTGAGTTGTAAGGCATCGAGCGAGTATGCCCCCGACATCTCCACGCCGTAGCTTGCCGAATGTCCCGCATTGGACATGATCCGTCCGAAACTCGTTGTGGAGGGGAAGACGGTAAGCTGCTGGTTGCGGCAATCTATATAAAAGAGGGCCGCATCAGCCGAAAAGTCACCCAATGAGAAGTGGCTGCCCACCTCGTAGTTCCATGCATATTCGGGTTTGTAGGCGGTGGCTGATGCCGAGTCATAGACAGATGCCGAGCTTGAGCCACCTCCCCCCATTCCCACGGCAGCCATCATGTCGGTCATAAGACGAGAGCGAAGTATGTCGGAGAATATCTGCGTATTGAATCCGCCCGCCTTGTAACCACGCGACACGGCTGCATAGATATTGCCCGAGCGCATGCGGTATGTCACGGCCGCCTTGGGCAAGAGTTCGAACGTATCCTGACTCTGGCGTCCATTGAATTCGCTGCTCAAGGGAGCATACGACGGCATGGTGAGAGAGAAGCGGTAATTGAGGTCCATGTGCGAACGGTAGCGCATGTAGGTTGATTCATAGTCGGCACGCAGTCCGAGCGTGAATTTTAATCGCCCCGCCGTCAGGTCAGACTGGTGATATATGGCCGCGCCATAGACGGGGATGCGGAATGAGGCAGCGAATTCCAGTTCGTCCTCCTCTATGTAGAGCCCATGGCCGGGCAGCACTCTGGAGATACCCTTGTTGGCGGAGGAGAGTATGAGACTCTCTATTCCTTCGCGATGCATGTTCACGGGTGCCTCCATGTCGTTGTCCTTGTAGAACCCGAACACACCGCTGATATGTTGCCACTTCCGCGAGGGGTCGGTACTCTTGAGAACAAACTCCTGCGTGGCCGAAAATTCACGCTGCTTTTGGCGGAGCGTGAAGATGTCGGCTGCCGTAAAATCGTTGTCAAGCGTCATGTCGTCGTCGAGGAATGAGAGTCCCGTAACCGACGAGAGCGTCAGTGAGGGCGAGAGTGTCATTCGGAGCGAAGTGCCGTTGCTCACCATACGGCGCACATAGCGGCTAGGGTCGTTGTAGTCTATATTCCCCATGCCGTCACCTTCAGCCGGCCGGTAGGCATAACCGCCCTCATCGACATACGAGGCCGAGAGCGTGTTGTCCACCCTCACACGACCTGCGTTATGCACCACACGCAGGCGCACAGCGCCGCGGTAGCCGTCATCGCACATCTCATCTGTGTAGGCATTGTGGAAAAATCCGTCTGTACGCGAATAGAATGCCCCCACAGCCACTCCTGTATGCTCCGAGGGGCGCATATAGTGCGACAACTTCACCCTCAAGGAGTTGGCTGTACCGTAATCGACCGAAGCGAGCGTGCCGGTATAGTTCATGGGCGAAAGCGTGCGGAGGTTTATCACACCGCCCGAAGTGTTGCGCCCATAAAGAGTACCCTGTGGTCCGCGCAGCACATCAATGCCGTATATGTCGAAGAGGTCAAAATCGTAACCGTTCTTGTTCATCACCGGAACATCGTCCACATTGAGCCCCAGCACAGGCTGGTCAATGCGCGAACCGAAACCACGCACATACATCGACGAGGTCATTGACGAACCGTAGTCGGGTTGGAAAAAGTTGGGAGCTATGGCCGAAAGGTCCTTGACCGACTCGACACGGGCACGGCCTATCTGCTCCGCCACGAAACTGCTCGAAGAGAGCGGCTGCTCCGAAAGGTATGCATTCTGCTTTACGGATACCACCACATCGGGGATATTCACATCGGGCATCACCACGTCGCACGAATCCACCGGCATCCGTAGCGACAGCAACATAATGAGTGCAAAAGTTTTCATGCCGCAAAAATACACCTCGCCCGCCCGCTCTGTCAATCCTCACAAATGAGGATTTTTGGCCACAGAATACCCAGCCCACAGCGAATGAAGATTTTTGTCCGGGAAAGGATAAAAATCAGTATGCTCGGGTAGATGCGTTTTGCGATTAAATTTTATTATGGTGTGCAACCTAAATCCAATAATACTTCAAAAACCAATACACCAACAGCAATGAACCATAAAATAACACAATTCCAAAGCATAATTTCTGTGGCTACTTTCCTGGCATTCATAGCAACAATATCGTTTACTACAATTATATACCCCCAAAAAACAGGCAACCAAGCAATTTACTTCATTATCAGCATCTTTATATCATTCCTTTTCTTTTATCAAAATTGCGAAGTTCGCTTAACTTGTGCATTGAAGGCTATACACTTAACTTAATTTCTACTATTGTAGATACTCTTAACACTATAAAAAATCAGAGATTGGGCTATACACTTATAATTTATTTTCGGAAAATTGTAGTTGGATGATTGCAGTGGGATAATGCCGCAGGACATAAAAAGTTCTTAAAATCACACTTGAACCACAAACGATTATGAACACAAATAAAAGCCGAAGAGTGCCGGACAATACAATCAATGTCCGTCACTCTTCGGCTATAACCCCTTACTTGGGTGCTCAATGCCCCGAAATGGTATTTGCTTCTATATTATTGCCTCCTTTATACATTCCGCTATATAGCACACCGTGGGTGTTGTAATGCCTATGCCCTTGTGTCTGAAATGTGTTTCAGATTAGTATTCCGCAAAGCAAGAAACAAACCAAGACTCATAATCTAATCAAGTTCAGCGATAATGTCTTCATCACTTAGAAGCTCATAAGGGCCGTCCTTGGTTTCAAGCATCACAGTACCAGCCTCTAATACACATACAGCGTGCCACTGCCAAGCGGGAATATTAAGGGCAACAATAGGTCCATTTGGCGAGAGTTCAATGGTATCTGTGCAGATATGCTCCGGTTCATTGTAGAATTTCTCTACCAAACGGCCACGAAGACAGACAACAGTTTCCGAAGAATGCCTATGTCGATGAATGGGAATCTGACTTCCCGGTTCAATGGCATTAAGCATCCGTTGTGACTGATCCTCCACCGAGTTTCTAAGATCAAGATTCATTCTCAACCGTGGTGATGCCTTCGCTTGAGCTGTAAGGTCATCAAGAACCGCTTGTGTTATCTTATCAATCATTTTTTCAGAGAAATCAGGTGTGCTTCATGCATGTGATAATATTTTTTCACAAACAAGACTCAACCTACGCAATTCTAATAAATCCTTAGTACTACCTCAAAGGCTTCTGCATAGCTCATCCCCCACTGGCCGCCACGATAGGCAGCGAGACCGGTTATGAACTCCTCGCTGCGCGGGTGCGGATAAGGGCGCATTACACCGCGGTACATAGAGAGAGCTTTGAGTTTTGCGTCAACGCCTTCCTTGCCGACTTTCACATAGCAGTTCGGACGGAAAAGATTCATGGAGGAGTTAATTGCCCATTCAGTGCAAGAGGGAACCTCCATGTACCAGAGTTCTCGGATTCTCATCACCTCCGGCCGACGCTGGAACAGACGGACTGCCTCCTGACAAGCCATTGAGGTTTGCAGGTGGTCATTGTTTGTGTCCGATGGATGATGGGTAATCACAATGTCGGGAGCGCTTTCACGAATAGCATTCTCTATGAACTGCACCAATTTGAGATGCGGGACAGTATTCATCTCAATGTTAGGGAAAGTTCCCTCAAACTTATGCTTAATGCCCAGAAAAGATAAAGCAGCTTCGGTATCGTCACCCAAATCCGAATCCGAAGGACGGAAAGCCCGAGCCTTTGCCTCGGTGCACATAATTGCCACATCCACCTCACCTCCAGCATGTGACCATTTCCAAATGGATGCCCCGGCCCCTAAAACTTCATCGTCAGGATGAGCTACGACTATCAAGTATTTCATATCTTTTTATTTTCCAATTTCGGCATAACATCAAGAGCAGGGTTACTCTGATGAACATCCTCAAGTAATTCTCCAAGAATCCAAGTGGCCTCTTTGCCGACCAGAGCATAACAGATGCAAATTACGGTATAGATAACCATCTTGCAATCATAGAAAAAAGAGGCTTTCTGCACATAGGTATATTCAAGTTCTCTCCGGGTCGGATAGACCAGCCGCATATACTCGTCAGTATCGGTTATTCCATCGCCATAGATAAAATCATACAAGGCAGCAGGACCACTGAGACCGACAGGAACCGTTGATGCAACATCTATAAGCTTAATCTCTGCATCTTCTTTTGCGTCTCGGTTCACTCCTGGACGGTAACGAAACAAATCGAACTGATCTTCCGCCACCGGACGAGGACCAATGACAGACATCGTCCCATTAAGGATGTTCAGAAGTTGAGGCAGTTCGTCAATTTTGACTTTACGGATAAAATGCCCAAACGGGAATATTCTGTCCTCGTCAGGCCTCAGGGAGGCCTCTGATGCTGCTTTCGCCACCCTCATAGACCTAAACTTATACATCTTGAACGGTTTGTTGCCCTTACCGATGCGATGTGCAGTATAAAAAAACGGGCCCGGGTCAGAGAGACCAATCCCAATGATAGCTATAATCCAAAGCGGAGAAGTACCAAGAATGCCCAATATGGAACAAATTATGTCAAAAAACCTCTTAATATGCCTATACATGCTTTCATTCACTTCTTGGTTTTTCTTATTTCAAGTCCACGGAGGCTTTCGGGAAAACTTATTACCTGATAATCAAACTCATATTCGCTCAATTCTGAAACATAGTAAGAATCGGAGAACATCTTTGAAATGGCTGGTAAAAAGAAAGAGCCAATCCAAACCAGGGGATTGAAAAGACGACTGATCCATATCTTGTGTCCGTTCTCTTTTGCCACAGTACGAACAATTTCCACTGTATCTGCCAGTTCGGAATTCTGAGGATAGAATATACCACTATACCCGTGCAAAATGATTTGACGGACGAATTCCGAAAGATTGTATATATGAATCATTGACCGCTTGTTATGCCAAGCTGGGAAAATAGGAGATTTAACAGCAAGCCACGCCAATCTCGGGAGATTTCCCTTATTGCCTGGGCCATAAATCATCGGAGGCCGAAGAATGCAAATCTTGAAAGTGTCACAATCAAGCTCTTTCAATCCATGTTCTGCCTGCAACTTGCTGTCACCATAAAAATCATTCGGATTTGGTTGTGTAGTCTTATTCACCACATCTCCCTGGAGCGATTTGCTCGCGTGGTACACAATTTTGGAACTCATATAGACGAACTGCTTCACCCCGTGTTCTTTCGCCCAAGTAGCCACCTCGATAGCCAAGTCACGATTCACCTTATAGTACAATGACGCCATCTTGGATTTCGGATTCACATGCGCAATACCCGCCACGTGAAACACAACATCATACCTCGAACAATCGGCGGTTTTCCAATTGCCGTTCATGGTATCCACAATGTCAACCTGAAACAACTCTGGCTCACGCATCAACCATTTCCCTACATTGGTACCCACAAAACTATTGGCTCCTGTTATCAAAACTCGTTTCATATTCTTAGATACTGTATGGTGGATTAACACAGGCGGTCATTAGAAATGATGTAGTTGCGTTTCTTTAATAGCCTGCATTATAAAGATTTATATAAGGTTTATTTATTGGTGATTGACCTCTTTGTCACGAAAAACTCTCGGGTGACAGCAGCGTAAAGGTGCGATATCGGCATGGATTATAATTTCATAACACCGGAAGTCTATGGATGGCACAAAGAAATGATTCGGACGGAAAATGGATGCGAATACTTCCTTTTATAGTATACACATCCCATCCTGCTTATTCTGGCAAGACGAATACAATATTTGGCAAGATTACTAAAAATGCAATGACGATTATTTTGACATGAAAGATAAATGAACTGCTGCCGTATGACACGCTGAGGACCTATTCGATTTTGGTTAAAATTCAATATAGAATAAAATGGCATCTATTTGATGCGTACATCACTTGTATCAAACCACCATTTATCACTCCTTCAGGTCCATTTCACACCATAATTCAAACAAGTCTTTATTCTTGGAACATGGTTATGTCAGAACCCGCCCTCTTCGGAATCTCTTTTACTACCTTTGTCGGTGCTCCTAAAGCAACCGTATATGCTGGTACATCCTTAACCACCATAGATCGTGCCCCTATAACGGCCCCGTTTCCAATGCTGACACCAGACATTATCATCGTTTCTCCATACCGACCATTAATGCCTTTCCCGATGTGTTTCTCGCCTAATCAATAGCCGTATCTTGCTCTCTCCGAGGGATTTGTTTTATCACCTTAGCTGGCCGTCCAACAGCAACACTCCAAGCTGGAATGTCTTTTGTGACCATACTTCCAGCACCTACGATTGCACCTTCACCAACTGTTACCCCAGGCATCACAAAACTCTCCATCCCTATCAAACACCCCTTCTTCAAAACTATCGGTTTGATGACATAGCCTAATTTCATATAATCATCACCAACACAATAGTCCGAAAAATCACGCTGATGGCAAAGGAGTCTACTGCCGGCAGCAATGGAAACGCTGTCCTCAAGTATAATCATATCTGCGTGTCCTTGATCTATCTTAACTTGAGAACCTATAAAGCAACCCTTGCCAACCTTACACCCCATACGTCTCATAAAGTAAGGGCGTAATTTCCTGGGATTAAGAGGTTCCAATATTGCCCAATCCATCATCTTTGCCAAATTTGCACGGTGAATATTACTGAAAATTTGTTTGATTACCCTCCATAAACTTACGTCACCGTAGGCATCTTCAGAATAATTAAACCCTAACGCACGCAACATTCTGAATGTTACACTCAATTTTTTCTTGCCGTCCATGCTAAATAATGTTTTCATCTACAGAAAAATATATTCTATATCCATGATTTTGTCCGTCTCTTTCCCAAGAAAAGACCACACAAACAGAGTTTTCTATTTTCCCAAATTCACATGCGTATTCATTTAATCCACCATCCTTTTCGATAGAATATGTACTATTTATTGTATCTATGATTGCGATGGTTTTCTCGTTCTTTTTAATTCTGTTCTTATCTACATACAGTCCTGGAGCCAAATGAATATAACTTGCCACACTGTGACCTTTAGAGAACGTGTCAAGCACTTCTAGAGCACTGTTTTTTAGACAAATACGACGCACGTGCGTTTCCCCATAGCAATTAATATAACTTCCTTCAAAACAGTTGTTTCCCAATGAACCAGACACATTCTTTATTCGTTTCCCCACACGGAATCCTGCCCAAAACTGATTTTGTTCGTGCTTGTCAATCATTGCCGTATTATGAGCCATGGTCCTCCTAAACTTTTGACGCCTGTTCCCTTGATACTCATAGGTTCCTTGATTTACAATAATAGGCACTTTGTCTATAGACAATTCGTAACTCAAACAATCCGAATGCCCATGCGCAGGCTGATAGTCCACTCCCACAGAACCGGCATCAATGACCATGGATATTCTACCATCGTACATCTTGTAATAACCTGCGTCAGGCAAACATCTTTCATCACAAGGAACAATACCGCATACCGATTGTGCTGCTTTTATCAAAGAATCTAAAGGTTTTGCAACATTATCACCAGAATCATTGAATAATGGAGTTCTGCCAATACCTTTCTCGACAGTATATGCAGCATTTACGAGCTTCTGAATTTTATCTTTTATCCAAATTTCCTGAGGGAACAACTTGGCGATCCTTAACAAATCTTCAATTATCAACTTATTATACATCGGAGACAATTCAAAATGGAACCCATCAGGAAGTATCTGTTCCTCACATTCCTTATGGATTTTTTTTAGATACTGTCGGCATTTTTTATCATCTCCAAAATAATAAGAAGCAATTGTCAGCGCTTTCAGATTCTCAAAATAGTGATTCGCCAAAAGATGTGTTTCAAGATGAGACTGCAAAAAGCAATATTGTGAATATAATTCGACAGATATTCGTTTCTTTATCTCTCCATCAAGCGCATTCCCAAACATATCCAACGCAATCAGTATATTGGGGATGTGAAGAGACATTATGTATGGTGATTTCACATCTGCATTGGAGGACACATAACGTGAATACAATTTCGCAAACAACTCTATATATTTTGTATCCCCCGTCTTCTTATAATAAGCGCCAAGGACCACCGCATATTCAAAATAGTAAACATTATTATAAATCAAGGGCTTTAACTTATGTGTATACTCATAAGTATAATCCAACTTAACTTCTTGATTTAATAGGCAAACTACATTCTCCTGTATTCCATCAACATTGAATCTATTACAAAATGTCTCATCAGTATCTATTTCAAATATTGACAGCGGTGTATCTCGAATAATTGCGGGTATATCGTATCTCCTTTCTCTTGACTTAAAGAACTTCAATATGCGACTACAAACCTGAACAGGTTTTAAATATCTAACCGTATTCCAATATATTGCAACCCTATTCATTAGACAATATGGATATGTACTTATCTGTTAGTTTTTCTAACGTATTATTCTCCATTATATATTTTCTAGCATTATCCCCATATTTCTTTCTCTCTTCTGCAGGCATAGTATAAATCTTCTCTATAGTATCTGCAAAGGCTTTGGCATCAAATGGTTCTATACAAATCCCGGCTCCTGAAGTTTCCACATTGTGGTGTTTTTGATATGTACCATATACAATAACAGAATCGGAGTACATATATTCATTGATTTTGTTCTTGGAGGCATCATACTTGTATGAATTTCGGTTCCCTTTTATTGCCAACTGAACCAGGCACACATCTGCTCTTCTCAAAAGAGACGGTATTAATTCTTTAGCAATCCGGTCTCCGATATAGACATTATCCAGATTATATTTATCCTTCATGGCGAGCATTCCTTCCTTTGCATCTCCTGTTCCCAGGAAAACATATTTAATAGGAAGATTTCTATCTTTCAATATCTTCGCAGATTCGACCATATCATACACTCCCTCATAATCTTTATAGAACCCAGTAAACACACATAGGAATGAGTCTTCGATAAAATCACGTATCTGCAAAGGCAATTCATTATATCGTTGGGCATTTTCATCGAACTTTTCAGTAAACATCGGTTGGTCTATCCATATCGTCTTGCTTCGTGGAAATCCCAATTTATCACAAATATACTTGTCCCCTTTAGACATCGAGTATATTATTTTATCTGCTTTCCTGTATGCCCACTTTTCTAACCAGCCAAAAAACAATGCTTTAGGATGATATGGACTTAATCCCTTATTTTCAATCCATGATGCCGGCCATAAATCACGGACTTCGACAAAGAATCTGGATTTATAATGTTTTGCCACATTATACGCAGCGACCCAAGCAAATGGATGTATTGAACAACCGACCACCACATCAGGTTTTCCATATTGTTCGGCCAATTTCTCACGATACTTAATAACTGCACGGACGAAAGACAATGTACTGCCAAAGCCCCTTCTCCATCCACTATTACTTTGATAACTCATCGTCCCAAGATATGCATAATGAGCTTTTTCGTTAATTTCAGACAGAGTACAATCACCATTCACATTATACTTGTGTGTGAAATGAGAAAAGGAAGATGCTATTACCAGCACATTATATCCCTTGGCGGATAAACCATTTGCGAAATCATATTGCCTTGAGATCCCACTGTATTTCGGTTCTGAAGAATAATGATCAATAATCCAAATATTCATAAATTAATCCTGAATGATTTACCACTAACTTTCTTACAAGCCATATTATACCCCCATAGTTCGCTACCACGTTCTTGTCCTTTGGGGAATATTATACGGCCATATTGGAATAGTTTCATAGGTAATATATCTTTCTGATAACGTGCTATTATTCGAGTACTTAAGTCTTTTTTACTTACAGTAATTACATGTACCTCTTTACTCTTTATTCCCCCGCCTAACTTATTAGATAAAAACGCCTTAATGCCAATCCCCTCGTGAGGTTCCACTGTAGTTGAAAAGACATAGTCCTCTTTTATTTCGACACCATAAATACAACTCCCATTAATGGGAGACAGAACACGCTCAGTGCCATCTTTGGAAATCAGCCTTAGGAAATTTTCAGTCTCCACCGAGTCCGTCGCATACAACAGTCCTCCCTTGTAAAGAAATCCCACAACTGCGCGATATTTCTGCTCTCCCACCTTCCAAGGTTCCACAGATGTCCAGTCTGAATTTGCCCTGTAAATACCGGCCACTGGCTCATTGTCACCTGCCATCACCACAAATCCATCACCATCCTTAATGATACTATGGATATGCCGGATACTTCCTTTGGGGAAAGTGTACACAACCGAAAGCTCTAAACTTCTATTCAGACGATAGACATTAATCTCCTCATGCTTCGGATTTGCCCCGTAATCTCCCCAGTACAAACCTTCTTCGCTCTCGCAGAAACCGATAAGGCCATAGCCAGAACGAGTATTAAACAGTAAAGTCAAGGACTTATGTACAATGTCTACAAGCCACAACTGGCCAAACACACTGACAACAAAACGATATTCATCCAAATGCCCGGCACATCGAGGCTCAAGTCTCAGCATTCTATTGGCCAGTGGCCAATAGCCAAGCAAAGACTTGACACCATTTATTGGCAGACGGACCCCCAATTCGCTACGGCCACTGTCCAAATCCACTATATGGAAAGCCTGATTCTTGAACACCAATCCATTGGCTCCCAAAACATACAGGAGACGTCCATTGATTGTTTTCATTTTGCTTCTTCTTCAGTATCTCTGAACCTAAGAATTCTGGCCGGAGCACCAGCAACTATCGCATTGTCAGGGACACTCTTATTCACGACAGAATTGGCTCCGATTATCACATTATTCCCCACCACTATATCTCCAAAGACAAAACTACCTCCACCAACACGCACATTGTCAAGTAATTGCGGAACACCACCGGCATTGCCTCCTATCGTTACATTTTGCCCTATATGGCAATTATCACCTATCCTGCTTCTGGTATGGACCACAATGCCAAGCCCCCAATATGCAAGCTGCAGATTTTTCCCTATCTGAGCGGAACCCGGAACAAAACAGGAAAAGACCAGCCGCATCAGCCAGTCAAATATGCGGGATAATATCTTACAATGATGATAGTACAGGAAATGGCTGAACCGATACATCAAAACAGGAAAATTATTTTTCATCTTTCTGAATTTTTATCCTTCACTATACTTTGAACCCGAGCACATAACTCTGTAATATACTTAGTGACATTGATATCTTTCTTCTTCGCTCTACAGGCTTCCACAAAACCATTGTAGTAGTCTTCCTTATTCTTAAGCCTCAACAACTCCGAAATCAACTGAGTCTTATTATCGTAATCAATTGCTACTCCGGTTCCCCAATCTGTCACCAGTTCTCCAAGATAAGTGTTGTTTGCGACGATGATGGGAATCTCTGCGACCACGGCTTCATACAGTTTGTTCGGCAGAGCTATCCGGACATTGAAATTGGATGCATCATACACAGAATACACACAATCCAGATTGTGATAGATACCAGCAATATCTTTCATAAAATCAAATCTGCCGGTAAAAGACACCCAAGGTTTGTCCTTACAGTACTCTACCATTACATTATTCCTATCAAAGGACGCACCTGAGAAAACAACCTTCACTCCAGCTTCACCAGCCCCATCGACCAACATTTTCATTTGCCCCAGATAACGTATCCCGCCTACAAAACCAATAGTGAAGTCCCCTCCCTGTTTAGGAGTATACTTATCAAATGCCTGCAGATTTGGCATATTGGGAACCTCCAAAACTTTATTACGGGAAAAGAGTTTACAATAATGGACATCATAGAACTTGATGGATGTCACCACCAGCAAGGAGACTCTTCGGGAATACCATTTCTCCAGTTTGTTCACAAAGAAATCAAAAATGGCCTCACGGGAAAAAGTATGAGTGTGTTCGTTCGTATAACTCTCTCGCAAATCAGCAACCTCATAGCAGATCTTGGTTCTTTTTATGGTTGAAGTTGCCGCTATCATTAGATTATCCAATCCACAAAGATAGACGACATCTGGATTGATTCTTCTGAGTTGTTTCTTGCAATACGAATAATACTTAAGGAATGATAATCCACGTTTAAATATATGTCTTACAGTAGGGACTTCAAGATCCACAACGTGATAATTTACCCCAGAGATATTATCCAATGGAAATACATCCATATTCACTCTATGAGAGCATATCACGTCAACATCTGCAATTTTGGAAAAAGCTGTTATCCGCTTATTATTCCTTGGATTAGGTATATTTGAAAGCAAAAAAGTTATCTTCATAGCTCATCTTTATCATTCACCGACACTCCCGTCAGCTCATATTCCCTGTCGACCAGCTAATTATAGGAATAAATCCTATACAGTATAGTCTCTATAATCTTATTTTAGAAGTTGGTGGTAGTATCGAACTGCAAACTATGCCATAGTTCCACTCCTGTGCCCCAACTTGACTGGTTAATATAATACACACCTTCCTGCGGGCATATGTTGAAGCAGACAGTGATTGCTCTGCCCTTCAATTTGTCCAAGGTCTGCTTAACCTTGTCTGATTGCTGGCGCACCTTGTCAACAAGGTTTGCGCAAAGGCTCAAATTGCTCAACAGTGGTTTTGCCAAAATTTATTTTCATTTGGTAAGAAACCACTCAACATCACCTTTCCTATTATAATACTAGCCGCAGCCATAAGAGTATATATTATTAGTGATTCCAAGCCACTTCCTCTAACAAATTGTAATGTTAGTGCACATGCAGCCACTAAATATATATATAAGAAGTTGTTTTGCCGTCCAAGATTTATCATCTTGATATAAATCTTTTGAAATGCCAAGAAAATAAGATACAAGAAAACGAGGGATACTACATGAAAATTTGCGAATAATTCTGAATATACAGATACCGGCAAAGATAAGCCTGTTTCTCTCGTATGCGCATCAGTGTATGCTGTTGTAAAAACATCAATCATTTTTCTGGGTTTATAGATACTCTTAGGAATTGTGATGAAAAGTACCTTAATCAATGTCTCTCCAAAGAGGATTGGAGTCTTTCCTGTTAATGTGTAGTCACATGACAGAACTGAAGAAGCATAATGATATGGTATTTCAAAATTATTCCCGACATACATTTGGAAGTTATCTGTATCCATATATTCTGAAACCAATTTTGTCGCCTCAGATAATTTTTCCACACCAAAGCCTCCATATCCTCGGACAATAGATGCAGACAATATGTAATACCCCGCAACAACAACCATCAGGATAGCTATCAATGTAGTTTTAATAGAAACCCTTATCTTTCTATCATGATGTATAAGATAAATCATAAGGATTGCTAATATTATGAAAAACACTTCCCTTTTTGAGCCAACTGAGTCTACTGCCAACATTCCAATAATTGCCCCAATAATAACAATGTGCCATATTATTGGCGTTTTATATGTATTCAATTTATGCGCGATGAGTATAACAATGCCCAAAATAAAAGGGTAGTTCATTTCCGTCCCTGTTTTGATTATTTGACTACCTTTTGCAGAGCCTCCAATCATTGAAAGATCGAAGATAAAAACATGCAGGATGACAAATAATGCAAACAAAATTATGAATGTCATAAGCCTAAATGGCTTTTTAGGCTGCGTGAAAGAAGTAGAATATTGTATTGGATACTTGTTTCCAAGCACTGCCACTATTGCGTTACATATATTAAGAAAGGCTAAAATAAATAGCAAATGAATATTTTCTATACTAAAGAACTCCACATATAATCTAGTTGAAGTCAAAAAATCCGTACAGTAATACAATGAGCCCAAAACGAAATTTAAGCTACTATATAAATATGCTAACACACAAGGTGAAAGAAGATTTAATACCCCACATTCCTTTATTACTGGTCTCATATAATAGAGCCCCAAAATAAATGATGTGACCCAAAAAAGAGCAATACTAATATGTGAAAATTTGCCAACAATAATAATAAGTGGCAAAATGACAATATTAATAAAAAGAAAATGACGTCCACTCATATCTTATCTTCAAACATTCGATGTTTTATTTCTTTGAATGATAAATAAATAATCTTTCATCTATGATCTATCTATAAATTTTGGATTTGAATAGATTGTTATTCCACTACTAGCCAGTTCTGTTAATCTATCATTCAAATATTTGACAACTTTTCACGAAAATATCTATTACTTTCAAAATACTCATCAATAATGTATGGGCTCTTGCTTCTTATTATAGTGGTGATGCAGAATGCATTTTATGCTTAAAAATTTCCCTTTATAATCCAATATGTATGAATTCTTTCTCGACTTTGAATTCTCCTTAAAATAAGGAAGTCTCTTATATGGTTTGTGCCTTCAAAAATATGTTCTGCTGTTCCTACATACAATTTAGGCATTCCAGGAATAGTATATTCCCAAGTTTTTTCTATCTTCTAGTATGGTGAATGTTCATCAAAACAAACATCAGATAAATGATGGTCTCTAGTTAAATAATCTGCATCGCCCCTATAATGCACACACAGAATGTAACTGATTTAAGTTCTTCGAATATTAGGATATTGTCTAAACACTTCTTTACACACCCAAAATTAAATTTATATCCTCAAAAACAATGTCTGTATTGTACTTATTGACCATATATGCCGGCATACACAATATATTTTCCAACTCCACAAATTCTATCAGCTTGTCGATTAGCTTCTTAGTCGTTCCCTAATAATTATATAAATTACCAAATGCATAAGGGACAACTATCGGACACCCCGAAGATCTCCTGCAGATTTAATGCAGTTAATAATATCTTCAACAGTATATTTTTTATGGTAAAACATCATTGGAATCATCCTATATTTACGCCTAAATAAAACAGTAAGATTTTGAGATATTTTTATCTTACTCACTATATACTCCTTAATTCATAATAATTCATTATACAATTCTTTTTAGATATTTTACAGAGCAAATATAATAGAACAGACAACTTATACTCTGAGGTATGCACAAAGCAAGAATTGCGCCTAAAAGTGGATGTAGAGGAATTAAAATTATAGCTGATAACACAGTTGCAACGGCAGATCCTATATATATAATAAAATATACTTTCTCCTTTCTCATTGAAAGAAGAAACTGGGCATAAACGTTTCCTATTGAGAGCGCCATAAGATATATTGCAAAAATTGGCAGATACGCACCTAAGGCGCTGTACTCTTTTGTAAAACAAATATCTGTAATAAACTGAGGGAAAAGAATTAACGGTATCGCAAAAGGGATAGCTGTGACAAACATAATAACAAAATACTTATGGCAAAGAGTTTTTCTTTTAGCCAGAGAGACTCCTTCTTTCCCTGCTTCTGCCATCAAGGGATTTCCCACTCTAC
Source organism: Tidjanibacter sp. (assembly GCA_963640325.1). GTDB lineage: Bacteria > Bacteroidota > Bacteroidia > Bacteroidales > Rikenellaceae > Tidjanibacter. The sequence goes on from CAVHXY010000004.1 coordinate 38,958, forward strand.
TTACCTGATGCATTAAAAATTGGCTAATAAGAAAGATTTGCATACCCGCAGAATAAACTCCCACCACGTTGCTATCTGCAAACTCCATCAGTATCAATCTTATAGCTGGACCAAAAGCGACACCTACTAAACAGCTCAATGCTATTATAAAATTGGACTTATATAATTCCCATATCCTGGTCCATGATATTTCTCTTTGTATTTTTATTCCTAAACCGACAACAATCTCTCTATATTGAATAATTTCAATAATTAACCAAGACAAGAACAGAGTAACTCCAAGAAAACTCAACGACAATTGACTGACAAAACAAATACAAATCCATACTGCAACCATAAAAGAGACACGCTGAATAAAATAAAATATTGAATGCCAGCTTATCTCCTTTAAGCTTTCATATACTGGTTGAAAATCCAGAGCACCAATACATGGAGCCATTATTAATAGAAACGCATATAATGAAGTTTCCACATCCAATTGATGGCGAAACAAAAATACAACAACCAATACAAATAAGAAATTAATTAATCCAATGATAAATGTATTTGATATTAAGCTATTGAATATGGGTGGTTTTTGAATCAAATCACGAGTCATTGTCTTATGGCGTCCATATCTCACAACATTCGCTCCCACTTCTCCTATGGCTAAGTAATATGAATATAAGCCATATGCTCCTGCCCCAAGGACATTCGCAATCTTTATATTGGTTAACATCATTACCAAACCTCCTAATGCATTAAAAACAGCCAAACCTATTACGTTGTTGAATGTCTTACTCTCTTCAATCTTCAGGAGTCTTTCTTTAAACTTTCCTATTACAAATGGCTTAATAAGAAGCAAAAAAATATGAACTAAGTAACCAATTACATTCTGTAATGGGTACAGTACTATGTTTTTCTCCTTCGCTATTGACCTCTCCATCTCAATCATTTATATCGTGAAAATTCCACAATACTTTGCTTTCACGACAGAATATAAGACCTGGATTACGGATTTAGATGTGGTATACACCATCCAACGGGCAGATATTGAAGCAGTCGAGGATAACTTTCCCCTTGAGTTTGTCCCAGTTCTGTTTGATGTGGTCGTGCTTGACCATAATGACGACCATATCGAGGTCCTTAAGGAACTCGTCAAAGTCAGAGAACTGGTTTTCTGCAATCTTGTGGTTCTCGAGGAACGGGTCGTAGCAATTCAGAGGACGGGCGAGGTGGCGCTCCTGGGCTTCGAGAAGCTGTAGGGTCGGAGACTCGCGGAAGTCATCCACATTCTCCTTATAGGTGAGGCCATAAAGTCCAACGCGACGATTATCGGTGATTCCGTTCTCCTTCATTATTTCGTAAATACGGTTGAGAACGAAGGTAGGCTGACTGTCGTTGGTCTTCATTGACTCATCGATGACTTTGGCCAACTGAGGATAGTCTCCAACGAGGAACCAGGGGTCTACACTGATGCAGTGACCGCCGACACCTGGACCGGGCTGAAGGATGTTGACTCTCGGGTGCATATTGCAGATACGGATGATTTCATATACATCCATATTGTCGTGACGGCATATGCGGGAGAGCTCGTTTGCAAAAGCAATGTTCACTGCTCGGAAAGTGTTCTCAACAACCTTGGTCATCTCGGCTGAGCGTATGTCTGTAACCACGATTTCTCCTTGACAGAAACTTGCATAGTACTTCTTCACTTTCTCGCCAATCTCCTTGCTGTCGGCACCGATGGTGCGATTGTTGTGGAGAAGTTCATAAACCATATTGCCTGGAATGATACGCTCGGGAGCATGGACGAGGTTAATGCCCTCGCCAATGGTGAAGCCGTTGGCTTCGATGACGGGGCGGACATATTTGTCAATTGTGCCGGGGCTTACCGTGGACTCTATTACGACTGTAGCTCCCTTCGGGCAGACTTTCATTACGTCCTTCACAGCGGCAACAACGTAGCAGGCATCTACCTTCTTTGAGAATTTGTCGTATGGAGTAGGAACAGATACGATGTACATATCTGTCTTCTGATACTCTGTAGTGAACTTAATTCCGGACTTTACCGCAGCCTGAAAAAGTTCATCGAGTCCTTTCTCCTTGAATGTCGTACGACCTGCATTGAGAGTGTTTACAAGTTCCTCGTTGTAGTCTGTTCCAATGACCTCTACTCCGTGTGAAGCCATCATAAGGGCAGTCGGAAGTCCGATGTAACCCAAGCCAATTACATTTATCATCTTATCGTTAAGTTTTTAATTATCAACCATATTATTAATCAATGCGATGTCTGCATTAGCAAACTGCGTATCTGTCAACTTCTTCTCCGTTCAATATGCGAACGATGCGGTCACATGCCTTGCCGTCACCGTAAGGGTTCACTGCCTTGGACATCTTGGCATAAGCCTGCTCATCCTCGAGTAGTGTGCTTACCTCGTTAACTATCTTGTCGTAGTCAGTACCCACAAGATGAACCGTACCACTTGAAAGTGCCTCCGGTCGTTCTGTCGTGTCACGCATTACAAGTACTGGTTTGCCAAGTCCCGGAGCCTCTTCCTGAATGCCGCCGGAGTCGGTCAAAACGATAGTGGATTTCTCCATCAGATAGACGAACTCCAGATACTGCAACGGCTCAATGAAAAACATATTACCGAGCCCACTAAGGTTTTCTCCGAATACTTCGTGGATAGGCTTGCGGACATTCGGATTGAGGTGCATCGGATAGACGAAATCCACCTCCGGATACTTGTTCTTAAGGTCGCGAATAGCAGTCACCATACGGATGAATCCATCTCCGAAATTCTCACGGCGATGGCCGGTAATAAGAACCAGTTTGCGACCATTCGCAAGGCGCTTCATTTCATATCCTGCTTTCTCAAGAACGGAATCTTGCTCCTGTGCCAGTTTTTTGTCTCCCTTGAGTTTCCCAACCACCATGTGGAGTGCATCAATTACCGTGTTTCCCGTAACGTAGATATTGCCATGGACTTTCTCATCTTGAAGGTTTTTCTCTGAAAGTGGAGTCGGAGAGAAGTTGTATGTGGCGATACGTCCTGTTATCTGACGGTTCATTTCCTCCGGCCACGGCGAATAGATGTTGTGGGTCCTAAGACCTGCCTCCACGTGGCCGACAGGTACCTGCTGATAGAAAGCGGCAAGGGCTGCTGCCGTGGAAGTAGTAGTGTCACCGTGTACGAGAACCACATCCGGTCTGCACTGTGAGAAAACATCTCGCATTCCTGTCAGCACACGTGCAGTTACATCGGTCAAATCCTGCCCCTGCTTCATAATATTCAGGTCAAAGTCCGGTTTGACCTCAAATATCTTCAATACCTGATCAAGCATTTCGCGATGCTGCCCAGTCACGCATACAAGCGTCTCAAATTCCGCCGGATGCTTTTGGAATTCCTTAACCAAAGGACACATCTTTATCGCTTCCGGACGCGTGCCGAAAACTAACATTATTTTCTTCATGAGGATTTTGTGTTGGATTTCAATAACTAACAGTCCGGTAAATACAGACGTAAACGACCGAAAATCAATAAGATTATTATCGGGATTTAAATTGGACCAAGCCTCTGATTCTCTGTGATTTTATATGCGAAAACAAAGTTGTAGGGAACTATCAGAAGCACTCAACCAATATGTTAAGATTTACCAATCTGCAAAGTCTGGGCTCAAAATACTGGGTGTCAGCCATCAACGTTGACCAACACAACAGCATTCTCCCTGTATGCAGACCACTAAAAGCTTATCTCACACTATAATTAACCTATATGATTGATACATCAACTCTTTGACATTACACAAACGAGAGTCGCTTGGCATATCAAAATACATTGTATCTGATGACGCACTCTCAAACAAGACATTTATTAGCCAATTGATTCTACGGAATTCTATTTGACAAGTCGTTTCAGAGACGATACACGTATCAGATACATTTACAATGTCCCATAGGGACCGCATTGAGGTCCTATGAAGAAGCATCCCATTGTATACGAATGGAATTTTATTGCTCGTGTTTACCGAATTTGTCACACTAGCTGGAGACGTTCAGCATGTGTTGACGAGAGGGAATATTACATCTTTTGTTCCCTATATCTATTGCTTCTCCTTGGTTTTCTTTTGGGTGTTCCACCACTCGACAAGGCGGGCGATTCCGTCACGGAGTGTTGTGCCGGGCCGGTAGCCGAAGTCGTGCTCGAGGTGCGATGTGTCGGCATAAGTCTGGTATACATCGCCCTGCTGCATGGGCAGGAATATCTTTTCGGCCTTCTGTCCCAAAGCTTCTTCAAGTGTGCCGATGAACTCCATGAGTTTCACGGGATGGGAGCAGCCTATGTTGTACACGGCGTGTCTTCGTCCGTCGGCCACTGCCTCGGGAGCGCGGTCCACCACCCTCAATAGCCCTTCCACAATATCGTCAATATAGGTAAAGTCACGGCTCAAGTTGCCGTTGTTGAAGACCTTTATCGGCCGCCCCTCCGTGATGGCACGTGTAAAGAGCATGGGGGCCATGTCGGGACGCCCCCACGGTCCGTAGACCGTGAAGAAACGCAGTCCCGTAGCGGGTATGCCGTATAGTTTGGAATAGCAGCTTGCCATGAGCTCGTTGGCCTTCTTGGTGGCGGCATAGAGGCTCACGGGCGAATCCACATTGTCCGCCTCCGAGAACGGCACCTTGTCGTTGCCACCGTATACCGAACTGGAGGATGCATAGACCAGATGTTCCACCATATTATGACGGCAGCACTCAAGAATGTTCACAAAGCCCACTATATTACTATCCACATATGCCCACGGATTCTCAATGGAGTATCGCACACCGGCCTGCGCTGCGAGGTTCACCACACGGTCGAAATGCTCCCGAGCGAACAGCTCGGGCAACCTCTCACGGTCCTCTATATTCATGCGTATGAACCGGAATGCCGGGTATTTTTTGCCCGAGACCTCAGTGTCCCACTTCTCGGCATCTTCACGGCAGAGACCTAGTTCGGCCAAACGACCGTATTTCAGTGCGGGATCGTAATAGTCGTTTATACTGTCTATACCCACCACCTCATCACCACGTTCCAACAGGCGACGGCTTGTGTAATATCCGATGAACCCTGCGGCTCCAGTAACCAATAATTTCATTCAAAACGTTTTTTTACTCTTTCGTAACTCTCCGTATCACCTATGTCGTAACGGTGTCCCGGCATGGGATAGGCATGCATTGGGGCGTGGGTGTACATATAATGCGCAAGATTGCCAGGCGCATCGTAGCCGCAACCCTCTGCCACGGCACCGCGCACCAACGGCAAATCCTCACGGCGATAGATGTAAAATGGAGGCACTGCCCAGTTGCTCTTGGGTTCTTGGGGTTTCTCCTCCATGAGCGTCACAAGGTTGTCGCCATCAAGGCAAACCACCCCCGTCTTCTGCAATGCTTTCAGCGATGGTTCCTCGTGACACATTATCAACGATGTCCCCTTCTCGTGGAAATACTCCACAAAACCCTTCAGGGAGAAATCCAGCACATTGTCGGCCGCCACGGCCACTATATCGTCATCTATGGAACGCTCGCGCAACGCCAGCAACAAATCGTTGACGGCACCTATGCGGTGGTCATTGTCTATGGAGCCGTCGTCAATGATACGCACCGGCTTCTTATAATGTGATGTTGCAGTCCACTTTGTAAAACAACCTATGAACTTATGGTTGCTCACAATTATGTGTTCCCGTATGTCATCTATGGAATCCAAATCGGCAAGCAGGCGGTCCAGAATTGTAGAACCTCCTATCTCCAACAAGGGTTTGGGAAAGTTTTCGGTTAACGGGTAGAGTCTCGTGGCATACCCTGCAGCCAGTACAATATCAATCATTCAAGAATCGTGCTCCGTTGTCGGTTTTACAAAAATGTATTTCAAATGTCTCCTCGTAATCGGGGAAACGGTGCAGATATTCCTCCGTGAGCTGTCGGCGCACTGACTCCTTCTTGGCCGGGTCGACCAACGCCATGCAGGCTCCCTTGAATCCGGCCCCGCTGAAGCGTCCGCCCCAAACACCGTCTATGGAACTCATGATTTCATAGATGGCTATCAGTTCCGGTGAACCGCACTCATAGTTGTGTATCGAACTTTCGCAACTCTCACGGCACAACTGCCCGAAGAGTTTCATATTGCCAGACTCCCACGCTGTGACACCCTTGCGCACACGGCGGTATTCGGTGTAGAAGTGCTCGGCCCGGCGGGCAAAACGTACCGGCAACTTGTCTCGTGTCTTCTGGTATGTCTCATAGGAAATGTCTCGCAGGAAGGTTTTGTCCAATGTCTTGAGCGGACGGTCGGTAAAGGCAAGCATATTCCATGCGGCGGCCTTGCACTCGCTTACTCGAAGATTGTAGTCACTCGAGACCAACGTGCGTGTCAGCCCGGAGAAAATGATGCCTATCTCGAATGGAGGCATCTTGGCGCTTTGCGGTATCACGCGGTACTCTTCGCTTGCCGTGTCAATGAACAGCAGCGAGTCCTTTTCGCCAAGCACTATGCACGACTGGTCCAGGATTCCGTTGTTGAGCCCAATGTATTCGCGCTCAGCCTCAGAAGCTATCTTCACCACCTCCATCTTGGTGAGCATTATGTCGTTGGCGAACGAGAGTGCCATGATATAGACCACCAGCACTGCAGCCGAAGAAGAGAGACCGCCCACGGGCAACGAGCCGTCCACCTCACCCTCAATGCCACGACGGAGCACGAATCTCTTGGAAAGCGCATATTTGGCGCCACGTGCATAGTCGCCCCAGTTGCCCTCCTTGATGCGGGTGCGGTCCGAGATGCAGAACTCCACCTTGCCGCCAAAGGGATGGCTGTGCAACTTCACATGACCGTCGTCGGTCGGTGAGAAATAGAGGTTTACCCCCATGTCGAATGCAAATCCAGTAACTATCCCGTGCTGATGGTCGACATGTGCCCCTAAAGGACACACTCTATAGGGTGCATATATGTGATAACGGTAGTCTGTCATTGGTCAATGTCGAATGTTGAAGCGTATTCATCTGCAGCGTTCAATTCAAAGTTCCGGATGCTCTCTCCCTCTCTCCCGTTGCCACGAGTTCATGGTCAATCTGTTCAAAGACAGAGTTGTTGGAAACGAACTCCGGAACAAGCAGTTTCATGCGCTTTACCGTCTCATGCACATCGTTGGCCGAAGCAGTCCCGTCAAGTTCGTCTATCTGTCTGGACACATCGTCCAATTCATATTCGCGTACCTTGGCTATCTTTATCTTCTTGTGGCGAGTGGGTATCGTATTCTCTTCGGAAGAGAGTACCTCCTCATAGAGTTTCTCGCCAGGACGCAAACCGGTGAATTCTATCTTTATGTCCTTGCCCGGTTCCAAACCGGCCAACTTTATCATATTGGTGGCCAAATCGACAATTTTCACCGAAGCCCCCATGTCAAAGACAAATATCTCATTGCCATTGCCCATAATCGCGGCCTCCATCACCAACCTGCAAGCCTCGGGAATGGTCATGAAGAAACGTATGATGTCGGGGTGAGTTACCGTTATGGGACCGCCTGCCTCTATCTGTTTGCGGAAATGCGGTATCACGCTGCCGTTACTGCCGAGCACATTGCCGAATCGCGTGGTGATAAACTTGGTCGTACCCTCCACATTGCCTCGGGCTATGGCATAACCGAGGGTCTGGCAATATATCTCGGCCAGACGTTTGGAACACCCCATGACATTTGTGGGATTTACGGCCTTGTCGGTGGATATCATCACCATCTTCTCAATACCGTAACGGACGCATGCATCGGCCACGTTCTTGGTTCCCATAACATTGACCTTTACCGCTTCGCAGGGATGGCTCTCCATGAGCGGAACATGCTTGTAGGCTGCCGCATGAAACACAACCTGGGGCCGGTATTGTTCAAAGACAGCCTGTACGTGTCTTTCGTCACGCACGTCACCTATAAACGGTACAAAATCACATTGAGGGTAGTCATGTTCCAGTTCAAGGCGGATTTCATGCAAGGGAGTCTCGGCATTGTCGAACACGATGAGTTTCCGCACATGCATGTTGGCCATTTGACGGCATATCTCGCTGCCTATCGAACCGGCACCTCCGGTAACCAGAACCACCTTATCATGGAAATTCTCGTACACCTCATTGCTGTTGATCTTTATCTCCTCCCGTCCCAGCAGATCCTCTATGCATATGTTGCGGATATCGGCCTTTTTCTTTGCCGAACTGTCAAGGACATTGACTTGAGGCGCAATGAGTATCTTTATCTTCTTGTCAGAGCAGTAGGGAATAAGGCGTTCCCTCTCGTTCAGCACATCATCGGGCAGAGCGAACAGTATAGCCTCGGCGCCACTCTTGGCCAATACACTCTTCAGATCCTCCCCGGTCTCAAAATAGTACACATTAAGGTCGGAGACGCGATATGATCTCAAATCGTTTCCGTATTTGACAAAACCCACCACCTTGTAATGCGGACTTTTGTGAAGACGGAGCTTGAGAGCCACACTTTTGTCGCTTATACCGTATATCAGCACCTGCATCGCCTGCAATTCATGCTTTGCATTGCTGCCGTAATGCAAAATCATCCAGTCGTAGACGAGCAGCATCAGCACCCTTATGCCCACCAGTAATACTGCCGTAAATGACAAGTCGAGTATGACGCAGAACCACACGCAATTATTTCCCATGCTGATGCCTGGCACCACTTGCAGCAAGACGAACATGGCAACGCTCTTCACCAATACGGCAGCGCCTATGCTCCACAACCCCTTAAGTGACGAGTGACGTATGATATTGTAGTGAGTCCTGAACAGTATAAAGCACAATGCACTGACACACAGCGAATAAACCAATATCTGGAAGAGCATTGGACTGGTGCCCGAAAGACCTCCTCCGAGGTATCTCAAGGCCAAGAGCGATGCGAGTGCCGATGAAATCAAGGACAAACAGACATCCATCATCAGCACCATCCAATGATTGAGATAGTGGTTAGTAAGAAATTTATTCATAATATCCATTCCTAGTTTTTATTGCATTCAGCAGGACAAAAAGCCATTTTCCTCATTGTTCCCGACTCGACCGGAAAACCGAACCTATGGAACTCCCGCTCTCGCAATCCTCTTGCCTCACAAAACCTCTATATAATTATCCTCTATTTCGGCCATGGCAACCGCAGCAAGCCCCTGCAACATCACCACGACCCGTTTTCTTCTCAATCCCTTGAGCTTCACGAAGACCCCCTCGACTCCGTCGAATGCGCCTCCGATTATCCTGACACGAGTCCCCTTTTTCAACTCCACCTCTTCGGGCCGCAAATACACCAGTTTCTCATTGTTGGTTCTGCATACAGCCATGAACTGTTCCATTTGCGCATCAGGCACCACAATCGGTACATTCTTGCCGTTTTCGGTCATAATCTTGTATTGCAGATAACTGACTCCCGTCTTTATCTCCTGTATCGTTCCACGTGTGGTGTGGGCGAATACCAAGTTGTTGATTGCCGGCACCAACTCCCGCGACTTCACCCCACCGGCCCGCACCTTAATCTCATAATGCATCGGAACGAAACACTCCACTTTTTTGCTCTCGAGCAGGCTTTTGGCCTTTAGCTCGTTGCGATAAGGAGCGCTCATGGCAAACCACACCGGTCTATCTGTCTCATTGAGGCATTGTTCCGACATCACTAAGTATAAGGTTTTTCACGTCAGAGCATTCTCCTGGCTCCTTGAATTATATTTATACTACTATAATTCAAGCAATTGCTCTCCAAATTTATTCCAAAACCCTTGCAGTGTCTATCGCAAGGGTTTTTTGTCCACTATGTAAAAATACATGCTTTTTTTATCTTAAACAAAGATACATGCTTTTTTTATCTTAAACAAAAATACATGCTTTTTTTATCTTAAACAAAAATACATGCTTTTTTTATCTTAAACAAAAATACATGCTTTTTTAGAAAGTCCTGCAGTGGAAACAATCACCCCATACATCCCTTGCAACCACTTTCCCAAACCCCTTCGTCTTCTTGACGGCAAGAAGGCAGTCTGACAAACTCGCATTTTTTTGGAAATGTCAAAACCAAGAGATATATTTGTATGGTATTTATGCTTTTGAACTTAACCTCCATGTATAGGAAAGACAAACAAACATTAACACTAAACACACTATGACAAAGAACATCTTTTGGAGCATCGGACTTGCATGTCTTGCAACCGCCCTTGTGGCAACATCGTGCAAAAAAGAGGAGCACGAAGACTTCAATACGAAGAACGAGGCCAAATACATCAACGACCCACAGAAGCTGCAGATGATAAAGTCTCTCGTTGACATCGACGGCAACGGACGGTTCTACGAGATGAACTACACCTGCGACTACAAGCTTGACGAGGCTCTTGCAGCCAACATAAAAGACCAGAATTCAATCATATCATTCGTAGCGAACAATCTCTTTGACACCACTCCAGCCCTGAGTTCACATTATTCGTTCGGAGCCGGCTGCAGCGCATTTGCCGTACCGAGCAAAAGCGGTGAGTGGCTCATGGGACGCAACTACGATTTCTGCCATGTGGATTCGGCCACCAATCAGGAGGTTCCCATTGCAGCGATTCTCGTGCATACCGCCCCCGAAGGTGGCAAAAAATCAATCAGTGTCGTGGACGGCTATTGGATCGGGTTGAACAAAGGTTTCTACACCGACGGCAAGACCGACCTTTCGATGCTTATGGCCGCCCCCTATACGTTGATGGACGGCATGAACGAGGACGGTTTCGCCATAGGTATCCTGCATCTGGGCGGTGATCCGGCAGTCCAGACAGATGCCGGCAAGAACACTACCATCACTGCAGTGGCCATGAGAATGTTGCTGGACAAGGTTTCGACTGTGGAGGAGGCGATTGAAATGCTGAGCCACTACAACATAAGCATGGAATCCACAGCCGGTGGCAGCTACCACTATTTCATGGCCGATGCCACAGGTGACTATGCCATCGTGGAGTACGTGCCCGATTGGGACACCCCTCCGACATATCCTTTGCGCGACTACCCCCACCTGCACATCAACAGTGACCCGAATGCCAAAGACATCATTGATCCGGCCGATTATGACCGCTACCGCTACACCGCCAACTTCTACAACTCACCAGTGGAGAAGGACAACGCAGTCTATGGTGGAGCTTCACCGCGCAGCAGGGAACGTTACGAAATCATGAGCAACTGTTTGAAGCTCAACGCATACAAACTCACCGAAAAAGAAGCTTTCGCATTGCTTGGGTTGGTTGCCACAGACTCCAACGTTTTGGAGAACACGAGTCACACGCAGTGGTCTTCGCTGTACAACCTCTCCAAGAAGACGCTTGATGTCTCCATTCTGAAGGAGTACAGCATAGTGCACAGTTTCTCAATCAAATAACACAGCAAAACTCTGCCCCCCATAAGGCAGAATCGGAAGCGATGTCGGACTCTATCATATGAGCCGGCCATAAACAAGAGCAGGGATGCCAACTTTCCGGTATCCCTGCTTTTATACTTACACATACTGCATCCTCCAAAAACGAATGCCGGTTCAAACTGTTCAAAAAAAGAGGGCGTTGCCTCCCGGCATCGCCCTCCGCTTTCGATAATTTTGACAGAGAATTTAATTGTATTATGAAATGTTCGCTTTCTGAATACAAAGGAAGCGTTTGCTGGTACATCAGAAAATACCTACATGTATGTATTTTCCAGCCAGCTGTCACCAAATGATGTTAAATTCCCGAGGCGCAGTGTATGATTGCCCCTAAAATGTTATATTTGTATGAAAGTTAAAACCCACGATCTAAAACTGAAACCAACGATATGAAAAAGAACCTCTTTGCATGCATTTTGCTGACATCTGCCCTCTTTGCGGGCACAAGTGTGTCAGCCCAGGACCGCGAGGTAATAGCCGGCATTCCTGTCAATTATGATGAATCCCAAGTGGGCGACTGGAAAGCCACGCTCCCCGATGCGCTCACCATGCGCAACGGCACTCCCGTGACCACTCCGGAGGAGTGGTACACCAAACGCCGTCCCGAAATTCTGCGTCTCTTCGAAGAGAACCAGTTCGGGCAATGGCCCGCTGCCAGACCACGTTTGCATTATACGGTGGCAGAGGATATGGGGTTTGACGGAACGGCACGCCGCAAGCAGGTTACCATATATTTCTCTGACGGCAGCGACCAAAAGGTCGATGTGCTGATATATCTTCCCAAGGAAGCCGAGGCTCCGGTGCCGCTCCTGCTCAACCTGAGTTTCATGGCCAACAACCACACCATAATCGACAAAGGCATCAAGGAGGGGTTCTATTGGGATGCCGAAACAGGTAAACGTATACCTGCACCCACAATGGAGGATGCGAAAGCCGGCTGGATGAACGATGCAGTGAAAGAGATTCTCGCAGCCGGTTTCGGATTCGCCACGCTGCACTACACCGACATCGAACCCGACTTTGCCGGTGGAGAGGCTTTAGGCGTACGCAGTCTATACAAGAGCTCCGAGAATGCACTTCATGAATGGGGCTCCATTTCGGCATGGGCCTGGGGAGTAAGCAATGTCATTGATTACTTCGAGAAAGACCCCGACATAAACGCTTCACGCATCGCCCTTACGGGTGCTTCACGCCTCGGCAAGACCACGATGTGGGCCGGAGCCAGGGAGCCACGCATTGCGGTAGTCATCGCAAGTTGTTCGGGTGAAGGCGGAGCTGCCTTAAGCCGCCGCAACTTCGGCGAAACGGTTGCACACCTGACAGAAGAGAGCCGTTTCCCCTATCAGTTCACCGAAAACTACGGCAAGTATGCCAAGGACGTAACAACGCTGCCCGTGGATGCCAATCTGCTCGTCTCTCTCATTGCGCCCCGTCCGCTGCTGTTGCAGACAGGCACAACAGACAACTGGTCCGACCCCAAGGGAGAATTCTATGCGGCAGTGGAGGCAGGCAAGGTCTACCGCCTGTTGGGCAAGGATGACCTCGGCACCACCAAGTTGCCTGCAGCCGATGAGCCTATATACCACACATTGGGCTACTTCATGCACGAGGGAGGACACGGCACCATTCCGCTGGACTGGAAAGTCTACCTTGAATTCATGAAACGATACCTATAGCCATTCAGACGGTTCGGCATTTGACTTCCTCCGTAACGGAACTGTCGCACAAAGCGTTGCCAACTGACATTTCAGAAAACAAGCGTGCAGCGGCTACTTGGTAGCCGCTGCACGCTTGTTTTAACCGAACAATAATTACAGTTCCACTTTGAATACCGCAATGTCCTCATTGGGGTTTTCGTGCGGCACCTCTATCGTCAGGCCATCTTCGCTCTGCACGAATTCCAGTTTCCCGTCATACCCCAACAGAGAGACCTTCTTCACATGTCCGAGATTGAGCGGAGTGAATGCCTTTATAACCACACGGTCACCTTGCCACTTCATGAGAAAGGCATAAAATGTATTGCTGCCCTTTTGGGTAAAACGCCAATCAAAATCGGAACGATGGGTTTCATTGTCCGGTCCCTCGCCGAAATACATCCATGCCCGCGTTCCATATACTCCCTCGCTATTGATCTTCATCCAACGTCCTACCCCGCGCAAAACGGTCTGCTGGTCTTCGGGAATCGTTCCGTCCGACTTCGGGGATACGTTGAGACACAGGTTTCCGTTTTTGGAGATGTTCTCTACAAGGTTGGCTATTACATTCGATGCCGTCTGCAACTGCAGCCCCTCCACGTATCCGAACTTGTGTCCAATCGGATCGTCTACCTGCCAATAGAAATCGGTCATCTGTTCCGGTGCACGGCTTTGGCGCTCAAAGTCGCGAATTGTACCATACAGATATGCATCACTCTTGGTGGCCAAGGAGACTGATTTGCCCCACTCTTCGGCCCGGTTATAGTAATATGCTGCCAGACGGAGCTTTATGGGGTCGAGCGAACGGGTGTTCACACCATTGTCAAAATAAATGATATCGGGACGGTATTTGTCTATCAACTCCTGGCAACGAGCCAGCCATTCCTCAAGGAATGCTTCGCTCTGAGGAGCCTCCAAACCTTTCCTTGCCTCCTCTTCGGTGGGACCCATGGCCGACGCCTTCGTGCTGTCTGGCTTCTGGGGCGGACCGTACAAATCGGCATATTCGGGGTCGAACAGGTCGTGTTCCTTCGCTGCAGTGGGATACATGAAATCCCAGTTCTCCATACGGTGGTTCGAGACACCGAACTTCATTCCCTGCTTTCTCACAGCCGTGGCCAAATCACCAATCAAATCGCGATGGGGCCCCATGTCCTTTGCGTCCCAACGGGTCAAGGCACTGTCGTACATGGCAAAACCGTCGTGATGCTCGGCAGTCGGAATGACATATGTCGCTCCCGCCTCCTTGAACAAGGCTGCCCAAGCGTCCGGGTCAAACTTCTCGGCCTTGAAAAGAGGAATGAAATCCTTGTATCCGAAATCTTTCGGGCTGCCCCATTTCTCCGTATGGTAACCCAGCATTCCATTATACATGTGTTTGGGATACCATTCGCTGCCGGCAGCAGGAACAGAGTAGACTCCCCAGTGTATGAATATGCCGAACTTGCCGTCCTCGAACCATTCGGGGGTGTGATAATTGTCCCTTATTGATTCCCAGGAATCGGTATATGGTCCTGCTGGAATATCAGCCGCATGTCCGCCCGGCAGAGAAATAGTCACTCTCGGCGGCGGATCCTGTTGGGCGAAAGCCGTATATGACACAACTGTGGTCAACAATGCAATTGCAATGAATTTTGATTTCATAACTTTGTGATTTTATAAGATTAGTTCTGTAAAGATAAGGAATTCCAATATCAAAAACAAATCTGAATGCACTATGAAGTACAGGGAAACCTCTCTGGGGGGGTAGACTCTGCAGGCAGAAACAACTCCGGACAAAGGCCTGGCAAAAGACCAAACAAACAAAGTGTCGGTGTCTGGACTCCGATGCGCCCAAGCGGAGTGTCTTTGCTTTGTTTGCCAGACTGCAAACGCCTATTTCCCGTAACTTTCCATATAGGGATTCTCCTTAACGGCCGGACTGAATGCGCCAAACACCTGTGCATTGACATCAAAAGCGTTATATTTAAGAACTATGCGACCCTTAAACTTCGCGCCTTTCTCGAGTTCCAGCTTTTGCGGTCCCTTGAATTTAGTGCCGTATGTGCCGACATATATCTCATCCGTAAGATGTATGCTACCGCCAATGTTTTCCAGCATCATGTTACCACCATCCGAAGCCAACGTCAGCTGGTGTGAAGCGTCTTCGGTGAATACACCGAGAATATCCGCCTCTCCCCTGTTGCCATAAAAACGCAAATCATCCTTGTTCAGTTGCCATACGGCACGATGGTTGTATTCTGTCTTGTCGGGAGTGTGCGAAAACGGACCTTTGCCTATCCACTTGACATCGGTATATTCGATCGGAAGCGAGAATGTAATGCCGAGATCATAGAAATGGCCTTTAATGGAATCGCTTGGCGAGATACTGTATGTCATGTCGACTGTGCCCTGCCTGTCCGTTGCGATGTGAATGTTTCCGACAAAAAAGTTCTGTTCATCCTGAGGGTTCACCCACCGGCACTGCAAGGAGTATCCGTCATTGGTACGTTTCACTTTCACCTTGGATGGTTTTACAATATAGACAGGCCACAATCCCGTGCGGCGCTGATCTAGTCCCATAGTAACAGGTCTTCCGACACGCAGCAGCAACCCGTTCTTCAACAGTCCTTCTCCAAAAACGCCAAAGCACTTATCGGTACCCTCTCCCTGCGAGTCTGTTATAAGTTGTTTGTAATCTGCCGTTTTTCCAACGGTAGTGCTCTTCTCGTAGCACAACGACCCGTCAGGACGCACTACACGCATCATCAGTTCAAGGTCATTCAGTTCCAGTTCTTCCTTGCTAAATGTGTAATATATGTCAACCTGTTCTTTCCCGCGGGCCGGAGCAGACAGATATGAAATTCCGCTTGCCACTATTTGTTGAAGGTTCATCAGTTGCCACTCTATGCGATAACCGTGCAGAGTAATGAAATCGAAGTGGTTCTCCACCTCAAGGGATGTTTTTTCCGGCGAGACATTTTTCACATCGATTCCAACGGGCGTATAGACCTGCGCCAGCTCGAAATAGTCCTCCTGAGGGTATCCGTCTCCATACACGACACCATCGGTGCCCTCCTTGTTTATCTCTTTCCTGCCTTCGGGAAGCGATGTCAGTCCATAGCAATCGATATAGCGCAACGAGTCCACCCTTACTCCTTTCAAGGTTTGTGTCTGTTGGTTGAAATTGTGAGTCAGAATGGACTGGTCCTGATAACTCCACACCGACCCTCCGGCAATATATGGTTTGCGACGGAAAATCCCATATTTGTGTTCCAACTCTCCAAAAGCCGTACCGGCAGAATGTGCGTATTCGGTGTTAATCAAAGGCAATGCGGATTTCCCGCCAACCTCCTCCAGTACCCCGTCATTGAGATAGTGTCCGCTAAGTACATCAACAAACATTGACGGCTGTTCCATATAGGCAAGGAAGGCCCCTTTGGCCTGAGGGACGCAACGCAGACGCGTGGGATCATACATCTTTGTAAACTGGAGGACCGAATCCTGACAGGGATAAATATTGTTTTCGTTACCGTGCGACCACAGTATGACAGACGGATTGTTGCGGTCACGGTCGATGGTTGCCTTGGCCCTTGCCTTCAGCTCCGCCACGACATTGCCATCATTCTTCAGATACTCATCGCCACGGGAAGCGAACGGAATTTCATCACAAACATAAAATCCCATCTCATCACACATCCGTGTAAAAATATAATCCAACGGATAATGGGCCGTACGTATGAAATTGATATTGGCTCTCTTCATCTGTTCAAGCTGAAGACGGCGGTTATGGTACGACATGGCACTTCCTTCAATGGCATCGTTTTCGCTCAGGCAAGCTCCTCGGAGAAATATCTCACGATTGTTGAGAAGTATCTTGCGGTTTTCCACCCGCACCTCTCTGATGCCGACCTTTTCCTCCACACTCTGCAGTTGTTTCCCGCTACCGTCAAACAGTTTTACCTGCAAGCGGTAGAGGTTGGGGGTTTCAGCTGTCCATAAGCGTGGGGATTTCATGGGGCCCGAAAATAAGAAACGAGCCGTTCCTTGCTCTGTCACCGTGGCGCTACCCTGCAATTCAACGACATGATTGAGCCGCTCGTCTGCCAGTGATATTTGTGCATAATAGACATGTCCGGACACTCCATTGGTTGTCACATTCACGCTGATGTCCGCAGAATTGTCCATATTGACTTTGCTCACAAAAACAACATCGGCTATGCTACCCTGTCTGGGTACCGAGAACAATTCCACACTACGGGTAATGCCGGTCAATGACCAGGCATCACACACATCGAATAGCCAATAAGGAGAATGGGAACTCACCTCTATCCGTATTTCGTTCTCCCCCTGACGAAGGAAGGAGGTGATGTTGGTCTGCCTCATCGTAAATGCGCTGTGGCCTTCATCCGCCAAATGGCCGTTGATATAAGCCGTGTATCCATTGCGGATTCCGTCAAGCCGCAGAATGACATCCCGTCCATTCCACTCTTCCTTATACACGAAAGTACGCTTGCAGGTAGCTCTCACAAGCGACAGGTCGCTGCCGTATTCTGGGGTTTTCAACCCTTGCGTCTCCCAGTTCCCTGGAACCGTAACGTTAGTCCAACCTTTATCACTTTCTTTGCGGAACATCCATGTCCCGTCAAGAGATGTGACATCCATTCGGTTACGTACAGGATAGTACTGCTGTGCTGCAGCCGTCAATGACAAAGCTATGAATACAATTGTTGCACAGATGATTCTTTTCGGCATTTCCGTTGGTGTTTTGAAGTTCATAATCCGACATATCGCCGGCTGTTATCACGCTTTTTAAAGGATCTGTGCAAAGTTAGAATTTGTTTTGAATTGTTCCAAGAAAGGAAACACCGTTACCCGGACTTTGTAATTTCACAAGATTAATTTCATCGAAGACAAGAAATTTCATATTAAAAAACTAATTTTGCAGGATTTTACTCTAAAGCATCAAAGCGGACGCAGCGCATTGGGGGAAAATCACTATCTTTATGGGAATTTACAGACAGGAACAACACAAATTATATTACAATACATGGCAAATCACAAATCAACCAAGAAAAAAGTCGTGGTGCTGGGCTCCGGTGCGCTCAAGATCGGCCAGGCCGGCGAGTTCGACTACTCGGGTTCGCAAGCACTCAAGGCTCTGCGCGAAGAGGGAATCTCCACAGTTTTGATCAACCCCAACATCGCCACAATCCAAACATCGGAAGGCATTGCCGACAGTGTGTATTTCCTGCCCGTAACGCCCCATTTCGTTGAGGAAATCATAAAGAAGGAGCGTCCCGACGGCATTCTTCTCGCATTCGGAGGACAGACAGCCCTCAACTGCGGTACGGAACTCTACCTCAACGGTACGCTGGAAAAATACGGTGTAGAGGTACTCGGAACTTCGGTGGATGCAATCATGGCAACCGAGGACCGCGACCTGTTCGTCAAGAAACTCAATGAGATAAATATAAAGACCCCAGTAAGCCAGGCCGTGGAATCGATGGAAGATGCGGTGAATGCCGCCAACAGAATCGGTTTCCCCATCATGGTGCGTTCGGCATATGCCCTTGGCGGTTTGGGAAGCGGTATCAGCCAAGACCAAAAGGAGTTCGAAACACTGTGCGAAAGCTCTTTCGCCTACTCCAAGCAGATTCTGGTAGAGGAGTCGCTCAAAGGCTGGAAAGAGATAGAGTTTGAGGTGATCCGCGACAAAAATGACCACTGCTTCACAGTGGCCAGCATGGAGAACTTCGACCCGCTGGGAATACACACCGGCGAGAGTATCGTGGTAGCCCCCACCTGTTCGCTCGACCCCGAGGAGCTGACCTTCCTGCAGGAGCTCTCCAAGAAGATAATCCGCCACATCGGTATCGTTGGCGAGTGCAACATACAGTATGCATTCAACTCCGAAACCGATGACTACCGTGTAATCGAGGTAAACGCACGACTGTCTCGTTCGAGCGCCCTCGCCTCCAAAGCCACCGGTTATCCGCTGGCTTTCGTGGCTGCAAAGCTGGCATTGGGCTACACATTGGACGAGATAGGCGAAATGGGTACGACGAATTCGGCTTATGTAGCCCCCTCGCTGGACTACCTGATATGCAAGATTCCCCGCTGGGACTTGAGCAAATTCGTGGGCGTATCACGCGAAATCGGTTCAAGCATGAAATCGGTGGGCGAGATCATGTCCATCGGAAAATCGTTCGAGGAGATCATACAGAAAGGTTTGCGAATGATAGGTCAGGGCATGCACGGCTTTGTGGGCAATGAAGGACTGACCTTCGATGACATTGACAAGGAGTTGTCCAACCCCACCGACCTGCGCATATTCGCCATTGCCCAGGCTTTTGAAGAGGGTTACAGCATTGACCGCATATACGAACTCACGAAGATTGCGCCCTGGTTCCTCGAGAAACTCAAGAATATTTACGACTATTCGCTCGTGCTGAAGAAGTACAACTGCATTGAGGAGGTTCCTACGGATGTTCTGTGGGAGGCCAAGAGGCTCGGATTCTCCGATTTCCAGATAGCCCGTTTCGTGGAAGACGCACAGGACAACATGCAGAAGGATCTGTTGCGTGTCCGCACATTGCGCAAGAAGGCAGGAGTGTTGCCCAGCGTGAAGCGCATCAATACGGTGGCCTCTGAACATCCCGAACTCACCAACTACCTCTATCTCACCTATGACGGCAGCGACCACGACATACCGTTCTTCAAAAATGAAAAGTCGGTCATCGTGCTCGGTTCGGGTGCTTACCGCATAGGTAGCTCGGTGGAGTTTGACTGGTGTTCCGTGAATGCAATTCAGACAGCACGCAAACTGGGCTACAAGTCCATAATGATAAACTACAACCCCGAGACGGTATCGACCGATTATGACATGTGTGACCGTCTCTATTTCGATGAACTTACATTCGAGCGCGTGATGGATGTCCTCGATCTGGAGACACCGCGCGGTGTGATTGTCTCGGTAGGTGGTCAGATTCCCAACAATCTGGCAATGAGGCTCTATCATCAGGACATCCCCATTCTCGGCACCTCGCCGCTCTCAATTGACCGCGCCGAGAACCGGCACAAGTTCTCGAGCATGCTCGACCAGCTCGGCATCGACCAGCCGGCATGGAAGGAGCTTTCGCATATGGACGAGCTTTACGAGTTCATCGACAAGGTAGGTTATCCCGTATTGGTGCGCCCGTCATACGTGCTTTCGGGTGCCGCGATGAATGTCTGCTACAACAAGGAACAACTCGAAACATTCCTCAAGCTGGCCGCCAAGGTATCGAAGGAGTATCCTGTAGTTGTATCACAGTTCCTGCAGAATGCCAAGGAGATAGAGTTCGATGCCGTAGCAAAGAACGGTGAAGTGGTCGAATATGCCATTTCGGAGCATGTGGAGTTCGCCGGAGTCCATTCGGGTGATGCGACATTGGTATTCCCTCCGCAGAAAATCTATTTCGAAACAGCGCGCCGCATCAAGAAGATAAGCCGCAAGATTGCAAAGGCTCTCAATATCAGTGGCCCGTTCAACATCCAGTATCTGGCAAAGAACAACGAAGTGAAGGTCATCGAGTGCAACCTGCGTGCATCGCGCAGTTTCCCGTTCGTATCGAAGGTGCTCAAGCGCAACTTCATTGAGACGGCAACCCGCATCATGCTCGACGCCCCTTATGAGAAACCCGACACCAACGTGTTCGACATCGACTGGATAGGAGTGAAGTCCTCGCAGTTCTCCTTTGCGCGTCTCCACAATGCCGACCCTGTGCTGAGTGTAGACATGTCCTCCACCGGTGAAGTGGGTTGCCTGGGCGATGACTTCGATGAGGCACTGCTGACCTCCATGATATCGGTAGGCTACAATATCCCCAAGAAGAATGTGATGGTATCTTCGGGCGATGCCAAGTCGAAGGTGGACCTGCTCGAACCGTGCAAAATGTTGCATGAACATGGATACGAAATATTCGCTACGGAGGGAACAAAACGATTCCTGGCCGAGCACGGAATAGAGACCACCTCGGTCGGCTGGCCTGACGAGGGAGTGGAATACAATGTTATGGACATGATTGCGAAACACAAGTTCGACCTTGTGGTAAACATCCCCAAAGATCACACCCATAGGGAACTGACAAACGGATACAAGATTCGCCGTGCCGCAATAGACCACAACATTCCGTTGATAACCAACGCACGTCTGGCAAGTGCCTTCATACAGGCATTCTGCGACATGAAAGAGAGCGATATCCACATAAAGAGCTGGCAGGAGTACAAATAACAGACTGCACCGAATGGAAAAGCGAGGGGCGGAACTTAATAGTTCCGCCCCTCGCTTTTTATCTTACCGGCATGATACACATGCCGCCCTATACCTGCCGTTACCCCTCAACAATACGAATCGAAAGAATCTTGTCTCCGGCACGGATGTCATCTATGACATCGATGCCCTCAACCACCTTGCCGAAACAGGTGTGATGACCGTCAAGGTGCTTGGTGTTCTCACGGTTGAGACAAATGAAGAACTGCGAGCCGCCTGTATCCTTGCCTGCATGCGCCATTGAGAGTACGCCACGGTCATGATATTGGCGCGGAGCCGAGGTCTCACACTTTATGCAATAGCCAGGTCCGCCAGTTCCGTCACCGCGAGGGCATCCGCCCTGAATGACAAAGTCGGGCACGACACGGTGGAAAGTGAGTCCGTCATAGAAGTTATGGTTGGCCAAATCGATGAAATTGGCCACCGTTCCGGGTGTTTCGGCCGCATAGAGTTCGGCTTTCATGTCACCCTTTTCCGTTGAAATGATTGCGTATGTTTTCACTCTTTTATGATATTATGTATTTTACTTGCATTACCTAAACGGGACACGGTATTCCTGGCAGGAAGTCAGCCCGCCCATTGGATTGGCGTCATGTCCTAATTCATTGCCGGAAAGAATTCCATCAAACCCGTTGAAAGAATCTGTATTCCCACACAGAAGATGAGAAAGGCCATTATGCGGTTCACAATCAGCTCATTCTTGGCACTCAGATGTTTCATCAGCAACTCGGCATTGAGATAGAGGAAATAGACCAACAAGCACATTATTATGACCGACACAAGAATGGATGACGTATTGAGCAGATAGCCCTTGAAGCCTTTCTCGGCACTTTGGGCACTCAGCGTAAACAACACCGAAATGGAACCTGCGCCACAAGTTATGGGAAACGTGAGGGGATAGAATATTTTGCTTTCAAGAATGCGTTCCTTGTCTTGAGGGGTCATCTTGTCGTCTATGCTGCCCAGTTCGCCCTTGCCCGAAAGGAGATTCCATCCGAGAGAGCAGATAAGGATTCCTCCGGCGCACCGCACTACAGGAACCGAGAGACCGAACAGGCGGAGAATCCAGTTGCCTGACAACAATGTGACCACACATATATAGAAAGAATATATCGCCACCTTGCGCACCAGACGCTTGCGCTCCCTACGTTCTATGCCCGAGAAAAAGGGGCTGAACATAAATGCATTGCCGATGGGGTTTATAACCGGAAACAGCGCAATGATGCCGATGAATACATTGTGTATGAACGAGTATATCTCAGTCTTTGGCATATGATAAAGGATTAGATGTTTCAGTTGCCATAATTTCCCGAGGCGAAAATAATAAAAAGATTGCAACGATACCCACCGCTCCAACCATTTATTTTCCGCCTCGCTCCACGGCCCTCCAAGCAATGCCCCAGGTCAAATAGCGTGTTGTCCAATGCGTTTTTGGGCATATTGCCCTACCATGCCCTGCCGACAGCTATGGTCTACCCTTCGGATTGTCCGGCTAGCAAGGATGCATCGGCCTGGGCGGCCGGCGTGTCGCCACCGACGGAAGGTTCTTCGGGCGGAAGTCTGCGAATCTTTATGTTGCACCACGCAAAGAGGATACTCATGAGCGGACTCAAGTAACAGAAGAAGGTATAGGGCAAATAAGCCACCGTAGCCACGCCCAACACGCTTGACTGCGTTGCTCCGCAGGTATTCCATGGAATAAGTACCGATGTCACCGTACCCGAATCCTCCAAAGTACGGCTCAGTACCTCTGGGGCAATGCCCTTGCGGCGATATGCATCACCGAACATCTTGCCGGGAATCACCACGGAAATATACTGGTCTGAAGTGGCTACATTGAAGAGAATGCAAGTAGACGCCGTGGTGGTAACCATTCCGCCCACAGACTTGACCCGCTTTATGAAACTGGACGTTATCTTCTCAAGGAAATGCCCGGCCTCCATAACTCCTCCGAACACCATGGCCATGACAATCAACCATACCGTGTTGAGCATACCCGCCATACCATGTGTCATAAAAAGGCTGTCGGCCAGTTCATTACCTGTGCCGAGCGAAGTGGTGCCGTACATCGACTTAAGCACTACCGAGTAGGCATCACGTGCTGTCAGCGTCCCACCACCACTGAGCATCTGCAGCAAGTCGGGCTGGAACACTACAGCCGCGATGCCTCCGAGAACGCCGCCCACGAAGAGAGTCGGAACCGACGGAAATTTCTTGGCAATCAGAACCACAACCGTAACCGGCACTACGAACAGCCACGGCGAGATGTTGTAGTATGTACTTATCAGCTCCTGCACTCCGTTGGTTGTAACGGCCGTTTCGGCCACATGGCCGAAGAGTGACATGCAGGCGAAAATCAAGATTGTTATGGTAATGGTTGGTACGGTGGTGTACATCATATAGCGGATGTGCTTGAACACGTCCACCCCCGTAGTGGCCGAGGCGAGTATCGTAGTGTCGCTCAAGGGCGAAACCTTGTCACCGAAATAGGCTCCCGAAATTATGGCTCCGGCAACAACGGCACTGTCGAACCCAAGGGTCTGCCCTATTCCGGCCAATGCCACGCCAACGGTGGCTATCGTGGACCACGAACTGCCCGTAGCCACAGATATTATGGAACTGATAATCACCGTAGCAGGCAGGAAATACTCGGGACGCAGGATGTCGAGACCGTAATATATCATGGCGGGAATAATGCCGCCCAACATCCATGTGCCGGCCAAAAGCCCAATCATGAGCAGAATGAGTATTGCACTCATGGCCGAGTTGAGGGTACGCAGTATACCGTGCATTATATCGTTCCATGAGATACCGTTGTAAATAGCTATACAGCCTGCAATGAATGAGGTAAAGAGCAGCGCCATCTGGTTGGCCCCCGAAAGAGTGTCATCCCCGAGAATGGTCACATTAAGCGAAATGAGGCCAATGAGTACCATCACCGGTATTGCAGATTGCAGCAGGCTCGGTTCGCCAGTTTTTTGCGGTGTTTTCATTCTGTCACTATTGTGGTTGTGGGTTTTGGGGGCTACCCTTTATATATGAACTTTGCCAGGCCATAGATGTAACGGCGGAAACCGGGCCTGTAGGCAAGAATGCGTCCGAACCATCCAAGATGCTTTCCCACGAACTTTACGACCATCCCGACATAGAACATGGCGAACAGGGTTCCCGCCCCTATAATATGCCACAGCCAATGGCCGAAAAAGGAGTAACAGGCAACGATGCCGAGTATTACGAAACTCGTGTCCACACATATTTTCACCTTCGGGAATTCCACTCCCGAGACCCTGCTTATTGCAACAGGGAATCCCTCGCCGGGCATCGTGACGCTACCGCATCTGACCTCAAGGGCTATGCCCGTGCCGAGTATGGTGCAACCTGCAATCTGTGCCACTATTTTTTGCCACAGCTCTGTCGGCAAAAGCCACGAAGTAAGAAACATATTAAGGTCTATGAGAGACCCGAACACAAAGCCCACAAGAAGCTGGAACAGCTGCACAGGCTCGAAACGGCGGCGAAGGACAAGAATCTGTCCCACCACCAACAGTCCGTTCATTATGTAAGTGTATTGTCCTATGGTGAGATGCGGGACCAGTCCCACTTCCCCGGCGCTCTGGAACACATAAGGCAAAACGCTTATAACGCTTGAGCCGAGCATCGACCTGACACATACCGCCACACCGGCAGTCATAATCCACAACGAAATGAGCAACCACAGGTGTTGCCAACAAAAAGAGATGATTCTGTTCTTCATCCAAACACTTCCTTAAAACCGGTGCAAAAATACAAATAGACGATATGTTTCCAAAATATTTTTATGCAGTATATATGCCTTCCGTGGCTACAATATGCGACATCATTATGCAATTCATAGAAACACCAGCAAACTTTGGCATCACTCCAAGCAAGAGCCATACCTGTCATTTGGACGACATCAAGCAAAACCCGGGTCGGACAGATCCCAATCTATTGTTTTTCTAATTATTTGTTACTATATTGCATTTGATGCACGAGACGCAATCACCTTAACCATATCTAAAACCCATACGCCATGAAAACGACAAAATTACTTATTGCCCTCTCTTTGGGATTGGCCGTAACACTCTCCTGCACACCGAAGCACAATCTGACCGCCAAATAGAAGGTCTCGGCAACGACACACTTATGCTCATTTATGTTCCTCTGGAATATATGACAGCACAAAGACCATTGATTGACACCCTCATTGCCGAAAACGGGAGAATCGCATACAATATCCCCACTGACAATATCTAACTATGGCAGTCTCACATTATTGCAGTTTGCATGGCCCGACAGACCCGCTGGCGGAGTTTACGTGCCACCCACGGCCGACATCATGTTCATATCCGACCACGGGAACAAGCTTCGTATCTCTGCCATGGCGGGGGACAAGAGCATAAACAGCATTGACATCAAGGGCTCGCGAATCAACAAGGACTATGCATCGCTGCAGAATGCACTGCAGGAAATAAACCTCAATGTCGCAGAGGAAGAGATGAAATATGAATACGGTCTCATGTACGGCGATAAGGAGATACAAGAGACCGGGGCACAGAAAAGAGCCGAACGGCTGATGCGCACAAGGACCCTCTATGCCGACTATATACGGAACAATCCGGCCAACCCCCTTTCGTTGCTGTGCCTTTGGAATCTGCCTTCCGACAGCGTGGAGACATTGGGCAACATGCTGTACGACATTGCCCAAGTCTCTTTTCTAAAGCCGTTATACAACGACAAGGTGGAGAGTTACAGGATATATTCAATAAGCAAGAGAGCAAAAAAGGAGGTCATAGAAGGTGGCACTGCTCCTGATTTCACGCTTGAGGACGGCAATGGCAACTCGGTGTCGCCATACACTACAGGCAAAAATTTCGTGCTGCTCGATTTCTGGGGCAGTTGGTGCCCACCATGTATGCAAGGCATGCCACGAATGAAACAACTCTACGAGGCCCTCTCGGAGCAGATGGAAATCATAGGCATTGCCTGCAATGAGCGTTCGCAAGAGGATTGGCTCGGTGCAATAGAGAAAAACGGGTTGTCGTGGAGACACATACTTGACACCGAGGGTTCCTCGGCGCTGAAAGTGCTCTACGGCATTGAGGGATATCCAACGAAGATACTGCTCGACGGCAACGGAAAGATACTGCTCCGCAGCATGGGTGAAGACGATGGCTTCTATACCCGAGTGGAGAAAATAGTCAAAGAGGGGTAGTATTGCAAAACAAGACGGCTACGGAATAAACGAGACAGGCGCGGAATGTTTTCCGCACCTGTCTCGTTCTTATCGCATTGTCTTGCAGGCAACGGAATTACTGGCGGTTGTATCCGCCACGGAAACCGCCGCGAGCAGGCCTGTCTTCACGGGGACGGGCTTCGTTGGCCGTAATGGTACGTCCCTCGAACTCCATTCCGTTGACAGCCTCAATGGCTTTCTGTGCCTCCTCGCTGTTGGGCATCTCCACAAATCCAAATCCGCGCGAACGTCCCGTCTCACGGTCTTTGATCACTATGGCCGATGCCACTTCGCCATACTTCGAAAACAATCCCTTCAAGCTTTCGTCACTCGTACCCCAGCTCAATCTTGATACATAGATATTCATAGGTCCAATAATTAAAAAATTATACTGTTTGTTTCTTTGTCTGTCTTTTCAAATGTCTTTTCCCAATTACCGTCACTCCCCCCACATCTCTGACATCCTTGGCATTCCGGCACAATTACCATTCTCCCGTCCGAAACAAACATTTCGGATACGTTTGCCGGCCCTTGCCCCAATTCCCATTTTTCAAAAAAAGAGATTTTCGGATCGATTTTCAAGTCGGATTGTCAGAACGCGTCACAAAAAGGAATGACCTGTACCATTAGAAAAACACCCATGCTGTTTTTCTACAACGAGCCGATAATGACGTCGATTCTATGATGCGCATGCCTTTGCCGGAAAATCCTTCAGGACACCTCGCATACAAAGAGGATTCATAATAAACTCTATTGTCTACAAGGCAAATATAGGAATTAATTGCGAAAATATTCACCGCATTGAAAAAAGTTGCAAATAATTAATTTTCAATTTTTTGAAAAACTTGCCATCTCAGTATACGGTAAATGGCTCCGACGGTGTAACAAGCGCACAATCAAAGCATTAACAAGCAGCATTCCTTTATGCTTATCTCTCATAAAATGCAGCCAAAAAACGTTAAAAAACAAACACGCAGCACCGCCTGGCGCTTCCACAACCCAATTGTACTATATTTGCCACGACATTTTATTAACCCTTAAATTCATTCAAGATGAAAAAACAGTCGGGACAAAGCACCCCCATGTGCTTTAAACGCTGGTCGAGGAAGAATTACGGCATATTCGCAAGTTTAGGCCGCAAGACCAAAATCGGTGTTCTTTCTGTCTCGATGTCCATCGTCTTGCTTGAGGCAGAAACGGTGAGGGCACAGGCGCTCGGGACTTCGGTACATCCGGTCACCGATCCCGTTCCGTTATTGGAGGTGACATCCGACCCGATAACGGTGAACAGCAGCGTCAACTACCACCACCGCATGTCTCTAACCTCGCTCTATGGCGGAGATTATCGGGGAGCTGTCCAGACTCTGGAGGCAGCCCTGAAAACAAGTCCGTCTTTCGACATCAGGGAGCGTGGCGGCAAAGGCGTTCAGGCGGACATCTCAGTCAGAGGAGGGTCGTTTGACCAGACAATGGTACTGTTGAACGGTATCAATTTCACGGATGCCCGCACAGGGCATCAGACTCACTCACTCCCTGTGGACATGGATGTCGTGTCGAGCATATCGCTCGTGGACGACATCGTGAAATCGGGTGCCTATGCGGGTGCAATCAACATCAAGACCAACCCTGCAAGGGAGAACTATCTGCGTGTCGACATGAGTGGAGGCGGACACGGTTACCGTTATGCCAACCTCTCGGGAGCGGCAACTCGCAAGTACCTGCAGGTGTTCGGAGCGGCATCGTGGCGCAAGAGTGACGGTTATATCGCCAACACCGACTTTGAGCGCATCAATGCCTATGTGGGTGCGAACTATGACAGCTACCGCTTGGGGCGGTTCGACTTTCAGGCGGGACTGCAGAAGAACTCATTCGGTGCCAACGGGTTCTACTCGCTGAAATACCCCAACCAGTACGAGCAGACGGCCACGGGACTCGCTTCGCTGAAGTGGAGCAAAAGTTCAGAATGGATGGACATCTCGGCAGACGTCTTCTACCGCAAGAACCTCGACCGCTTTGAACTCATCAAAGATGCACCCGAAACAGTCCCCTTCAACTATCACGACACCGGCAATTTCGGCGCCGACTTTCAAATCGGTTCTACAGGGCGCAAATCGAACACCACGTTGGGTGCAAGCTATGTCCACAACGGCATTCTCAGTACCGTGCTCGGAGAACCCGTAGCGAATCCGACAAAAAAGGTATGGGGGAATGACAGCAACCGCCTCTACACCAAATCAAAGAAGCGTGACGTGTTGGACGTGTGGCTGTCGCAGGATTATTCGGCAGGTAACTTCAGCATTGTCGGTTGGGGCGGAATGAACTCTTCGCCTTACGGCACGGCAGCACTCTGGGGAGTGACCGCACAGCAAGTGGTGGCCAAAATGCACAGCGTGTTCTATGCCGGAGCCGTACACTCCATGCGTCTGCCCACTTTTACGGACCTCTACTACACAGCAACAGGCTATACGGGCAACACCGACCTTGTCCCCGAAACTGCCGTGACATACCGACTGGGAAGCGATTATGCCCACAATGGCGTGACTGCCTCGGCAGTTGTCTACTACAGAGACGGTAGCAATATCATCGATTGGGTCAAGAACTCCACGGAGGAGAACTGGCGATCGATGCAGATAACATCGCTCGGCACCCTGGGATGTGAGGTCTCTCTCGGCTACTGTCCCAAAGGGATTCTGTACTCGGCGAAACTGGGCTATGCCTACATCTCGCAGGACAAGAAGAGTACCGGTTATGCGATATCGAAATATGCACTCGACTACATGCGCAACAAACTCTCGACAACCGTGGAGTTGCGGACTCCCGACAAGCGGTTGTCTCTGAGCGTCACCGGCACACTGTTCGACCGCGCGGGCAACTATGCCGACGTTTCAGGTTCCGTCAAGGGCTATGAGCCATATTTCCTCATGGACGGACGGCTCGCATGGGATTGCACTCCATCCGACAGAGTCGGAGTGTGTGTCTATCTGGAGATGACAAATATCGCATCCACCGAATATTTCGACTACGGCGGTTTGCCCATGCCCGGCAGATGGACCAATGCCGGCATGCGGATTACGCTGTAACGTCCGCCTGCAGCAAAGTATCACCGAAGGCGGCAACATACTGCAGTATGTTGCCGCCTTCTTTCGCTTGGGTCAATGGGATATCTGTTTTTTTTGATTATCTTCGCAGCGGCGACAAGGAAGATCCAAAGGCTTGGCTCTACACCGACTGGAAGACATTCTCTTTCGCCTGACAGCACAGACAAAAACGGACTACAACACAACAGAAAATGATTATAGATTTCAATGACATCAAAGGTGAGGTCATAAAGAACTTCAAGGGCGGCGAGAAAGAGATCACAATGCATGCCTATGTCGATTCCGAGAACCGCATAATGAAATGCACACTGGAGCCTGGTGCCTCTATAGGCATGCATACGCACGAGAACAACCGCGAGATATTGTTCATCGTCAGCGGACACGGCCACATGCTGGAAGACGGCACAAAAAAGCCCATAGCGGCCGGTCAGTGCGCATACTGCCCCAAGGGTGGGTCTCACAGCCTCGTGAACGACGGCAACGAGCCGCTGGTGTTCTGTGCAGTGGTAGCGCAATAGCCCCTCTGGAGTCCATCCCGCTTACGACACCAATATGCA
Organism: Tidjanibacter sp.; assembly: GCA_963640325.1. GTDB lineage: Bacteria > Bacteroidota > Bacteroidia > Bacteroidales > Rikenellaceae > Tidjanibacter. The sequence continues at coordinate 69,290 of CAVHXY010000004.1, forward strand.
AAACGGTCCATACCCTGCTCGTTGCCGGTTGGTTTTCGTAGTCCAATAGCATAACTACATCCACCGTAAGGGACAATCGACTATCTTTGCAGTATCAATTGGCGGAGTCGTGACACACCGCCATGTGCAACAAAAAAGTTATTTTTCAGATGAATCCCATTCAAGCAAGAAGCTTTACCGAATTGCTCGCAGCGTGCCTTGAAGTACAGGCACAGACCATATGTTTCTCCGACATAACAAAAGAGGGCTTTTCAGACACGACCTATCAGAAATTCATAGAACTCACCGACAAACTCAAGGACGAGTTCAACGGTGCAGATTGGAGCTGTGCCGGAATCATTCTCGACAACTCGGTAGACTGCCTCGCAGCGTTGTTCGCATCGGTCATTACAGGTCGCCAGACCGTTCTGCTCAACCCCATGTCTCCTGTGGAGGAGCTCAAGACCGCCATTGCATATGCAGATGTAGAACATTTGATATACGATCCCGCATGCTATAACGAGAAGAACGTTGCCATGCTCATGCCGAGTCTCCACAAACCGAGCAAGGCACACATTGCCCCTGCCGGCAAGGAGGGGGATGTTCTCTTCTTTACCTCGGGCACGACAGAACTGGCAAAAGCTGTAGTGCTCACACCGCGCGCCCTGTGTTGCAGCGCATATGAGTGCGCCAAACGGTTCAGTTATCTGATAAAACAGGAACAGCGCAACCTGTCAGTATTGCCCTTGTCGCACATTTTCGGGTTCACAACCACCTTCCTCGCTTGTTTCATGCTGGGGGTAAGGAGTTTCCTTTGCAAAAGCCCCAAATATGTAATGCGCGATTTGGCAGCCGTACGTCCCACCATGATGATTGCAGTACCCACGATAGCCACATATCTCACAGCTGCCAAACAGTTCAATCCCGAATTGAAGATCGTCATTGTGGGCGGAAGCCAATGCCGCAAGGATGTCGCTGCTGCCATGAAGAGTGTGGGAATAGGTGTTTTCTGCGGCTATGGACTGACCGAGACGGGAGGCGTGATCTCCTGTAACGGCGAAAACGGAGAGTGCGATGTGATGGAGCCTTGGAACAGTGACATAAAGATTGCTCCGGACGGTGAGATTGCCGTAAAGAACGAGCGTCTCATGACTTGCTACTACAAGTCGGAAGAGGCTACACGTGCGGTATTCGGCGCTGACGGATATCTGCTAACCGGTGACACGGGAATAATCGATGCCGAGGGCATGCTGCATCTGACCGGAAAGAAGAAAGACATGCTGGTACTGGAGAGCGGAGTGAAAGTGTTCTGTCCCGAATGGGAGATGCAGCTCAATGCCTTGCTGAAGGCCGATGACCTGGCGCTGACACTAAAGGACGGCAAACTCGTGTTGGTGGTAGCCGCTGCAGAAGACCGCCTCGAAGAGTTGCGCGAACACGTCAAGGAGTTCAACAAAAGCAAGTCTTATGACTATAAAATTTCGGAGGTAATCCTGAGCGCCTCGCCCCTGCCCCGCACCGCTACAGGCAAAATCAAGAGATGGGCATTGAAAACAGAGTAACAAACACATCATCATACCATGTTAGACACAATCAGGAAAATTGTAGTAAAATACGTTGATATAGAGCCTGAAAAAATCACCGAGCAGACCGACTTCAAAAGCGACCTCGACATCGACTCGTTCACGTTCATGAGCATCATTGCAGAGATAGAGGAGAAAGCCGGCATAGAGTTGCCGCTCGAAGAGGTCAGCGAACTCTCCACTGTAGGGGAACTCATCGAGATGATCCGCACAAAGCAAGCCCAATAACCCCCCAAAAAAGCCACAACCGTTCCCGCCATATTAAATGGCAAGATATTTATTTACCCGAACTAACTTTGAGGATTTCGGGCAGTGGTGTTTGGAGAGGCAATATGAGGCAGGCTCATACCATATTCTCCCTATACCTCACTTGTTCCGGCTACAAGTTAATTTCCAAGGGCAGCGAGGACGTTGTCCACAGGGTTGGCATATATGCCGAGGAATATACCGAGCATCGCATCGAAATCGAGCCCTGCAGAGAGTTCCTTAAGGGTTGCCACCCTCTTCTGGAACGAAGCAAAGTCCTGTCCGTTGTACTTGTCGGCAAACCGTTTGCTGCCCGAACGCATGTCGTGCGCAATGTAGTTGTTGGGGAACAGTCTGTATCCTTCGAAAATACGGCGGTCGATGAGATCGGTAAGGTTGTTCTGGAACTCGTTTTTCGTAGTCTGTCCCAAAGCCGAAAGCACCTCCTGGGTCAATGGGCGACCCATTGTGAGATGAATGCGCCCCTTGGGCTGCATGACACCTGTCAGAATGCTCTTCATATCCTCATGACGGGACTTGACATACGGTTCTCCGTCACGCGTCTTGTAGAGCTCTGCAGCTTTCAGAAAATCGCACGACTCAATCTCATACGAAATAGAGACAGGCACAACATTAAGTTCGGCATAGGCGGAGACAAACTCCTTGTCGGGCGAACTGACGCCGAACATCTTCACCAGACCGCGTGCCGTAGCGTCGTTGCCGTCCTTGGCACGTCCGTTACGCTGGGCAATCCACACCGAACGGCCACGCTTGACATCCCCCCGCAGGAACTCCGAAAGCATCATGGAGTTGGCCATGTAGTCCTTTATCGACTTGCTGTCACGCACCACTCTGAAGATCTTGTTCATGCGTGCCAAATCGACCAGGAATCCCACATTGAGCAGATTGTTGCCGATGGTGATATCCGTAGTCTTCATCTCCAGTTTCATAAGCACATACTGCAACAGCAGCGGATCAACCACAATGTCCCTATGGTTGGACACAAAGAGATAGCTCTTGCCGGCTTCGATATTCTCCTCGCCCGAGAAAGTGAATCCGTCGGATGACATGTGGAGCACGTTGGTAATAAACGGAAACATCACACGCCGCTGGAAATCGTCCACATCGTGCAACGACAGCATCAAGCCACGGGTCTTGTCAAGAGACGTATCGCCCCATACAGCCCGTGAAAACAGTTTGAAAAAGCGGTTCGAAACCACACGGTTGATAGTCTCCATGAATTCCGCCTCAGACTGCGGACACATATATTCCGAAACATTGTTCCTGTTCTCCATAGCATCTTTATATTTTGGTTCCCGGCACATTGTCTCACCTCAAGCGATATGGCCGACACTCACGTACGCATCCGTATCACTCATTGAGACAAATACAAAAATACACAATTCGTCTCAAATGTCCTAATCTCCATCCGCCTTTCGAATTAAAAACGCTGTGCAGAGAGAGTGTGTGAAGGGAGAAGCAACGGACAAAAAAACGGGCAACACGCAAATGTGTCGCCCGCCACAGGTTTTCCACGAACCTTTTATTTGATTCCCATTTTCGCCTTCAGGCTCTTGGGAAGCACATTCTTGTTGACTGCAATGTTCATGGTCTTGTATTTTACGAACGGCTCCGAAACATAGAGATATCCATCGTATCCGTAAGCGGTGCCCCACGAATTCTTCACACGATAGAACTTGTTGCCTTCCTGATCCTTGGCGATACCCTCGATGAGCATACCGTGGTCATCGGTGGTTTCATAGTTGTCGTATGCCTCCTGACGCATCTCGGGAGTAATCTCAACAGGTTTCACCGGAGCCTCAAGATTGTTCAGGGCAGTCGCACGCTCGGCGGCTGTGAGTTTCACCCATTTTGCCTCCTCGGTATCGCTCTTGTCTTCCTTGTAGATAGGTGCTACGACAGCATAGCCCTGGCCGTTCTTGCGGATGAATCCCGACTCGCTGACATCTGCGCCCCAGGCAACGGAATAACCGCTTTTGATGGCATTGTCGATAATGCTCATGAACTCGTCCAAAGGCAGGTTGTACGACTCGGCCCACATCCAGTTATCAGGCACCTCAATGGCAAAGTACTCATAGAAAGGATGGTGCGTGAAAGAGGTCAGGGAGACATAGTCGTCCATATTGAGGCCCAGGTGCTCCGCAAAGCTCTTGGGGGTATACTCCACCCCCTCGTAGGTGAATTTCTCGGGAATCTCGCCCAGATATGCGTCCAGAATTCCGTTCACGCCCTCAATCCATTTGGGCGTAAGTTTCGAGTTCTCTATTACCGACGCAACATAGGCCTTGAGAGCCGAGTTGAGTTCGCCGTGACGGTGGGTATCCGAACCGTACTGCAGACCGGTATACACCTCATCGGGAACAATGCCGTATTTGTCCCACATTGCAAATACATCCTCAAACGCACCGCCGGCATCGAAATTTATCGAACCGTGCATGCGGACATATTTGATTGCCTTCTCATAGTATGCCCAACGTACGATCCACATCTCCGAGAGGTCATACTCTCCCTTGCCTTCGCGCAGAAGTTCATCCTCAAGGAAGCTGATTGTCGAAAAGCACCAGCAAGTACCGCTGCTGCTCTGGTTCTTCACCGAAGTGGCCGGAACTTTCACCACATCCGTGAACTCATATTCGAAACTCTTCTTCTCATCCGTTTTCGTGTCCTGTGCCTGTGCCGCAAATACTCCGGCGCACATAAGGGCGCATGCAGACATGATAAATTTTTTCATACTCTACTATTTATGATTAATTGGTTTCTTATTTGCTGAACTCAAAGCCCACTTTCATTCCGTTGTAGTTTCCTGCCAAAGCGGCTATGCTCTTGACGTTTGTCTTGTTGGATGCCTTCGCCACCACGGTGAACCACTTGAGCAGCTTGTCGGCATCGAACAAAAGGCTCATGCCGGTCGATGAAAGTTTCACATCGGCATTTATGTTCAACAGCTCCGTATTCAAGGCCGTAAGGTATGTAAGCTTGATGGTGCCCGATGTAGCATCAAGCGTATATCGGCCATTGAAACTTCTGGAGCCGAGCGTGCTGGTAAAGGTTCCGTCCTCGGCAAATGTAAACTTCAAGACACCCTGCTTTATGCCTGCCTTGGTAAAGAAATTATTGAGTTTGGTCTCCACGCTCTCGGCCACCACTGCACCGCCTGCCTTTGCAAGCAGATTCTCGCTCTCAAACTGCACGGCCGGTTCGGAGTATTTCCAAGTGCCGGCGATGTTGGTTGCCGAAATGGTTGTGCCGGAGAGCGACTTCACGAACGACGACAGTTTCGATACCACATCAGAGGTCTGAGCACTCTGTGCGGCTTCCGTAGCGGTTGTAGTCAACGACTGCACCGCCTGCGATGCAGTACTCTTTGCGGCCTCGCTTGCAGCTGTACCTACCTGACTTGCAGCAGCACCGAAAGCCGACTTGAGGTTGTTGAGAATGTCCTGTTTTGATTGCTGCGTATTGTTCTGGGCAGCCAGCAGAGTTGTCATCATCAAAGATGCCAACAAGATTACTATTTTCTTCATCACCTTTTTGGTTTTAGTGTTTTACTTGTCCTATTTTGCCCACAGTTCGGCGAGGTTGATTATTGTCTGCATCGCCTTGCGCATTGTATTCAGGGAGCAGTACTCATATTTGCCATGGAAATTCATGCCACCCGCAAACAGATTGGGGCAAGGAAGTCCCATGAACGACAGACGGGCACCGTCGGTACCTCCCCTGATTGGCTTCACGAGCGGTTTCACATCGGCCATGCGCATGGCCTCCATAGCTTTGTCTATCACCTGCGGATGAGGCTCGACCATCTCGCGCATATTGTAGTACTGGTCCTTGAGTTTCAGTTCCACCGTACCTGCACCGTACTTTCCATTGAGGAATCCGGCAACATCATTGCAGAAACTCTTGCGGGCCTCGAACTTCTCCCGCGAATGGTCGCGGATAATGTAGCTCAACTCGGCCTGCTCCACCTCTCCTTTCATGCCTACCAGATGATAAAATCCCTCGTAGCCCTCGGTATGTTCGGGACGTTCCACTTCGGGAAGCATGGAGTTGATTTCCATTGCCACCTGCATGGCATTTATCATCTTGTTCTTGGCATATCCGGGATGGATATTGCGACCCTGCACGAAGAATTTGGCACTTGCGGCATTGAAATTCTCATACTCCAGTTCGCCCTCATAGCCTCCGTCCATCGTGTAGCCCACCGTGGCACCGAACTTGGCGACATCGAAGAAGTCCACCCCCCGTCCAATCTCCTCATCGGGAGTGAAGCCTATGCGTATCTTGCCGTGTCTCACCTCCTTGTGGGTCATGAAATACTCCGCAGCGGACATTATCTCGGCTACACCGGCCTTGTCGTCCGCACCGAGAAGGGTGGTGCCGTCGGTAGTTATAATGGTATGCCCCTTGAAGAGCGACAGTTCGGGAAAATCAGCCACGCTCATCGTGAGATGGTCGTTGAGACGGATGTCACCGCCGTTGTAGTTCTCTATTATCTGGGGCTTGATGTCCGAGCCCTTCATGTCGGGACTGGTGTCCACATGCGAAATGAACCCGACCACCGGCTTGTCCTCGCAACCTGCCGATGCAGGAACCGTACCCATCACATAGCCATACTTGTCTATCTCCACTTCGTCCATACCCATCTCTCGCATCTCCTGCGCCAGATAGCGAAGCAGAGTCCACTGTTTTTCGGTCGAAGGGAAAGTCTCGCTCTCCTCGCTCGACTGCGTGTCAAACGACACGTATTTCAGAAATCTGTCCAATAATTCCATATCTCTATTTTTTCAATTCTCCATTCTACTCGTTAAGCGCCTTTGCCCGCAAAGAGTCCCAAATGAAATAGGCTATAAGAGCCACATATACTGCCAAGGCCGTCCACTCGGCTCCGGTTGTCTGACTCCATGTCTCGGCAAAGACATCTACACCTATATATTTCAGCAATGCACTCACCACACCCATCAACGCTCCGCCCGCAATGAATCCCGAGGCGATGAGGGTTCCCTTGTCACGACGTGCCTTGTTCAATGCCTCGTTCTTCGAGCGGTTGGAAACGAACCAGCTAATCAGACCTCCTATCAGCAGAGGGGTGTTAAGATTGAGAGGGATGAACATGCCGAGCGAAAATGCCAGGGCGGGAACATCTATCATGGTAAGAATCAAAGCCAGCACGGCTCCCACGAAATAGAGCATCCAGGGAGTGGCGCCACCTGACATGAGCGGTTTGATTACGGCAGCCATCGCATTGGCCTGCGGTGCCACCATTGCATTCTCGCCGACAAATCCGTATGTCTTGTTCAGTATCATCATTACTCCGGCCACCGTAATCGCCGAAACGAATGTTCCGAGGAATTTCCAACCCTCCTGCTTGGCCGGTGTCGTGCCCAGCCAATAGCCTATCTTCAGGTCGGTAACAAAGCCTCCGGCCATGGAGAGCGCCGTACATACCACGCCGCCGATAATCATCGCTGCCGTCATGCCGCCCACACCGTTAAGACCGATGCTGACGAGTACCAGAGAACTCAAGATAAGTGTCATGAGAGTCATTCCCGACACCGGGTTGGAACCCACAATGGCAATTGCATTGGCCGCTACCGTAGTGAAAAGGAACGATATGACAAATACTATAAGCAGTGCAACAACCGTGTAATACCAGTTGTGCAGAACACCGAACTGGAAGAAGATGAAGACCGTAAACAACAGTGCGATTACGATACCGAATATGGTCTTCATGGGGATGTCACGCTGCGTGCGCTCTGCCGAGCCGTTAGAGCCCTTGCCCTTGAGTTCCGACACTGCCAGTCCCAAAGCCTGCTTGATAATGCCCGATGAACGCACAATGCCGATAATTCCGGCCATGGCGATACCGCCAATACCGATCGGACGGGCATAGTTGGTAAAGATCTCCTCGGCCGTCATGTCTCCCAACAGAGTTGTTATACCATCGCCTACCGCAACCGTCATGCCCGGTGCGAAATAGTTCAGGAAGGGGATGAGCACGAACCACACTACAAACGAACCGGCACAAATAACAGCCGCATACTTGAGTCCGATAATATATCCAAGGCCCAACACCGCTGCGCCCGTATTGATTTTGAACACCACCTTGAACTTGTCGGCAATCATTGCGCCCCATTCGGTCACACGTGTCGAGACATTCTCGGTCCACCAGCCGAATGTACCTACGATGAAATCATAAAGACCGCCGATAAGACCGCTGACAGCCAACAGTTTGGCCTGTCCTGCCTTGCCTTCTCCCGACACAAGTACCTCAGTAGTGGCGGTTGCCTCGGGGAAGGGATACTTGCCGTGCATGTCCTTGACAAAATATTTTCTGAACGGAATCAGAAGCACTATTCCCAACATTCCTCCCAACAGTGACGAGAGGAAAATCTGATAGAACTTTGCCTCAAGACCCAAAATATAGAGTGCCGGCAGAGTGAATATGGCGCCTGCCACAATCACACCCGAGCTGGCACCTATGGACTGAATGATGACATTCTGTCCCAACATGTTCTTCTTGCCGCTCACGGCACCGACACCAACAGCGATGATTGCGATGGGAATGGCGGCCTCGAAGACCTGACCGACCTTCAGGCCCAGATAGGCGGCAGCGGCCGAAAATATTATCGCCATGAGTATTCCGAAGGTCACCGAATAGAAAGTCACCTCACGCGGTTGGCTCTGCGCCGGCATCATCGGTGTATACTCCTCACCCTCTTTCAGTTCACGATAGGCGTTTTCAGGCAGCATACCGTTTTGTTTCTCCTGTTCCATAAACAATTGTTTCCGATTTAGTGTTAATTGAAAAGAATCTTTCAAAGATAGGAAAAATTGTCTAATTTAGGCCTTATGAAAATAGTTATTTCATCCGACAAATACAAAGGGACTCTGTCGAGTGCGCAGGTAAACCACATTATCGAACACGTTATCAGAGAGTTGAAGTGTGAAAATATAGAAACTGCCTGTTTCCCCGTAGCCGATGGAGGTGATGGGAGTGCAGAGGTTCTGACAACCCCTGGAGGTCGGATGGAACAAGTGTCGGCATACGACGCCCTGTTGCGTCCTATGGAAAGCCCATACGGCATCACGGCTGACGGCAAGGCTGTAGTGGAACTCGCCGCAAGTGCCGGGTTGTCGCAGCTCAAATGCAATGAGCGGAATCCTCTGGCCACATCGACCTACGGATTCGGCACAGTCATACGCCATGTTATCGAAAAGGGGATCAAGGAGATTGTCCTCTGTCTGGGCGGGAGCGCCACGAACGATGCGGGGGCAGGTATGCTGCAGGCCCTCGGGTGCAGTTTTTTTGACAACGAAGGCAATGCGTTGCAGCACATCGGCGGAGGAAGGCTCGGCGATATTGCCACCATTGACACGCTTGAAATGGAGCACCTGACAAAGGGGGTGCACTTCACCGTGCTGTGCGATGTCCGCAATCCGCTGTTGGGACCTAACGGTGCCACATATGTCTATGCCCCTCAAAAGGGTGTCGACTGCGGCATGATGCATCAGTTGGAAAGCGGAGTCCGGCATTTTGCCGATGTGGCCGAATGTCACACGGGCCGCATGTGCCGAGACACTGACGGAGCCGGAGCTGCAGGCGGAACATGCTGGGCCTTGATGACTTTCTGCCGGACAGAAGTAGTAAGCGGTGCAGGATACATTGCAACTGCCACGGGTCTTGAACAAGCCATAGCGGACAGCAACCTTGTAATTACGGGCGAAGGGGCAATCGACAGACAGACACTGTACGGCAAGACTGCCGGCCACATTGCCTCCATAGCGGCAAAATACGGCAAGAGGTGCGTTTTCTATTGCGCCACCGACTCGCTCGGCTTGCCCGACACCTACCAAATGGCCTCTTTTGCCTCCCTTGAAGAGTCATTGCACAATGCAGCTGAAGTACTCCACAAGACCGTCTCGCAGACTATACCGAAATATCTGACTGTCACGAAGTAACTCTTAGAACAGTACGTGTGTATCCGCACAAGAGAGACCCACAAGCGCTCTGTCATACTCCAATGCCGACACATTCAACGAATTTTTGCCGTTCTATTTTTTCTTGCTGTACAGTGTGCCCCCAAGGTTCAGACGGAGCGTCACGACTTGTTGCCATCCCCATTTATGCCCGTCATAATGGTGCACAGTGGATATACGGGTCGAAATACCTTTGGAGATATAGGGTTCCCAATATGCCTCCAGTCTGTTGTACACTCCCGAAGTGGTACGGTAATAGGGGTCTCCGAGGTAGAGATGATAGGCATAATGCGTCCCCTCGTCATCCTCATATGGAGAGTCGTAATAGGGATACAGATTGTCTCCGAGATAGAGGTAGTCGCTCAGTCCGAAACGTTTGAACTCCATCGCCAAGTCGAACTGCAGGCCACCCGGATGGACATATTCGCCCACATACTTGCGGTCGTTCTGGAATGCCTGTATCCATGCCGCCTGAAGTGTAAACTTCGTAAAACCCGTACATTTCGACAGATCAAATCCGAAATAGGGACTGAACAGTACATTATCCACCACCCCTCCGAGAGTATAGCTTCCGGCATGGTGATACATGTCATAACTGTACCCCACATAGAATGCCCCAGGTTTGTAGCGTGCCGCCGAGAAGACCATAAACTTCTCTCGTTTGTCTGAGGAGTACATGCTGTTCCAATCACAACCGATTTCGAAATTGAATTTGCCGAGTTTGTAGTGTATCAGCAATCCCTCCATGTTGGCATCATAAAACCGCAACGAGTCACTGAAGAAGGCATAGGAATATTCGCCCGTGATTTTGCGGCGCGGAATGACACCGGCCGAAAGGTCAAGACGGCCATTGTCAAAATCGTAATAGGCAAAGAAATCGGGAGTGGTATAGAAAGTCTTCTGTCCGAAGTCGGACATCATGTCCACGCCCATGAACAGACTGTTGTATTTGTCCCAGGCGATACCGAGTTGCGGCGAAATGCGCGCTCCGAAAGTGGTGCCTGACTCGGCAACCGTAAGGTCCTTGTACTCTCTGTTGTCGAAACGGTAATTAAGATCCACACGCCACAACACCTCTTGTCCCGACACTCCCGCGCACATTGCCAACAACCACACAAGGACAAAACACGACTTAAAACTGAATTTCATAACGACCATTCCGCTCCGTTCCTTTTTGACAAATATACAATAAAATAGTATAAATCGGAATATTATTGCAGCATTATAGACTATTTTTTACTCCCTGTTGATTATCAATCTTTTCAGACAGAGCTAATCATTCACCTCCATTATCGTTGGAAGGAAGCTCCGGTGCGGATTTCCCGCCTCCTATTTCCATTACCTCGTCCGGCTCCGGTCTAAGCTGTTTGGGGAGTTGTTTCGACGATTTAACACCCAGTTTCTGCAGGCGTTCGCACTGCACAATCAGATTGCCATTTCCCTGCGAAAGCCTGTTCATTGCCTTGTCAAAACTGCCCGTAGCATTCTTGAGATTGCGCTCCAGCTCCTGCATGCTCTCCACGAAACCGACGAACTTGTCGTAAAGCCGTCCGCCCGCCTGTGCAATCTCAAGCGCATTGCGGCTCTGACTGTCGCGTTTCCATAAATCGTCCACTATCTTCAGCAGTGCAAACAGACTCGTCAGTGACGAAATGATTATCTTCTTGTCATATGCCTCACCCCACAACTCAGGATGTGACTGCATGGCCACCATAAATGCCGGCTCGGTGGGAATGAACATTATCGTAAAGTCGGGCGAAGAGGGCAACAAATCCTGATAGCTTTTGCCCGCCAGTTCCGTAATGTGTTTGCGGACAGATGCCACATGACGTTCCAAGGCTGCTTTGCGCACAGAGTCGTCCTCGGCCGAGACATAGTCCACATAGGCCGAAAGCGACACTTTGGAGTCGATTACGATACGCTTGCCCTCGGGAAGGTTGAGTATCACATCGGGGCGAAGGTTCTGTCCGTTCTCCCCTTTCAGGTTCTCCTGCACGGTATAGTGTATGCCACGGCGAAGATTTGACTGTTCAAGAATAGTCTCGAGATACCCCTCACCCCAATCACCCTGCACCTTGGAATTGCCCTTGAGGGCCTGGGTAAGGTTGGTGGTTTCCTGGGTGATTCTCTTGTTTAGCTCCATAAGGTTGCGGAGTTCGTTCTTCAGGGCACCGTGCTGTTCGTTCTCGGATGCATATATCTTCTCCACCCGTTCGCGGAACTCTGCAATGTTGTCCTTGAACGGTTTGAGCAGCATATCCATCGACTCTTTGTTGGCCATTTTGAACTGTCGGGATTTCTCCTCCATGATGTCATTGGCCATATTCTTGAACTCCGCACGGAACGAAGCCTGCAGTTTCTCAAGTTCCTCACGGTTCTCCACCTCTCGTTCTCGCATCCTGTTGAGTTCCGACAGGAGTTTTACACGTTCTATTTCGTTCTGGTGCAGCTCCTCCTCACGATGTTTCAAAAGTGTATCCTTGTCCTGCAGGGCTTCATTCTGGACAGCAAGCTGCGACTGCAACCGGCCGTTTTCAACGGCCTTTTCGGCCACCTCCTTCCTTTTTTGGAAATATGCCGCAGCCGACCCTGCGGCCAGCACCAACAAGACAGACAGGACAACGATAAAAATGGTCATAAAGGAATGTTTTTCTATGGTTCAATACGATTGTTTAGTTACAAATTTACGGCATTTATTTGTATTTTTGGTTACCTTTGCGCAAAATGATACAATACCGATATGACAAGAATAATTTCCCCTTCAGTTTTAGCGGCCGATTTCGGGCATCTCGAGCACGACACGCTGATGCTCAACGAATCCGATGCCGAATGGGTCCATTTTGATGTAATGGACGGTGTTTTCGTGCCCAATATCTCGTTTGGCTTCCCCGTAATGAAAGCCATCACCAAGGTGTCGCACAAATTCATGGATGTACACCTGATGATAGTCGAGCCCGAGCGTTATGTAAAACGCTTTGCCGATGCAGGTGCCCACCTGGTAACCGTGCACTACGAGGCGGTGAAGGACCTGCGCGAAACGCTCCGTCTCATCAAGTCATGCGGAGTGAAGGCCGGAGTCTCAGTCAAGCCAGCTACACCTGTGGAGGTGCTGGAGGAATATCTGCCGGACATCGATTTGGCGCTGATAATGAGTGTCGAGCCCGGTTTCGGCGGACAGAGTTTCATGCCTGCCAGCTACGACAAGGTACGCAAGCTCCGCCATATGATCGACAGCCGCAATTGCGGAACGCTTATCGAAATCGACGGTGGCATATCTTCAGAGAATGCCGGAAGTCTCTTTGAGGCCGGTTGCAATGTATTGGTCGCCGGCAGTGCAGTATTCAACTCGCCCGACCCCAAGGCCGAGATATCCAAGATGTTGAACGCCCGATAAGCCACAGCGATGATATCGGTCAACAACGTGGCGGTGAGTTTCGCCGGCGAAGAGCTCTTCAGTGGCATTTCGCTCCTCATAAACCCCAAGGACCGCATAGGTCTGGTGGGCAAGAACGGAGCGGGAAAGACCACCTTATTGAAGGTGATTCTGGGGCTGCAACCCTTGAGCGACGGAAGTGTGACCAAAAGTGCAGACACGACGATTGGCTATCTGCCGCAACAGATGAAGGTAGCCGACACTACTTCGCTCTATGCCGAAACTTTGCAGGCCTTCGACGAACTCAACAAGATAGAGAGGGAGATAGAGAGACTCACCGGGCAGATTACCGACCGCACCGACTATCAGAGCAGTGGATACGAGGCATTGCTGCACCGGCTGAACGAAGCCAACGACAGATACAACATCCTCGGTGGAGGCAGCAAAGAGGAGGATATCGAGAAGACACTGCTGGGACTGGGATTCAAAAGAAGCGATTTCGACCGTCCCACAAGCCAGTTCAGTGGCGGTTGGCGCATGCGTATAGAGTTGGCCAAGTTGTTGTTGCGCAAGCCTTCAGTAATAATGCTCGACGAGCCGACCAACCATCTCGACATAGAGAGCATCCAGTGGCTTGAAGATTATCTGAAAGAGTACAACGGGGCTGTGGTCGTCATCTCGCATGACCGCACATTCCTCGACAATGTCACGAACCGCACTGTGGAGATACTCCTCGGCAAGGCCTACGACTACAAGGTGCCTTACAGTAAATATGTGGTACTGCGCCACGAAAGGCGCCAGCAGCAGGTGGCGGCCTACAACAACCAGCAGCGCATGATTGAAAAGAGCGAGGAGTTCATAGAACGCTTCCGCTACAAGCCCACCAAATCCAACCAGGTGCAGTCGCGAATCAAACAGCTGGAGAAAATAGAGCGTATAGAGATAGACGAGGAGGATCTTAGCGCACTGAACATCAAGTTCCCGCCATCGCCACACTGCGGGCGCATAGTGGCAGATATACATGAAGTGGGAAAGAGTTTCGGAGACAAGCACATCTTCAGCGGAGCCAATTTCACCATAGAAAACGGACAGAGGATAGCCCTTGTGGGGCGCAACGGTGAGGGAAAGACAACCTTTGCACGCATGCTTATAGGGGAGATAGAGCCTACGGAGGGTCGCATAAAGCTCGGCACAAATGTAAGCATCGGCTATTATGCACAGAATCAGGACGATTTGATGAACGGAGACTTCACCGTCTATGACACCTTGGACAGAGTGGCTGTAGGAGACATCCGCACGCGGTTGAGAGATATTTTGGGAGCATTCCTGTTCCGTGGAGAGGATATCGACAAGAAGGTAAAGGTGCTTTCGGGCGGAGAACGAGCACGTCTGGCAATGGCTCGTATGATACTCTCGCCCCACAATCTGCTGGTTCTCGACGAGCCGACCAACCACATGGACATGCGCTCGAAAGACATACTGAAAGATGCCTTGCGCAAATACGACGGCACGCTGGTTGTCATTTCGCACGACAGGGATTTTCTGGACGGCATAGCCGAGAAGATAATAGAGTTCCGCGATGGCGGAGTAAAGGAGTATCTGGGTGACATATGGTACTTCCTGGAGAAGCGTAAGATAGATTCACTCAAGGAGATAGAGACCCGCAAAGTGGAACAGGCAGAACAAAAGACGCGCCCGGCACAGGGAGGCCGTGAAGAGTATGCACTCAAGAAGGAGAACGAGAAACAGATACGCAAGACGCGCAATGCGATAGAAGCCATAGAAAAACGCATTACAGAACTGGAGGTCGAAGTGGCCGAATGGGACAAAAAGTTGGCCGACCCTGCAGCGCATGGCATAGACCTGAGTGATGACAGCGTATTCGCATCCTACAACAAGCTTAAGGCCGAACTTGCCGATGAGGTGCATGAATGGGAAAAGATGAACTACGAACTCGACATACTCACAGACAATCTATAAAGAAAATTACAGACAAGAATACGAACATACACGGTCGCTCCGTACTTAAATAGGGTAACCGAAAAAGAGTCAGCATAATGAAAAAGTGCAGCAAATTCATCGTAATCACACTCTCGGCAATAATAGGTTTGCTGATAGTATTGGCATTGCTGGTTTCGCCCATAGCGAAATCGTACATCAACAAGAACGGAGAGCAACTCATAGGACGAGACATAAAAGTGGAGAAACTGCTCGTAAACATCTTCACCGGGCATGTAAGGATATGTGGACTCGCCGTAAAAGAGAGCGACAAGGCAACCGATTTTGTAACACTGGATGAACTCGACACACGCGTAGCATTGCCCAAACTGTTGGGGCACAAGTTGGCGGTAAAGCGGCTGCTCCTCGACGGGTTGTATCTGCACCTCACCCAAAGTGGCGAGGAGTTCAACTTCAACGACATCATTGAGCATTTCTCTGACGGAGAGGACGGGACCGAAGAAGAGCATATGACAACGGAAACAGCAGAGATGCAGGAACCGGCTGAAGATATTGACTCGGCCGAATCGTCGGACTGGATATTCGGATTCTACAACACCCGCCTGCTCAACAGCCATCTCTTCTACGAAGACTATGCAGTGGGCAGCCAATGGGATATGGACCATATAGCCATAGAGATTCCCGACATCACTCTCGGCGGAGAGGATAATTCCAATGTGGATTTGAGTCTAAGTTTTGTGGACGGTGGAGAACTCTCAACCAGCATCTCCTCCAATGCAGGCGACAAGTCATATACCATCAACGTCTCACTCAAGGAGTTTACCCTGCATGGACTGCTGCCCTATATCCAGCAGAGCATGGCAACCGAAGACCTGCATGGTATTCTGAATGTAGCCCTGAATATAAACGGCAACATGGAGCACCTCATGCAGATGAACATAAGCGGCACAGCTGCCCTCTCGGACATATATCTATCCGACAGCAAGGACAACGAGCTACTCAGGGCAGACACGGTTTCGGTGTCCATAAACAATCTGGACCTTCTGCAGAACATCTATTCCATAGGGGATCTAAGGGTCAACGGCCTGAAGGCCAACTATGAGATATTTGCCGATTCGACAAGCAACGTCTCCCGCATGCTCACCGCCTCCGCTGACAAAGAAGAGAGCACCGGAGAAGCAACCACTGCCGATGAGGAAAATGCAGATGATGCAAAGAACAACATTCATATAGACCGGTTCTCGATAGACAATTCGACCATCGTCTACACCGACCACACATTGCCCGAAAAATTCAGCTACACAATATCCGACATATCGGTGGTATCGAGCGACTTCAACACGACAGGAAGCAACTCGGTGGAGATGACAGCAGTGTTGCAGAACACCGGAACAGCCGACATCAAATGGCGAGGCAACCTAACCGACATTGCCAACCAAAACATCTCCATAAGCATCAGCAACTTGAGTCTCAAAGAGTTTACGCCTTACACGCTCGCCCTGTTCGGATATCCCGTAAAGGAAGGCAACCTCGTATTCAAGAGCCAGAACATAATTAAGAACTACATGCTCAACGGCAGCAACAGCCTTGACATGTACAAGTTCACGCTCGAGCCCAAGAACCGCAAGGTGGATGCCGCCTACAACTTCCCCTTGCGGGCCGGCCTCTACATCCTCAAGGACAAGGACGAGCACATAAAGTTGGAATTGCCCGTAAGCGGCAGTATCAATTCGCCCGAGTTCTCATACAAAAAGCTGATTATGAAGACGCTCGGCAACCTGCTTGTAAAGGTCGTAACCTCGCCTGCAACATTCCTTGCCGAGGCCATGGGGCTCAAGACCGACAGCAATGAGATTGCCATCGATGCATTGCAAAAAGACTTCACCACGGAGCAATACGACAAATTCGCACAATATGCCGACGTGGTCAGACAGAAACCGGAGATGAAGCTCACCGTACGTCAGGACATCGATTTCAACCAGGCACTGGGCCGTCAGGCCGTTACGGACCTGAAACGCGACTACTATATTGCCAATAGTGGCAAGAGCGCCGAGGAGACGGATGAGATTATAGTAATGCAGGAGATCGACCGGATTGACTTGAACTCTTCGAAATTGAAGAACTTTGCCGACTCGTTGATACTTGCCCGCGGCATAGAGGCCACCCAAACCAACATAACAGAGAAGGCCAAGGCCATATACGGCACCCAAGCACAAGAGGAGGTGTCGAACATACTCTCGCAACGCAACGATGTTATGGTCAACCATCTAGTAAAACAGCACAATCTGCCGGCCGAATCAGTGGAGGTGCAGCAGACCGCAATCGACAGTCTGTTGCTCTACAAAGGGCGCGACAAGATAACGCTCGGACTGACCATAAGTGAGACCGATGTAGAGAACACCAAGGAGGATTTGTAACGAAACACACAACGCAAATGGAGAATCTTATATTTGGCTTGCGCCCTGTCATTGAAGCAGTGGAAGCGGGCAAGGAGATAGAACGGCTCTACATCCGCAAGGGAGCCGACGGACAGTTGATGAACGACTTGAAAGACCTCTGTTTCCGCTCGCACCTGCGCTATCAGGAGGTGCCTGTGGAAAAACTAAACCGTCTTGCCAAGGGCAACCATCAGGGTGTTGTGGCCCAGTTGGCGACAATTCACTATGTTACGTTGGAGGACATCCTGGAGCGCATACCCGAAGACGAGACCCCTCTCATCGTTGTATTCGATGGGGTCACCGATGTGCGCAACTTCGGGGCGATAGCCCGCAGTGCCGAGTGTGCCGGAGCACATGGACTGATTGTGCCGTTGAAGAATGCAGCCCCTGTCAATTCGGAGGCCATCAAGAGCTCGTCGGGCGCGCTGCATGTCATTCCCGTTCACCGTGCCGGCTCAATACGCAACACTCTCAAAACCCTGCAGAACGAGGGTATGCAGATTGTGGCTGCCACAGAGAAAAGTTCAAAACTGATATATGATGCTGACTTTTCTCGACCCACTGTTCTAATTATGGGCAGCGAGGAGAAAGGCATCTCGAAAGAGGTGCTCAAGATGTGTGACGAACAGCTGGCCATACCCATGATAGGCAAGATTGAGTCACTGAACGTTTCGGCAGCTGCCGCTGTCATGCTCTTTGAAGTGGTAAGGCAGCGGATCGGATAGCTGTCGGTTGAGCCAAAAACCTCTATGAAACTCCGTTCACTGCCAATGATATAGCGGTACACGAATAAACCAACCGCTCCATATCACCCATTGATCAAAAGGATTCTGCATATTGAAACAGACACTCACCCACCCCGTTTTGGGCGAAATCACCCTGTTGCGCACACGACGGGCAAGGCGCATCAGCATTTCGGTCCGTCCTCCGGGACGTATCGGAGCCTCCATGCCTCCGTGGGTCGCCATGAGCGAGTTATGGCGTTTTCTCGACCTCAAGCAGGAGGTGATACTCGCTACTGTGGAACGTACACGGAAACAAACAGATACCACCATATCTCCCGAGGAAGAGAAATTGCAGACAGAGCAGTTGCGCAAGGCGGCCAGGGAGTATCTGCCGGCACGGTGCAGAGAGTTGTCCCAACGGACAGGGCTCAGGTGCGGCAATGTTTCGGTACGTGCATCACGCACACGCTGGGGCAGTTGTTCGGCAAACGACAACATCTCCCTTTCGCTCTTCCTAATGCGTTTGCCGGATGAGCTTATTGATTTCGTGATTCTCCATGAGTTATGCCATACGGTACACAAGAACCACTCATCCAAATTCCATGCCCTGCTTGACCGCATGACCGGCGGTCATGAAAAGGACCTCAATGCCGCCCTGCGGAGATACAGGGCCGTATAGAGGGGCGGATATAGAAAGAATCGGCACAGAGACATCTCCGTGCCGATTCTTTTTCTCTCTGTTTTCCTGTATTTACACAGAGGATGTTCTTTGTCTCTATTCAGCCTGCGCATCTTTCAGCCAGACAGCCATAATGCCCTTGCCACGGTGTGCCCATGCGTAGTAAGGTATAAGAGTAAGCGGTCTATCGGTTCCGTCCACCTTGGCGGCGGTCTTCAGAATGTCTATACCGTAAAGCATATCGGAACATGACTCGACCTCCACCTCGGCATCGTTGTCCACCACAGCCTCACGTACATCGAAATCGTTGTCGGGCCACTCGGCGCAATAGACTAAAGGTCCCCTTTCGAAAGCCACTCTGCCTCGGTCGGCCTCTACAGCCTCATGCGCCTTTACCTTGCGGGGTGACATATCGAACGAGACTTCCACCTTGTCACCGCTATGCCATGTGCGCTCTATGGTGTAATACCCGTCCGGAGTCAGTTCTCCCACGGCGATTTCACCGTTCACCATTACGGAATAACCGGGTGTCCCGCCATCGGCATATATATACAGGTCACTCGGCACGACACTGTTCTTCACCCAACCGGGTATACGCACTTTCATTGCCATTGACTTGCGCGGTGCCTGCTCCACCTCAATAGTCACATCACCCGACCATGGATAGGTGGTAGTCTGTTTCAGAACAACCTCTTTGCCATCTACCGACACTGTAGCCTTATCGGACACGAACAGATTGACATACAGACTATTGTCTTTTACCGCATACACATATCCCGGCAATGACGGTATGAAACGGCAGATATTGGACGGACAACATGCACAGCCGAACCATGGCTGGCGTTCGTGACTACCGTCCGACTCAAGCGGATTGGGATAGAAGAATGCTCCGCCATCCAATGACACACCCGAGAGCAAACCGTTGTAGAGCGTACGTTCGAGTACATCGTAGTATTTTGATTCGCCGTGCAACAGGAACAGACGATGGTTGACATACACAAAACCTATGGCAGCACATGTCTCACAATAGGCCGAGGCATTGGGCAATTCATAATTGGCTCCGAAAGCCTCTCCGCTATGGCGCGCCCCTATACCGCCCGTAATGTAGTATTTTTTGGAAACTATATTGTCCCAGATTTTGTCTATAGCGTTGATATACTGTTCGTCACCGGTAAGTGCAGCCACATCGGCCATGCCGGAATACATATATACGGCACGCACGGCATGTCCCACAGCCTCGTCCTGTTCGACGACAGGTTTGTGCGCCTGGCTATATTCGTCCTTGCGGGTGGTATAGCCCCTCTTGTCGAGGAAATATTTGGCCTGCTGCAGATATTTCTCGTCACCGGTAACGAGATATAGTTTTGCCAGTGCCATCTCGGCAATCTGGTGTCCGGGTACAGCTGTAAACTGCCCCTCGCCGTCACCTATCTCGCGACACACGCAATCGGCATAACGGATGGCAATATCAAGGAAATTGCGTTTGCCGGTAGCCCTATAGTGCGCCACCGCCCCCTCTATCATGTGACCCAAATTATAGAACTCATGGCTCAACTCCTCCACACTTACCCATCGTTTGTCTCCTGCCCATTTGTGCGGATGCACCGGATTCATTGTACGGGCCGTATAGAGGTAGCCGTCGGGCTCCTGCGCTGCTGCGACGATAGTCAGGACACTGTCAATATAGGCCTCCATCTTCTCGTCAGGATATGTTTGGAGCAGATAGCTCGCTCCCTCTATCGTCTTGTATACATCCGTATCGTCGAACGAAAAGCCACCCACCTCATACTCCTCGCTCGGATGTGCAGCCTTGACGAAATTCTCATAACGCCCCGTCTCCTCACATTTCGAAAAGGCCAAAGGAATGGTTACGTCACGGCTTGCACGCAGTCGTTGCCCCCAAAAGGCATCATCTACTGTAACGGAGGTAAACGGCACAGGGTCAATCGGATATCCGTGCGAAACGCTCTTGTCGGCATGCGAACATGACACGGCAAGTGGCAATAGCAGGCAAAGGAGTCTTTTCATGTTTCAAGGTCTTTTAAGGTTATTGTTTCTTTGTTCCGATGTCTGGCGGTTCTCCTCCTTGGCAGGCAATGCCTATTTATCGGTCGGCCAAAAAACCGGTGGATAAAAAAGGTCTTGGCTTATGACCGACTCACCTACTCCGTCGTGAAACGGAACACAATCATGCGGCTGTATGTGTCACCCTTGTCAAGCAAGGTCGAAGGAAACTCGGGATGATTAGGTGCATCGGGAAAATCCTGACATTCAAGAGCCACTCCATCATAATCCTTATACATGCCGCCACTTATACTCATAGGGCTGCCCGTCAGATAGTTGCCTGTATAGACTTGAACTCCAGGCTGGTTGGTGAGCACCTCAAGGCGACGTCCGGACACGGGATCGGTCAGCACGGCTGCCTCGCGCAACACATCCTCGCTCCAATTGTCAATGACCCAACAGTGGTCGTACCCTTTGCTCTCTTTCAGTTCGCGGTCATCGGCATTGATATCCCGACCGAGAGGTTTGGGTTGTGTAAAATCGAATGGGGTGCCGGCAACTGGCACGAACTCTCCAGTGGGAATGGCCGTCTCGTCCTTGGCCAAAAAGGCAGATGCGTTTACCTTCAGTATGTTGTCAAGCACTGTGCCGGCATTCTCGCCCTTCATGTTGAAGTAGGTGTGGTTGGTGAGATTCACCACCGTCTTGCCGTCGCTGCGTGCCGAGAGAGTAAGACGAAGTTCGTTGTCTTCCGTAAGGGTATATGCCACCTCGGCACTCAACGTTGCCGGATAGCCGCAATCACCGTCGGAACTGTCGAGTTTGAACACCACATGGTCTTGCTCAACACTACTCTCCCACAAACGGTTGGCAAATCCGTTGGGACCTCCGTGCAAGTGGTTTACACCATTGTTCACCGGCAGTGTATACTCCTTACCGTCGAGTGTAAAATGTCCGCGCGCAATGCGGTTGGCATAGCGTCCCGGCACTTTGCCCATACATGCACCATCACCGAAATAGCCCGCAAAATCCTTATAGCCCAAGACCACATCGGCCAAGCTGCCATTGCGGTCGGGTGCGAAGATGGCTACAATGCCCGCCCCCACATTGGAGAGTTGCACCTTCATGCCATGCGAATTGGAGAGTGTGTACATTATCACTGCATCACCCTCCTGGGTAAAACCCCAGACCTGCTGTTCTATATTGTTCATAGAGTTGTGTTTTAGAGTTAAATGTCCGATAAAAATAGTGATAAATTCCGGAAAACCAAAATCATCCGTCATCTCTACTGCGATGGAGTGCCCTATGGTCCGGCTCCCGTTATCGGAATGAACCGGGTCGGCAGTCATCAGGATTCATTATTGCCTGCAGCCGATAATGAAAATTGCCGGCCGCTTGTTGATGTCGGGTTTTGCCCGTTGTTTCCAGTCCGACACAGTGGCCGAAAATATGAATTCATCAGCCGAAGTGATATCCGATGCCACGGTAAGCATCGTCTCTCCGGAACAATATGCGAGAAAGTCGTCAAATAGTTTGGCATTTCTGTATGGTGCCTCTATGAATATTTGTGACTGATGTTCACTGCGTGCTCTCTGTTCAAATCTGCGGAGAGCCTTCGCCCGTTCCGCCGGTTTTATGGGCAGATAACCGTTGAAGGCGAATGACTGGCCGTTCTGCCCCGAAGCCATGAGCGCCATCATTATGGATGACGGGCCCACCAATGGCACCACCTTGATACCTCGTTTATGGCACAGAGCCACGACCTCGGCTCCAGGATCGGCCACACCCGGCAAGCCTGCCTCTGAAATGAGTCCCGTGTCGTGTCCCTCCAACAAGGGGCCGATAAGTTTCTCCATCTCCGATGCCGGTGTATGCTCACTGCACTCGGCAAACTGCAGTTCACTGATTTGTCTGCCTATGCGGGCACTGCTGAGGAACCGCCGTACGGTGCGCAGATTCTCGGCGATGAAATAGTCTATCGAAGCCATGACGAGCCTGTTGTGCTCGGGCAGCACATCGTAGGGCTCGCCCTCGCCTATGGGCGAAGGTATCATATAGAGTTTGCCGTAAGCCATTTATTCCTTGATATATATACGTTTCACTCGCTGCGAGACAGAAGTCATTATTTCATACGGTATGGTGTCGAGTATACATGCCATATCCTCCACACTGTTACCCTTGCCTCCACCGAACACAGTTACTATATCGCCCTCGGTCACCTGCAGTCCCGTAACATCAATCATACAACTGTCCATGCAGACACGTCCCACAATGGGAGCAGGCATACCATTGACTATCATCGACCAGCGGCCGCAACCCAAATGCCTGTCAAGTCCGTCGGCATAGCCTATGGGCACAGTGGCGATTACCGAACGGCGCGTCAGTTTGCCCGCACGGCCATAGCCCACTGTTTCACCGGCCTCCAGTTCGCGCACCTGCACAATGGCGGTCTTCAGCCGGCTGATTTCACGCACTTCCGGAAAGCAGCAGCCATAAAGGCCTATTCCCAAGCGGCACATGTCGTAGTCGGTCTCGGGGAAATTGACTATGGCAGCACTGTTGTTGATGTGGCGCAACGGCTTGTAAGGCAATGCGGCCATTATCATATTGCTCACTTTGTCGAACACTGCAAGCTGGTGCAGCGTATACTCCCTCTCCTCGGGCATGTCGGAGGTGGCCAGATGAGAAAATATGGACCTCACTGTAACGCTCAGGCTCTCTTGGGAGAGCAGGCTGTTGAGTTCATCCACATCACGCTCCTCAAAGCCCAGACGGTGCATTCCGCTGTCTATCTTTATGTGAATCGGGTAGTTGCTTTGTCCTCCGCTCTTCACTGCCTTGACGAACTGGCGAAGCGATGTAAAATTGTATATCTCAGGTTCAAGGCGATTGGCCACCATAAGGTCGAAACTGTCTGAATCGGCATTGAGAACCACCACAGGCATTGTTATGCCTTTCTTGCGCAACGACACACCTTCATCGGCAAATGCCACGGCCAGATAGTCGACACCCTTGTTTGCCAGCATGTTGGCAATTTCATAATCGCCATTGCCATAGGCCGAAGCCTTCACCATGGCCATGAGTTTTGTACCGGATGCCAGTTTTGAGCGGAAGAAAGCGAGATTGTCCGACATGGCATCAAGATTGATTTCGAGCACCGTAGTATGGCTCTTGCGCTGCAGTAGGTGTACTATACGGTCGAAATGTGACATCTGGTTGCCCTTCACCAGTACGGCACTGTTCTCTACCTTATCCTGCGTGAATGCATCCATAAACTCATCCACCGAGTTGTAGAACTCCGCCGGACACGAAAAGTTTCTGCCGTATTCCTTTATCTTCTCGCCTATTCCGATAAGTTTGTCCACACCGGCTTTGGCAACCGTATCTGCCACAGTGGCATAGAGTTCGTCATTGGGCAGACTGCTAAAGAGGATGTCGGAGAGAATCAGCACCTTGGGGCGCTTGTCAGAGATGTTCGACAGATAGTCCAATGCGATTGATAGCGAATTGATGTCCGTATTGTGGTTGTCACCCACCACTATGGAATCGCCTACCCCCTCACGTAATTCGAGTTGCAAGTCTACGGGCTGCAACAACGAGAAATGTTTCTCTATATCACTCCTGTCGTAACCAAGTTCACCATACAGCGCTGACACCATAGCGGCATTCTCCTTCGATGCCTCGTCACGGAAACATGTTATCTGCTGTGCATATCCGGCCGTATCGACTATCTTCACGTTCTTGTTGGCTGCATTGATTGCATCGGCCACAAAAGGATATTTGGAGTCGTATATCACCGTAGGACACTTGCCGAACAGTTTGGCCTTCTCACGTGCCTTTTGCTCAAGGCCAGTGAAATTCTCGCCATGTTCTTCATTGAGTGTAGTGAAGATGCCTATATCGGGGCGTATCATGTCGGCCAGATACTCCATCTCGCCCACTTTGGAGATTCCCGCCTCTATGACGGCCAGATCTTCATCGCCCCTTATCATCAGCAACGACAGAGCCACTCCAAGTTGTGAATTGTAGCTGCGTGGCGAGCGGAAGACTTTCACGCCCTGTGGTGCCGCCTGTGCAATCCACTCCTTTACAACCGTCTTGCCACGCGATCCGGTCACGGCAATCATCTTGCCGCCGAACGAAGCCCGGTGGTGTTCGGCCAGTGCCTGCAGTGCCCTGAACGAACGGCGCACCAACACGAAGCCGGCCTCGGGATAGTGTTCATAATTGAGAGGCTTCTCAATAATAAAGCCACGTACACCACGGCGGTAAAGACCGTCGATGAAGCTGTGCCCGTCAAAATTGACTCCTACCATTGCTGCGAACAGCGGCTTCTCGCCGTTGCCGAAACTGTGGCGGCTATCTGTCATTATGGTGTCGACCGTAATGTTCTTGCCGATAAAACGGCCGCCGCACACTTCTGCTATTCTGCTCAATTCGTATTTCATGGTTCAAAACCTTTTATTTTCATTTTCCGTCACACCATTACCGCTCAATCCAACGGCAAGGTTACCTTCCTAATCAGCGAACTTCACCACCGTAATGCCCGCACCTCCACGGTCGGCATGGTCATCCACAGCACTCTCCACCGCCGGCAGACTGTGCAGATATCTGCGCACCTCCTCCTTCAATGCTCCGGTACCCTTGCCGTGCAGTATCGTCACTGTACCCACACCCACCATAAGGGCATCGTCGATGAAGTTCTTGACGAGTTCCAGCGCCTCTGCCACACGCATGCCACGTATGTCAATATTGTCCCTGAAGTTCAATTTGCGCGACGAGATGTCAACACTGTACACCGTACGCGGTTTTTCGGTACGTGTCTGCCGTTTGTACTCGGCATTGGAGATAACCTCCAGACGCTCTGTCTCCACCGTAGTGAGCATCTGCCCGAATGCCACAGTGGCCTTGTGTCCCTTTATCTGCACTATCTCGCCCACCGTCTCCTGACCGCTTATGCGCACCTTGCAACCGACCACACGCTCCTTTATCTCCGGTTCCTGCTGCTGTTGCTGCACAGGAGCCTCGCCACGTTGTGCTTTTCGTTCGGCACGTTTTTGGCGACGCCTTTCTATGGCAGCCATCTCGCGTTCAATACGCTCCCGCTGCGCATCGTCCTCCACAGGCTCTTCGGCAAGGCTCTGCTTGAATTCGTCGAACTCCTTCCGCACGGCACGAGTAGTCTCCTTCTCGGCAGCCGCCTCCTTGATGGTACGTATGGTATTCTCTATTCTCTTGTTGGCCTCGGCAACAATCTGCGATGCCTCCTCCTTGGCCTGCTTTATGATGCGCGTGCGCTCCTCCTTTATCTTTGCCAACTGCTGGCCATAGGTCTCCTCCAGCTGTTCCACTCGTTTGTCGGTCAATCTGATCCGGTCTCGTTTCTGTTCCCAGTAACGACGGTCGCGCGCTATCTCGCGCAGTTGCCGCTCGAGGTTCATGTAATCGCTGCCTGCCTTGTCACTCGCCGACTTTATGATACTTTCGGGCAATCCTATCTTGCGTGCAATCTCCACCGCAAACGAACTTCCGGGCATACCCGACTCGAGACGGAACAACGGTTTTATATTCTGCACATCGAACATCATGGCGCCGTTCTGCACACCCTCATGCGAACTTGCAAAATACTTAATGTTGGAGTAGTGTGTGGTAATGACCCCATAGGTGCCCGCCTCAACGAACCGTTCAAGCATTGACTCTGCAATGGCCGCCCCCATGACCGGTTCGGTGCCCGAACCGAACTCATCGATCATTATCAGTGAATCGCCGTGCGCATTGGCCAGCATCTGTTTCATGTTGAGCAGGTGTGACGAATAGGTACTAAGGTCATTGTCTATGGACTGCTCATCGCCAATGTCAATAAAGATGCTCTTGAATACGGGCATCTCCGAATTTTCCAATGCAGTTACCGGCAGACCGCACTGAAACATGTATTGCAAGAGACCTACAGTCTTGAGACATACCGATTTACCACCGGCATTGGGCCCGGAAATGACCAATATACGCTGTTGTGGTGTGAGAGTCATGTCGAGCGGAACAATCTCCTTGTGTTCCTTGCGCAGTGTCTGGTCGAGCAACGGATGGCGCGCCGAACGCAACACGAGCCTTCCCTCTTCGGAAAGTATCGGTTTCACAGCTCCGTTTTCGGCAGCCCATCGTGCCTTGGCCCTTATCATGTCTACCGAAGCCATAAATTCGCCGGCACGGCCTATTTCATCGCTCCGCTCACGTATCGATTCGGCAAACTCCATGAGAATCCTTATCACCTCCCTACGCTCGGCATACTCCAACTCCTTGATTTCGTTGTTTATCTCCACAATCTCCACAGGCTCAACATAGTATGTCTTGCCAGTGGCCGACTGGTCATGTATGAATCCCTGGACCTTGCGCTTATTGACTGCCGCCACCGGTATCACGGCACGGCCGTCACGGATGGAGACCGTGGCATCGGGGTCGGCATAGCCTGCGCTGATTGCCTGAGAAAGCACCGACTGGAGACGCTTGGCCACCTGACCCTCACGGCTCTGGATTGCGCGGCGGACAGTATAGAGCTCGGCCGAGGCATTGTCCTTGACATTGCCGAAACGGTCAACTATAGTGTCTATGTGGTTCACAATGTCGGCAAACGACTCTATGCCGCTTGAAAATTCGCGCATGCGCACATATTTCTCGCGGGCAGCAAAAAAGCCCACCACATCGCACACAGAAGCCAGACCGTCATGCAGGGCAATAAGTTCCTCTGTCTCCAGGAAAGACCCCTCCACTGAGAGCTTCTTGGGAATGGAAACGAAGTCGGTAAACTCGCCCGAAGGGAACTCCCTGTCGAGCATTATCGCCTCGCGCACCTCATCGAACAGTCCGAGGCGCCGTTCTATCTCCTCCGACGATGAGGTGAATTCCTCGCCATAGAGCATATCCCGCCCCGAAGGGGTGCTGCACAACTCCGCTATCTGGCCACGAACCCTGTCGCAACCTATCTTGTTCTCATAATTACGGGGGTATATCACGATTGTAGAAACGTTCGGTTAATTTTCCAATTGACGCGCTGCAGCCGTATTGAAATATTCGTCTCCGCGATAGGCCACGATGAACGCATCCTTAAACTCTTTCCTCACCTTCTTGAGCAGCGTCTCTGCTTCGGCAAAAGAGCCTACGCCACCGACCAGACATCGGTATTTGCCGGTCGGGGTCTTCTTCTGTACCACATTGTTCTTGTATGACTTGTAGCTGCTGCTATTGGAGGCGAGCTTCGACGAAACGGTCATTATCTGCACATAGTACTTCACATTGCCTGCCTTGCCACCGGTCACGGCACCTGTCTGAGTGTCTGCCGTAGAGGCAGGACTTTTCGCAACGGCAGTTTGTGTCTTCCCCTCAACGGGTGTTTTCGTAGCGGAATTGCCAGAAGCCACATCCGTCCCGTTCACCATATTGTGGTTGCTCCCCTCACGCGCCGCCTTGTACTCCGTAAAGGCATCCGCCAGAGACTGTGCGATTGCGGTCTGCCCTGCATCAGTGATCAGATACTCACGGTCACTCTTGTTGGACATGAATCCCATCTCGGTGAGCACGCTCGGCATGGCCGTACGCCACAGCACAAGATACGGTCCCTGCCATGCTCCGCGGTCATGCAAGGGGGTGAGCTTAGTGTAGTGCTTCTGAATCATCTCCGCAAAGTTCATGCTCTGCTCCTGATAGGCATACTGCATGAGAGAAAATATTATGAAACTCTCCGTTGAACCGGGAGTATAGCCTTCGTACTTCGCTGTATAGTCATCCTCGTAGCTGATTACGTCATTCTCCGACATTGCCACATCAAGGTTCTTCTCGCTCTTTTCGAGACCCATGATAAATGTCGATGAGCCCGTTGCCGCTGTGTTCTTGGCCGCATTGACATGTATTGAGATGAACAGGTCTGCATTGGCCCTGTTGGCAATGTCTCCACGCTCGAAAAGTTCCACGAAGACATCGGTCTTGCGCGTGTATATGACCTCCACATCCGGATGTGACTCCCCTATCATTTTGCCAAGCTTGAGGGCTACGTTGAGGTTTATGTCCTTCTCGCGTATATTGCCGTAGACCGTTCCCGGATCCTTCCCGCCGTGGCCCGCATCTATCACCACTTTCTTCACACCTCCCACCACAGGAGATTTCGCCTGCCCGCACAACACAAGTGGCACGAACAGCGTTAGGATAAAATGGAAAAAGTATGAAACTTTCATGGCAATATTGGGTATGTATCTGCTTTTTTGTCTATTTTTGTAGGTTGAATCCGCCTTTCTGACACGAGTCTGCAAGGCACGGTGTTCCGTTTTGCCGACTTGTCGGCAAAGGTAATATATTTTTAGGTAATTTTGGATAAAAGTCTATTAAAATATACTCTCTATTCGGCCGTCTCGCTGCTGTGTGCCGTCTCCGTTTTCGGCTCTCATGCCACCGTACAAAAAAGAACGGTGCCTTTGTCTGCCACAAGCGGAACATCACATATGGTGCCCGATGAGGAAAAGATTACGGACACCCTTGCCGGTGATGCCGTAATTTCCGATTCGCTCGCTGGTACAGGCATCGCACCGGCAGCAGACTCACTTTCTGCCGACACCACAAAAAAGGAACGTCCGGCCGTGAGGGAGATAAAGAACTTTCTCGACAAGCCCATATCGGGAACCAACAAGGATTCACTGGTCTATGACTTGCGCGACAAAATGGTCTACATCTACGAGCAGGGTGACGTGAAATACGACAACATGAACATGCAAGCCGACTTCATGCGTGTGGACATAGACAAGAAAGACATCTATGCCTACGGCAAGGAGGTCCGTGACTCGGTGGGGGGCAACACCATGACCAGACCCAAATTCATACAGGACGAGAGCGAGTATGACATGGACACCGTGACCTACAACATAAAGTCGGGCAAGGCCAAGGTGAAGGGCGTGAATACACAGAACGGCGAAGGATTCATCATAGGCCGCAACGTAAAACTCATGCCCGACCATTCGTTCAACATCAAGAACGGAATCTACACCACCTGCGATGCCGAGGAGCCCCATTTCGGAATAATCCTCACGCAAGGCAAGGTAATTCCCAACAAGAAGATCATAACAGGTCCAGCTTATCTGGAGTTCGAGGGGGTACCGTTCTATTTTCTCGCCGTTCCCGAGGGTTTCTTCCCCATCAGCACCACAAAGCAGTCGGGATTCATCATCCCCTCGTACGGAGAGGAGACCACCAAGGGTTTCTATCTGCGTGATGCAGGTTACTATCTGATTCTCAACGACTACATGGACCTCACCCTTTTGGGAGGTATCTACACTTTAGGTTCATGGGAGGCTTCGGCTGCAACACGATACACGAGACGGTACAAATACAACGGCAGTTTCAACTTCCGTTTCTCCAATGACAAGTTCGGGGAGAAAGGCAGCGCCGACTATGTGAACCAACGCAATTTCCGCATTACATGGAGCCACACGCAGGACCCGAAATTCCGTCCCAACTCCACGTTCTCGGCAAGTGTAAACTTCTCCACGAGCGGATACAACAAGAATTCGTCGACGACTCTGTCGGACTATCTCTCCACTCAGACCAACTCTTCGATAGCCTATTCGAAGACGTGGACAGGCACACCGTTCTCGCTGTCGATGAACTTCCAGCACTCGCAGAATTCGGCCGACTCGACCATATCGCTCAGTCTGCCCAACGTAGTATTCAACGCTTCGCGCTTCTATCCTTTCAAACGCAAGGAGCAGATTGGCGGTTCGCGTTGGTATGAAAAGATATCCGCTTCCTACACCATGACCATGCAGAACAGCGTGACGACCAAGGAGAGCGAACTGTTCGACAGAAGCACGCTCAAGCTGTTCCGCAACGGAGTAAAGCACACGATTCCGGTATCAGCCTCGTTCAACATATTGAACTACATCAACCTGACTGCATCGCTCAATTACAACGAAAGGTGGTATTTCAAGAAAATCGACCGCGAATGGGATGACACCACATCATCCATAGCCGTGGCCGACACGACATACGGATTCTACCGAGTGTACGACTACTCCACGGCGGCATCGTTTTCCACCACGCTCTACGGCATGTACCAGTTCAAGAACAAGAAGGCATTGGTGCAGGCCATACGTCACACCATGACCCCCTCGGTAAGTGTGTCTTGGGCTCCCGACTTCAGTACATCCCGCTACGGATACTACAAAGACATAGTAAACCCCACAACCGGAGCGGTGACGACCTACTCTCCTTTTGCCAACGAGGTATACGGCGTACCCGGAGCCGGCAAGACAGCCTCCATGTCATTCAGTCTTGCACAGACGCTCGAAATGAAGGTGCGAAGCAAAACCGACACATCGGGTGTAAAGAAAATCTCGGTGATAGACAACCTGCAGTTGAGCGGTTCCTATAACTTCCTGGCCGACTCAATGAATCTGTCGCTCATATCAATAAACCTGCGTTCGAGTGTTTTCGGCAAGAATTTCGGAATCAACATCTCCACCACCCTCGACCCCTATGAAGTGGACAAGCGGACAGGCGTAAGGTACAACCAACTCACGTGGAAACGCGGGAACCTGGGTCGCATCACTCACTTGGGGTGGTCAACAGGATATACATGGCACTCCACATCTTCGGGCCGTTCGACAATAAACGACATCAATGCCCAGTATCCACAGTACTCCAACCCCTACTATTTCGATCCCGACAATCCCATTCCGTCCGACCTGCGGCGACAGATGATGAGCGCCAGCTACTACGATTTCAGCATACCGTGGAACTTCGGTTTCAACTACTCGGTGAACTACACCAACAACGGAATGCGCAAGAACATAACCAACTCGCTCGGATTCAACGGCAGTATAACGTTCACCGAAAAAATGGGACTGACCTTCACGGGCGGTTATGACTTCGAGGCCAAGAAACTCACCCCTGGAACGGTGTCGCTGTCGCGCGACCTGCATTGCTGGCAAATGAACTTCACCTGTGTTCCGTTCGGCTACCGCAAATCGTGGAGCTTCAACATCAGTGCCTTGTCCACCATGTTGCAGGACCTCAAGTATGAGAAAAGCAGCTCGTTCTACGACAACCTTTATGAATGACAATCATCATACGTTTAATTATACATTTACTTAAAAAATGAAAAAAACATTTGCAGCAATCATGGCACTTGCTACACTTTGTGGATGTGCGGACAGTGTCAACAATCCGCTCATCAACCCGGGCGACACGCCTCACGGCACACCGGAATTCAGCAAAATAACCCTCGACGACTATCGCCAGGCATTCGATTACGGTCTGAAAGATGCCAAGGAAGGATTCGACAAGATTGTGAACAACCCCGAGGAGCCTACCTTCGAGAACACCATCGAGGCATTGGAGCGCAACGGGCAATTGCTCAACCAGGTTTCGACCATATTCTTTGCACTGGAGAATGTGGAATCGACCGACGAATCGCAGAAAATTGCGCTCGAATATGAGCCCAAGATTGTGGAATACAGCAATGACGTAAGCCTCAACCCCGAAATTTTCAAGAGAGTGAAGTCCGTTTACGACAACCGCGAAAACCTCTCGCTTGACAAGGAGCAGAGCAAGTTGCTGGAGGACACCTACAAGAGTTTCGTCCGTAGCGGTGCAGAACTGGACGATGCCCAGAAAGAGAAATACCGTCAATTGACAAGCGAGATTTCGACGCTCACCACCACATTCGGTATCAATGTATTGGCTCAGACCAACGCATTCACGCTCAACATCGCACCCGCCGATGAGGAGAAAATAGCCGAATTGCCCGACTTCGTAAAGAACAGCATGGCCGAGGAGGCCAAGGCCCGTGGCGAGGAGGGATGGACTGTAACATTGCAGAGTGCAAGCTATGTTCCGTTCCTGACCTATTCGAGCAATCGCGAACTGAAAGAGACCCTCTGGAGAAAAAGCAACACCAAAGCCCTCTACAGCAAGCAGAACGACAATACGGAGATAATGAAGCGCATTGCCGAGGCTCGTCTGGAACTTGCCAAACTCTTCGGTTACGAGACCTATGCCGACTATGCACTTGAGGAGAGGATGGCCGGCAACCGCCAGACCGTAAACGACTTTCTGGCCGAACTTCTGGATGCCACCAAAGAGTATGCCAAGAAGGATTACGACACCGTGTCGGCCTATGCAAAATCGTGTGGCACCGACTATGAAATCATGCCGTGGGACTGGGCTTATTGGAACGAGAAATACAAAAACGCAAAGTTCAGCTTCAACGAAGAAGAGGTCAAACCCTATCTGGAGCTCAACAATGTAAAGCAGGGCATTTTCATGCTGGCCGACAAACTCTATGGCATACAGTTCAAGGAGAACAAGGACATTGATGTATATAACCCCGATGTGCAGGCATATGATGTGTATGAGGCCAACGGTGATTTCCTCGGTGTAATCTACTTCGATTTCTTCCCGAGATCCACCAAGCGCAGCGGGGCCTGGATGACATCATACCGCGACATGTACACCACAGCCGACGGCATCGAAGTCCGTCCTTTCGTAACGCTCTGCGGCAACTTCACCAAGCCCACAAGCGATACTCCCGCTCTGCTCACCTTCGATGAGTTCAACACGTTCCTCCACGAGTTCGGCCACTGTCTGCACGGACTCTTTGCCGAGGGACGCTATGCATCACTGACCGGGACCTCGGTTTACCGCGACTTTGTGGAGCTTCCCTCGCAGCTTATGGAAAACTGGGCAACCGAACCCGAGTTCCTCAATCTCTTTGCAAAACACTACCAGACAGGAGAGGCCATGCCGCAGGAACTTATTGACAAGATTATAGCATCGAAAAACTACTTGGCCGCCTATGCCAATGTACGCCAGCTCTCATTCGGTCTTATCGACATGGCTTGGCACACGATCACCGCACCGGTAGAGATGCCCGTTGAGGAGTTTGAGCGCATCAACATGGCACCCGCACAGATTCTGCCCGTAGTTCCCGGCACGGCGATGACCACATCGTTCACCCACATCTTCTCGGGCGGTTACGCTGCCGGCTACTACAGCTACAAATGGGCCGAGGTTCTTGAAGCCGATGCATTCTCGCTGTTCAAGGAAAAGGGTATCTTCAACCGCGAAGTATCGCAGTCGTTCCGTGACAACATTCTCTCGAAGGGCGGTACGGAGCATCCCATGACGCTCTATGTAAACTTCCGTGGCCACAAGCCCGAAACCAAAGCTCTCATTGACAAGATGGATCTGAAATAATCAGCATATCCCTAAAAACGAAGAGGCGTGCCATACGGCACGCCTCTTCGTTTTCTTGAGACTTCTGGATGTCCCAATGTCTTTTCTGCACCCCCTCTAATACATCGGTCCCTCTGCCTCCATTTCACGGGCATAGTCTACCGAACGGTTGAGCAGCTCGACAAAGCTTTGTGTGGTGGCAAGACGTTTCACTACACACTCCACGAAATCAGCAGAAGTAATGAATGAGGTGCCCATAGTGAATTCCATGCCGAAACTCTTCAACTTGAGCCATTCGGCATAAGGCGAATCGGACGGATACTCATACGGCACCCGCTTGAGGGTGTCGGTGCGATCAATTGAAAATCCTTCGGCTTTCGCCAATGCCTCATCGAAAAGATGCCCGTCCAACGATATCTCCTCACGCACGCTGCGGACTATTGCCGGTTGCGGTTCATGCAAGCCTGCCCAAAGGAAGCTTTCGCCCGAAGGCTGTATATGCATGTAGTAACCCGCATTGCCGCTCTTTTTGCCCCCCTTGACGACAAAGAGTGACATGTATGATTTATATGGACGTTTGTCTGTCGTAAAGCGCAAATCACGGTAGATGCGGTACATGCAATCCTTGAGTGACAGGTTGCGCACTGACGTGTCGAATTCGCCTATGCCTGCGAGAATCTGTCCGGCATAGCTTTCGAAACGGGACTTGGCTGCCAGATATTCGCCTTTGTGAGCATCGAACCACGGCTTGTTATTATTGACCGACAGTTCAGTAAGAAATTCAAGTACACTTTTCATCTCCTATGTTTTTTATGGGCTTTTTCCACTACACCTCTGACACGCAGCACGTTCTCTCCTCAGACTATTCGTCCGTTCCCGTTTCAAGTGCCACCACGGAGAATACGGGCAAATGGTCTGAAAATGCCACATCAGGCACCTCGTATCCGCTTATGTCGAATCCTTGCGAGACCAAAGTGAAATCGATCCTCAACACATTGGCAAACTCGCTGTATGTATGCACAAAACCACTGCCGCATTCGGTAAATGTATCCGTAAGCTTCTTACCCACTGTGTGATAGGTATACGAGGCAGCAGTGTCGTTGAAATCTCCGCACACAATCACCTCGTAAGGCGACGAAAGTATGAATTCATGCAATTTGCGGGCCTGCACTGCACGCAGTTTGTAATTGGCTGCCAGTTTGCGCGAAAGCACCAGAACCTTCTCAGTGGCGGCCGTATCGCTTATGAGTTTTGTGGTGATTGTTTCACGACGGTCCTTTTGGGTTATATTCTGATTCTGCAAGTGGTTGGAAATGATCCTTACCGTGTCGCGGTCGATCTTCACATCGGCCCACAGCGAGTGTATCCGTGCTGTCTCCATATCCACCACTCCCGAATTGACAATTGGATAGACACTGTAAATGGCGATTCCCATTCCGTTGGCATCAGGCGCATCCTCCTCATAGTTGACGAACACCGAATACCGCATGTTCTCCAAGGAGGAGTTAAGCATATCAAGAATACTGTCGGTCTTGTTGAACTCCTGAAAACAGATTATGGCAGCCTCCTTCTCGTTGGCCAGGTTTGCTATCTCCTTCACATGATTTTCTCTCCGGTCCATAATGTCGGGACCGTTGAAACCCTGCACATTATAGCTCATCACCACAAACCCCGCATGCTGTTCCTGCTCATAATCGGACTGTTCGGTCTGTTCCGCCTGGTATGTCTTGGTCAATACCGGACGATAGAACAGCTTTATGCTGCCCAATCCCATAAACACGGCCGCAAACGACAGCCAGAACATCTTGCTCCAACGCATGGCCCAATACAGGACACAGACGATATTGGCGACATATATGAACGGATAGAAAAGCCCCGCAACCGCAAATACCGGCATTTTTTCAGGAGCCACCCATCTGGCAGCTAGTGCCATAAGGAATGCTGCAGCCAACAGGACCGATATTACAGCCACCGCCACATCGGTCACATGCAACAGCATGCCACCAACGGAGAGACCCGTTTTGTCGAACCGCTTGCCGCTGTTCGTGTTATGTCTACCCCTTCTGCGTTTTTTGCTACCACCGTAATATCCGTAGTCAGCCACCTTGTCCCTGTTTTTTAATTGTTAGTAATAGAGCTCCCCTCTCTTTTTCCAATACATGAGCAACAGCCAGCCCCAAAGCATTCCACCGACATGGGCAAAATGAGCCACTCCGCCACCGCCTTTCAAGCCGAGCAACAGTTCTATTGCCCCGTATATCACCACAAACCATTTGGCTTTAAGCGCAATGGGGGGAAACACGAGCATTATGATATTATTGGGATGAATCATTCCGTAGGCCAACAGCAGACCGAACACAGCTCCCGAAGCGCCCACCGTGGAGACTCTCTCAGCCCATGCATTCACACTCAAGGCCGAGTAGCTGTCTATGAAATTCATATAGTCTATCTGGTAGGCAAGAAGCTGAATCAAGCCTGCACCCAAACCGCAGACCAAATAGAAAAGCAGGAATCGGCGGCTACCCATATCGTACTCCAACACCCGCCCGAACATCCACAAGGCAAACATATTGAAGAACAAATGCGCAAATCCACCATGCATGAACATGTAGGTAAACAGCTCATACGGATGGAACGATGTGCTTTTCCAGAAATGCAGTGCCAGATTGTTTCCCATCCACGAACTTACAGATGTCGGAAGAAACATCTCCGCACAGAAAAACAATACATTTATTATCAGCAGGTTCTTTACTATCGGGGGCATTATGGTGTTGTTCTGCATATACATAATATCTCGCTTTTATTTTGTAAAACGTCTCTTTATCTCTTCCGTCTCAATAACACTCATGACTGCACGGCCGTCTGCCGTAATACTATAATTGCTGCAATCGCGCAAGGTCTCTACAATTGCCTCCAGTTCGCTCTCATTGAACTTCTCCGCTCCGCCTCGGCGCGACAGAATAGTTGCCATGCGGTGTTTGCGCTGAGACTTGTCATTGTAGGTTTCGTCCCTCACGCCGTCAATCATGTCATACAGCACATCCGAAATATCGTCCATTGACATGTCGGCGGGTATCGATACCAACTCTATAGTATTGTCGTCAAGTATGTTATAGCCGAAACCGACACCTGTGAAATCATCACGGTTATCCCTCAACAACATTATGTCGTCGTGCGAAAAAACCATCCGCTCGGGGAACATAAGTGTCTGGCTTGCCGAATGTCCGCTCTCAAGCATGGCCATAAAGCGATGGTAAAGTATCACCTCGCGGGCACGGTGCAGATCAATAACAGCCAACCTGCCGTCTATCCCAGTAGCCACATAACCTCCCGCCAACGGCAATATGTATGTCTTCCCGGCTTCTATCTCAAGCTCTGTCTGTACGGCATCGTTGCCTTCTATGAAATCGAGCACCGAGTCGTCCTCCGATACCCACATGGCACTGTCAAGACACTTGTAAGGTTCCGTTGCATTGTCTTGCCGCTCCGCCCCGTACGACTGCATGAAATCCGACATTCCTGCCTTTCCCATAACCCGAGAAGAGTCTGCCTTGAAGGGATTGTAACTCGGATTGGCCGATGAAGCGGGAATATGTATTTCACGCACATTACGGGCATTGAAAACGGGTATCTCCACTTCATGTTCGTCCTCGAAGTCCATCATCGGCACTGCCCCCGTTTTGGCAAGCGACTCACGCACCGATGCATTCATAATCTGCCATACGGCCGGCCCGTCCTCAAAACGGACCTCCGTCTTCTGCGGATGTATATTTACGTCCACGGCCTCGGGATCTACTGTGATATACAGGAAATAAGATGGCTGCAGCCCTGTCGGAACCAGTTTCTCATAGGCTTGCATGACAGCCTTGTGCAGATATGGACTCTTGAAGTAACGCCCGTTGACGAACATGAACTGCTCGTTGCTCTTCTTGGCCGAAGAAGGCGTACCCACGAACCCTTCGATGGACACTATGGTCGTCTTTGTGGAGACTTCCAGCAGATTGGCCGCCATGCCTCGTCCTATCACGCCCAAAATACGTTGTTTGAGTGTTCCGACAGGCAGATTATATACCGGGGCATCGCCATTGTAGAGCATAAAGGCAACCTCCGGATGGCACAAAGCCACACGTTGGAACTCAGCGGTTATATATCGTGATTCGGTCGTGCTCTTGTCCAGCTGGCGTCTCCTGGCCGGCACATTGAAGAATATGTTCTTGACAGAAAAGCGGCTGCCCTTGGGGGCGACCGTCATCTCCTGCGACTTAAAGGCGCTGCCTTCCATCAGTATCTTCACGCCCAGTTCATCCTCCTCCCTGCGGGTTACAAGCTCCACAGAGGCTATGGCTGCAATGGAGGCCAAGGCCTCGCCCCTAAAGCCGAAAGTATGAAGACGGTAGACATCGTCCAAAGAGTTGATTTTGCTTGTGGCATGTTTGTCGAATGCAAGCCTGGCATCGGCAGGGGACATTCCCTCGCCATCGTCAATAATCTGTATGAGCTCGCGGCCGCCGTCGCGGAAATTGACAGTGATGTTCCTGCTGCCTGCATCCACTGCATTCTCCATCATCTCCTTCACCACCGAGGCAGGACGCGTGACAACCTCTCCAGCAGCTATCTGGTTGGCGACATTATCGGGCAACAGCTTTATCTTTCCACTCATACGCACTTCATCTTTCCTATGGCTTGTCACCCAAAGATCACATGCTCATGAGCATCCACATGAGTACGGCCAACAGCACCAGTACCACTATCGTAAGCCTGGTCGATTTCGATTTACGGGCACGTCGGGTCTCCTCAAATCGTTCCTGCGAAATGCTCCTGCGGTAACGCAACATGTCGCCAGGTTTCTTCTCGTCATCACTCACCGGTTCCAGCCCGAGTTCTATGCGCCGTTTGTTGCGCGCCTCCTTCTCCGGGTCATAATAGCGGGGATTATATTGAAACTGACGCGGTTTGCGTCCGTATATACCACCGAATCCAAGCATGATAACCTAATCTGTTAAAATTTACAATAGCTCTCCTTGCAAAGATACTCTTTTATCCGAAGAAACTCCGCATGCGGTCGAAAATATTCTGCTCGCCGCGTGCAGTTTCAGTCTTCTGGAAATCCGGCTGTTGGGAGAGTTGCTCCAACAGACGTTTCTCCTCCGAATTGAGCCTCGTGGGAATGGCAACATCCACTACGGCCAGGATATCGCCACGGCCATAGCCGTTCACATCGGGCAAACCCTTGCCCTTCAAACGCAATACCTTGCCGGCCTGCGTTCCTGGAGCAATCTTTATCTTGGCCTTGGAGTCGATGGTAGGCACCTCCACTGTTCCGCCCAATATGGCGGTAGTTACTGAAATCTTCAGATTATAGAGAAGGTCATTGCCGTCGCGCACCAAGTCGGGGTTCTTCTCCTCCTCTATCACTACAAGCAAATCGCCGTTCACTCCACCATGGCGTGCAGCATTGC
The DNA here is from genome assembly GCA_963640325.1 of Tidjanibacter sp. Classification (GTDB taxonomy): domain Bacteria; phylum Bacteroidota; class Bacteroidia; order Bacteroidales; family Rikenellaceae; genus Tidjanibacter. The sequence continues at coordinate 108,945 of CAVHXY010000004.1, forward strand.
CCTTGCCACTAACCGAGAGCTGCATACCCTCGCCGACACCTGCCGGGATACGTATCTCCACAACCTCTTCGCCCTTGACAATTCCCTCGCCATGACATTTCGAACACGGGTTGGATATAACCTTGCCCTCTCCGTGGCAAGTGGGGCACACACGCTGTGTCTGTGCACGGCCGAAAAAGCTGTTCACCACCTCGGTGACATACCCTGCACCGTTACAGTTGGGGCACCTTGAGTATGAATTGGAGTCCTTGGCTCCTGTGCCATGGCATGTATCGCACGGCACCATCTTGTTTATTTTCAGTTTCTTGGTGGTACCCTCGGAGATCTCCTTGAGTGTCAGTTTCACCTTCACCCTCAAATCCGAACCACGGTTGACCCTTTGCCCCCCGCCCTGCTGCGAGAATCCGCCAAAGCCACCGAAGTGACCGCCGAAAATATCTCCGAAATTGCGGAATATATCGTCCATCGAGAATCCGCCCGAAGAGTATCCGCCACCGGCATTGCCCATATTGCCGTCCACTCCGGCATGTCCGAACTGGTCATAGCGGGCTCTTTTGTTGGGGTCGCTCAGCACATCATATGCCTCGGCGGCCTCCTTGAACTTCTCTTCGGCTTCCTTGTTTCCCGGATTTTTGTCGGGATGGTATTTTATGGCCGCCTTGCGGTAGGCCTTCTTTATCTCATCGGCGTTGGCATTCTTTTCCACACCCAGCACCTCGTAATAATCCCTTTTAGCCATTATCTGTCAATTGTTTAATTCTAATCCATCAATGTCATTCGTAATGCACAGCATCCGTCTTGCCGAATGTCCTATCAGCCGACAGACATTACTGTTTAGTCTCCCACTACGACCTTCGAGTGACGGATTACCTTGCCACCCATCGTATAGCCCTTCTGGATCACGTCAACTATCTTGCCCTTGTTGTTTTCGTCGGCAGGAATCTTGGCTATAGCCTCATGGAAATCAGTGTCCAGCTCCTTGCCCATTGCATCTATCTCCTCCACCTTCTTGGAGCGGAGCGTATCGCGGAACTTCTGCGCAATAAGCAGTACACCCTCTTTCACGGCAGCCACATCCTCGGCTGTCTCCATCGCCTTCAAGGCACGCTCAAAATCGTCAAGCACTACCAGTATGGCCTTTACCACATCCTCTCCTCCAGTCTGCATAAGTTCCAGCTTCTCCTTCAGCGTACGCTTGCGGTAGTTGTCAAACTCAGCCGAAAGACGGACATATTTGTCTTTCCACTCGGCAATCTCAGCCGTCAGCTGTGCCGAATTGTCAGTCTCATTATGTTCTGCATCTGCCATGTTGTCAGCGGACGTGGCTTCTTCTTTCACTTCCGATGCCGTTGCATCATTCTCTTGAGACATATCAACATCTTTATTTTCAGGTTTTTGCCCTTTATTCATCTTGTTGCTCATTGCTTTTGTTTTTTATTTTGTATTGTATTTCATCAAAATATGTACCAACTTTTCACCCCACATGTATCTGCAACCCGCTCACAGACAAAAAAGAGCCCTCCTTGAAGGCTCTTTTCCCATGGCTGCTCCGGGCGGTTTATCTTGGGTCGTGCAAACTGATGACTGTGACAATTCAGAAATTCGCTGACATCTGTCCACATCAATATCCCAATATGCGCATCATGGAGCGATAGCTCTGCTCCTTGGCAAAAAGCCGTGTGTAATATTCACCCGTCTGTTTGTCGCGGTCGATGAGGATATGTTTGGGTGCAGGGGTCAGGCAATGCTGAATGCCGCCGAATCCACCCAATGACTCCTGATAGGCTCCGGTATGGAAGAAACCTATATACTGGGGTTCGTCATCGTCCAGCTTGGGCAAGAACACTGCATTGGCATGCGACTCGCCGCTGTAGAAATCCTCGCTGTCACAAGTGAGCCCTCCCAAAAAGACACGCTGATACTCCTTGTCCCAATGGTTTATGGCAAGCATGGGATAGCGTTGGTTAATACCCCATATATCAGGCAACGTGGTCATGAACGAACTGTCAATCATGTACCAGCACTCACGGTCGTTCTGCTGTTTCTGGTTGATTATGGAGTAGAGCACCGCTCCGCTCTCGCCAACCGTAAACGAGCCAAACTCCGTAAAGATATTGGGCTCCTTCACCCCGTTCATGTTGCAGATATTCTTGATCTGCGCCACTATTTCCTCGGCCATATACTCGTAGTCATAGTCGAAAGCAAGGGATGTTTTGATTGGGAATCCGCCTCCGATGTTGAGAGAATCAAGCTCGGGACATATTTTCTTCAGTTCACAATAGACCGAAAGGCACTTGATGAGTTCATTCCAGTAATACGCCGTATCCTTTATGCCCGTGTTGATAAAGAAGTGGAGCATCTTGAGATGGAACTTCTTGTTGGGCTTGATCTTCTTCTTGTAATATTCTATTATGTCATTGTAGCGTATACCCAAACGTGAGGTATAGAAGTCGAATTTCGGCTCCTCTTCCGAGGCGATTCTTATACCCAGATAACACGGATGGTTGAGCACACCGTCGAACAAATCGAGCTCCTCCTTGTTGTCGAGCACAGGAATAGTGTGCTCAAAGCCGCTATTGATCAAGTGAGCAATGTTCTCCACATATTGCGGACGCTTGAAACCGTTGCAGACAATGTAGGTGCTTTTGTCAATAAGCCCCTCTTCATAAAGCGAGTCTATGATGTGGATGTCGTATGCCGAAGAGGTCTCAAGATGGATGTCATTCTTGAGCGCTTCCTCGAGAGTAAACGAGAAATGGGAGCTTTTGGTGCAGTAGCAATAGTTGTAACTGCCTCTGTAATCGACTTTTGCCATAGCAACATTAAACAGGCGCTTGGCACGCTGTATCTGCGACGAGATCTTGGGCAGATAGGTTATCTTGAGTGGCGTACCATACTGCTTTATTATGTCCATCAGAGGAATGTTGTGGAAATAGAGTTCGTTGTCCTCCACCGTAAACTCATCTTGAGGAAACTCGAATGTCTGCTCAATCAAATCGATGTACTTGTTCTTCATAGCGTAAATTTACAAAACTGCGGCAATCCGTCTTCGCTACTTTGTATTTTTTCTGTCAAAGTACGTGACTTACATTGCCTTTTTTGTTCACAATGCAAAGCAAGCAAATCTTTTTTGATTTATCAACTATTTTCCTTATTTGTTTTAAAGAGCTGGTATTTTCATAAAAAATCAGTATTTTTGGGAGCTTTAGCAACCATATTATACAACGAGAGAGATGGTCGACAAAATCATAGCAGAATATCTCAAGACAGGAAGACGACTGATAGTGCCAGATCTGGGCGTATTCATAAAGCGGGAAGACAGGGATGAGGTGATATTCTCCACACTGCTCACGAAAAACGACGGCTTGCTGCTGCAGATGATACAGGACAGAATCCACATATCGGAGGAGAAGGCGGCAATCTTACTTAAACACTACGTAAACGAAATATACAGCCAGCTCGGCACTGTCGGCAAATTCACGATAAAGGGGTTCGGGGTGCTTGTCAAACGGAACGATGACATTGCCTTCATTTATTCGGGCGACAAGAATGTGGAGATAATCTACCGTCAGCGCATGGCCGATGCCGTAAAGCCCGAAAAGCCGGCACAGAACACACCGTCCGCAACCGGAACGCAAACCGGAATCCCGGCAGAACGGTCAAATGCCACACCGACACAATATGCCGATGTACCGCAAACTCCCAAGAATGACACTCCGGAACAAGGCAACCGTCCCGGCACCGGAAATGTCGCATCCGCAGGAACTGCAGACAGAAGCGGCAATCAGCAAAATGATTCCGGAAAAACGGCACCCGCCACAAAAAACAGCGCCCCCCAAGCCGGGCAATCGGGCAACGAAAGACGTCCTGTGATGCGCACCGGAAAGAGAGCAATGTCTCCAAAGGGGAAACAGGCCGACATGGTTCTCATAGTGGCCTTGGTGGCTGCGGTGATAGCCATCGGGATCATACTGTACGGCCATTTTGCCCTTCGTCACCCGGCAGAACTGAACCTTGACCAGCCTGAAACGGAACAGGTAATAGAACTACCTGCTACGGAAGAGGCCACTGATACAGCTGCCAAGTAATGTGGCATCGAATTGCAGAACTGAAAGAAAGAAGAGAAGAATACAGATATGGATTTACTATCGGTAAAACAACGGTTCGGCATCATAGGCAACAGCGAAGCCTTGAACCGCGCCCTTGAGATTGCATTGAGGGTGGCACCCACAAACCTGTCGGTACTCGTGACGGGAGAAAGCGGTGTCGGCAAGGAGTTTTTCCCGCAGGTCATACACGCATTCAGTTCCCGCAAGCACAACAAATACATAGCCGTCAACTGCGGAGCGATTCCGGAGGGCACGATCGACTCCGAGCTCTTCGGGCACGAAAAAGGCTCGTTTACCGGAGCAACCGAAGCCCGCAAAGGTTACTTTGAGGAGGCCAATGGGGGCACAATATTCCTTGATGAGGTGGCCGAACTGCCTCACTCGACACAGGTCCGCCTGTTGCGCGTATTGCAGACAGGCGAGTTCATGCGCGTCGGGTCGGCCCAAGTGCAGAAGACAGATGTACGCGTGGTGGCTGCCACCAACACCAACCTGCAACACGCCATACAGGAGGGCAAGTTCCGTGAAGATCTCTTCTACCGGCTCAACACGGTCCCCATCTCCGTCCCGCCCCTGCGCGAACGCCGCGAAGATATCTATCTGCTGTTCCGCAAATTCACTTCCGACATAGCCACCCAATACCGCATGCCCGCCATAACGCTCGATGCAGAGGCGCGCAAAATGCTGGAAAAATACTATTGGAGAGGTAATATACGACAACTCAAGAATGTGGCTGAGCAGATTTCGGCCATTGAGGAGGCCCGTTTGATTACACCCGAGATTCTAGTACAGTACCTGCCCGAGGGAGACAATGTCTCGGGCACACCCATGGTTATGGATTCCGACGACAAATATACCGGAGGCAAAGAACGCGAACTGCTGTACAATGTACTGTTCGACATGAAGAGCGACATGAACGACATAAAGCACATGCTATTGGAGGTACTCGGCAAAGGAGCATACAGCAAACCGCACAACGAACCCATTGCAGGATTGCTGCAACCATCGGTCGTATCGGCCAACAGGCCATTGCCGCACAACGATGCGCAAACAGAACCGCTGTATGCCGACAGCGAAGATGTTACCGACCTCACGCAGAAACCGCTTACCAAGGAGCAGGTGCAGAAAGAGGCCATAGTGAAGGCACTGAAGAAATACAACGGCAAAAGGAAAGATGCTGCCAAGGAACTGTTTATGTCGGAGCGCACTCTCTACAGAAAGATAAAAGAATTGGGAATCGATGAATTTTAACCACATAACAAGGACTGTAATGCACATGCGGCACACGGTGTCGCACGCCACAGCGGCAATGGCCATGATATTGGCCGTGGCCATGCTGACGGGATGCACGGTGAAATACTCCCTCTCGGGCGCATCCATTCCGGTGGAGGCCAAAACTGTATCGATAGCCTATTTCCCCAACAATGCAGCGATGGTTGCTCCCATATTGAGTTCCACGCTCACTGAGGCATTGCAGGACAAATTTTCCCGGCAAACGCGGTTGCAACTCGTCACCGAGGGCGGAGACCTTGCTTTCGAAGGCGAAATCATCAACTACACATCTGTGCCGACAGCCATATCGGGCAACGAGACGGCCGCATTGAACCGCCTGACAATAACCATAAGGGTCAAGTTCACCAATGTATATGAACCTGAATACAATTTCAACCAGTCGTTCCAGGCTTTTGCCGACTACAATGCGAACTCGCTGTTGCAGGATGTACAGAACGAACTGATTGAAGAGATTGTAAAACAACTTGTGGAAGACGTTTTCAACAAAGCCGTATCCAACTGGTAACCATGGAAGAGACAAGAACAGACTTTGGCTTGAAGGAGAGCACAGACATAAGGGAGTTGAAGGCAGAACAGCTGCACGGACTCACTGCAAAGTACGAATGGTTCGGATGTGCCCAACGCCTATTGGCACGTGGAGGAGCGAAGACGGCACGTGCATATCTGTTGTGCGACTTGTTTGAAGGGCACAATCAAGCAGCGCTGAAAGAGTTGACGGCAGAGGAATTCACGCTCGGGGAGAGCGTCAACACCACGCAAGAAGCGGACATGGATGCCACTTCGGCAGACGGAGTACCTGCAACCGAGGAGCACTCGGCCTTCGGATTCGATTTTTCCCAAACAGACTCAATAATAGACAGTTTCATAAACAGCGGAGCCGAACACAAAATAACGGCAAGGGACGACACTCCCGACTTGGCCATAAACGATTTTGCAGACAGCCAGGATGTTGATGACGAAATAGTCACCGAGGAGCTGGCCGAGATATACCGCAATCAAGGGCTGTATCAGCAAGCCCTCACGATATATCGCAAATTAAGTTTGCTTAATCCGAAAAAAAGTGTTTATTTTGCCGAAATAATCGCCGAAATCGAGAAAAATATAAACAATTAAAATATCAAACAATGTACATCTTCTTCATTAGTCTCATTATTCTAGCAAGCATACTCATTATCTTTGCTGTATTGGCTCAGAATCCCAAGAGTGGCATGGCTGCCAACTTCGGTGCATCCAACCAAGTAATGGGTGTTCGTCAAACCGCCGATTTCCTGGAGAAATCCACTTGGACTCTGGCAATCTCCATCGTTGTATTAAGTCTGCTGGCTTCGATATCCATGTCATCGCACAAGAGTTCGACCAACTCCACGAGAGAAGACGCAATCATTGAGAACATTATCGGTAGCGAGACTCAGATTCCCAACCAGATCGCACTGCCCGCAAGCGGAACAACCGAAACTGAGGCAACTCCTGCCTCTACGGAGGATTCTGCTGCAGATCAGGAGTAATCACTCCTCTCTTGGCATTTACCACAAAGCCGACCTTACAGGTCGGCTTTTTTAGTTCATCGCACTTCCATATCTCTGCTTGGAGATTTTGTTTAGCTGTAAATCATGCAATATCTGGCTGGCACCTATCTCTGCATTGCAACTCCTGGAAGGTCTCCATTGATTTGCAGCAACAAAAAAAACGACCGTTCTCTAAGGAACGGTCGTTTTATCGTCAGTAGTTAATTTCTAATTACTTGGCAATTGCATTGGCAGCAGCCTCACCAGCAGCATTGATCTTGTCAATGGCAGCGTTGGTAGCAGCGTCCTTAACGCCTTCAATAGCCTCCTGAGCAGCGCCCTCGATAGTAGCTTCAGCCTCAGCAGCCTCTGCCTCAGTAGCCTCTGCAGCAGCCTCAACAGTTTCAGTAGCCTCTGCCTCTGCCTCAGCGGGAGCAGCAGTCTTGCTCTTGCATGACATCATTGCAACAGCAGCAAACATCACCATAAGATAAGTAACCTTCTTCATTGTAGTAGAATTTAATAATTAAACTTAAATAACTCTTTACTTCTTCTAAAAGCCCCCAAATGTAAGTTCATTTTCAACAAACTGTGTTGCAGTGATAAAAATAAAACCTTTTCTTTTATTTGAGTTAAAAAAACAGTTGTTTTGTGTAGTTTTACAACAATACACATCCAATTCCGGCAAAATGCCAAAACGGTTCCAAATTCTACTACGAGAAGAGAATCGTAACAGCAGAGACAACTGCAGCCAACGAGAAACTCACAGCCGAGTCGAACAAAGGATGACGCTCAAGCCTCATTGAAGCCGACACCACAAGCCCGGCCAGCAACAGCGCCACACAAAAAGGAACCAACATCCGGGAATATCCTGCGTAAACGAGTATCCACAACACCCCTGTCATGGCACCCATACCGGCCGAAGTATAGTCCACGTGCTTGAAAATATCCAACAGGGCCGTCAGCAACACACAGACCATGAGAGCCATCATGGTGCGTCTGAAGAGGAACAGCAACTCCACTCCCCTGAAATTCCAGGCACACACGCCAAAGCCCATAACCATGACCACCAAAAGCAAATAACGCTCACGACGGTTGGAGAACGAAAAATCACCAATCAGCCTTGTCGCACGAAGTGAAAAGGCGAATACGCACGGCAACAGTACTGTATTGAGTATTACCATGGCCAGTACATACAGATTCAGTCTGATGGGCATCATCAACGGCACAACCCTTCCGAACAGAAAAAGAACCGACAGGTAGACAGCCACGCACAACGGATGAAAAAGCCTCAAAAGCATCCGGGCCGCTGCATTCCACGACATCCCCTGTCCCTTCACACGGTCTGCAAGCCGGCACCACCTATCTTTAATACCCGATACATTCATGGTTTCATATCTGTTTTCTCAGCCTCGCCACCGGTATGTTCAGCATCTCACGATACTTGGCCACCGTACGACGCGCTATATGGTATCCCTTGCCGTTGAGAATCTGCATCAATGCCTCGTCCGTAAGGGGATTGCGTTTGTCCTCTGCCTCTACCGATTCTGCAAGAATGTGTTTTATCTCATACGATGACACCTCCTCGCCGCTATCGGTCTGCAGCGCCTCCGAGAAGAGTTGCTTCAATGGAATCACGCCGAATCCCGTTTGTACATACTTGCTGTTCACCACCCGTGATATGGTTGAAACATCCAAACCCGTACGGTCGGCGATATCCTTGAGTATCATCGGCCGGAGTCGGCTTTTGTCTCCGTCAACGAAGTAGGCCTTCTGGTAGTTGAGTATTTCACGCATGGTACTCATCAGTGTATCACGGCGCTGTTTGATGGCTTCGATGAACCACTTGGCCGATTCCATCTTGTTCTTCACAAACTTCAAGGCCTCCTTGTCATTCTCGGGAGTCGAACCGGCCGACATATTGCGGATCATGTCCGCATAACAACGGTTTATCCTGACCTCCGGGATATTGTTGGAGTTGAGCCTCAAGTCAAACTGACCGTTCTGATAGTCAAGAATAAAATCGGGAGTTATATATGGTGCCGTCTCCACCGTGCCCTCGCTGTACAGATTGCCAGGTTTGGGCGACAGCTTTCTTATCTCCTCAATGGCGGCCTTTACCTCTTCCTCCGAAACACCCAAGCGCGACATGATCTTCGAATAGTGCTTTCTCGTAAATTCATCAAAGCATGTATCCACTATTCTGCGTGCCAACGCAAGTGATGGCGACATGGTCTCCCTATTGTCAATCTGGGTCAACAGGCACTCTCGCAAATTGCGTGAAGCTATGCCCACCGGTTCCAGTTGCTGCACAATCTTCAAAACCTCTTCTATCTCGCCTGTGCTCACATCAAGCCCCTGTGTAAAAGCCATATCATCCGACATCGAAGCCAAATCCCGGCGCAGATAGCCATCCTCGTCAAGACTGCCCACGATGTATTTTGCTATTGTCATCTCCCTGTCCGAAAAATTGCGGAATCCCAACTGCTCCTCCAGATACTCCTGCAAGGAACGGCCGCCCGTGATATAGATAGGGCGCTGCTTGTCGTCTTTGGAATAGTTGTTGGCGTAGTATTTGTAACTCGGGGTATCATCCTCCTTGAAATAATCATCCACCGACACCTCCTGCGGAGTCTCTTCATCTGTCTTCTCTTCCGTGACATCCTCTTCGAGCACTGGATTCTCCTCTATCTCCTGCTTGACACGTTGTTCGAACTGCATGGCCGGCAACTCCAACAGCTTGATTGTCTGGATCTGCTGTGGAGTCAATTTCTGTTGCAGGCTCTGCACCTGTTTAAGACTCATGCCCATATTCCCGAGAGAATTTATGTTCAACTTTCAGTGACCGAGGTTCTATGGCTTGTAATGGAATGCTGTCCACTTGAAGCGGATGCGTTTGTCCCCTCAATGCGCCCTGTTTACCGGCAACGGCAATGCTCGCCGGACCGCCAGCATTAAAACTCTGCATTCTTGGGAGTACGCGGGAACGGAATCACATCCCTGATATTCGCCATGCCGGTGACAAAGAGCAGCAGACGCTCGAATCCCAGTCCGAATCCGCTGTGCGGTGCCGAGCCCCAACGGCGCGTATCAAGATACCACCACAGAGACTCCTTGCTCATTCCAAGTTCCTCTACACGACGGTTGAGTTTCTCGTAATCGGCCTCCCGCTCGCTGCCTCCGATAATTTCGCCTATCTTCGGGAAGAGCACATCCATTGCCCCCACAGTCTTGCCGTCATCATTCTGCTTCATGTAGAAGGCTTTTATGTCTTTGGGATAGTTTATAAGGATGACCGGCTTCTTGAAATGTTTCTCCACCAGATAACGCTCATGCTCGCTCTGCAGGTCGCAACCCCAGTCACAAGGGAATTCGAATTTCTCGCCGCTGGCCTTGAGAATCTTTATTCCCTCGGTGTAGTCGAGACGTACGAAATCGCACTCTACCACCGACTTGAGACGCGCGACAAGCTCCTTGTCGAACATGTTGTTCAGGAATGTAAGGTCATCCATGCAGTTGTCAAGGGCATAACGGACACAATACTTTATGAAGTCCTCGGCCAACACCATATTGTCCTCCAGATCATTGAAGGCCACCTCCGGCTCAATCATCCAGAATTCGGCCAAATGGCGCGGGGTGTTTGAGTTTTCGGCACGGAAAGTGGGACCGAATGTATATATCTTGCCTAATGACAGTGCACCCAACTCACCCTCCAACTGTCCCGAAACGGTCAGGTTGCAAGGTTTGCCGAAGAAATCCTGCGAGTAGTCCACACTACCGTCCTCCTTGCGGGGAGGATTGGCAACATCAAAGGTGGTTACGCTGAACATCTCGCCGGCACCCTCACAGTCCGAAGCAGTTATGAGCGGAGTGTGCAGATAAAAGAAACCCCGGTCGTTAAAGTATTTGTGAATGGCATATGCCATGGCGTGACGGATTCTGAATACGGCACCGAAAGTATTGGTACGCGGACGCAGATAGGCAATCTCGCGCAGGAACTCCATCGAATGACCCTTCTTCTGCAACGGATATGTTTCGGGGTCGGCCTTGCCGTAAATCTCTATTTCGGAGGCCTGTACCTCCACTCTCTGCCCCGCACCGAGCGATGCCACCAACGTACCCTCAACACGGAGACAGGCTCCGGTGGTAATATCCTTCAGCAAGTCGGCATCAAATTTCTCGACATCGGCCACTATCTGTATATTGTTTATCGTAGATCCGTCATTGAGCGCTATGAATGCCACGTTCTTATTTCCTCGTTTGGTTCTCACCCAACCCTTTACCGTAACCTTACTGTCGACAGAGGCGGATTTCAATATCTCCGCAATACACATTCTTGCCATTGATATAGTTTTTTGTTATTCTTATTCTTTTTCTTTTTCAATCTACAAATATCTGCATTTTTTTCCTAATATCATAATGCGCCCCCTGCAAAATAAATACCCGCTGAATCTTCACGCACAAGCAAACGGAAAGACATCCGGAACCACCCGCCCTGAACGGCAGACATGGCTCGTAATGATTTTGGACAGAGAGTTGAAAGTTCCGCAATTTAATTCTATTTTTGTATGATATAAAAACGGTGCGCAGATGGAAAACTACAGAAAGCTGTCGGCAGACGAAATAAAGGCACTCTCACAACAAGGCTGCAGTGCCGAATCGTGGAAAGAGATAATGGTTCATGACTCATTCGATGCCTCGCTCATACACAACTGCAGATTCATGGGCAAGGTGTTGCTGGGACGCAATGTCCGCATCCGCAATATTGGGGCATATATCGCCAATTGCCGCATTGATGACGATGCGTATATAGAAAACACGGCACAGATTGAGTGCCGTGGAGCATGCCGTTTCGGTGGCGGAGTACGTGTAAAGACTGTCAACGAGGGCGGTGGCCGCGAGGTCATGCTCTTCAGCGGTCTCTCCTCGCAGATAGCCTATGTGCTGGCCATGTACAGACACCGTCCCGAGACAATCGGAAGGATAGAATCCATGATCGGCAGCCAACTGTGCAGACAGGAATCGGATATGTGTATCATAGGATGCGGTACCCGGATAACCAACAGCGGCATTCTGCGCAATGTCACCGTCGGTGCACATGCAGTGGTGGAAGGAGCCGACATTCTTGAGAACGGCACCGTTGAATCCTCGGCCGTCTCATCTGCAAAGATAGGCGCAGGAGTGAAGATGTACGACTTCATTATGGCCGACAGCAGCAGCGTAACAAACGGTGCTGTCATCAAGAGCTGTTTCATAGGCCAAGGGGTGAAGATAAGCGCCTTGTCGGCAGTGGACACCCTCTTTTTCGCCAATTCGCACTTCGAGAACGGAGAAACGTGCAGCGTATTTGCCGGCCCCTACTCCGTTTCGCACCACAAGTCATCATTGCTCATCGCAGGCATGTTTTCGTTTTTCAATGCCGGCAGCGCAACCAACATGAGCAACCACCTCTTCAAGACAGGTCCTGTACACCAAGGCATCTACCGCCGTGGCTGCAAGTTCGCCAGCGGGGCATATGTCATGGAGCCGGCCGACATAGGGGCATTCTCCGTAATTTTGGGGCACCACAAGTCACATCCCGACACGAAAGATTTTCCGTTCTCGTACCTCATAGATGACAACGGAACGACACTTCTGTTGCCGGCCCACAATCTAACGACATACGGCACTGTGCGCGATATGGCCAAATGGCCACTTAGAGACAACCGCAAAGGCACCAAGGAGGATATAGTGAACTACACGGAGGCCAACCCATTTGTCTGCGAACACATTGTCAATGGAGAACGGTTGCTCACTGAACTCTCCGCTTCACAGCCTGGGGCAGAGCGGTACACATTCCGGCGCATGTCGATAAAATCATCCATGTTGCGCCGTGGCATCGACTTGTATAACTGTGCAAAATACAAATATCTGGCCGAGATGCTCTCCGCAGAACCCCATTCCGACACCACCGAAGGGGTTGGACACTGGATTGATGCAGGGGGAGAGTTTATGCCCGCAAGTGTCATGGAACGTTTGCTCGAAGATATAGACAACGGCTCACTGGCAACTGTGGAGCAGATAAAGACCCGTTTCCACGAAGCCGATGAAGCCTATGCCGACTATGCACGCAACTGGGCTTTGGACACGGTGGCAGGCATGCTGGGACACACCCCTTCGCAGGCCGACATCGCGGAGATATTGGCCAAAGGTAGCGAATGCTCCGCACGACTGACCAAGACTGCCGAGCGGGACAAGCAGAGCGACTATGATGACAAGTCAAGAATCGGTTACGGCGTCGATTCTGTCGAAGCACAAGTAACAGATGGCGATTTCGCCGAAGTGCGTCGCGGGCAAGGAAAATAGGCACAAATGCACTGAAAATACAATAACAGACTTTAGAGATCATAGGACCAAGATGAAACAGATATTTTCCATATGCATCATGTTGCTCATTGCAGAGTACATGACAGCTCAGCCCGTCACGAAATACTACAACAATGCAAACCGTCACACCGATTTCATCGGCTACTCCACACGTCCGCTGACAGAGAGCCGTGACACACTGCACGAGCCATATGTCTTGAAGCTGAAAAATCCGGAGACAGTAATGCGTGACGGAATAAAGTGCTATGACTATACGGTCTCACTCTCGGTATCTATGCTCGAGCGTGAAACGATACTGCGCACCTCCGGAGGCCGGAACTCCCATGCCGTCTATGTCAACAGAAAATTCATAGGCACGGCCCGTGACAGCCGCGTTCCCTCGGAATTCGTCATATCCAAAGCCTTGACAGACGGTGAAAATCTCATCACGGTAGCCATACTAAATGATGACGACACCCCCGAAGAGATGATGAAAGACAACCGTCCGGACATTGAACAGATATATCTGCTCGCCCGTCCGAGGCTCAGAATCCACGACTGTCTCGTGTCGGCCCTGCCCGATTCGCTCGGCAAGAACGGCCTGCTGAATGTGGGCATTGTACTGAAATCGACCTACAATTTCGAAGAACCCATAAAGGTGGGCTACGACATCTATTCTCCCGAGAACAAACTGAAGGACTACAGTGTAGGGGACTTCACGGTGGCAGGCAACGCAACTGACACCGCCACGTTCCAAATCACCGTAACCGACCTTGCGAAGCATCTCTGGAGCAGCGAAAACCCTTCGCTCTATCCGCTCATGCTCTATGTCAAGCGAGGTCTGCTGATTACGGAGTACGTCCAGTTCAAGATAGGTTTCGGCACCACATCGTGGGATGCGCGTGGCATATACCGCAACGGCAAACTCATAAACATGAAACCGGCCAGATACAATGCCGCATCTAACGAGAAGACGACACGGAAAGAGATTGCAGCACTCAAGAAGGGCGGATTCAACACCATATATGTCGACTACCCGCAACCATCGTGGTTCTACGAGACCTGCAACAGCGTGGGTATGTATGTGGTTGACCGTGCCAACATCAACACAGACCCCAAGGGAGATGACCGCACGGCGGGAGGCACGGTAAGCAACGATCCCCAGTGGCTGGACGAATACCTCAACCGCGTACAGGCCATGTATTACCGGGGACGAATGTATCCGTGTATAATAGCGTGGTCGTTGGGTGGTGACAGCGGCAACGGATACAACATGTACAAGGCCTACCAGTGGCTGAAATCGACCGGCGACTCAAGACCCGTAGTATACGCAGGAGCCAAGGGTGAGTGGAACTCCGACCTTGAGCTGCCTAGTGCACGATAACCATAATCAGGCTCTGCACGATGAACATAGAACTCATAGCAGTAGGAAAAACCGATTCACAGGAGCTCGCAAAGCTCTTCGACATGTATGCCGCGCGCATAAATTTCTATGTCAAGTTCTGTTTTACCGTAATTCCCGACATCAAGAACTCCCGCAACCTTTCGCAGGAGCAGCAGAAACAGCTTGAAGGCGAGGCTATATTGAAACGCATTACAAACGGAGACCGGGTGATTCTGCTGGACGAACATGGAAAGGAGTTCTCATCCACGGAATTCGCCTCTCAAATAGAAAAATGCATGGTGGCCGGCACCAAAAGGGTCTGTTTCGTCATAGGTGGCCCCTACGGATTCTCACAAGATGTCTATCAGAGGGGAGACGGAAAGATATCCCTCTCGCGCATGACCTTCTCGCATCAGATGGTGAGA
This sequence comes from Tidjanibacter sp., assembly GCA_963640325.1. Classification (GTDB taxonomy): domain Bacteria; phylum Bacteroidota; class Bacteroidia; order Bacteroidales; family Rikenellaceae; genus Tidjanibacter. The sequence continues at coordinate 124,006 of CAVHXY010000004.1, forward strand.
GTCATATTCGCAGAACAGCTCTATCGCGCCTACACAATTCTCAACAACACCCCTTATCACCACGAATAGCCAAAGACCTGGCTCTTGACAAAGTGTCGGAGGCTAAAAAACATTCAGTGCCGTGGAGAAGTCTCTACGGCACTGAAAAATATTTTCCTGCATTGTCCGCTATCGGTTATTTCCTATTGGGCTGTTCCAATCCGTAGTGTTTTTTGGCGTCAAGAGCCTTGAGATACAATGCCACAAAGAAAGAGGCTATACCGAAAACGGCAAAGATGCACATCGGTACCGTATAGTCATAGCTGATACCTTCTGCCGTCTCGATCTTGGCAAAACGGTCGATTACCCAACCTATCAGTACGGGCACCAGAGAAAGGCCTATATTCTGTATATAGAATATGATGGCATACGCAGAACCGATCTGTTTCTGTGGTATAATCTTGGGCACCGAAGGCCACATGGCCGACGGAACGAGCGAAAATGCCACTCCCAAAATAATCATGACGATTATGGCGAACCATGCGGCCGTAATGAACGGCAAGGCGAAGAGAACATGCACCAGTGCCAGCATAATGGAACCGATAATCATCAGTGTTGCCCCTTTGCCTACAAGGTCATATATTGAACCGAAGAGCGGAGTAAGGATAATCGTGCCGAAAGGCAACAGCATCGGAATCTTGCCCGCCCATACGGGATCGACTCCGTATTTGTATATCATCAGTTTCGTGGCGAACTTCAGAAACGGGAAAACTCCCGAGTAGAACAACAGGCAGAGAATGGTTATAAGCCAGAACCCCTTGTTGGAGAAGATAAGGCCAAGGTCGCTGAGTTTGAATCCCTCTTCCGCCTCGGTCTCGGCAGCAACTCCAGAGGCATCCAGTTTCTTGTCCATCACGCAATAGACTATATAACAGATGAAACCGGCCATAAGGCAGATGACACCCACCAGCACCGAACCAGATACAGGGCCCAATTGAGGCAAACTCTTTGCCAAAGGAAGACTGAAACCCAAAGCCATTGCAGTTCCGATACGAGCCATTGCCACCTGTAGTCCCATAGCCAAAGCCAGTTCGTAGCCGGTAAACCATTTCACGATAACTTTCGACACCGTAATTCCGGCTATCTCAGCCCCCATGCCGAATATGGAGAATCCCAGTGCAGCCAGCACCACCTGCGAATTGTAGCCGAACAACACTGCGTCAGAGACATAAAACGGCGACACCGCATACCATTTCAACAGCGCACCCACAATCATCAGCCCTGCAGCCATAAGACCCGTGAAGCGCACACCGCACTTGTCAAGGATTATTCCGCCGAAGAAAAGCATCAGCAGGAACACATTGATATATCCGTAGGCACCGGAGAAGAACCCGTATTCCGTACTTGTCCAACCCAATCCCCCGGCCTCTACAGGTTTGGTGAGCATATCCTCCAGAGGAGACATGACATCCGTGAGGAAATAGGCACACATCATTGTGAACGACACTATTATAAGGGCCGTCCAGCGGGCAATGCAGGAACTGTTCAGCTTCGCCTGACTCTTTTCGATTTTCTGTAGTGTTTCAGACATTATTCAAATTTATTTAAAAAGTTTCGGCAATATATAAAAACAATCGCAAAAACAAAAACGTTTTTGCGATTGTCATTATCTTCCTTTGTGCTTTCGCGCAACAGTCTCACCTATACAAGGCCTGAGAATCCCATGAAGGCCATGGAGAGTATGGCAGCCAAAATCAATGCTACAGGCACCCCCTTGACTCCTTTGGGAATATCGCACAACTCCAGGCGTTCCCTGATACCCGCCATAATCACGAGTGCCAAGGCAAAACCGAGCGCAATCGAGACCGAATAGACAAAACCCTCAAGCAAATTATACTCCTTCTGCGTCATGAGAATAGCTATTCCCAACACGGCACAGTTGGTCGTAATAAGTGGCAGATAGATACCGAGAGCCTGATACAACGACGGACTCAGTTTCTTGAGTATAATCTCGACCATCTGAACCAAAGCAGCTATGACCAGAATGAACACGATGGTCTGCATGAACTCTATATTCCATGCCACCAGTAACTTCTGCAGAAAATAGACTACAATGGAGTTGATGGCCATTACGAATGTCACGGCAGCACCCATGCCGGCTGCAGTGTTCACCTTGTTCGATACTCCCAAGAACGGACAGATGCCGAGTATCTGGGAGAGAACTATGTTGTTGATGAATATCGAACTGATTATAATGATGATGTACTCCATATCTATTTCATTTTAGCAGTCAGCTTGTTAAACAAAATCATCATGTAGCCCAACACCATAAATGCACCGGGAGCCATAATGAATATCAAGGCACCGTCGCCTGCATATATCTGCAGACCGAATGCCGAACCGCTACCCAAAATTTCGCGGATAACTCCGATGAGAGTCAGCGACAGCGTAAAGCCCAGGCCGATTCCCAAACCGTCCATGGCAGAACTAAGCACTCCGTTCTTGGAGGCGAAAGCCTCGGCACGTCCGAGAATGATGCAGTTGACAACGATAAGCGGAATATAGACACCCAAAGTGTTGTACAGAGCGGGGGTATATGCCTGCATGATGAGCTGCACTACAGTCACGAACGAGGCTATCACCACGATGAAACACGGGATACGCACCTTGTCGGGAATCACGTTCTTGAGAAGCGAGATGGCAATGTTGGAGCATATCAGCACAAACATCGTAGCCGCCCCCATACCCATACCGTTTATGGCCGAAGTGGTTGTGGCCAGAGTGGGACACATGCCCAACACAAGAACGAATACGGGATTGTTCTTTACTATTCCGTTCAACAATATTTTCAGATTACTCATTTTCACCTCCTTCGCCCTCCGCAGGCGCATTAACTGCAGTTGACACTGCAACGTTTCCGCTTATTTTAAGGTATGCCTCGTATGCTCTTCTGACAGCCTTTGCATATGCCCTCGACGAAATTGTGGAGGCAGTCAAGGCATCCACGTCGCCACCGTCTTTCTTGACGGTCATATTGAGGTTTGCCGCATCCTTGTTACGGAAACTTTCAAGAAGCACATTGTCCTCATTGGTCATGTTCGCGCCCAACCCCGGTGTTTCCGACATACTCAGAACGCTTATGTTCAATATCTTGCCGGCAGCATCAAAACCGGTCATGAGCTGTATTTCGCCACCGAAACCGAGTGACGAAGAGGTTATCGCATAACCTGCGACCTCGCTGCCCATCTGGGCGGTATAGACTGTTGTGGTAGACTCCTCGCCGTCATTCACCACGACGCTCTGCTGTGTCTCAAGCGGATCATTGTCGAACTCCGGCAACACGGCCGACAGGGCCGCAACCAGATTGTTCCTCTCTGCCTGTTTGATGGGTTCCTCGGTGAGCTTGAAAACCATGCCCAGCACCGCCGATGTCACAAGACATATCGTCGCGAGCACCACTATCATATTCTTCAACGAACTCTTCATACTGTCCTCCTCTCTTTATTTGGTTGCCACAGCGCCGAAGCGTTTCGGACGGATATATTTGTCAATCAAAGGAACAAATGCATTCATGATCAGTATGGCGAAAGACATACCCTCTGGATATGCGCCCCACATACGTATAAGCATCGTGATGCAGCCTATTCCCACCGCATATATCACACTTCCCTTGACCGTCATGGGGGATGTCACATAATCGGTTGCCATAAATACGGCACCGAGCACTGCGCCTCCGCTAAGTACATGATACAAGGGATTGACATACATCGTCGGATCGGAGAGCCATGCCACACCGCCGAAGACGAACATAGTGGCCAGAATCACAACCGGAACATGCCATCTGATGACCTTCTTGTAGAGCAGCCATGCGAAGCCTACAAGCAGTGCCAAGGCCGAAATCTCACCCATCGAACCGCTCTTGACGCCCAACAGCATACTCTGCATGTCGATACGGCTCATAACCTCCTGCACGGAAACATCGCCCTTCACAGCCATCTTGGCCATGGCAAGCGGAGTTGCACCCGACAGGGCATCCGTTGTCTGACTCTCTATCACATCGGGGAAAGTGGTCATTGCCACCGGGAATGCAATCAGCAGGAACACACGTCCCACCAATGCAGGATTGAACGGGTTCTTGCCCAGTCCTCCGAAGGTCATCTTGGCAATGCCTATCGCCACCAATGCACCGACAGCTACCATCCACAGGGGAATGTTCACCGGAAGGTTGAATGCCAACAGCAAGCCCGTAACTGCGGCCGAGCCGTCAATGACGGTACATTTCGCATTGTTCAGCAGATACTTGCCGATTGCCCACTCGAAAACCATGCAGCATGCCACAGAGAACAATGCCACAAAAAGCACGCGCCATCCGTATATCACGCTTGACACCAACAGCGCGGGAATCAATGCCAACACAACATTATACATCATATTGGCCGTCGAATTGGCCTTATTGTGCAGATGCGGTGCGGGCGATACAATCAATCTGTTCTTCATTATGATAATCTTGTTTTTATTTCATCGAACGCGCTTTCATAATCTTCATGACATCGGCCTTGCCTATGTGGATCCAGTCAAGCAACGGGATGTTGGCCGGACACGAGAATGTACAGCAACCGCACTCAATGCAGTCGTATATATAGTACTCCTCGGCCATGTCGTAAAGTTTCTTTTTGGCAAGTTTGCCCAGCATATAGGGTTCAAGACCCATGGGGCAGGCAGCCACGCACTTTGCACACCTTATGCAGTCCGACTCCTCACCACGCTTGGTCTCCGATTCTGCCAGCACCAAAATACCCGATGACCCTTTCTGTACGGGTGCCTCGATGTTCGACATGGCACGTCCCATCATCGGGCCACCGCCTATCACCTTCACATCGCCTTCGATTTCCTCTCCCCCACAGTATGCCAACAGACTGCTTATGGGAGTACCGATCCGTACCAGAAGATTCTTGGGGTCCTTGAGCGATTTGCCCGTTACAGTCACGACCCTCTCCACCAAAGGCTTGTTCTTCTGCACGGCTTCATACACGGCAAATGCCGTTCCGGCATTCTGCACCACAGCCCCCACAGCAATGGGCAATCCCTTGCTGGGTACCTGGCGGCCTGTAACGGCAGCAATGAGCTGTTTCTCGCCTCCTTGCGGATACTGCACCTTAAGCGGAACTATTTCGGCACCGTATTTCGGTGCAAGGCGTTTCAAACTGTCTATCGCATCGGGTTTGTTGTTCTCTATTCCTACATATATCTTCGTCACGCCCAATGCCTTGGCAATAATTTTCGCACCCACGAGCACCTCAGCGCCCTTTTCGAGCATGAGACGATGGTCGGCAGTGAGAAACGGCTCGCACTCCACACCGTTTATTATCAGGCATTCGGCCTTGCTTCCGGCAGGAACCGACAACTTTACCTGAGTGGGGAATGTGGCACCGCCCATACCGACAATGCCGGCAGCGGATATCTTCTCGATGATGGTTTTGGGTTCGAGATTGCACTCCTCCACAAGAGTGTCGCTCAAGTCTATTCCTTCGGCCCACTCGTCACCCTCGACAGTTATGGTCACCGCCTGCTTGCTCAGCCCCTGGGCATCCACAAAAGTATCGACCGACTTGACCGTACCTGACACCGACGAGTGAATGTTGCTCGACACAAAGCCGTTGGCCTTGGCTATAATCTGACCGGCCAACACCTTGTCACCTTTCGCCACGCAACTTACGGCTGGCGCACCGATATGTTGTGCCAAAGGAATCACCACGCTCTCCGGAACGGGGAAACGCTCTATCGCTTTTGCGGCACTTATTTTATTGCCCGGCGGATGCACACCGCCGATCGGGAATGTTTTTAACATCTTGCTTATGTATTATTTTCTGTCTAATCTCTCACTTCTTCAAGCTCTCTCTCCTACTCGGCACTCTCTTTCGCAGGAGTTGCTGCAGCTTCCGGTGTGGCCGATGTCGCCTGCACCGGTTTGGGTGCAGGGAAACCGTATGTCCTTATGGCACCAGTAGGGCACTGCTCCACGCACTTGCGGCACAGTTTACACTTGTCGGAGGCGATATATGCCAGATTGCCGACATTTTCTATCGCACCGAACTCGCAGGCCTTCATACACTTCATGCAACCGATGCAGGCCGCCGTACAACTCTTGCGGGCTACTGCACCCTTGTCCTTATTGACACATGAAACGTAGACCATTCTGTTCTTGGGCCACTTTTTCCTCAACTCTATGATACCCTTGGGACAAGCGGCCACACACTTGCCGCAAGCCGTACACTTGTCGTAATCGACCTCGGGCAGACCCGTTTCGGGATTCATGGAGAGGGCACCGAATTCGCAGGCAGCCACACAGTCGCCGTTGCCAAGACAGCCGAACGAGCATCCGGTCTCGCCGGCATACAGACCGGCCTCCACGGCACACGAATGTGCTCCGTCAAAAATATTGGTGCGCGGACGGTTCTCGCATGTTCCGTTGCATCTCACCACAGCAATCATGGGTTGACGCTCGGCTGCGACCTTGCCCAAATACTCCGAAATCTGTTTCATGGTATTGCCGCCACCAACGGGACAGAACAGCGAAGAGATGTCTTCCCGTGTCACAAGTGCCTCCGACATGGCACGGCATCCGGCAAAACCGCAACCGCCGCAGTTGGCTCCCGGCAACATCTTCTCCACATCGTCTATGCGAGGATCCTCCTCGACCTTGAATTTGCTCGCAACAAAATACAGCACCGCTGCAGAAATAATTCCCAACGCCACGAGCGTCAATATTGTATAACCAAGTACTCCCATCTTTTTACTCTGTCAATTTATCTATCTTGAATTCTATCTCTTTCTCTATCCTGTCCCTGAAAATATAGAGACCTATATAATATAAAGCACATGCCCCAAGTGTCGACAGTCCCGTAACGAGTTCGTTGGACTGTACCAGAGCCAATGTTATCATCACGGCCACCATAACGAAAAAAGGCAGTATGTAAGAGTACACAACCGCCTTCATTCCCATTCCGTCCGTAATGGATACCACTACCTCGTCTCCCACTCGGCACACTTCGCCCATCACGGCGTCATTCACCGTCACGACACGCTCCTCGCTCTCGCCCATGCCGCAGATGTTCTTCACCCTGCACGACGAGCATGCGCCCTCCACCGTCATCTTCACATCGATGCGGCTGCCAGAAACGGCGACAACTATTCCTTTATGTTGAATGGATGTGCTCATACTCTATTTTGAAAAACCGCAGTCGGCTGTTATAGGGTAAAGATTGCCTGTCTTGTTGAACGGAGAGGCTGACAGCTTCAATATGGGGCAGAACTGGTACCTTGCCGTACGGCTTGCCGCCAACATCTCCAGCGTATCGTCCACCATGTCGGCATCAAAGCCGGCATTGAGTATCTCCTCCTTGCCCTGACGCTCCTCCAATATGCGGTACAGCACCGCATCGAGCATGTCATACGACGGCAACTGTTTGGGCCTATTGAAGACAGCCGGTTTCAACTCTGCCGAGGGAATTCGTGCAAGTATGCGGTTAGGTATTACCTCTTCATCACGGTTGATATAGCGCGCCAGTGCATAGACATCATGCTTGTACATGTCACCCAACACACTCAAGTAACCTATATAGTTGCCGTACATGGTACCGTCGCCTATGGCTATCTCTGTCTTGTTGCACGTATTGAGAGGAATAGCTCCCGTGCAGTCCAAGAGTCCCATCAACGTACATCCTGCCATACGTGCCTGCAGATTCTCGCTCGCCTCCACCGAAACCTCCGTGCTGTATCTTTGGGCCTTCTCACGCATACGTGAGAAAGCATCGTCTATATCAACATCGAAATATCTGATTCCCAATTTGGTAGCAACCGATTTGGCATCTTCGTAAAGGTGGAATTTGGAAAAGCCCGTAGGCAACAGCAATGCCATTACATTGCGTCTGCCCAAAGCCTCGACAGCCATTGCTGCCACCACAGCCGAATCTACGCCTCCGGTCAGCACCAAAGCGGCTTTCCTATATCCGTTCTTGGAGAAGAAATCCCTCAGACACAATTTGATAGCCTTGAAATGGTTCACGGTCTTGTTGCTTTCGGGCACAGCCAACGGTTTGTTGTCGGCATCAAGCTCCAGCTCCGCATAGTCCTCATCGAAACTATCCAGCAACATCACCGCCTCACCACGCTTGTCAAATATGGCCGACGAACCGTCATAGACAACATCGGTATTGGCTCCCACCTGGTTCACGAGAATCATGTTCCGGCTATTGGTAAACGCTTTACGTTTCAGCATGTCATACCGCCACGAAATCCGGCGGCGGAAGAACGGGTCGGCACACATGACAACCAGCGTGTCGGAGTATGCGAAATACTCCTCGTCATCAAAGACATCATGCCCCAAGGCAACCGCCACCTTCTGCCCGGCCACCGTGACATATTCGCTGCCAAGGCCGGAAGAGATATAGGCACGCTCTTCGCCAAAATCGACATTTTTCTTGGTGATATAATTCACTATCTGTCCGTTCTGTATGAATGCCGCCGCACTGACAGTGACTCCCTCCTGCTGCATGGGCAATCCCACCAGCACCGAGATGCCGTCACTCTCCGCAGCGATCTCGTCCAGAGACTCTTCGCATGCATTCAGAAAGGATGCACGACCCAGAAAATCGCAGGCCGGAGTTCCGCTTATTGCGTACTCGGCAAATACCACGAGGTCTGCCCCGCTATCCTTGGCCTTTCTGATGGCATTGACAATCTTGGTCTTGTTGCCGTCGAAATCGCCAATCCGGTAATTGTTTTGGGATATCGCTATTTTCATACCTCACAAAAGAGATTAGCCGTAATCGTTTTATTCGGCAAATATATAAATTTTACTGCAGATGCAACCAAATTTGTTTTATTTTTTACGCTCCAGAATGCACCTCTGGTGCATTCTGACAGCATTTTGTACCTCATCTGGGGCATGTGGAGCCCCATAGAGCAATGCCTTACGGCCAATGCATAAACAAACAGGAATGAAGGCTGCGTCATGAAGTCCGTTGCCGAGAGTCTGCACAACCGTCCGGGGTAGCGGCACCACGCATGGAGACACCGTTTCTCGATTTTTTTTGAAGAAAAAAAAGCCGCTTGTTTGCAGAATAAATAAATCTTCCTATCTTTGCACCGCAAAACGATGGTGCCATAGCTCAGTTGGTAGAGCAAAGGACTGAAAATCCTTGTGTCCCCGGTTCGATTCCTGGTGGTACCACAGCAAGAGAGCCTGATTCCGATTGGAATCAGGCTCTCACTTTTATATGTCAATTTGTCTCAAAACATTACACCGACTTTCAGTTGCACGGCATTGGCTCCTATACTGACATCGTAATCGGAGTACACAATACGCTGTACATTATAACCTATCTGGGCTTTGAATTTATCGGCCTTTATACCAATTGCCGGAACTCCGTTGAACTCCGCCCAACTGTCGGCAATGTCATCCACGCTCGTTCCGTCCGGCAGGCAGTCTTCGGGTATCATCAGCACACCCTTGGCGCTCGCCCTCATTATCCAGTCGTAGAGGGTTATCAGGCGGTTGGTGTATCTCTGCTGGTCTATGACATCTGCCACGAAGGAGTGGATTTCCCCGTCAATGAAGGGGTATGCCTTGAAGACATAGGGGTGACTGTCATGGTCGTATGGTGTCTCCCCTTCCTTCAATATGTCACCGAACGGGGTAAGATAGTAGAAATACCAGTAGTCATCCACAAACCACGTTGCCTTGATGAGCGGCACCTCCTCTTGGGGCATGCCTACCGACTGGGCCATCTCCAGCCTTTTCTCGTTCTCGGCAACCACCACGTTCATGTAGTCCTCCTCGTCTATCTTGAACACGTCGCCGTTCTGATAGTCATGACAACGGTAGCGGGGCTTCTGCTCCTTGCGCCAAATCTCAATCACCCTGCATCTGCCCGGCTCGCTCGTGAAAAGGAAGTCATAGTTCTCCAGACGGCTGTAGCCGAACCGCTCCGCATAGGTTGCAATGTAGTCCTTGCGTGAAGCCCACTTGTAGATGTCACGGAGTTTCTGATACTCTTGGGGTGAAGATGCAAACTGCTCGCACAGCTGCCCGAAGGAGATGTCGTGTACCTCTCCCAACATGGAGACATCCCACCCTCGGAAGTCACGCATATTGTTGTCGATAAAGAAATTGTTGGGTTGCACATAGTCCGTCCAGCAATCTTCCCTGCCGTTGCGCCAACCGTAGGACTTTCGGCATGCGATGAATCCGCTGATAAGGAACTCCTCCATCATTCTCGCATACACCTCCGAGATGCGGTTGAGCTGCATGTTGCATTGCAGTATGGTGCTCATGGTCTCGCCGAGTTTCTGCTCGTCCCTGTCCCGAGCCACACAGGTCGGTTCCTTGTTCTGGCTTCTGTACACGCCCACTACATTGCGCACAAGGCGGCGGATGAGATTGTTCTTCAGCGGCACGTTGCCCTGGCTCTTGATATACTCTTCCTCTGTCATGGCCTTGCCGTCCACGCAGATAATGTCGTTCCATTGCGAACCGTAGGTGTAGCGCTTGCTGCGTTCCCTTTCACGGCGGAACAAATCCATCTGGTTCCAGTAGTACTGCGCCTCCATGAGGATGTCGAATGCCCTGCGGTCACCGAATGTCTTCGACGCGCTCACGGTGTCAATGGCTGCCGAGTCCTCACGGTGCTTCGGCGCAATCCTGCTCATCGGCATCAATTGTCCTTTACCTCTGTTTTTGTGCATATCCCATTGTTTTTATATATGGTTACCCGGAGAGCGAATTTAACTCTCCGGACAGCCATTCTTGTTTATCTATTTACGTTTCACTTCTCTCGATTCGTCAACCACCGCCTTCTTGGCTTCGTTCAACTGCTCCTCGATGTCCTTGTACTCCTCCTCATTGGTTGCTGTCTTCAGCGCCTTGTTCAGATAGTCGATTTCCCCCTTGTAGGTCTCGAATATCAGGTAGCGTTCATATTCGGGCGAGTTGTAGAGGAAGTCTATCTTCTCGGCATAGTCGAACACTCCCGTATTCGTGTCGTTTATGTAGTTGCGCAGCCTTGACCTCAAAGCCTCGTGCTCGTCATAGAGCTTGAAGTACTCCTCGTTCACTGCCCTGTATGCCGTGCGTTCGTCGCCTGCCTTGAGCACTCTGTTCAGAATAAGGACATTCCTCGGCTCGAAATCACGCTTCCCGACGGCAGTCGTGGCTGTCTTGCCCAACTGGTCCAAGGTCGCAAACACTCCTCCGAAGTAGCCTTCAAGGACATGCTCCACAACGGCGGGATTGATGTCCACCGTTCCCTTTGTGTAGTCGTCTCCACCCGATGCCTCGTTCAGTGTCTTGCTCAGTGCCACGAGAGACTTGTTCGTGCTCTTGTAGGCCTTCGCCCACTCGGGCAGATTCTTGTTGTATTCCGTATCCTTGTAGAGAGGCACTCCCGTCCACGAGACATTGCTGTATGCTTCCCACAAAGGTTTCACGGAACTCGGAACGAGGGCGTTCAGACCGCCGCCTCCTTCAAGGAAGTCCAGGGGAAGAACCTGTGACATCTGCCCTGCAATCTCCATTGCAAGGTCGCCCGGGTTCATCCGCTCCTTTCCGCTGACAACCGAATAGGCAAGTTCGCCCAATCCATATATTGCCCTGTACTCTACCGGCAGAGGTATGGAAACCCAATAGTCTCCTGCACGGAAGAGGATGTTGCTGCGACGCAGATAGTCGGGTTGGTTGTAGTACGAGTTCTCGTCCTCGTCGTCACCGTCCCCGCTGCTTGCCATCCATGCCTTCACGAGTCCCAATACAAACAGTGCCTCCAGTGCAACAATCGCCTTTGCGGGCTTGCGCCTGAACTGTCTGCCGAAGTTGGTGGCTCCCTGCACTGCTGCATTCCAGAATACGTAGAACAGACGTCCTGCTCCCGAGAGGAATGAAGCCGCACTGCCCAAGAAGTTCTGTCCGTTCGCACGGAAGAATGTACCCCCTGCGCCCTTCTTGTTGAAGTTCACGGATATCTCCTTTGCGTCATATATCGCACGGTCTACACTGCGCCCCATCTCAATGGATGTCATGAAGGCTGCAAAGCGGGCGCTGTTCTCCACTGCCCTGTTCACCTCGTCAAAGCGTTCCGTCAGCAGTTCCCATGCCCTTGCCGCAGGCAGCTTACCGTTTGCCATCTGCATCTCACGGTTGATTTGGGTCTTGCGGTTTTCGATATCCCTGATATTGACATAACCGGTCTCCCCGCCGTTGGCGATGAACTGCATGAACATCTTCTCTGTCGGCTTCGTCTCGTCGAGCGTGCCGTTGCGGAGTTTCCTGAAGAGTGACTTCATCTGTGCGGGGTTCGCCATCATGTAGTTCAGGTGATACCTTCTTGCATAGTTGGCTCCCTCCTTGACATGCACCATCGTGTTCGAGAAGAGCATGTCGCGCAGGAAGTTCGACGCAACGAAGTTCGGGTTTCGGGTAGTGTAGAATGCGCTCAGTTGCCTGTTCAGCCATGCCGCACTGTTGAATATCGCCTCGCCTATCTTTCCCGATATGTCGTTGTCGGGATTGGTCAGTCCGTTCAATGCCTGCGCCAGTCTCGGGTTGCCGTTCACGGTAATGACATAATCACGTCCGCCACGCTTCACTATCACTTGGTGTTGGTGCAGGTCTTCCTTGTTCTCCGTCCTGTAGGGTATGCCCTGCGCCTCCTTCCCCTTCCTGTACTTGTCGGGGTTCTGTTTCTTCAGGGCTTCCATGCGCTCCTCGAAGTCCTGCATCTTCTGCTCCACTTCCTCGGCGGTGTCGGTCTCCTTGATTCCTTCGGGCAGAACGGGCTTCCACACGTCTTCCTTTTCGTCATACTCCAGCCACAGTTCGTTCACGCTTACAAGGTCGCTCGGGTGGTTGAGTGCAAAGTTCAGGAAACGCTGTTTCACCAGACGGTTGCGGTTGCCCTGCATTATGGCGGTCTCTGCCATTGCCTGCATGTAGGCTATCGGGTCGTCCGCCTTCGATGTTCGTCCGTGCGCTGTCTTTATGGGCGAATTGACCTCGCCCATTCCCTGCGAGAAGTAGGCATACACATCACGGCTTGTCGTCTCGTCAAATCCCCTCAGAGGAATGTAATACTGGTACATTCCCATAAGT
>CAVHXY010000005.1:0-129862 GCA_963640325.1 Tidjanibacter sp.
AGTAATTGTTCCTGAAATTGTTGTAGGTTCTTTCGTTTCCTTCTGTGGAGTCTGCAGTGTGAAACCTAGACTGCTCATAAGTTCGTCTACACTCTTTTCCCAGAATGTCTTTATACGGTCCATTTTTTCCATCTTCAAATATAGTTTTTAATTTGTTTATCCAATTATTTCCAAAGTCTTCATATTTTTTATATTGCTCTTCTACAAACTTCTTTTGCTCCTCAGTAAGTTCTTCTGGATTGTCTGGAAGTTTGTCTATTTCATCCTGAGACAAGCCTATTGCCCAAACAGGCAATGCAAATGAAATCTCATCCCCAGTTATGGTTGCATCAAGCGGAAGCTCATCTGTAGAGGCTTCTGAAAAGGCAGCTTGAACAACAGCCATTTCCTCTTGATTTAGCTTGTGGGAGAAGGGTATAGTAAAAGAAGGTGTGTACTGTTGCTTCAAGAACCCAATATCTGTAGTTTGGCTTTCATCTACAGTACCAAGATTTTCTACAAAAGCATCTTGTCTTGCCTCCTCTGCTATAACACTTATAGACTCAATTGCCTTATCATAGTCCTCTTGAGTCTTTGCAGTAATTTGCACCTTGAATGAATACTCCTCACCTCCAAGCCAAGAGCCTCCTGCATCTATTATAGTAAATTCCACTCCTGCCAGAGATGCAACCTCAGAAAAGACAGTATCCAACTCATTTTTCTTCCTGTCATATATCTCTTTAATTGTCTGTGTCGCAGCTCTCTTTTCCTCTTCAGAAGCTTTATTGTCCCTCAAAACCCTTTTAGCTTCCCTATAGTCTGCCTCTGCCTTTGCATCCAATGCTCCCAATCTACCGCTAGCATTCTGTGTAATATTAAAAGAGCCCCTAATATTACCCTTTGCAGGATGTTGTCTCCTATATTCCTTGGCTTTATTAAGAGCATCGAGGGTTGCCCTGTACTCTATATTAAGTTTGTCGGGAGTTAGTAATCTAAACCAAAAGAGGCGGGGCTAAAGCCCCGCCTCTTTTGGTTTAGATTACTATTGGGACTTTAGCATTCCGAAGTGGCCTTCTCCAGACGTTTCATTATGGAGAATATGAACACCGCCGAAATCAGGCAAACCAATATAAGCAAGCCCCACACACACCACAAGGGTAGGGTGCTGCCCCATATTTTACCGGCAAATGACGAAAGATAATTACCAATGGCAGTTGCGGCAAACCAACATCCCATCATGGCTCCCTTGTATTTGGGAGGTGCCACTTTCGACACGAAAGAGATTCCCATCGGGCTCAGAAGCAACTCAGCGAAAGTAAGTACCAGATAAGTGGATATCAACCAGTTGGGTGACACCAAATCGGGGCTTACACCGCCAACGCTTTTCAGCTCGGCAGGAGATGCCAACTTCAATGAAACAACCACCATTATGCAGTAACCCAATGCAGCCACCAACATACCGTAACCGATTTTACGGGGAGCAGAAGGTTCTTTCTTTTTAGCAGCCAAAGCTCCGAACACAGCCAATGATACCGGAGTCAGTGCAACCACAAAGAAGGGATTGAACTGCTGGAATATCTGAGGCAATACTGGCACACTTTCATCCATGGAGAGGTATTTGACAACCAAACCGATGATTGCCAATGCCAGAACACCGCCTGCAATTCCCTTGCCTTTCTTGGTGTCAGACTGGAACACAGCGAAGAGCGCATAAACCGCTACGGCCAAAATGGCAAGATTCCACACATCGAATCCGATACGGGTCAGCCCCTCGGCCGAGCTGGCCGTATAGTCGCGTGCGAAGAAAGTGAGTGTCAGTCCATTCTGATGGAAGGACATCCAGAAGAATATTACCACAAAGAAGACCAACAACAGGGCAGTGATGCGCTCGCGGGTCTGTGCGGGCGTGAGCTCCACAACAGGAGCACCATTGAGGGCCTCTTTCTGCTTGGTATTGTAATCGGCAGCCTTGAATGTTTTGCGGAAACCGAAGTATATTGCCATTGAGAGTATCAGCGAGAAACATGCCACGGCAAACGCATAGTGGTATGAGGTGGAGAGCTGGGCAATATAATAGTTTGCAAACTCTGTGAGGTCTCCAGCGCAATTGGAAACAAATGCCGGCATTGCATTGGCCAGCTCGGTAAGGCGAGCCGTACCGTCGGCAGTAATCGTACCGTTCAGCAACTGATGCGACAACGAGGGTATACCGGCATTATAGAACAAGCCGGCCTTGGTCATAATCCACTGCGTAATCTTCTCGGCTGCAGTGGGAGCGAAAAGGGCACCCACATTGATTGCCATGTAGAATATGCTGAATCCGTTGTCGCGTTGGGCTGAATACCTCGGATCGTCGTAAAGGTTACCGACAAGTACCTGCAGGTTGCCCTTGAACAGACCTGTACCTAATGCGATGAGGAACAACGAACCGAACATGATCAGTTTGGCAGTCATGGTTGTTCCGCTCGGGATCGCCATAAACAAATAACCGAGAAACATGACCACAACGCCGCATACGACCATTTTGCCGTAACCGAATTTGTCGGCCAAAATACCGCCTATCAACGGCAAGAAATAGACGCATGCCAAAAATCCGCCATATACATTGGAAGTTACGGCTTCGCTGAAACCGAACTTGGCCTGCATGAACAGAATGAAAATCGCAAGCATCGTGTAATAGCCGAAACGCTCGCCGGTATTGGCAAGCGCAAGGGCATACAATCCTTTGGGATGACCTTTAAACATTATCTGTAATTTTTTAGTTAGTGAATTTTTTTCATTCGCAGTTTTGCAAATATATATAAAAACGGGTAAATTTGTAAAACAAGCCGGCAAAAAACAGAGGCATTGATGTGCCCTAAAGTGTCTTTTTGTCGCACCAAAGAACAGTCCATATTATGGCCAATCGTTTGAAAATAATAGAGCGCGATTCGTGGCTCGAACCAGTGGAACAGGAGATAGAATATCGCCATCGGCTGTATACGGAAAAACTCCGTGATATAGAAGAGGCGAGCGGTTCCATTATCGATTATGCCAATGGTTACCGTTATTTCGGATTCCAGCGCGATGAACAGAACAGTGGCTGGTGGTTCAGAGAGTGGCTGCCGGAAGCCCATAAAGTGTTTCTGTTCGGTGATTTCAATGATTGGGATCGCAAAAGCCTCCCTCTGTTCAAGGATGACAAAGGAGTATGGAGCATCTTTTTGTACGACAAGGAGTTCAATCTTCAACACGGCTCGCTGTACAAGATGTTGGTCTATGGTGACAACGGGTGTCACGAACGCATTCCCGCCTATGCGTCACGGGTTGTGCAGAACGATGAAACAAAAGACTTCACCGCCCAGTTCTGGAATCCGCCCCAGAAGTTTTCATGGCAAAACGACGGCTTTGACATAAAGAATCTGAAAAGCCTTTATATCTACGAATGCCACATAGGTATGGCCCAGGAAAAAGAGGGAGTAGGGACATTCAAGGAATTTGCCGACAATATTCTACCTCGCATAAAGGAACAGGGATACAATGCTATTCAGGTGATGGGCATTGCCGAGCATCCCTATTATGGCAGCTATGGATACCATGTGTCGAGCTTTTATGCGCCTTCATCGCGCTTCGGCACGCCCGAGGAGCTCAAAGAGCTTGTTTTCAAAGCCCATGATATGAATATCGCCGTAATCATGGACTTGGTGCAGGCACACTATGTGAAGAACATCAACGAGGGCTTGAATGAAATAGACGGCACCGACCACTGCTATTCGCTTCCGGGTGAGGCCGGTTATCAGAAATATTGGGACTCCAAGCTCTTCGACTACGGCAAGCGTGAAGTGGAGCATTTCCTGCTCTCGAATGTCAAGTATTGGCTCGACGAGTTCCATTTCGACGGCTACCGTTTCGATGGCGTAACATCCATGATTTACCATCACCACGGCTACACAGACTTCGATTCACGCGAAAAATTCTTCAATGAGGATGTCAACCGCGATGCACTCACCTATCTCACCTTGGCCAATAAACTCATACACGAGTTCCATCCCTCGGCTGTAACCATTGCCGAAGATGTGAGCGGAATGCCCGGCATGTGTTTCCCGATAGAGGACGGAGGTGTCGGTTTCGACTTCCGTTTGTCGATGGCCATACCGGATTTCTGGATCAAGATGCTAAAGGATATTCACGACGAAAATTGGAACATTTGGGATATATGGAACATTATGACCAATCGTCTGCCCAATGTCAAGACTGTGGCATATTGCGAATCGCACGACCAGGCCATGGTAGGGGACAAAACTATAGCTTTCCGTCTGATGGACAAAGAGATGTACACTTCCATGAACGATGAAAGCAAGAGTCTTGTAATAGACCGCGGAATGGCGCTGCACAAGATGATTCGCCTAATAACCATATCACTTGGCGGACAGGCCTATCTCAATTTTATGGGCAATGAGTTCGGACATCCCGAATGGATTGACTTCCCGCGGGAAGGCAACGGCTGGAGTTATGCCCATGCGCGCCGCCAATGGTCATTGGCAGACAACGGACTGTTGAGATATGCCAAGTTGAACGAGTTCGACAAGCAGATGTTGAAATTTGTCGACAAATACAACATAATGGGGCAGGGGTATGCCTACAATCTCTCCATGGATACCGACAACAAAGTGATGGTTTTCAACCACTCAGACATTCTGTTCGTATTCAACTGGCATCCATCAAGAAGTATCCCGGACTACATTCTGCCGGTACCACAGGCTGGCAAATACCGCATAATATTATCCACCGACGAGGAGCGTTTCGGCGGACAGGGTAGGGATGACGAAACTATCAAACATTTCTCGTTCCCCATGAAAGGCCCTGACGGCAAGACACAGAATTACATGAAAGTCTATTCCGTCTGCCGCACAGCAACGGTATACAAGCTAATTAAATAGTAAAATCTAATGTTCGTTATGTGTATGCGCGACTGCACGTACGGTGTGGTGTTGAGGTCAGCAACTACAAATGTAGGAGGAAAAACCACTTCGTTTTCCTCCTACTCGAATTACTTTGACCCTGCCTATAGCCAGATATTTTCTTAATTTACAGTTGTTGAGTTCACGGTTGCGAAGCAGGTCGAGTGTCTCGCCCTGCAGTTCCGTCATATCACAACCGATCAGTAGAGGCGAAGACATAATGCACCACATA
Organism: Tidjanibacter sp.; assembly: GCA_963640325.1. Taxonomy (GTDB): domain Bacteria; phylum Bacteroidota; class Bacteroidia; order Bacteroidales; family Rikenellaceae; genus Tidjanibacter. The sequence continues at coordinate 5,152 of CAVHXY010000005.1, forward strand.
CCGAAATGTGTGCGGTCCTCTGCAAGCCACGGCAATGCGCCAGTCCGACCGGTATTCTCCTTTAAGCCAGTCTCCCCATCTTCCTCCACTTGCACCATCTGCAAGTCCCATTTCTTGTCAAATGGCCCTGATATAGCCCAATCATGTGGCACACGTACAGTCTGCCATCTGCCATTCCACCTTGTCGCGGCTGAAGTTCCAATCCTCGGCCAGCAATGTCTCCGTACGCTGAGCCTGTACCGGTAAGAACTGCAAACTACTCAACAACAGTAATGCCTTTGCAACATGTATCTTGTGAAACACAGTGATTTCTTCTGAACATCATCATATATACAAGAATACACAAGTCACTGTATCTTCAACAACTACAATAAATCACCACGCACTTAGGAATGAGCAGGCTTGCAAAATTCACACGCACAGACCAAACAGGGGATGCCTTATATTGCAGTATCACACTATCAACTTAACATAATAGAAATTTATTGCAAGATGCAATATTGTAAAATAGGGGTGAACTACTGTCTTTTTATGTTCTCGTTCGTTTGAGGTATCCGTGCTCGAATCCTCTGCATTTACTTTGTCCATCACCAAACAAACAATCCAAACCCGAACAGTTGAAAAAAAGATTAAATTATAGTAGTTTTGCAAAACGATGCGACAGAACTTACGGAATCAACTTATCTCTGCACGGTAAAAAACAGAGTTTTCTGAGCATATAATACTATTTATAAATTATAAATATAAATTGTGAAAAACACGACTATACTACTGCTTTCACTACTCTTAGGTTGCTATTCGTGCGCCCACAAAGGTCAAAAAAAAGAGACATTGGACACTACCAGACCCCAGATTACGGTATCTATTCCCCCATTGAAATACATTGTAGAACGAATTTCCGGTGACGATTTTGATATAAACACAATCGTTCCCAATGGAACAAGCCCCGAAACATATACCATAAATCCCTTACAATCAGAACATATAGAGCAATCGGACTTGATCTTTGTGACCGGGCTTTTCGAAATAGAGCACAATATATTGGAAAACAAAGACCGCAACAACCACGTAATCAACCTCAGCGAGCATATTGACCTTATTGCAGACAAACACCATATTCACCCCCATTCTTATTTAGGCGCAGATCCGCATATCTGGTTGGCACCCGCAGAACTGAGCGTCATTACACAAAATGCATTGAATGCATTAATGAGGCACTACCCAGATTCTGTAAAATATCAACAAAATGCCGAATTGCTTCTTGATGACATAAAGGCATTACACACAGATATTGCCAATAAACTTACCACATCTGCTACCAAAGCATTCATGGTTTACCATCCAGCATTGTCGTATTTTGCAAGAGAATTTTCATTAGAGCAAATATCAGTAGAATACGAAGGGAAAGAACCTTCGGCGAACACGTTATCTTCTGCGATTAATGAAGCGAAACAGCAAGGGGTAAAACACATAATGATTCAAAATGAATTCCCCACGGCCACAGCAACATCAATTGCCAAAGACATGAATGCAGATATAGTGGAAATAAACCCGCTCTCAGAGAATGTACTTCAAGAACTGCTGTTTGTTACAAATGTAATTACGGAATAAAAACAGACACGAAACCAGATATGAACAAGATCTTATCCATAAAGAATCTCTCAGTCCAATACGGCAATAATGTCGCATTGAAAAATGTCAATATAGATTTCTACAATAATGATTTTGTGGGAATTATTGGTCCAAATGGAGGCGGCAAATCAAGTCTTGTAAAAGCGATTTTGCATCTTGTCGATTACACCGGAGAGATAATATATCTTAATCAACTGAATAAGACGCAAATCGGTTATATGCCACAAAACAACCAGTTCGACCGCCATTTCCCCATTAAGGTAGAGGAGCTGATACAAAGCGGACTTCAATCCACAAATGGCATATTTCACCAATACAACACACGACAAGTACAATGTGATATTTGTCAAGCAATGCAAACCATGCAGATTTCACATTTGTCAAATAAGGCAATGTCGGAATTGTCTGGAGGCGAGTTGCAAAGAGTCCTGCTATGTCGCGCCATTATCAACCACCCGCGCCTGTTGATTCTTGACGAACCGACCAATTTCGTGGACAATGACTTTGAAGGAATGTTCTATACGCTTTTACAGGAACTAAACAAAGAGATGGCCATAATAATGGTATCGCACGATCTGGGGACTATTTCGAGTGTTGTCAAAAGCATTGTGTGTGTAAACCGGACTATGCATCGACACGATACGAATACTCTGACCCCTGAAATGTTCGACAACTACCATTGCCCGATTCAGATGATCTCGCATGGGACAGTCCCCCACACGGTTCTGTCAAACCACAACGAAGAAGACATACAACAACAAGCAAGTTTTTGTTATTGACATTTGTAACCCACAAGGGTTCATCGTCAGAATGTGTGTATTGACCTATCTTCCTTGTGAGTTGCTGCGTTTTACCCCATGCACAAAACCCGCCCAAGCATACATAACAAAAGCCATCTTGTGAAAAGATGGCTTTTTATTGAATTGCGTTATAATCCCACACAAAGACTCACCAAATAATCGCCCTCTCAAAGGCCTGACGCTGACGGCGGAGTCTTTTATAGAGAACTTCTGTTGTTATTTCTCTTGGCAAACAGCACTGAGCTTATCGCAAAGCTCGTCTGCCTTCTCCTGCATCTGCGCCTTGATATATGCAAAGTGCTTCTTCACCAACGATTTGTTGTGCTTGTCGGCAGGATTGTTCACCATCTCGAACAGATTGTTTCTGAAATCAACAGTTTCCTGCATTATGTCAACTATCTTCTCATGTTTGTCCTCATGAAAACAAAGCGACAGATAGCAATCATAAACGATTTCATTTACCAGATAATCAATATCTTTTTTGATTGTCCTCAAGTTTGCCATAACTTCTATGTTTTAAAAGATTTAGTTTTAATGCAAATGTAAAAAAAATTTATTCCAATTCAATAAAACCTTCCGACAAAAAATCGATTATATCAGCGCTGTTCATCGCCTCCTGCCCATAGCAGACACTCGCCTTGTCACCAGCCAGACCATGAATCCACACGCCCAAAATAGCTGCATGCAGAGCCGAATATCCACGGGCACGCAACCCGGTAATAAACCCTGTAAGAACATCACCACTACCGCCTTTGGCCATTCCTGCATTTCCTGTAGTGTTTACAAAACGACTTCCGTCCGGTGCAAGAACACTGCTTGATGGTCCTTTCACGATTACCACTGCATTCAGTTGCTGAGCCAAAGCTCGAGCCTTACCCAACATCTCCTCCGCAGATTGCCATTCGCCCACCAGTCGTTTCAATTCCCCCAAATGTGGCGTCAATATCGAATCTTGTGGCACGTAGTCCATCAAATGCTTGTTCATTGCAATTATATTGATGGCATCGGCATCTATAACCATCGGAATTTCAACATCTTTACAGGTTTTCAACAATTTGTCAACAGCCACGGTTGTACACTCTGCTCTTCCAAGGCCACAACCTATCCCCACTACGTTATATCTACTTAAATCTTGTGGCAAACTCGAAAAACAACGCTCCGACTCATCGAGACTCAACATCGCTGACGGATAATTGGCAATCAATGGAATGCGCACGCCATCACAAACATGAGCCGTAACCAAACCGCATCCTGAGCGCAAGGCAGCAGCTGTCGCCAACAATGCAGCTCCTGGCATGGCATACGATCCGCACACCAACAATGCATGCCCATACGTACCTTTGTGGGCATCCTCAGCACGCTCCAAAAGCAAACTCTTTACAAATTTGCGCGTTATCTCAATGGAGGGATTGGTGTTCTTTTCTTCACACTGCGTCTCCGCTACAGCTTCAATGTTGCCGTTAATTGTCTTACTTTTTGTCATAATAAATCTAGGGGGAGGAATACACAAATCCACTAACTAAATACAAATTAAGGCTGCCAACCAAGGGTGTGCCTCCTAAATTTGGTCTCTCCACTAACAAATATAACAACAATCTTGAACAACTCAAATTTCATGCACAAAGACAGAGTATATTGATATCTTGTCTATATGATTACAAGTGTAATGAAAGACTATTTTGCATTTCGTGCGGTATAGGATTCAAAGGTGTTGTCCTCATAGAACAACATTACTTTTGTAATATTGCAGAGTGGTCGTCCTATTGACTCCCTTGAATCGCATCTTCGCTTGCTCACAGTTTCAGCCTCATTGATGCCACCATAACATGGCTCCTCTGAGGCTTCGTTGTTCTTTTCTGTCATCGCTTCCTTAAGAACGGTATTCTTTTCGACTTGAATGGAGTTTTGAAGAGATTTGGACTCCACTGAATTTTCATTCTTCTTCTCCACAGTTTCGAACTCAAACAAGCGTTGTTCCGGATTTTCAAGTGACTTGATAACGGATGGCGTAGTCTTCTCTGTTGTTACGCCTGCATCACTAACAGCTGGAGTCGCTGCTGCGATTTCGTTTATCTCACTCCCGTAAACACTTACATTATGCTCGGCTTTCAACATCGGCTCAGTTCCTAACAACAACCACTCCAGACTATAAGCAGGGAAAGCCGTTGCCAATCTTAATATAAAGTCGTAACTCGGCTTATTTCGCCCGGACAATATATGGGATATTGCAGAAGGTTGTACTCCTATAAAATTTGCCAGCTTACTTGCCGACAGATTTTCACGAGACATAAGTATTTGCAGACGTGTATTCATGACAATATGTGTTTTTACAAAGTTAAAAAATAATTCACAAAAACAAAACTCCCTGTAACGGCATTGAGCGCCAAGATACAATGACAATCGCTCGTACGCACTCCCACTATTAACAGTCCTTATCGCCATCTGATGAGCTACCAAGCTACAAAATGCTTATTTCATCTTACCAATACAACTGCGCTTAATTAAACACGCCACATTGCCCCCTATAGAATCCACATAAACCACAAAATAATATAAATATACATAAATAACTGATTATTTGATTATTTAAATATATCAATGCAAACACGGCAATATTGTTTTTCCAGCAAAATTGAATTCTTTTTCAATTTTACAATAACCGAAGACTTGATATAAGCCTAATCAATCGTCTGATTTTCGGAAAATTAATTGATAACAATTCAAATTTTCAAGCCCTATGAGAAGCCCTTGAATGGCAATAAAAAAAGCCATATTCTTTCGAATATGGCCTAAAACATTGAGGTCGTCCTACCCTTTATTGTTTCAATCTGATTTTGGCAGCTATCTCACTGAACTCATTCTGAGTAAGCTGCAATTTGGGTTTTCGGAAATCCACGTCTGCCTCACAACTAATAGGAATCAAATGAATATGAACATGAGGAACCTCCATGCCAAGCACAACAACGGCTACCCTTTTACAATCAATATTGGCCTTTATTGAGGCAGCCACCTTCTTGGCAAAACACATCAATCCTCCAAGTTCTTTGTCTTCCAAATCAAAGATGTAATCACTCTCCTTCTTGGGAATCACCAATGTGTGCCCTTTTGCTACTGGGTTTATATCAAGAAATGCAAAATAGTTTTCATCCTCTGCTATTTTGTAACAAGGAATTTCTCCTTTGACAATCTTAGAAAATATTGTTGCCATACATCTATTATTTTAATTGATTAATACTCTTCGTATTTAGGTTTCAATATCTCGGAATACACTATGGCTTTTCGGATATCAAAATCATCAATTGCAATCCCTCCACTAGCCATATCTTCATCACACGAACCAATGTTGCCTATATCAGACTTCGCACCATTTTCTTTTTGGTGCGCCTTATTATGAGCACTGTCTAATTTGCCTGTGGAAACAGCCCTGCCTTTTCGTCCACTGTTTACACATGTAATTGCCGCCGAATTACTGCCAGTCCCTGCATCTTGGGGTCTTAAGGTCGAAGGAAATCCCTCCTCGAACATCTTCCGAACAGGCGTTTCTGTTGCTTGTGGGGGTATTCCCTTTCGCTGGACTTCCGGGAACACTTCTTTGAGTACATCATCTATCGTGCGCCCTTGTGTCGGTCCCATTTCATCTTTGTCTGTATGATTGTTCGCCCCACGCCTTGAGGATTCCGGCATATCCATCTCCCTACTTTCGGAAGAATCCATAGGTTGACCTTGGGTTTTTCGTTTTTTCGAAGAAGGAATTAACGAAATGACCAAAATCAATATCAAGAACAACAAACGACCACCATCTGCCATATCTCAAAATGTTTTTAGTTGTCTATCCTTTGAACCTTGTCCACGCCTTTCACCTCGCCGAGTTTCTCAAGCAAAGCATTGAGCTTGTCTGTATCCTTTACATACACGCTGATTTTGCCTTCAAAAATGCCATCGTGACTCATTACGTGAATCTCGCGCATGTTAATTGCCAGTTCTATCGATATAACTTGCGATATATCAGTAACAACACCTATCCTGTCAATACCTCTTATCTCCACTTCAACCAGATAGGACTCCGCCTTATAGCTAGCCCATTTGATATTGGAAATGATCTTGTCTCCACGTTGAGAGGCCAGACGCGTCAACTCCTGACATGACGATTTATGCACCACTACAGTATTTGATGCAGTATCCATAAAACCGGTTATGTCGTCCCCCGGTATGGGATTGCAACACTCGGCTATGACAAACTTGGGCGCATCCTTCTCCATGGCATCATTGCTCTTCACGACCATCGTCGTGTCTTTCTTGCCCTTGTTGCTTTTGAAAGGATTGGTCAACTCAAATGTCCAGAACTTCAGGATCTTGTTCTTGGCATTCTGCCGCAGGACAACATCCACGTCCTTGAGGTTGATTATCTCCGACCCCAACTTGCTGTAGAACTCGTCCTTGCTCGAGCAGTCATATGCCGGCAACACCTTGCGGAACAGCCTGGCACTCGGGGTAATCCCGAACTCGTGCATACGCTGCTCAAATATCGCAATTCCTCGCTCGATATTGTTCTGCCGCGAACGTTTCAGATAGTTTATAATGGCCTGCTTGGCCTTTGCCGTAGTCACATGATCCAGCCAATCAACGCTCGGCACGGCATTTTCTGAAGTAATAATCTGTATCTGGTCACCACTCGAAAGCGGTGTGAAAATCGTCTCTATCTTATGGTTTATCTTCGCTCCTATTGCCTTGTTGCCCACATTGGTATGTACCTCATATGCAAAATCAAGCGCAGTAGCCCCCAATGGCATCTTGCGAGCCTCTCCCTTAGGGGTAAAGACCACAATCTCCGTAGAATACAGTGTAAGTTTCACATTGTCCAAAAACTCCACCGCATCCTCAGCCGGATTGTTCAAGGCATTTCGCACATCTTTCAGCCACTTGTCAAACTCATCCTCGGTACTATGTGACTGTTTGTAATTCCAATGTGCAGCGAATCCCCTCTCGGCAATTGCATCCATACGCTCCGAACGAATCTGAATCTCTACCCAAACGCCTCCTGGTCCCATAACCGTTGCATGCAGTGCCTCGTAGCCATTGGCCTTGGGGAAATTCACCCAATCGCGGATTCTGTCGGGTTTGGGCCGGTAAATATCCGTTATGAGCGAATATATATGCCAACACTGAGACTTCTCCGGAATAAGCTGATTCGGTTTGAAGACCACCCTCACAGCGAACAAATCATATATGTCCTCAAAGGATATGTGTTTGTTCTGCATCTTCGACCATATCGAATAGATGCTCTTCACCCTACCGGATATAGTAAACTCTATACCAGACTCCTGCAGGCGTTCTTTTATCGGAGCACAGAAGTTGTCTATGAATTGGGTTCGCCCAGCCTCGCTCTCTATGAGCTTCTTCTTTATCTCGAAATACTGTTCCGGGAACCTGAATTTCAAGCTCAGGTCCTCCAACTCGGTCTTTATCTCAAACAGTCCCAATCTGTATGCCAATGGGGCAAACAGATAGAGCGTTTCGCTCGATATCTTTATCTGCTTGTTGCGCGGCATTGAATCGAGTGTACGCATATTGTGCAGACGGTCGGCTATCTTCACCAAAATCACCCTCACATCGTCCGACAACGTAAGCAACACCTTTCTGAAATATTCGGCCTGCTGGGACTCTTCATGGTTTATGACTCCCGCCATTTTGGTAAGTCCATCCACCATGGAAGCTATCTTGGGATTGAACAGTGCCTCTATATCCTCCACTGTATATGGCGTATCCTCCACTACATCATGCAGCAAGGCGGCAACCACCGACTTCACGCCGAGTCCTATCTCGTCAACCACAATCTTGGCAACCGCTATCGGATGGAATATATATGGCTCACCCGAACGGCGCAGGACACCTTTGTGCGCCTCTTTGGCAAGCATATAGGCCTTGGAAACAAGGTCCCAGTCGGCATCGCTCTTACAAATCTTGTTGCACGAAACCAACAGTTCGTTATACTTCTCCTCTATCAATTTTTCGTCCGCAGCCGAATACCCATCCAATGCCATATCGCCAAGAACAGAACTATAATTTCGTGTTTTTCATCGCCTCTCTCAACTTGGCCTCTATTTCGTCGGCCAATTGGGTGTCTTTCTTAAGCAGCTCTTTCACTGCATCCCTACCCTGAGCCAGTTTGTTTTCGTTGTATGAATACCACGAACCACTCTTCTTGATTATACCATAATCAACACCAAGGTCTATTATTTCGCCTATTTTCGAGATACCCTCGCCATACATTATATCAAACTCCGCCTTGCGGAAAGGAGGCGCCACCTTGTTCTTCACCACCCTCACCTTCACGCGAGTTCCCAGCTGTTCTTCACCGTCCTTAATGGCCGAAGCCTTGCGTATATCCAGACGGACGCTTGCATAGAATTTCAAGGCATTTCCGCCAGTCGTTGTCTCGGGATTGCCGTACACAACACCTATTTTGTCACGCAACTGATTGATGAAGATGCACACCGTCTTGGTTTTGCTTATGCTTGAAGTAAGTTTTCGGAGTGCCTGGGACATCAATCTGGCCTGCAGGCCCATCTTTGCCTCACCCATCTCGCCCTCTATCTCCGCCTTAGGAGTAAGGGCGGCCACGGAATCGATGACAATTATATCTATGGCACTTGAACGAATCAGCGTATCGGCTATTTCGAGGGCCTGTTCGCCACTGTCGGGCTGCGAAACCAACAAGGCCCCTACATCCACGCCCAATTTCTGCGCATATGTCGAATCAAATGCGTGCTCCGCATCGATAAATGCAGCTATGCCACCCATTTTCTGAGCCTCTGCAATTGCATGTATGGCCAAAGTTGTCTTTCCCGATGATTCAGGACCATAGATCTCTATCACTCGCCCTTTGGGATATCCTCCCACCCCGAGGGCTGCATCAAGAGTGACGGAACCGGTAGGTATCACTGCCACCTGTTCGACATTCTCGTCCATACGCATAATGGAGCCTTTGCCAAAATCCTTTTCAATCTTTTCCAATACGGCATTCAGAACCTTCATCTTGTCTGAATCCACCTGTTTCTTCTCTGCCATAAACTATATTTTTATATATTTATATTTCAATCATTTCCCTACTGCCGTTGCGACATTGTATTGGAACTTTGACCTCTCGCCATTCACATCGAGTTCCACGTTATGACTCGCCCTTGCTCGAGCGACACCCCCATGCAAACTACGGCAAAATTTATGTGTAAATATACGACAAATTAAAATATATATCAAATGCCATGCCGAGAAATATATCGGCATGGCATTTGATATTGGCAGCACGGTCTCTCTTGTGGGACACCCCTTATTTCTCCACCGTGTAGCTGCCTGCATTATACTCCTTGGATTCCGTTTCGCCAGGAAGTGTAACGGACGCTGTGGCCCCTTCGGGAATCGAGAAGTTCCATATCCACTTGTCACCCTCATACTTCCATTCACTCTTGATGACCCCGGCTGCAGAGTGGTATTCAGCCTTCACGAATCCTAATCTCTTGTCTGGAACCGGCTTCATAATGATATGCTTGAAACCAGGTTGGGCAACATCAGAAGATATTCCTGCTGCCGTCTCCCAAAGCCATTCGCAGACAACGCCGTAGGCATAATGGTTGAAACTGTTCATTCCCTGGGGTCCCATACCATTATCCAATGTATATGAATTCCAGCGTTCCCACATTGTTGTCGCTCCATTGTCCACCGAATAAAGCCAACTCGGATTTTTGCGCTGGAACAAGAGTTCATATGCAACATCCACCATACCATTCTCGGTAAGCGTAGGCATAAGGATGGACGTGCCAAGAAAACCGGTCTGAAGACAGTTGCCATGCTCCTCGAAGTTTTTGCGCAGACGAGCTATAGTCACATCCTTGGCAGCCCCTTCCACCAAATGATTTCTGAGTGCAAATAGAGCGGGTGTCTGCATCGTATTGAGGATATCCAGTTTGAATGTGCCGTCTCCGTTAAGGAACGTTTCCTTGAGATATTTGACCGCATCTTTCTGCATATTGTCGTATTTGGAGACATCGCGGCCTGTAGCCTCGGCCATATCCTTCATCATGCCAGCGTTTGAAGCCCAATAACATGCACTCAGATAGCTCCAATACACATATGCTTCGGGGCGAACGACATTGTTTCCATTTTTATCCTGCATATAGATGCCTCCTCCCCAAGTCTCGAGAGGCTCATAACTCAGCCAATCTCCCCACTGATAGTTACCGTTTTCAGCGGCAAGAGCCTTGTGGTCATATTTCGTCTCACTGATATGGGTCATGAGCTTCTCCATTGCGTCCCAGTTCTCATTTATGATCTCCTTGTCATCGAACTGTTTCCATACCACCCAGGGAACAATAACACCGGCATCGGACCACCCCACGCGCATCATGGATGCCGAATCTGATGCATATTGGGCAAAGGGGGCAACGCCACCGAAACCACCTAAGGGGCTCTGGGTGTCCCTCATGTCCCTCATCCATTTGTGGAGAAACAATCTGGTGTTTGCAAAGAACGACCCAGTCTCCGAGAACACCTGGGTATCTGCCGTCCAGCCCAAACGCTCATTGCGTTGCGGACAGTCTGTAGGCACAGAGATATAGTTGGAAAGCTGACCCCATACAGTGTTTGATATCAGTTTGTTTATAAGTTCATTTCCCGTAATGATGGTTCCTGTCTCCATCTCTTTCGTAATGGATGTTACGGGGACTGACCTAATGCTCTCGATTGTAACATCGTCAGTTGCAGTGAGAGAAATCAGGCGATACCCGAAGAATGTACAGGTAGGCATGAACGACACTGGCCTGGCTGTGTCGGCAAAGGTATAAGTCAACCTCATTCCTATATCGGGAATACGGAGGTTGAGACGATGTACGCTACCCTCGGGACCATCCATTCCACGACTCTTGGCTCCATTGCCATCGTTGAGCAATTCTGAAGGCAGGCAAGTAAGGACAGTCCCCTCTTTGGCCTTGAAAACAAACGATGGCACTGCGGCGGCATTCTGCCCGAAATCCACCACGAGATTCTCTCCCGGATGAAGCACTATCTTGTCTCCATCCCTATATTCATCTTTTATGACCACGGTTCCGTATTCGTCGGGGGTAGCTCCCTTTATAGTATCCCATGTATACATCTTCACAGGAGCAATGGCCAAATCTTCACGAAGGTATACTTCAGCTCCGTTGGTGGGTAAAATCTCTCCATTGAACTCATTGTTTACATCGGGGGTAGACAATTTCTCTGGAGTGTCATAGCCGGGTAATTCGCGAGCATCGTACTCTTCTCCATCGAAAATGGCCGCATGCTTGACGGGCCCCGCCACTCCTGCTTTCCAGTCTTGAGTGTTTGTACCGTAAAGTTTCTTGGTTCCATCGGAATAGGTTAGCTCTATCACACCCCGGAATGCAGGTTTCTTGCCCAACATGCCATCATTGCCCCAAGGAGTGATTATCTTGTCAGCCCACCATCCTGGAGTCACTTGAGCGGAGAATGTATTTTCCCCTCCTTTCTTGGTTACAATAATATCCGTTATGTCGTATGTAAACGAGCGCTTGGTCTTTGCATAGTGTGTAAAGCCGGGTTTTAGAACCTCTTTCCCCACAGGTTGACCGTTGACGTACAGCTCATACACTCCCAGACCGCTTGTCATCCATTTGGCGACCACCACTTTGAGCTCATTCTTCAGAGTGGACACAAACCAGCCGGCACCGTCTGCTGCCCTCTCGTTCGATTCTATCACAGGTCCTGTCACCACGGGTGCATTGGCCGCAGAAATCCACTGCGAGACATTCCAGGCCTCGTTGTCCAACGCATCCGTCAGTTTGACATTGTCGGCATTGTTCGTTCCGCATGACATAACGGCCAATGCCATTACAACAACAACGAGAAACATTCCAAATAGATGTTTTTTCATAATCCTAATATTAAAAATTAAAACAAGAACCGGACGCCCTCATTGGCGAGAGAGACCGATTCATTTATATCCTCTTGGGGGTAAATATAATACTTTTCGTACAATAATCGGCAAGATGCTGAAAGAATGTTACATTACAGTTATTTGGAATTGACCACCTTGCGTTCTATATCTTCCATCATCTGCATGAAGCCCTTGTCCGTTTCCATGAGGTTGGAGATCTGCTTGCATGCATGCAGAACCGTTGCGTGGGTCTTTCCGCCTATAGCAGCACCTATTGCCGACAGAGGTGCTTTGGTGTGTTGCTTGCAGAGATACATGGTTATCTGACGGGCCTGAGCCACTTCCCGCGTACGTTTGAGCGAATCGAATGTTTCAAGGTCAATATTGAGATAATCGCACACCACGTTGCGGATGTGGTCAATGGTTATCTCCTTTTGGTTCATCTTGACATATATCTTCAGCACCTCCTTAGCCAAGGAGATCGTAATCTTCTTCTTCAGAATGGCGGCATTGGCCACCAAGGCCGACAAGACACCCTCCACCTCTCGGATACTGGCATCGATATTCTCGGCAATAAAGTCCACCACCTCGTCTGATATGGAAGTATTCAAGCGCATCGCCTTGTTCTTGATAATCTTCACCTTCGTCTCGAAGTCGGGCTGTGTCAGTTCCGCCGCCAACCCCCACTTGAATCTTGTAAGCAGACGATCGCTTATGTCCTTCAACTCCGATGGACGCTTATCTGAAGTGAGTATCAGTTGTTTGCCCCTTAGCTGCAGATGGTTGAATATATTGAAAAATGCATTCTGCGTGCTGCTTTTGTTGCCCGACAACTCCTGAATGTCATCAATAATCAGCACATCCATCATCTGATAGAAATTGATGAAGTCATTGGGTTCATGGTTGAGCATGGCGGTAGTATACTGTGCCTGAAACTTGTTCATAGACACATACAGTACCTGCAAATCCGGATAACGCTGCTTTATCTCCATGCCAATTGCCTGCGCCACATGCGTCTTTCCGAGCCCCGGCTCACCGAAAATGTAAAGCGGATTATAGGGTGTCTGGCCGGGATTGAGTGCCACGGCAATACCTGCCGAACGTGCCAGACGGTTGCACTCTCCTTCCACAAAAGTGTCAAATGTGTAGTTGGGATTCAACTGGGAATCTATCACCAGTTTTTTGATACCCGGAATAATGAACGGATTCTTTATCTTTGTGGTGTCGTTCTGGGCCACGAACTTTGACATTGCCACCGCATTCGCTTCTGTCGTTTGGGCAGTAGTCTGCGACTGTTGCTCATTGCTCGGAATTGAGTAGCGAAGCCTCGTCTTGTTGCCGAAGAACTCATATATAATCGGCCGCAACGAGGGGATGTAGTTCCGTTCGATGTGGTAGACATAGTCCTCATTGGGGACCCGCAACTGCAAAATCACGCCGTCGAAGCTCAATGGCTTTATAGGCTTGAACCACTTCACGAACTCCTCGTCGGTGGTTTGTGCCTTGATTTTAGACAAACAGTTTTGCCAGTTTATATTATATGTTGTATCGTCTACCATCATTTTCTGTCTTGCCTCTTTCGTTCTCTTTTTTCTTCTTCCGACACAAAATTGTGCATAATTTTATTAAAAAAACAGCCCGCCTTTATTGCGAATTCAGAAAAATTTGCTATAGAAAAATAGTCCTAAAATATTGCCCTTGTATTAATCCGTTGATATAGAGAATTAATAAAAAAAAGGCTATATTTGCATATACAAAATTTCTATTGTAAAAAACAACTGTCATAAAAATAACTTATACGGAAATGGAAACAAAATTGAATCCGACAGCTCTGCAAAAAGCGCAAAGCTGGCTCAACGGGAGTTTTGACGAGGAGACCAAAAGCAAGGTCAAATCCCTGATGGACAATGATGTAAAGGAGTTTAACGAGAGTTTCTACCGCGACCTCGAATTCGGTACCGGTGGTTTGAGAGGCATCCTCGGAGTAGGTACCAACCGCATGAACATATACACAGTAGGCATGGCCACGCAAGGGCTTGCCAACTACCTCAGAATCTGCTTCCCGTCAGAAGAAATCAAGGTGGCCGTAAGCCACGACTGCCGTAACTTCAGCCGTATATTTGCAGAGAAGGTTGCCGATATTTTCGCATCCAACGGTTTTAAAGTATATCTGTTCGATTCGTTGCGCCCCACACCCGAACTGAGCTTCACCATCCGTCAGCTCGGTTGCAAGAGCGGTGTCATGATCACCGCTTCGCACAACCCCAAGGAGTACAATGGCTACAAGGCATATTGGGATGACGGCTCGCAGGTGACTCCCCCTCACGACACCAATATAATAAAGGAGGTGGAGAAGATAACCACCATTGAGCAGATCGTGCATGGTAAAAACAACGAAAACATCACGATACTTGACGAGAAGTTCGATGAAATCTATCTTGACAAAATCCACTCTTTATCGCTCTCGCAGGAGGCTATTGCCAAACATCACGACATAAAAATCGTCTACACCCCCATACACGGTTGCGGTCATAGGCTCGTTCCCGAATCACTCAAAAAGTTCGGATTCACCAATGTCAGCACGGTCAAGGAGCAAATGGTCATTGACGGCAATTTCCCCACCGTAATCTCCCCAAACCCCGAGGAAAAAAGTGCCATGAAGTTGGCCCTTGAATTGGGCGCAAAAGAGCATGCAGCAGTGGTAATGGCCACCGACCCGGACTCCGACCGCATCGGCATAGCATTGCCCGACGAGAACGGAGAGTTCGTGCTGTTGAATGGAAACCAGACTTGCGTATTGCTCGTCTACTACCTGTGCCGCCGTTGGAGCGAGCTCAAGAAGCTCAACGGCAACCAGTATGTCGTCAAGACCATCGTCACCTCGGAGATGATAAAGGATGTGGCAGCCGATTTCGGTGTAAAATGTTTCGACTGTCTCACCGGCTTCAAGAATATCGCCAAGATTATCCGTGAACAAGGCCCACTCGGCAAGCAGTATATAGGTGGTGGTGAAGAGAGCTTCGGATTCCTGGCAGGAGACTTCGTGCGCGACAAGGACGGCGTATCGGCATGCTCATTGGTTGCCGAGGCCACAGCATGGGCCTTGGAGAACGGCACTACCCTATACAAACTTCTCAAAGAACTCTATGTCAAATACGGTTTCTTCAAGGAGGCATTGGTTTCGGTCGTACGCAAAGGCATGGAAGGGCAGCAGGAAATAAAGCAGATGATGATTGACTACCGCAACAATCCTCCCAAGAGCATCTGCGGCGCAAAGATCACCGTCATCAAAGACTATCTGAACAGTGTGGTAATCGACACCGAGACAGGCGCAAAATCACACTTGGACGAGCAGAAATCCGATGTCCTCCAGTTCTTCACAGCTGACAAGGGGGTCATCTCCATTAGGCCTTCGGGCACGGAGCCGAAGATAAAATTCTACTTCGGCGTTTGCGAACCTCTCGATTCCGTCAAGAATTTCGACAAGGTAAACAACCTTCTGAACGACAAGCTGGAGCGCATGAAAAAGGAACTCAACCTTATATAACCCTTTCGTAATGCCCAAAATAAAAGGGAGCGGCATTTGTCGCTCCCTTTTATTTTCTCTTGTTTGAGGTTTATTGGGACTCTTCTTCATTTTTCGCACCACTTTGGGGTACCACACAAACTTCGCTCTCCCCTTCTGCAATATCCATCGTCTGCCCACCGAGGCCACGAATCAGCTCCACCATATTGCGGCCAGCCTTCACTCCTTTGGCTACAGTCTTCAAAAGACCTCCTCCCAAAAGGAACATCGCCCCCGATGAGAGTATCATCTTTATGCTGTTTATGGGTGTAAACAAGGAATCCATGTCGCTCTTGATGATGTCCTCCTGTATGGCCACTCTCTTCTTGAGCGCATCTACTGCAGCCTCAAGTTCTTCAAGAGAAGATATTTTCGCATAGTCGCTTTTTTGCAAATCATTACCTTCCATATCTTTCCCCTCCTACTTTTTGAACACGACAGAACACAACGACTTGACAAATGAATTGACAAACATCTTGTCACGGCATGCATAGATGACGAGCATGGCCACAAGCAACACTCCGCCCATAATCATAAATGCCCAAAACAGCGAATCAATCAGCATTGAGAGCAACACCACCAGCCCTGCCACGAACATCATCAAGGCCACCGCTCCTATCATTATAATGAGAATCAGGCTCAACAACCGGCCACAAATGGCTGCCACGCCCTCTACAGTCTGCAGTTTTGCCGTCTCGACCCTAAGATTGACATATTCTTTCAAGTCATCGAGCAATTGTTGCAATTTATCTATCATATTACAGTCCGTTTCCCGTTAAACTTCCGTTTGTCCTCCATCCTTTTCCGGAGTAGAAGCCTGTTGAGCGTTTTTCTGTTTCACCTTCTCCGTCATATCGGAGCAACACTCTTTCAGTTCATCTATCTCCTTGTCGATAAAGTTGCGGATATTCTTGCGCGTCTGCTCGCCCGATTCTGGTGCTAGCAGCAATGCTATCACTCCCCCGAGCAACATACCGCCCAAAAAAGCTGCAATGTTTTCATTTTTCATAATTCGTATGGGTTTATTTTATACTATTTCTGCCTATTGACAAACAGCGGATGACTTTTCACAAAACAACCTCGAATCACACCGCCCGCCTATGCTTCACCTCATTGAATCTCCAGTGCCTTTTCTGTGCACGGCTACGGGTCGACCTCTGCGAAGCGGACTTCAATGGACTGAGCACGCCGATCACTGACACATAAAGCACCTCTACATCCACATCATTCGAAACGATTGTAAAACTGAAATATACTGCACCATCCTCATCCGGCGAAGGAATGTCCACATACGCAAAGCCCCAACACGAGCCTATCGAAAATTCGTTCTCCAACAAACTGTCCCAATAGATATCCCACACAGCCTCCGGCATTTCTGCCTCACCATCCTCACCATACACATCTGTTAGGGCAAACTCTGTATCACCGACAGTGTATTTTGTCGTAAAAGCATCATAGTCGGAGGTAGTGGCAAACTCCAACAATACTTCAGTCAATGCCAATCCAAACTCTTCATCAGAGGAATCCGAAGTCAATCCATCTTGAGCGCCAAGATAGACAAGTTGCCAGTCCGTATATGGGAACAGCGAATTTTCCTCTTCTGTCGCCTTTTCACAACTCACGAACGTCAGCATGAGCAAGAGCAGCAATACCATTCTTCTCATACTGTCAACATTCTAAAACACTGCAACGGAATACCGATGCAATCAACAAACTGACCCTTTGCGGCAACGGCATATTCTCTGCCATATCTGCAAAACGGCTCTCTCCCTCTCTTCCCAACCATGACTCTCGCAGTCTCTTGTTCTTAAAATCTCGCACATGCACTTGAATCCGAAGAGGCGAATACATTATTCGTCTATATACTGATTAAAAACAACTTAAGCAATTTACCTAATTTCTTCAGACTTTTCACATCTTCAATATTCAAGGTAATAACAACCTTTTCGGTACCCTTTTTATCGTTAGTATTATCAGCCATAACAAACGCTTTTTGCAAATATATCACTTAATAAACAAATTGGTACTCCAATTATTGATGCCAAATTTCACACTCCATCTATTCCCCGAGCAGATTCTCAAAAATATGCAATTTTTTTAACAAAACAAATAAACGGGGCACGAAATCGTGCCCCGCATCCGGCAATATCTGCCCATTAGATTATTTTTTCAAGCACGGCAATGCTTTTGGCGATGTCCTCGTCCGAGATCTGACTGTCATGCAACTCGCCCGCAAGGTACTGGCCATAGGCGGCCATATCCACAAATCCGTTGCCCGAAAGATTGAACAGTATCGTCTTCGCCTCACCCGTCTCCTTCGCCTTCAGAGCTTCACGTATAGTGGCTGCAATTGCGTGGGTCGATTCGGGAGCGGGAATTATACCCTCCGTCTTGGCAAAAGTGAGTCCTGCAGCAAATGTCTCAAGCTGTGGCACAGCAACGGGGCTGACATAACCGTCCTTCACCAGTTGGCTGATTATGGAGCCGGCACCATGATAACGCAAACCACCTGCGTGTATGTCGGCCGGCATGAACGTATGTCCGAGAGTGTACATGGGTATCAGCGGGGTCAATCCCGAGGTGTCGCCAAGGTCGTACTGAAATACACCGCGCGTAAGTTTGGGGCACGACTGCGGTTCAACGGCAATCACTTTTATATTCTTGCCCTCGGTAATTTTTTTTCGCAGGAACGGGTATGCAAGTCCGCCGAAATTGGAGCCTCCGCCCACGCATGCAATGACGGTGTCGGGTTCACAGTCGGCCATCTCCATCTGCCTGATTGCTTCCTCGCCTATAATTGTCTGATGCAACGCCACATGATTCAACACACTTCCAAGACAGTAACGGGTGTTGTCATTATACTTCATCACCATCTCCACCGCTTCCGAAATGGCTATTCCCAAACTGCCGTGGCAATCGGGATCTTTGGCCAATATGGCACGGCCCGATTCTGTGGTATTGCTCGGCGAGGCAAACACATCGGCACCCCAGGTGTTCATCATCAGTTTTCTGTATGGTTTCTGATTGTAGCTGACCTTGACCATATAGACCCTCAAATCGAGCCCGAAAAGGCTTGATGCAAAAGCGAGAGCCGACCCCCACTGCCCTGCGCCCGTCTCGGTGGCAATGCGCTTTATGCCCTGTTTGGCATTATAATAGGCTTGAGGCACCGCCGAGTTGGGCTTGTGTGAACCTGCAGGCGACACGCCTTCGTTCTTGAAGAATATCTTGGCAGGGGTGTCAAGTGCCTTCTCCAGATTGCGGGCCCTAACCAACGGAGTGCAACGCCACATCTTGTATATATCCTGTACCTGCTCGGGTATCTCTATAAAGCGCTCCCCGGAGAGCTCCTGTTTGGCCAGTTCTTCGGCAAAAAGGGGTTTCAAATCATCTACAGTAACCGGTTTGTGGGTTACAGGATGCAACATGGGCAGCGGTTTGTTCTTCATGTCTGCCAAAATGTTGTACCATACAGTCGGCATTTCGCGATCTGTCAGCAGGAATTTTTTCGTATCTCCCATTGTTCTTTGTTGTTTTAAAATTGGTTATTCATTTATTTTAGTTTCTCTTGTTTGCAGATACAAAAAGCCCGTCGTCTAATGAAGTAAACAACGGGCTCAATTTATCTTTTATACACACGACCGATGAGGCAAATCATTGTTTACTTCTAACCAACGAGCGCCACCACCAATTGCGTGCTATGTTATTGTTTCTTGTCACAGTCTTTTTTCTGTTTCGTCTGTACAAATATAATACGTGTCTCACTAACTTGTACCCCGCCCCATAGCATTTAACAAAAATGCCGTTCAATAATATATTTTTTCACAAAAGTCAAACAATACTATATATTATATATAATGACTGCACTATTCTCTCGCCAAAGTGACTGCCGATATTAAGAATCCGTTAAATCCCCCCCCAGTGACAAGAAGACAAATAATTTAATACTTTTATGGCCGGGAAAATAATCTTAAAAAAAGATGATCATGAAAAAATTTCTATTATTGGTACTGGCCACCATTGCAGTGGTCGGCACCACCTATTCTCAGGACCAGTCCTTCCTGATGCAGACAATGCCGGTCGATGACCAACTGCGCACAGGAACTCTCCCCAACGGAATGCATTACTACATCCGTCACAATGAAAAGCCCAAGGGGCAGGCCGATTTCTTCATCGTGAGCGCTGTGGGTGCCATACAGGAAGATGACAACCAGCAGGGACTCGCCCATTTCCTTGAGCACATGGCCTTCAACGGCACGAAGAACTATCCCGGCAAGGGTATCATGGAGATGTGTGAACGCAACGGTGTAAAATTCGGAGCCAACCTCAATGCAAGCACTTCGTTCGATGTAACGCAATACCTCATGACCAACGTGCCTGTTTCTGACGCTCTGGAGGACAGCATGCTGCTCGTACTGCACGACTGGTCGCACTTCATCTCTCTTGAAGGCGACGAAATAGATGCCGAGCGAGGCGTCATCAAAGAGGAACTACGCACAAGGGACAATTCCTCATGGCGTTCGTCCTTGCATCTGATACAGACACTTGGCATGGGTTCCAAATATGAGCACCGTAATATCATAGGCCACCTGGACGGTCTCTCAACCTTTGAACACGAGAGCCTGCGCAATTTCTACAAAACATGGTATCGTCCGGACAACCAGGCTGTGATTGTTGTTGGAGACATTGATGTCAATAAAATGGAACAGAAGATAAAGGACCTTATGTCCGATATACCGGCATCGGATCCCAATGCTCCACAGAAGGAGGTTTATGTCATTCCGGACAACGAAGAGCCCATTGTAAGCGTGTTCAGTGATCCGGAAATGCAGTACACATATGCCATGCTCGTTTTCAAGCATCCTGCCCTAAACAAGGAGATGCGCTCCACCGTCTATGGCGAAATGCGGAGCATTATATTGAGCTACATATCATCGATGCTGAATGAGAGATTTGCTGAAATGGCACAGAAACCCGAGGCACCTTTCCTTTCCGCCGCTTTCTCACAGGCTTTCTTCGGCAATATAATCCCCTCTCTGGACAAATATGCCTTTCAAGTCGTTACGGCTGACGGCAAGCTCAATGCGGGTTTCGAGGCCGTCTACAAGGAGATGGAGCGTGTGAAACGCTTCGGATTTACGACCGGTGAATATGAACGCACCAAGACTGAGCTGCTGAGTTCGAGCAACAGCGCATACAACAACCGCAACGACCTTACAAACAGTTCGTACGTCAATGAATACATAAGCAACTTTACAACCAACAGCCCCATTTATTCGGACGAGTATGAATGGCAATTGGACAGTCTGCTTCTCAATGAGATAGACCTGACGGCCATCAATGCTTTCTGCAAGGAGATCTTCACCGACAACAACCAGGTTGTCATCGTCAACTGCCCCGAGAAAGAGGGTGTCACCACTCCGGTAGCCGAGGAGATAGAAGGACTTATGGCAACGGTCAGGAGTGCCGACATTGAGCCCTATGCAGACAATACCGTTAAAGAACCGCTCATTGCCGCCGGCACCAAACTAAAAGGCTCTCCGGTAGCAAAAACCACCACAGAGCCTTCGAGCGGAGCTACGGAATGGACACTCAAGAACGGAACCAAGATTGTGGTCAT
The DNA here is from genome assembly GCA_963640325.1 of Tidjanibacter sp. Taxonomy (GTDB): domain Bacteria; phylum Bacteroidota; class Bacteroidia; order Bacteroidales; family Rikenellaceae; genus Tidjanibacter. The sequence continues at coordinate 26,697 of CAVHXY010000005.1, forward strand.
GCCCACGAAAAACAAAGCTGACGAAATCACACTCGATGCAATGGCCATGGGAGGAATGTCTTTGATTGCCAATGACAAGTACTACACTGCCAAACTCCTGCCGGAACTTGCAGCGCAATCGGGAGTATCGAAATTCACGGCAACAGAACTGCGTAAACAGCTTGCGGGCATCAATGCCTCCGAAAGCGTCTACATCAACAACTATTCGCATGGAATAAGTGCAACGAGTACCCCGAAAGATTTGGAAAGCATGTTACAGCTCGTCTACTTGCAGTTCACCGCCCCCCGTTTGAGCGAAGATGATTTCGCTACGCTCATGACCCAATATCGTGCAGCGCTGGCAAACATGGAATCCAACCCGGACTTCATCGCTGCCCAACGGTTCGTAAAAGATGTCTATGGGGACAACTATCGTCGCCAGCAACTCTCCAATGCACTGTTGGACGATGTAAAATTCGACGATGCGCAGTCAGTATTCGAGACCCTCTTCCCCGGCACCAAGGGATTCACATTCACGTTTGTGGGAAATGTCGACCTGGAAACACTCAAGCCTTTAGTGGAAAAGTATATCGGTTCCATACCCGCAGGCAAGACCCGCCTCAATTTCATTGACGACAAGGTGCGCCCCGTACAAGGAGTGACTACAGACGATTTCAAGGCAAAGATGCAGCAGCCCAAGGTTGGTGTCTACATGTCATTCTCAGGCGATATTGACTACACCATAAAGAACGGCCTGACCACATCGTTCCTCGCCCAGATACTGCGTACCCGTTACACGGCATCCATACGAGAGGAAAAAGGCGGAACATACGGAGTATCCGTTTCGGGCAGCTTGTCCAAGACTCCCGTTGCAATGTATTTCTATCAAATCATATTCGACACTAATACCCAGATGGTGGACGAATTGATCCCCATAGCATACGAAGAGATAGAGAAGATTGCGACAGACGGGCCCGATGCCAAGGATTTCAATGCAGTAAAGGAGTATATGCTCAAGAATTGGAAAGTGGCCCTGCAGGACAACAGTTCCTATACGGAATACCTTAACATACTATACCACAAAGGACTGAACTACTTCCGCGATTACGAGAAGGAGCTCAACGCTCTCTCTGGTGAAGATATCAAGGTCATGGCTGCCAAACTCCTCGACAAGAGCGACAACCACTCTACGACCATCATGCGCCCTGAAGAGTAACCGCTCTTACGACACACAGGTCTGACAAAAAGGCTTCCCGCATAAAGCGGGAGGCCTTTTTGTTTGCGCAAATTGGGAATTACGGAAATCTTTGCGTATTTTTGTTTTTAACGAACACGTATTGAAATACCAATACAAATCACATTATTCAAAAACACTAAAATGAATCGAGAAACTTCACTTTTCAGAAAATCGGGTTTTCTGCCATTGAGCATGGGCCTTGTGTTGGGTTCCATGTCTGTTGATGCGGTTGCGGCCGAACCTGCCGACAAGCCGGCGAAGAAGGACAAGGAGAAACCCATGAACGTTCTGTTCATCATGTCGGACGATATGCGTACCGACCTGAACGTTTACGATGTGCCTTACGTACACACCCCTAATCTCGACAAGCTCGCATCACAGGGCGTCGTATTCAGAAACAACTACTGTCAGTACCCTCTGTCGGGTCCGTCGCGTACATCCATGATGTCGGGCTTCTACCCTACTACCAGCAAGATCTACAACAACTCGCCCTGGTTCGGAGCCGACCATCCCGACTGGATCAGCTTCACCATGTATTTCAAGAATCACGGCTACACCACATACGGTTCCGGCAAAATATACCATGCCGGTATAGAGGATACCGAGAGTTTCGTTTACGGTGGCAAGCCCCGCATGAGAAACCAGGGAGTAGGTGATTTCAAACCCTCGTACGTGTCGTACGAAGATCACCGCAAGTTTGTGGAAATGATGAAGGAGGCCGACATGAAGAGACGTTACACCTCCGACCGTTGGGATGCCATCGAAGGCGAAGAGGCCGAGCGGCAATCGGACACACAGGTGGCGAACAAAACCATAGAATATATAAAGGAGGCCGCCAAGAAGGATGAGCCGTTCTTCATCACATGCGGTCTGGTCAAGCCCCACTCTCCGTTTGTTGCCCCCAAACAGTTCTTCGACCTGTATGACGTGAACGACATTCCATTGCCCGTTGATTTCGCATCTCTTCCCATGGTTCCGCTCAATTTCCCCGAGGGCTCCATTAGGGAGAACACTGCCGACGTCTTCATCAGCCGTCCTGCAAGTCCCGAAGAGGCCCGCGAATACATCCGCGCCTACTGGGCATGCATCAGTTATGTAGACTGGAATGTGGGGCGCGTTGTGGCTGCGCTTGACGAAGCCGGTCTGAGGGAGAGCACCATCATAGTATTCTGCAGCGACCACGGTTTCCAATTGGGAGAAAAAGGCAAGTGGTCAAAAGCCGGTTCGCTGTGGGAGCGCGGTGCCAATGCGCCACTTATTATAGTGGACCCGAGAGCAAAAGGCAACGGTCAGGTATCTCACCGCATAGTGGAAAACCTGGATATCTACCCCACCATGGTGGACCTTTGTGGCCTGCCCAAGAATGAAGCCATCGAGGGCGAGAGCATTGCTCCGTTACTGGATGATCCTGACATGGAATGGGACAATGTGGCCTATACAGTATGGGACAACCATGGCAAGGGCGTAACCGGCGTGTCGGTTCGAGACGAGAAGTGGCGTTACTCCGAGTACTACGGAGTGGGCGCAGGAGCATTCCTTATCGATGAGGAGAACGACCCCAATGAATTGACTAATCTCGTGGATGATCCCAAGTATGCCGATGTGGTTGCAAGGATGCATGCACTGGCAGCAAAACATGTGGAGGGACAGCGCGAGCTAACCAAGGAAGAGGCAGAAGCACTGGGACAATAGCCGATGCCGGACAACTTATACAAGCAGCTGCAAGCATTGTGGAGGCTTGTATATTAGACCAAAACAACGTCGGCTTACCACCATAAAGGAACATACGACCTAAAGCAGAAACGACAATGCTAATAAGTAAATCACATTTGAAACGTTGCGGCATACTTACGCTCGGAGTCGGTCTCACAGCCGGTACGCTCCCCACAATGGCCGCAGACAATGCCGCCACCCCCAAGAAACAAAAGAAGGGTGACAAGCCTATGAATGTGCTGTTTATCATGTCGGATGACATGCGCACCGACTGGAATAGTTACGGCACACCACAGATGTACACACCCAATCTGGACAAGCTCGCCAGAGACGGCGTGCAATTCATGAACAACTACTGCCAATACCCTCTGTCGGGTCCGTCAAGGACTTCCCTGCTGTCTGGACACCGTCCCACCTCGACACGCATCTACAACAACTCCCCGTGGTGGGGTGCCGACCATCCCGAGTGGTTGAGTCTGCCCATGTATTTCAAGCAGAACGGCTATACCACATACGTGGCGGGTAAAATATTCCATGCAGGCATTGAAGACAGCAATGCCTGGGATTTCGGCGGTTGGGCACGTGCACGCAACAATGGTGTTGGAGACTTCCAGCCATCATATGTTTCGGAGGAGGAGCACAGGGCATTCGTAGAACAACGAGGCGGTGGAGTCCGTCTGTTACGTTCGCGCATGGAATCTTCTGCCTCCAAAGACGTGGACATCTCTCAACTTGCCGACAAGGGTCACGGCAGCGGTTCTGACCGTTGGGCCATGTCGGAGACCGAATACCAAAGCGAAACGGACAATGCCGACAAGACTATAGGCTTTATAAAAGAGGCTGCCAAGAAGGACGAACCGTTCTTCATAGCATGCGGATTCTCCAAGCCGCACACGCCGTTTATTGCCCCGGCACGATTCTTCGAACACTACAATGCCGAAGACATTCCGTTGCCTCCCGATTTCGCCTCCTACCCCATGAATCCCATCGGTTTTCCGCTCGGAGCCATCCGCGAGACAAATGCCGACATGTTCATCAACCGCCCGGCATCACCTCAAGAGGCACGTGAGTTTATCCGGGCTTATTGGGCATGTATCAGCTTTGTGGATTGGAATGTAGGAAGAGTGATAGCTGCTCTGGATGAGGCCGGCTTGCGCGACAATACCATCATTGTGTTCTGCGTTGACCATGGCTTCCAACTTGGCGAAAAAGGCAAATGGTCAAAGGCCGGCTCGCTGTGGGAAGAAGGCACCAATGTTCCTCTCGTTGTGGTCGCCCCGAGAGCAAAAGGTAACGGTCAGGTGTCACGCCGTATCGTTGAGAATCTCGACATATACCCCACCCTGGTTGAGTTGTGCGGATTGCCGGAGAACAGCATGCTCGAAGGAACAAGTTTTGCCAAACTGCTCGATGACCCCCAGGCCGAATTTGACAAACCAGCCTACACCGTATGGGACAACCACGGCAAGGGAATCACGGGAGTGGGAATCCGCACCGAACGCTGGCGCTATGCCGAATACTTCGGTGCCGGGGCTGGTGCGATGCTCATAGATGAAGTAAACGACCCTCACGAGCTGGTCAATCTCGTCGACGATCCGCAATATGCCGATGTAGTTACAAAGATGCACGCATTGGCCACAGAGTATGTAAAAGGCCAACGAGAACTCACAAAAGAGGAGTACGAAGCAAAGAACAAGGCCAAATAGGCAGCACTGCCTTTCCTTAGATGCAAGGCGCAGAAGTGACAAACCCTTCTGCGCCTTTTTGTCTTCGTTCCCATTATGGATTTTAGCCTCGTTCCGTTACGGGAAGTCTGTTTGTTTTGGCTGTTTTGAGAATTTTCCCACAATCGCAGATTGGCCCGACTATGCTTTTCATCTTTGAGCCATGCATAAATTTCACTGAAAGCATATTTTTTTTAACTTTGTGGGAATTAATTCCGCACACAACGTGCCGGGAACAGAACCATGGCCTTTACGGAGAGGCCGAACAGTATAGAGATGACAAAAAGTTACGAAGAAATCAACGAGAAGATTCGCTCTGGCAAGGCTGTCGTAATGACCGCCGAGGACATCAGCCGTATGGCTGAATCAATGTCTGCCAAAGAGATTGCAAGCAAAGTGGATGTTGTCACGACAGCCACGTTCGGTGCCATGTGCTCCTCTGGTGCATTCCTCAATTTCGGTCATGCCGAGCCCCCCATAAGGATGGAACGCATAGAGTTGAACGGAGTGCCTGTGAGCGGCGGCTTGGCTGCCGTGGACACCTTTGTGGGTGCTACCGACTGCAATGAGGCACTCAATCCCCGCTATGGCGGCGGTCATATCATTGAGGACCTTATCAGTGGCAAAGACATTGTGCTGGAGGCTTGGGGCAAAGGTACGGACTGCTATCCACGCCGTCATGTGAAGACGAAGATAAACAAGACCACCCTCAATGAAGCCATTCTCTACAACGCCCGCAACTGCTATCAGAACTACGCAGTGGCAACCAACACTTCCGACAGAATAAAATACACCTATATGGGTACACTTCTGCCCCATCTGCAGAATGCCTCATACAGTTCGGCCGGAGAGCTCTCTCCCTTGTTGAACGACCCCGAATGCCGTACAATAGGCCTCGGAACCAAAATATTTCTGGCAGGTGCCCAAGGCTATGTAAGTTGGAACGGCACACAGTTCAACACCGAAAAGCCGACCAACAAGGCAGGAATTCCCATGGGTGGTGCACGCACGCTGGCACTTATAGGAGACATGCGCGAGATGTCCAACGAGTATATCCGCGGAGCCTATTTCGAGAAGTATGGTGTTTCTCTCTATATGGGTGTAGGTATTCCCATTCCGGTATTGGATGAAGAAATGGCGCATCGCTTGAGCATTGCCAACAAGGATATCGAGACCGTAATCGAGGACTACGGCAATCACCATGAACTGCTCGGCACCACCAACTACGCAGCCTTGCGGAGTGGCGAGATAGAGATACGAGGACGCAAGGTAAGAACAGCGCCTCTCTCAAGTCTCTTTATGGCACGCCGAATCGCCAATACTCTCAAGGAGTGGATTGAAAAAGGCGAGTTTACGCTCACCGCTCCAGTGCGCCCGATGCCCACTCACTCAAGCGTAAAACCGCTCACGATGTTCGACATGGAAGAATTATAAAAACGCCCAATATCATGGATTCCAAATATATTTTGACATTTCCGCCCGAATCGACATTCAAACCGTTGGTATACGATTTGATAAAAGAATACGACATACGCATGAGCATTATCCGTGCCGAGATTGAAATCGGCAAGGGGGGCCAACTCGTATTGGGTTTCGACACCGAGTCGGAAAATATCGGCAAGGCTATAGAGTATCTCAAGAGCAACGGTGTTTCGGTCAGCGCCATGTCAGACAAAGTATTCTACGACAGTTCTCGTTGTGTAAACTGTGGCAGCTGTGCATCGTCTTGCCCTTCGGGAGCTTTGTCAATAGCCGCACCTGACTGGAAGCTCAAGTTCAGCCCCGACAAGTGCATTGTCTGCAAACTCTGCCTGAAGAGCTGTCCGCTTAAACTGTTCAGCATCGAACTGCTGAGCTAACACCTATCTGCCATAAACGTGCTATGGAGTACAAAGAACGGACATACCGCAACAGGCATTTTGCCTCGGAGCGAAGGTGTTCGTTCACGGTAAGTTACAAGAAATCAGACTTGTGGATTGGCGTCGATTGCGATTCGTTCCGCAATGACATGGAACAATACTGCGTTCCACAACTCAAGGAGTTGTGGAACGCAATGGAGACATATCTCTCCACTGATGCCGCATATGCCCGAAGTCTTGTGCCTTACCACCCAACAGCCTCAGCGCCAGACATATTCAAACGCATGAGTGCCGTGGCTGACATTACGGGCATAGGGCCCATGAGTGCCGTGGCCGGCGCATGTAGCGAATATGTGGCCACGAAGTTGAAGGAGAGATACGGTTGCAGGGAGATAATTGTGGAGAACGGAGGTGACATATATGCCGAATTTGCCCATGATACCGATGTAGCTGTGTTCGCAGGCTCATCCCCCCTGTCGGAGAGAGTCGGTTTCTCCATTCCAGCCACGTTGTCTCCCATAGGTATCTGCACCTCCTCGGGAACCATCGGCCCCTCGTTGAGTTTCGGCAAGGCCGATGCGATGATGATTGTCTGTCGCGATGTGTTGCTTGCAGACAGTTATGCCACAGCCTTCGCCAATAAAATAAAAATAGCGGAAGACATAGAACCGGTGATGCACGAGATAGAACAATTGCCGGCCATAATAGGCGCCATTGCCATCAAGGACGACAAAATGGGAATCATCGGCAAACTACAGATGCGTCTTTTCTCACCAAAACAGTCTTAAATTGCTGTCTAAATTTTTGTTGTATCAAAAACAAGTTGTATATTTTACAGTCTGGCGGCAATATACGAACGGTTCACGCCCGAACAGATAGGCTGTAAGGTTGAACGCCTTTGGGCGGTGGGCGTGTCTGACGGAAAGGTTTTCACCAACTCCAAAGTAACGATAAGCCGCCAAGAGACAATGAAAGAAGAACTAACCACACTTATGCACGCCGAATTGATGGAGGGCGAAGCAACGCTTCAAGAGATGAAATATCTCGGCATTGGCGGAGCAATCGAACGAGGTCTTTCCAAAGAGGAAGCCTGCCTAAAGTATGGCGTTTCAGTAGAAGAATACGACACCAAAGGACAAGAGTATTTATCTACCTAAGTATTCCTCGAATATCTTTCGTTGAACCGTGTCGGTTAGGTCAAGGAAACCATGCCAAGATTTTCCCTTTAGCATATTTTTAGCATTGGGAACATCTGTCAGCAAGTTCATCGGGAACAACGCAGAAGAATCGTGTTTGTCGTAAAAGTCAGACACTATTTCAGCCATTTGCGCCCATTCAGAATAAAGTTCCGAGTGGCTCTTTTTGATATCAGATAGCAATTCCAAAACCTCTTTCTGTTTGGCGCAAAAGCCATAACGACACCAGGTATAGCCACCAACGTCAATATTGGCAAACACGTCTATATCTGTCACTCCTAACCGTAGATATTGGTCATAGAAGGCATTAAGAACCTTTTTTGATGTCCCTTTGCCCTGTAAATTTTCGGCAAGTTCAAACAGACTATGATGAACGGATATTTTTCCGTCTTTAAATGTGAAATCACGGACAACTGTTGCCTCGTCCCATAATGATTGAATCCAAACTCGAGCAGTCCCTTGTTCTGCATCCCAATAGAACATCTTGCTTAGGTTTTCCAAACCTAAGTCCCCAAAGATTGCGGTAATGTCTTTATCCAACTTTTCAAAGTCGAAACGCCCATAGCCGAGTTTGTCCCAAGCACTTTCCATGTCATAGATGTCTGCGTCACTGTCCGAACAACTCCACCCCATATCTTTGAGTTTGGCTTTGGTGTGTTCCCACGTCTGCTGAGTCATCTCGTCTCCATTATTCTCGCTTTGAGGTGTTGAAACAGATACCGTTTTCTCTTTTGCGGATGTCTTGATGGTCAGCGAACCCCTGCCGTCAAAGTCTTTGATGCGATATTTGCCGTCATCCGTGACCGTTGTTTGTGTTGGTGCTGCTCCTTTGATTAGTCCTTTATTGTCACTCAAAAAGTAAGGCAATGACTTTGCACCCTCTATCCGCTTTTCATTGTTGGCTACCCATTCGCCAAAACGGGCAATGCCGCTGTCACTCCCCGAATAATCCCTGCCGATATAGTTCTTGCTCTCGCTCTCCTTTGTGGGTTCTTCGCCGTTCAATATCCGTTCGGTGTCGGCTTTCATCTCCCCCTCTGTTTTCAGTATTGAGGTGGCAAAGCAACGGCAAAAGGGATGCCAATATCAAGAGCCCTCGCCATACCGTTTTAGTTGCAAAGAAAATTTGCACATTCAATGAAATGTCATACCTTTGACCCCACAAAAAGCAAAAGAGTTTTGTAATCCTCATCGGAGGGCAACATACGACAACTGCCGGATAAGATGACTGGGTAGAACCAATCTGTCTGTCCGGCTGTTTTTATATAGACACACGAAAAGTATGTATAACCGATTGTAAAAAGTTTCAGGACATGGAAAGAGATGCCATTGATTTGAGTACAATGAATGTGTTCAGCTTGTTCAGACGCTATTTCATCCCCACCCTGTTGGGAATGTTGAGCATATCGGCCGTAACGGCAGTGGATGGAATCTTCGTAGGGCACGGAGTCGGTAGCGACGGTATTGCTGCCGTAAATATATGCATACCTCTGCTGATGGTGTTCACCGGCATAGGCCTCATGACTGGAGCGGGGTGCTCTGTCGTGGCATCCATACAGCTCTCGCGAGGCAAAGTCAAGGCAGCCCGATTGAATGTCACGCAAGCGCTGTTGTTTGTAACAATCATAGGACTGATACCGTGCACGCTGATGATGATTTTCCCGGAACAGACAGCTCTGATGCTCGGTTCGTCACAGCACCTTCTGCCCATGGTGAAGGATTATCTGTTATGGTATGTACCGTCATGGGTGTTCATGTTGTGGGTCTCGGTTTCATTGTTCGTGATTCGCTTGGACGGCAAGCCGAAACTTGCCATGGCATGCAGTCTCGTCTCGGCCGTGTTGAATGTGGTTCTTGATTGGCTGTTCATCTTCCCTTTCGGCTGGGGGGTTATGGGCGCCGCATTCGCGACCTCAATCAGTACCGTTGTGGGTGGCGTAATCGCAATCACATATCTTTTGTTCCATGCCCGTCGCCTGCGCCTGCATAAGATTAAATGGAGCCGCAAGAGTATGCATCTCTCTCTCCGCAATATCGGATACCAATGCCGCATAGGCTCGTCCGCACTGTTGGGCGAGGCCACACTGGCGGTATTTATGTTCATAGGCAACCTGGTGTTCATGCATTACTTGGGCGATGACGGTGTGGGGGCATTCGGCATTGCATGCTACTACATGCCGTTCATATTCATGGTCGGCAATGCCATAGCGCAATCGGCCCAACCGATTATCAGTTTCAATTTCGGTTTGGGGTACAAGTCACGCGTTGTTTCCACCGAGCGCATTGCACTTATAACGGCCATTATATGCAGCACCATCGTCATGGCGGCATTCATATTCTGCCCTCGCCTGCTCGTCAATCTCTTTCTCGGCACTGGTCTTTCAACGGCCGGCGAGATTGCCACAACGGGATTCCCCTATTTTGCATCCGGATTCATCTTCTGCGTAATAAACCTCGTTGCTATAGGATATTTCCAAAGCGTGGAAAGGGTAAAACCGGCCATCAGTTTCTCCCTGTTGCGCGGTTTCGTTTTTCTTGTGCCGTGTTTCATGTTGTTGTCAAAAGCATTTGGTGCAGAAGGAATCTGGTTGTCCATGCCTGTATCCGAGGCCATGACTGCATGCATGATTCTGCTCTTCTTTTTGTGGAACAAACGACATGCTACGGAATCATCACAAATCCAATAAGGTCATGGTCGTTCCGTGCCAAGGCAAGAAAAATCGGGCCACATGACATTTTGCCGAAAATTTGAATTATCTTTGTGGGCATCGTCTCCGCAATACGGACTGCTTATGTGGGCTGTATTTTGCAAAGGCATTACTTTGGGGCTGACCGGTTTTGACAGCAGGTACAGTTGGGAAGTAAGCACGTCGAGCTTTGTGTGGGGGCTCGTAAATATCAACACTCAAAAAATTAAATGGCAATAATAGCTATGCACTCGCTGCGTAATTTTCAAGGAAAATTAGCTTAATTTCTGCGCCCAAGGCGGTGCGGAAACGAGTATCCTGCCGGTATCATCCGCTCCTTATGGTTTCGGTATCAGGATATCATCAATTTGGAGATAGTCTTGCGGGATGTCCGTGCCGCAGGGCGAAAACAACGGACTGGGCTTCACATTCGGCTGCTGCCTGCATGATGCGAAGAGAAGGATCAAACGGCAGATAAACGTGTAGAAAGCTTTTTGGCTGCTTGTTTGGACGAGGGTTCGACCCCCTCCAGCTCCACCACATTACAAATCGTGCATCCATCCGCATTCTATTGGGTGCAATGCCCCAAGACAGCCGGCTCACAATGAACCGGCTGTTGCTTTGAGGAATCAAGTCGTTATCAGACAACTTTTGCGATATGCGTATCGTATAATCCGCAAAACGAAGCGTATATCTCCGTAAAACGAAACATATTGTGGGGACACCCAAAAAAATCAAAAAAAATCGATAGGTATAAATAGAATATCTTTGATTTTATTGGGCTATTGGGCTATTGGGCTCTCATTTTCGCCTATATTATATTCCCTCTATACAGTAGTTCGCGAATGAATTCGCTCCGTTCCGGACAGACCACCTCCAATTTCAATTGTTCTACCAAGCCTCCAAGTTGTTCCATCTTTGCCATTGTAACCTGTTTGTAGAGAGACTTCCATTCTTCTTGAGTCATGTACTCGGTCAAATGATACTCTCTGGCTGCTTCACGCAGCTTCTTTGTAGATTCTTCTATATGTTCTTTGTCCTCTGCCAGTTCATTTATTAGAGTCCGGCTGTTCTCCATAAACACCATTTTATCCTTGGGCCACATAACATAAGCTAATTTTAAGAAGGCATTCATATCTTCAAATTTGTCTGAATACTGACAGCTACCGACCAAACTGTAAAACATTTTTCCAACCGTCATATCCCAATGCATAGCCTCTGCCAAAACATCCTTGGGTGCGACATAATATAAATACCGGACACAATTCGTTACCGTGTAAGCCCATACAATGGAGGGAACGATGTTTCCCAATGGTCTGCCTTCTTCATCAACCCGAGCTTCATGCGCCATAAAGTAGGGGGCGAATAAACACCATCCGCATATTCCGTTTTCAACGGCATTTAGGATTGCCGTCCACAAAATTTCTGTAGCTTCTTGTCGGTCAATCGTTCTTTTGCCAAGATACAGCAGGTGGGCATACTGCGACGGACTCAGAAGGCTTTTGTCAATGGAAAAATTCCTGTCTTCCACAATCAATCGTCTACAGACACGGAAGTAACTCGCTTTGGCCAATTCCTCCTGATGGTTGCGTATATAATCCATGTCACCATGGCGAAGCAATACTGTTGCACATTGGGGTTCATGATGTTTTTCCCACAGTTCAATGATCTTTGCGTCAAACACCTTGTCCCACGTATCCAGTAATTTGTCATAGCAGAACCTTCTGTCTGCTTTAGAACCGGAAAGGAATAGGGTCAGTATTTTCTTCTGAACAGGATAGTCCAAGCCACTGAACCTATCCTGTAATTGCCTACGGGCTTCCTGTTTGCGGCCACTACCCCGTTCTGAATATAATTTCATCAATCGGGCAATCGGGACATTCTTCGCCTTCATTTCAAAGGGTTTGGGCAAGAATCCCAAGACTGCTTTATATGTATTTTTATAGGACGGCATATCTTCAAAGTCAGCCATGACTCTTTTGCAGATATCATCGTCCCTCTTTGCGAACTCTTCCAACCAATTCCAATTGCTGTTTTCCATATTCAATTCTCTTCTACCCACTTTTCTTGATTTCATGCTAATGTATCGGACTTTTAAAGTTACCATTTTTCATGAGCAAATGCAAATTTGGTCTCCAATATCCAATCAAAATACGGCATTTTCCATAAAAAACACTCAGAACTTTTTATTCTACCAATAACCTCCTAGGCTTACTTAAATATAATAATTTGCCTACTGTCTATCACATCTTGAGTGTATGTACGTAACATCTTACAACGCTGTTCTGCTTCCAAATGGTGCCTTATGCTCACATTCCGCGACTCCACTTCGCCAGCCAGTCGCATATACCGTTTCCGTCCATTTGAGTTGTCGACTTTGCCATTATCTTCTTCACATCATTGCTGTTAGAGGGCGAAGACAGCATCGCGGAGTCAGGAAAGACTTCCCTTCTCCGCGATGTTGTATTTTGTAGGTTTCTCGAAAACCGGTTCATCGATTTCGGAGAATCCACGATACCCCTTTATTCTTTGAGGACCACAGGCACTTCTCGGTAGTGGCAAGTATTTCATTGCCATTCTCCATCAAGTCTATAAATCTACCGTACATACTGCTACCTCCACAACGCTGCCCCCATGTAACACCGTTGTTTTTTGAGTACTCCAGCCTCTTGCTGTCTTTGGGCGAAATGCGAATCAGTTCGCCGCCATAGTTAATCATTTGTGGCATAATACTTCGATTTTAATTGTTTTTATAATTGTATGTTATGCCATCAAGCGGTCAAATCACGCCCAAATGTTCCAAAAGCACCTTTAGTCCGATAAGAATCAGTATCACGCCTCCGAAGATTTCGGCACCGGTTTTATATTTCAAACCGAACTTGTTGCCAATCTTGACACCCACCGCCGAAAAGCAGAAAGTTGTCAATCCGATAGTCAGTGCCGATGTCCAGATACTGACCTTCAGGAAAGCAAAGGTAATGCCTATTGCCAACGCATCGATGCTTGTAGCTACAGCCAACAGGAACATGGTTTTGACATCCATATTGCTGTTACACTGCTCCTCGCCCCGCGCTTCACGAATCATGTTGCCGCCAATCAGCACCAACAGGACAAATGCTATCCAATGGTCCACGGAAGTGATGACACTCTCGAACTGTACACCCAAGAAGTATCCTATTACCGGCATCAGTGCCTGAAAGCCACCGAACCACAGTCCTGCCTTCAGCACATCGCACATGCGAAGACGCTGCAATGACAACCCCTTGCACAACGAAACGGCAAATGCATCCATTGACAATCCGATTGCCAGTACTAAAAGGGTCGTAAAATCCATGGTCCACGCAATTGTTATGCGTCTATATTCGCATACTTGGCATGACGTTCGATAAATTCACGGCGCGGTGCCACATCATCACCCATCAACATGGAAAAAATACGGTCGGCCTCGGCTGCATTTTCTATGGTAACCTGCTTGAGTATACGGGTTTCAGGATCCATGGTTGTCTCCCACAACTGGTGTTCGTTCATCTCACCGAGACCTTTGTAACGCTGCACGGTAACTCCTTTCGAACCCCCGAACTCGTCAATAATCTGCAGGCGTTCCTCCTCGGTCCAGCAATAGCGTTTAGCCGTTCCTTTTTTCACGCAATAAAGCGGTGGCATGGCCAGATATACATGTCCGTTCTCGATAAGGCTCTTCATCTTGCGGAACAGGAAAGTAAGCATCAGTGTGGCGATGTGGCTTCCATCCACATCGGCATCGGTCATGATAATTATCTTATTATACCTCAACTTACTAAGATTCAATGCTTTGCTGTCCTCTTCCGTACCTATCGTAACACCGAATGCGGTGAACATATTCTTGATTTCGTCATTGTCCCACATCTTGTGTTCCAGGGCTTTCTCCACATTGAGGATTTTACCCCTCAACGGCAATATTGCCTGAAACTCACGGTTACGCCCCTGTTTGGCTGTTCCGCCTGCAGAGTCACCCTCAACTATAAATATCTCCGTACGTTCCCTATCGCGCGACGAGCAATCTGCCAGTTTGCCGGGAAGTCCCGACCCCGACAGCACCGTTTTGCGCTGTACAAGTTCCCTGGCATGACGTGCCGCATGACGCGCCTGGGCCGCCAGAATCACCTTGTCGACCACAGCTCGTGCATCCTTGGGATGTTCCTCAAGATAGTCAGTCAATGCCTGCGCTATGGCCTGATCCACAGCTCCTGCGACCTCGCTGTTACCCAACTTGGTTTTGGTCTGACCCTCGAATTGGGGTTCACCCACTTTCACCGAGACCACTGCAGTAAGTCCCTCTCGGAAATCATCTCCATTGATATCGAATTTCAACTTGGAGAGCAGGCCCGACTCATCGGCATATTTCTTCAATGTACGGGTAAGGGCACGACGGAAGCCTGTCAAGTGTGTACCTCCCTCTATGGTATTGATGTCATTTACATAGGAGTGCACATTCTCCGAAAAGCTGTCGTTATATTGCATGGCAACCTCCACCGGAATGCCGTCCTTCTCGGTATCTATATATATAATGTCATCGATAATGGGGGTACCTCGGTTGGCATCAAGATATCTGACAAACTCCTTCAGGCCCTCTTCCGAATAGAATCGGTCACTATGGTATTCGCCGTTGTCGTCTTTCTCCCGCTTGTCGGTCAAATTGAGATGGATCCCCTTGTTAAGATAGGCCAGTTCCCTAAGGCGAGCTGCAAGAATGTCGTAGGAATACTCGGTAGTGGTAAATATAGAACTGTCCGGCTTGAAAGTGATTATCGTACCCGTATGGTCGGTCTCTCCCACAACAGTCAGTTCCGAGGTAGGGACACCCTTGCTGAATGTCTCCTGATACACCTTACCGTTACGGTGCACCTGTGCTATCAGAAGCGTGGAGAGCGCATTGACACAAGAAACACCGACGCCGTGCAGACCGCCCGAGACCTTATATGAATCCTTGCTGAACTTACCGCCCGCATGCAAAACTGTCAGCACTACCTCAAGAGCGGACTTGCCCTCCTTCTCGTGGTAATCCACGGGGATTCCTCGGCCATCGTCCTCCACGGTAATGGAGTTGTCTTCATTGATGGTAACATTCACGTTTTTGCAATAGCCAGCCAAAGCCTCGTCAATCGAGTTGTCGACCACCTCATACACCAAATGGTGCAAACCTCTCTCGCCAATATCTCCAATATACATGGCAGGACGTTTGCGCACCGCCTCCAAACCTTCAAGCACCTGAATACTCGATGCGGAATACTCTTGCTGTTTCTCGTTTTCCTTCAAATTATCCATCTCTTCCATTATTTATCTTTTCTCGTTTATTACTTAACTATTGAATATCGAATTGATATCCAACTCATCAATATGCCCCTTGGAGAAACGTATCGTACGCGACGGATACTCTTCGATTATGTTTATGTTATGCGTAGACATCACTATGGAACACCCTCCCGAAACTATCTTCTTGAAGAGTCCCATCACCTCATCGGTAGCGGCCGGATCCAGATTGCCCGTAGGCTCGTCGGCCAATATTATCTTGGGATTGTTGATCAAGGCACGCGCTATACTGAGTCGCTGCTGCTCGCCACCCGAAAGTTCAAAAGGCATTTTATAGACTTTGTTCTGCAGACCCACCATCTCAAGCACGCTCTCTATCTTGCGTCGCATGGCGGTCTCGTTCTTCCACCCCGTGGCTTTCATGACATAATAAAGGTTATTGAACACATTGCGGTCGGTAAGCAATTGGTTGTCCTGAAAGACAATGCCAATACTGCGGCGCAACTTTGACACATCGCCGCGCTTGAGTTTTCTCAAGTCAAACCCGGCAATTTTGCCTTCGCCCTCCAGAAGGGGCAACTCGGCATAGAGCACCTTCAGCAACGAACTCTTGCCACTTCCAACCTTGCCGATAAAATAGACCATCTCCCCCTCGCCCACCGCAAGAGAGACATCAGACAGCACCAGCTCCCCCCTATTCTTTTTTGAGCGGAAAGAGTACGATTGCTGGTGATACACAGAGACATCCTTCAGATCTATAACCATACCGACAACATCGATTAAACCATGTCATAAAATCATACAAATTTAATCATTTTCCCCGAGAAATACCACATGGAAACCAACTATTTTTCGGTATAAAAATTCGTAATTTTGCAAAAATCACAACACAAAAAAAACCGTCATGAAAATATCTGTCATAGGAGGAGGGAATATGGGAGGCGCCATAGCCAAGGGCATAATTTCGGCAGGTGTAGCAGGAGATGCCCCCATAGTCGTTTCGCATCCATCAAAGGAGTTCGCCCAATGGGCCAAAGAATCGCACAGCGACACCGTACTAACCAGAGACAACTCCATAGCAGCGCAAGCCGACACGATAATCATTGCCGTAAAACCATGGATTCTGGAGAGTGTTATAAACGAAATCAAACACACTCCGGGATTCTCCAACAAGACCTTAGTGTCAATTGTTGCCGGCATCGACATAGACTCCATAACCAAAATGGCCGCAACAGACAACACGGAGCAATCCGGGACCTCGTCCGAACCGGCAAGCAGCAATAACCTTACGGTATTCCGGGTAATTCCCAACACCGCCATATCGCTCGGCAACAGTGCCACATTTATCTGCAGCCACAATGCCGACACGGAGTGCATGGCAAGAATAAAGTCCCTGTTTGCCACAATGGGCATGTCATTCATCGTAAACGAGAAACAGATGGGGGCAGTAACTGCGCTGTCCTCCTGCGGGATTGCATATATTCTCAAATACATCGATGCATCCATCAAGGGTGGCATTGACATGGGAATCGAACCGAATCAGGCTCGCGACATAGTCATACAAACCGTCAAAGGAGCCATCGCACTTTTAGAGGCCAACTGCACAACTCCACAGCAGGAGATAGACAAAGTCACCACCCCGGGAGGTTTGACTTTCAAGGGGTTGGATGCCATGAACGCAAATGGATTCAACGAGGCAGTGGCAGCAGGACTTAAAGCAAGTCTCTCAAAATAGGATGTCATGAAAAACAAACGGATAGTCATCAAGATAGGCAGCAACGTTCTCACCTCGCCCGACGGCAGTCTCGACACAGCCCGCATGGCATCCCTCGTCAGCCAGATTGCCCGCCTTCATGCCGATGGTGCAGAGACGATAATCGTAACCTCGGGAGCGGTCGCCTCCGGGCGCAGCACAATACACATCCCACACGAGAAACTCGATGCCGTTTCCGCACGGCAGCTCTTCTCAGCCGTGGGGCAAGTAAAACTCATCAACCACTACTCCACCCTATTTGGCCAGCACGGCATTGTATGCGGACAGGTGCTCACCACCAAGGAGAGTCTCTCCACACGCAAGGACTATCTCAACCAGCGCAACTGTCTTGAGACCATGCTCGCCAACAGAGTGATTCCCATCATCAACGAAAATGACACGATATCCGTCACCGAGTTGATGTTCACAGACAATGACGAACTCTCGGGAATGGTCTCCACCATGATCAATGCCGACACATTATTGATACTCAGCAATGTGGATGGCATATACGACGGCAATCCCCAAGACCCGGCTTCGAAACTAATCGAGACCATAACACCCGGCAACCGCAACATATCGAAGTATGTGGGCAAGGAAAAGTCCACATTCGGACGAGGAGGCATGCTTACCAAGGGACGTATTGCGGCCAAAGTGGCCGATGAAGGCATAGAAGTCATCATTGCCAACGGCACCCGCAATGGCATTTTGGAGAGCCTGTTCTACTCACACAATGCAATTTGCACTCGGTTTGTCCCCACCCCCAAGAGCACTTCGGGCATAAAGAAATGGATTGCACATTCGGATGGATTCGCCAAGGGCGAGGTGCATATCGACCAAGGCTCACTCAAAGCCATAACTGGCGAAAGGGCCTCGAGTCTGCTGTTTGTGGGAATAACAGCCATCAACGGTTCGTTCGAAAAAAACGATATTGTGAAAATCATTTCGCCGGACGGTAAGTTGATAGGAGTGGGCAAGGCTGCTTTCGGCCATGAGACAGCGGCAAAACTACTCGGCAAGCGTGGCATAAAGCCCTTCATCCACTACGACTACCTGTATCTTGAATAAAAAAACAGCAAGCATGAATCTAATCCCGATATTTGAGAGAGCACAAAAAGCCACGCTCACACTGCAGCGGCTACCTCAACAAAAAATCGATGCGGTATTGTCGCATCTCTCCGAACACATCCTCCGCAAAAGCGACTATATACTAACCGCCAACGGCAAGGACCTTGCTGCGATGGAGCCATCGAATCCATTGTATGACCGTCTGAAACTGGATGCGAAACGTTTGCAGGTAATTGCCGCCGACATGAAAAATGTTGCATCGTTGCACTCTCCGGTAGGTGAACTACTGAGCGAGACCACTCGTCCGAACGGAATGACAATCAGAAAAGTAAGAGTGCCTTTTGGCGTGGTGGGCGTTATTTATGAGGCTCGCCCGAATGTAAGTTTCGACGTCTTCAGCCTATGCTTCAAAAGCGCAAATGTCTGTCTATTGAAGGGAGGACATGATGCCAAACACTCCAACGAGGCCATTGTCGCCACAATCAAGGAAGTATTGCAACAGGAAGAAGTGGATGACAATGCGGTAACGCTACTCCCCTCCACACATGAGGCAGCCACGGAATTACTTGAGGCACAGGAATATGTAGATTTACTGATACCACGCGGAGGGAAATCGCTGATAGATTATGTGAAGCACAATGCGCTCGTGCCTGTCATAGAAACGGGGGCAGGAATCTGCCACACATATTTCGACGAGTACGGAGACACGGAGAAAGGACGCAACATTGTGTTCAATGCCAAGACCCGACGAGTCAGTGTGTGCAATGCACTGGACTGTCTGGTAATCCATGCATCCCGGCTTAAGGACCTGCAAGAGATATGCAACCCTTTAGCCTGCAAGAATGTGACCATATATGCCGACCCTCGTGCGTACGATGCGCTCTCGGGGCTCTACCCTGCTGACCTTCTACAACATGCCAATGAAACGTCATTCGGCACGGAGTTTCTGGACTACAAGATGGCCATCAAAACCGTTGATACATTTCAGGATGCCCTGCAGCATATAGGTCACTACACCTCGCACCACAGCGAGGCCATCATTACTGAAAACGATGACCGTGCAGCAATGTTCTCCAAAACGGTCGATGCCGCTTGTGTATATCACAATGTGTCAACGGCATTTACCGACGGAGCGCAGTTCGGCTTCGGTGCCGAAATGGGAATCAGCACGCAGAAACTGCATGCTCGCGGCCCAATGGCTCTACCCGAACTGACAACATATAAATACATCATCACCGGAAACGGACAAACAAGAGAGCAATGAAAGCAAAAGAGATTGTAATCTGCGGTATTGTACTGCTGGCCTCACTGTCACCGTCATCAATCCAGGCAAAAAAGTCCGCAGTCAAAGAACCCGAAAAGAGCGAGCGCCAATTCTGGTGCGACGAAGCATACCGCATGGCCTATCCCATACTGTATGAAATGAGCCGTGAAAAGCTACATGAAAACATGCCGATAGAGGTAAGCCCCCGCTGGGACGGGCGCAACAAGGAGGTGGCATATCTGGAGGCTTTCGGCCGTCTGATGGGAGGCATAGCTCCGTGGCTTGCACTGCCCGATGACAACACTCCGGAAAGCACCCAACGCCACGAATTGCGCGAAATGGCACTCAAATGCTATGCCACTGCCGTAAACCCGCAAAGCCCCGACTATCTTCTGTGGCGCAGTGAGAGTCAGACATTGGTGGATGCCGCTTTTTTGGCAGAGAGTTTCCTGCGCGCATACGATGCTTTATGGATTCCGTTGGACGACGTAACCAAACAGCGTTACATAGAGGAATTCACCCTTCTGCGCCGTGTAACCCCCAACTACAGCAACTGGTTGCTGTTCACATCCACCATAGAGTGTTTTCTCATGAAAGCAGGCGCGCCCTATGACGACTATCGAATCACCATGGCATTCAAAAAGATAGAAGAGTGGTACGTAGGAGACGGATGGTATTCCGACGGGAAGGACTTCGCATTCAACTACTACAACTGTTTTGTCATTCAGCCTATGTATGTGGAGGGTCTTGAAACAGTTGTTAACTGCAATGACCCGCAAGGCACCCACAGAGCTCTGTTAGACAAGGCGCTCAGGCGTATGCAACGCCACGGAGAATTCATTGAGCGGTTCATTTCGCCCGAAGGTACATTCCCTGTGTTCGGACGTTCATTGACTTATCGTAGCGGAGTTCTGCATCCATTGGCACTATTGGCCTGGCGAGGTTGGCTGCCTGCAACGCTTTCGAAAGGACAGGTCAGGGCAGCCATGACCGCCGTGCTAAAACGCATGTATGGCACACCGAGCATTAATTATAACGAGAAAGGATATCTGAGAATGGGATTCAACGGTGCCCAACCCGACATGTCGGACGGTTACACCAACACCGGCAGTCTCTATCTGGCCTCATATGCATTCCTGCCCTTGGGACTACCTGCCGATGATGACTTCTGGACCTCCGCTCCAGTTTCATGGACATCAAAACGCGCATGGGAGGGCGAGCCATTCCCCAAGGATGCCGCATACAAGGAGTAATGGAGGCTCTCCCAAAGGACACAACAAAACCGCGGAATGTCAATCAGTTCCGCGGTTTTTGTTTCACATGCTTATTTACAGGAATCATTTCCACTCGGGCATCGGCTCAGAATGTTTCTCTTCGTTTTCCACATATATCCGATTGATGATACGTTCCGAAATTCTGGCATAACCCCACGGCCAATAGATTCCGAGAGTAAGGAGAACCAGCAATCCCTGTCCTAGCAGATAGAAATAGTCACGCCACGGTCTCAAGTCATACCCGAAACGAGTCTCCACCATCTCGTCACCCGCAACCATTTTGCGGATATAGTAGCGGTATATCTTCAGACATGCCGCCGGAGCATACAGGCACAAGGTGACAAGACACAACAGCATTTGTCCAAATATAAACCAGCAACCGCCCCACACTGTGGCAGTCGAAGCCACACGGCGATTGCCGTACCAAAAGCGCAGCAACCACTTGGGATAGATGCAGGCCGTATACATTGATGCAAAAAAGAAGATTCCGTGCATTGTCAGAATATACCAGAAGATCGCCATACCATCACCGCTCTGCTCCAACGGTCCAATGGAATCCATAATGCCGGAAAGGACTGCAAGAGGCAATGCATAGAGCAACACACTGTAAACAAATAGGGTCATAGGTGTACCGCCGAATTCCATCAGATTGAAATTATGGGTAGTACGTGCTGCGAAATATTTCATAAGCTTGTTCGCAAACCACGGCAGGTATATTCCCGCTGTCACGATTACAAGCAATATGTTTGGCAACACCATTTTTGCATATTCGCCAAAGCGGTAATCCGTTTCAAATGCATTCTCACTATACGTCAGCGACTCCACCGAACGTTTCACTACAAAAAACACCGCGCCACACATTATACTTGTCAGCACATAAACCGACACGAACCAAACAATAAAAAGTGCCACCCAATTGGAATCGATGGCTATGTCGGCCAGAAAGATACTTTCTCCTTGAAACATCACCGCGTTCACTATACAGTAAGCATAAACGGCAACCAAAGCCACGAAACAAGGAACAAAAATGGACAAACCTTTGAGTCTAAAAGAAAAATAATTCCTCATAACAGCATATTTAACAATCTTTTCATCCGTTAAAATTAATAAATATCTTAATAAAATTGTAAATTTGCGACAATAAAAAAACAGGTATCAAACAAAACAAAGAATATGAGCAACATCGAACTCAGCGAACAAGAACAGCTGCGCCGCAACTCTTTGGCAGAATTGAGAAAATTGGGCATCAACCCATATCCAGCCGCATTGTATGAGGTGACAGCCACGGCAGCACAGATTGCCGCTGAATACTCCCCCGAGAAAAACAACTTTCAGGAGGTGAGTGTGGCCGGCCGAATGATGAGTCGCCGTATAATGGGCAGCGCATCGTTCTTCGAGCTGCAGGACCACTCGGGCCGAATCCAGATATACATCCGTCGGGATGACATTTGCCCTGAAGGGGACCCTTCCCTATACAACACTGTATTCAAAAAATTGCTTGACATAGGCGACATTGTGGGAGTAAAGGGATTCGTTTTCATAACACAGACCGGCGAAGTGTCGATACACTGCAAAGAAATCACGCTATTGAGCAAGTCATTGCGCCCGCTCCCGATTGTAAAGGAGAAGGACGGCAAGCAATTCGATGCATTCACCGATGCCGAGATGAGGTATCGCCAGCGCTATGTGGACCTCATAGTAAATCCCAAGGTAAGAGAGGTGTTCCAGAAGAGATCGCTCATAATGCGCACCATGCGTGATTATCTTGACGCGGCCGGCAACGTGGAGGTGGAGACTCCCATTCTGCAGCCGATTCCCGGAGGTGCAGCCGCACGTCCGTTCATCACACACCACAACACGCTCAACATTGACCAATATCTGCGCATAGCCAGCGAGCTATATCTCAAGAAGCTGATTGTAGGCGGTTTCAGCGGTGTCTACGAATTCGGCAAGAACTTCCGCAACGAAGGTATGGACCGTACGCACAACCCCGAGTTTACTGTCATGGAAGTCTATGTGCCCTACAAGGACTACCGTTGGATGATGGAGTTTACGGAGAATATGATCGAAAAGGTTGCCGTGGCCGTAAATGGCACTACAGAGTTGCCTGTCGGCGACAGAACGATAAGTTTCAAAGCCCCCTACCGCCGTCTGACGATGACAGATGCCATAAGGGAAAAGACCGGATTTGACATAACGGGCAAAACGGAGGACGAAATCAGGGAGGAATGTGTACGTCTGAACGTGGAGATAGATGAGACCATGGGCAAAGGCAAGCTCATAGATGCCATATTCGGTGCATTCTGTGAAGGGGATCTCATCCAGCCCACATTCGTATGCGACTATCCGATAGAGATGTCTCCGCTCTGCAAGCGTCACCGCGACAACGACCAGCTCACCGAACGGTTCGAGTTATTCGTAAACGGCAAGGAGCTCTGCAATGCATACAGTGAGTTGAATGACCCCATTGATCAGTTGGAGCGATTCCAGGAGCAGTTGCGGTTGAGCGAAAAGGGCGATGACGAGGCCATGTTTATTGACATGGATTTCGTGAGAGCTCTCGAGTACGGCATGCCGACATGCTCGGGTATGGGCATAGGTATTGACCGCCTCACGATGTTCATGACCAACCAGAGTACCATACAAGACGTATTGCTCTTCCCGCAGATGCGCCCCGAACAGGGCAAACAGAAAGATGCCGACGAGAAGTACACCGAAAAAGGCATTCCTCAAGAATGGATCGCCGTGCTGCAGAAGATGGGATTCACCAAGGTGGAAATGTTGCAGAAACTCTCTGCCGGCAAGCTCTTCAATGACCTGTGCGGTTTCAATAAGAAGAACAAACTGGGCTTGAAGAATCCCACACAGGATGAAGTGAAAGCTTGGGTCGAATAAATAGCAGTCACCCCTAAAAGTCGCAAAACAATGGCTTGGACAAAGACAAAAGAGAAGATTTTCAACAGGCTGAGCAAAATATACATCCTTGTATTCCTCCTTGCAGGGGCTGCGAGTCTCTTGGGTTATCTGCCCAATGACACTGTGAGGTTGTTGCTGGCAATAGCCTTTGCAGCACAATCGTACATTCTGTGTCAGGGCGGACTTGTTCCAAAAATGCGCCGCACGGAACGGAGCATAGCGACAGTGGTGATATTGCTGTTGCCATTTGCTGTACTGGCCGTGCTGAAACCAGCGGAGACTCTATACAATACCATCTGTCTCTACTCGATAGTCTATGCCATTGTGCTGTTCGTGATAGTAATCATTTATTTGTCTTTATATAAAAACAGAAGATTCATGAGAAAGAAAATCGTTGCGGGAAACTGGAAGATGAACACCACTCCCGCAGAAGGCGTTGAACTCGCCAAAGCAGTGGTTGCAAGTGCAGATCAGGTTTGCAAAGATGTTGAATTCATCGTATGCCCGCCCTTCACACATTTGAGCGAGGTTGCAAAAGTTTGCAATGGAACAAGAGTGGCTGTAGGTGCACAGAATTGTGCAGCCGAGACCAAAGGCGCATATACGGGTGAAGTGTCGGCACAGATGATTGCATCGCTCGGCATGAAATATGTAATACTCGGCCACAGTGAGCGCCGTCAGTACTACGGAGAGACGAGCGAGACTCTCAACAAGAAGATGCAGCAGGCTTATGCCAATGGTCTTACCCCCATCTATTGCGTAGGCGAGAACCTCGCAGAGCGTGAAGCCGACAAACATTTCGATGTAGTGAAGGCCCAGATAGAGGAGGTTGTATTCAACTTGACAGACAAGGAGTTCGAGAATCTCATCATCGCATACGAGCCTGTTTGGGCAATCGGTACCGGCAAGACTGCAACGGCAGACCAGGCCCAGGAGATTCATGCATTCATCCGCAAGACATTGCGTGGCAAATTCGGTGCAGCTGCCGAGAACACAGCAATTCTCTATGGCGGAAGCTGCAAACCGACCAATGCTGCCGAGATCTTCGCCAAAGAGGATGTGGACGGCGGTCTTATCGGAGGAGCTGCCCTCAAGGCTGACGACTTCATTGCTATCGGCAAGGGATTCTAATCTTCTTCAGCACACACCAACCTACTAACCTAAATAACCTAAGAATCAAAGCATGAAGAAGTTTTCAACAATCACCGTTGCCTGCACCCTTATGCTTATTGCTTTCGTGGCCGCATCGTGCAACCCCAAAAAAGCAGTCAAGTACAAGCAAGCAGACCGGCCTCTCTATATCGACCCGGTCTATAATGGTTCTACCGACCCGATGGTCTGCTACAACCCGACAACCGGCACATACTACATGTACTATACCAGCCGCCGTTCGAATGTTGACGGTCTTGACGGCATAGCATCGATACACGGTTCTCCCATCGGCATTGCCGAGTCGAAAGACGGCGGTGCAACATGGCAGTATATCGGTGACTGCAAAATCGATTATCATCCCGATGCAGAACCGACATACTGGGCACCTGAAATAATCTGGCACGAAGGTCTGTTCCACATGTACCTCACCTATGTTCCCGGTGTATTCAGCGATTGGGAACACCCGAGAGACATAGTGCACCTGACCAGCACTGATGGTGTGGAGTGGAAGACGGAGTCGGTACTCGACCTGGCTGTACGCAAAGTCATAGACGCATGCGTTTACCAGATGCCTGACGGCATGTGGCGTTTGTGGTACAATAACGAAACCGACAACAAGTCAATATACTATGCCGAAAGCCCCGATTTATACAATTGGACCGACAAAGGTAAAGTAGACATCGAGACCGTAGGTGAAGGCCCCAACGTCTTCTTCTGGCACGGCAAGTACTACATGATTGTAGACGAGTGGAAAGGCCTTTCGGTATTCACTTCCAATGATGCCATGAACTGGAGCAAACAGGAGGCTCCCTATCTGATAAATGGCAAAGAGGGTGTGGACGGTTCACGAGGCAACCATGCAGACGTGGAAGTAGTGGACGATCATGCCTATATGTTCTATTTCAGCAACATTCCCTCGGAAACTGATCCGCAGACCGGTGAAGTGAAACGTCGTCGCGGTTCGGCTGTCTATGTAGTGGAACTGCAGGAGGCAGAAGACGGTGCTGTAAGCTGTGACGTGGAAGCGCCATGCATGATTAACATGATCAGCGACAAGCAATAGCGTTTTTGTCTACTCCACCAGGCGGGTCAGTACCCCTCTTGGGAGACGAGACAATGACGTGGTTTTTATAACAAAGAGCGACTCCTTTTTCAAGGAGCCGCTTGTTTCATTGACAGACACACATAATCTTTCCGAGGGGAAGTTCATAGATTTATAACAACAACACACCCTGTATGTCTTAGGCAAAAAGCGAGAGGCGGGAAATGTTTTTCCCGCCTCTCGCTTTTATGCTGTCACCCCACAGGGTAATTGGTCATTTACTCTGCTTTGCCTGCCGAGCCGAGAACATCCTCGCATTTGTGCATGTAAAGCTTCTTGAGCCACTCACGTGCAGGTCCCAGATATTTGCGGGGATCGAACACTGCGGGCTGTGTGGCAAGCACCTCACGGATAGCTGCAGTCATTGCCAAACGGCCATCGCTATCGATGTTGATCTTGCAGACAGCACTCTTGGCAGCCTCGCGCAACTGCTCCTCGGGAATACCTACAGCATCCTTCAAGGCGCCACCGTATTTGTTGATGATAGCCACCATGTCCTGCGGAACCGAAGACGAGCCGTGGAGAACGATGGGGAATCCGGGGATACGTTTCTCAATCTCCTTGAGGATGTCGAAACGCAAGGGGGGCGGAAGCAGGATACCGTCAGCATTACGGGTGCACTGCTCGGGTTTGAACTTGTTGGCTCCATGGGAGGTTCCAATCGAAATGGCCAACGAATCAACACCGGTCTTCTTTACGAAATCCTCAACATCCTCGGGACGGGTGTAGTGCGAAACCTCTGCCGAAACCTCATCCTCGACACCAGCAAGGACACCGAGCTCGCCCTCTACTGTTACATCATATTGGTGTGCGTAATCCACCACCTTCTTGGTCAAAGCAACATTCTCATCATAAGGAAGCGACGAACCATCGATCATAACCGACGAGAAGCCCATCTCAATGCAAGACTTGCAGAGCTCAAAACTGTCACCGTGGTCAAGATGCAATACAATGGGAATGTTCTTTCCAAGCTCCTTGGCATACTCCACTGCACCCTGAGCCATATAACGCAACAAGGTCTGGTTGGCATATTTTCTTGCGCCGCTCGACACCTGCAGGATAACGGGCGAAGATGTCTCGACACAAGCCTGGATAATGGCCTGCATCTGCTCCATGTTGTTGAAGTTGAATGCCGGGATGGCATATCCTCCTTTGATTGCCTTTGCAAACATATCACGGGTGTTCACAAGGCCCAAATCTTTGTAAGATACCATAATTTTATAGTTTTATGTGAATTAATCGCACCAATCGAATGCGAGGCAAATATACAAAACAAATCATTAATTTCTAACCGGGAACGCCATTTTTTTACACTTATTCCTCTTCTGTGCTGACGACAGTACGGGAAGCGGAAATTTATTTACCACAACCCTTTGTTTTTTATGGGGCGGTTAGTTAATTTTGCGACATAGAGAATCAATAAACATTAAAATATCAACAACACCTATCATGAGCGAATTCATATACGAAGAGATGTTCCAGACAGGAAAAGACGAGACCAAATACCGTCTTCTCACAAAGGACTATGTTAAAGTGACCGAGTGCGACGGACGCAAAATCCTCAATATAGCACCCGAAGGCATTGAGTTGCTTGCCAAGGCTGCATACAATGACGTATCGTTCTACCTGCGTCCCACGCACCTGCAGAAACTCGCCGATATCCTCAAGGACCCCGAAGCATCGGACAATGACAAATTCGTGGCCTACACCATGCTGTGCAATCAGGTGGTGGCTGCCGAGGGCGAGCTTCCTACATGTCAGGATACGGGTACGGCAATTGCCATCGGAAAGAAGGGCGAAAATGTCTACACTGGTGTAAATGACGCTGAATACATCTCGCGAGGCGTATATGAAACATACAAGGAGCGTAATTTGCGTTACTCTCAAGTTGTGCCTATCACTATGACCGATGAGCATAACAGCGGTACCAACCTGCCCGCACAGATTGACCTCTATGCAACGCAGGGCAACGAGTACCACTTCCTGTTCATAACCAAGGGCGGTGGTTCGGGCAACAAGACATTTCTCTACCAGCAGACCAAGGCTTTGCTGAACGAGAAGTCACTCACTGAATTCATCGCACAGCACATTCTCGACCTCGGAACATCTGCCTGCCCGCCCTATCACCTTGCATTGGTTATCGGTGGAACATCGGCCGAGGCTACGCTTACGGCCGTAAAGAAGGCTTCGACCGGCTATTTTGACAATCTGCCCACATGCGGAGACGAGGCCGGACGTGCTTTCCGTGATCTCGAGTGGGAGAAGAAAGTGTTGGACATCTGCCGCAAGAGCGGTGTCGGAGCTCAGTTCGGCGGCAAATATCTGGTACATGACGTGAGGGTAATCCGTATGCCCCGCCATGCAGCAAGTTGTCCGGTGGGAATCGGAGTGAGCTGTTCGGCCGACCGCAACATAAAGGGTAAAATCACTCCCGAAGGCATCTTCCTTGAGGAGTTGGAGAAGAACCCCGCCCGTTTCCTCCCCAAAGAGGCCCCGTTGATGAAGCCGGCTGTGGAGATCGACCTCGACGAGGGTATGGACAAGGTGCGTGAAATTCTGTCGCACTACCCCATCAAGACTCGCTTGAACATCAAGGGCACGATGATAGTCGCCCGAGACATTGCTCATGCACAGATAAAGAAGCTGTTGGATGAAGGCAAGCCTATGCCCGAATATTTCAAGAAGCACCCTGTCTACTATGCCGGTCCCGCAAAAACGCCCGCAGGTATGGCTTCGGGTAGCTTCGGCCCCACTACGGCAGGCCGAATGGATCCTTATGTCGATCTGTTCCAGGATCACGGCGGCTCGATGATTATGGTGGCCAAGGGCAACCGCTCGCAACAGGTAACCGATGCCTGCAAGAAACATGGCGGTTTCTACCTCGGTTCCATCGGCGGTCCTGCAGCAATCCTCGCCAAGAACAGCATCAAGAAGGTGGAAGTCGTGGATTTCCCCGAATTGGGCATGGAGGCTGTAAGAAAGATTTATGTGGAGAATTTCCCCGCATTCATCATCGTGGATGACAAGGGCAACGATTTCTTTGCTGAGTTGAAGCACTAAACATCTGCCCATTGGGCAATGTTCTTGTACGGCACACTCTCCTTTGAGGAGAAAAGACAAAGTGTCTTTCAACAAATATGAGGAAAATGCCGTAAGAGCACGATACATATAGGGAATAACCAATCGGGATTGTCGCATTTTGTCAATCCCGATTGTAATATACAAGCGGTTTTTGCGTTATGATTATATAGCGTGTATTCGGGCAAAACCGTTATCTTTGCAAAGAATAGGTCGCAACGTGGTACAATAAGACTGCATGGCCCTATTCTCATAGGAGACCCGTACAAAAATGCATATGTGGCAATACAGAAAATATCTTTTATCGTTAATTTTCTCGCTCACGGTTCTGATATGTTCCGCTGCAGCGGATGTCAATTTCAGTGTAAATGCCCCTCAGGTCGTGGCTACGGGAGAGGTTTTCAGAGTGGAGTTCTCGCTTGATGCCAAGCCTGACGGGAAGCCTTCTTTCGGCAGTTCATTCGATGGCTTTGACATATTGGCCGGTCCTTCAGAGTCATCGGGCAGAAGCGTGAGCATAATCAACGGCAACATGACGCAAAGCGTCAACTACACTTACACATATGTTCTCACCGGCAATCAAATAGGGATATTTACGATTCCTACGGCAGAAGTGAAGGTTGACGGAAAGATTTACAAGACGCAGCCTTACAAAATAGAGGTGGTCGCCGAAAATTCATCCCAAAGTGCAACGACGCCCTCAACATCCGGGCAACAGAACATCTCCAATGACAGTTCAAGCATCGCCTCCGATGACATCCTGTTGCGCATAACGGTAGACAAGACCGAAGTGTATAAAGGCCAACCCGTAAGAGCCTCCATAAAGCTCTATACGAGATCAGGACTCAGCGGTGTGGAGAGTGCCAAATATCCTTCGTTCAACGGCTTCTGGACGCAGGAGCTGGACGCCTCGCAATATCAGTGGCAGCGCGAAAGCTACAACAACAAGGTGTATGACTCCCGCATATTGCGTGAATATCTGCTGTTTCCCCAACAGTCGGGCACGCTGACCATAGAGGCAATGGAATTGACCGCCATAGCACAAGTTGTAGTGCAGTCGCACCGCCAGTCGATTTTCGATGACTTCTTCGGTGGCAATGATATACAGGAGGTCCGCCGGCATATCACCTCGCAGCCTGTGAAAATAAAGGTGAAGGACCTTCCCGCCACTGCACCCGACAGTTTTACCGGTGCAGTGGGCGAGTTTGAAATGAGCGCCACAGTTCCCGAAGGCGATGTGAAGGCCAACTCGGCCATAACGTATTCCATAAAGATCTCCGGAAACGGAAACCTGCCACTCATACAGGCTCCCAAAATAGAGTTGCCGTCATCGTTTGAGCAATACAACGTGAAGACCACCGAGAGCCTGCAGAACGACCAGCGTGGCATAAGCGGCTACCGCCAGTTCGACTACCCCATCATTGCTCGGGCAGAGGGCGAGTTTGACATTCCAGAGACAAAATTCACATATTTCAGTCCCAGCCGGGCACAATACGTAACCCTGACGGCCGAGGCGGCCCATCTCACAGTACAGCCGGACAACAATTCCGGCAACAACGCTTCGCGAGGTCTTGTGAGCGGTATTGACAAGGAGGACATCAAGTTCCTCGGCAAAGACATAAGATTCATAAAGATTGATTCACCTGCTCTGAAAGAGAACAATGTGCCGTTCATTGCCAACGGTTTCTATTACCTCATAATACTGGCACTGATAGGAGGTTCGGTAGTTGCCTACACCCAATTGCGCAAGGCAATCGCCAACAGAAGCAACACGGCATTCGTAAAGGGCCGTATGGCAAACAAAGTGGCTCTGCAACGTTTCAAGGCGGCCGAGGAGCACATGAAAAGCGACAACCAGAGAGGATTCTATGAAGAGATGCTCAAGGCATTGTGGGGCTATATGGGAGACAAACTGAACATCCCCGTTGCGAACTTGACAAAAGAAAATGTACGTGAAGGCCTGCTCAAGAGACACATCTCTCCCGAGATGGCCGAAAGATATATAAAGGCGATATCCGACTGCGAATATGCCCAGTACGCTCCTGACTCAACGGGCAGGATGCAGGAGGCTTATGTCGATGGGGTGGAGATCGTATCAATACTCGAGTCGGAAATAAACAGATGAATAAGATGAAAAGGATATTGTTTACATTGTTGGTCACCACACTTGCCGGCATGACGGTATCGGCCGCCACTGCCACTCGTCAAGAGCTCAGTGGAATGTGGGACAGAGGCAACACGCTATACATCAATGCCGACTATCAGGGCGCATTGGCCGTTTACAACTCAATAGCTGCGGCCGGATATACGAGCGCCAAGCTATATTACAATATGGGCAATGCCTATTTCAAAAGCGGCATGAACGGTAAGGCAATCGTCTACTATAACAAAGCTCTGGCACTTTCCCCTTCGGATGCAGACACACGGTTCAACCTTGAGGTGGCCAACAGCTATGTAAAGGATGATATCGCCGAAATGCCTGTATTCTTTCTCACGAAATGGGTACGTACATTGCGCCAGGCACTCGGCAGCAATGCATGGGCCGTAATGTCGCTGGTAGCATTGACGGCCTCACTTGCGGGAGCTCTGCTCTATCTTTTGCCCGAGCGACGCACGTTGAGAAAGACAGGTTTCTTCTGTGGAGTCGTGATGTTCATTCTGTTTGCCATGTCGGTAACATTCTCCATCACCGAAAAACGGGAATTGACCGATTCGTCACATGCGATAGTTACAAGCGGCGCCATTTCCGTAAAGAGTTCTCCCGACAAGTCGAGTACCGACATATTCATACTTCATGAAGGCACGAAGGTGAAAATCACGGGAAGTTTTGGCGAATGGTCCGAAATCACCATTCCAAACGGCAGCAAGGGCTGGTTGCCCAACTCTTCTATAGAAACCATTTAATCTCAAAGACGTCAGCGGGAAATGTCGAAACTACTGGAAGAAGCCGTTGCCGAACTGTCGAAATTGCCGGGTATCGGAAAGCGCACGGCATTGCGTCTGTCGCTGAACATGTTGCGCTGGGAAGAGGGCGAAGTCAAGGAATTGACCTCGGCGATAGACAACTTCCGCAGCAAGATAAAGCATTGCGCAAGATGCAACAATCTCTCGGACGGTGAAGTGTGCGATATTTGCAACAATCCGACCAGAGACCGTTCGACAGTCTGCATTGTAGAGAGTGTCGGCGATGTACTCTCGATAGAAAACACACGCCAGTACAATGGACTGTATCATGTTTTGGGAGGAGTAATCTCTCCCATGCAGGGTATTTCGCCATCGGATCTGAAGATAGACCTTCTGGTGGACAATATAGAAAAGGGCGGAATCAAGGAGGTTATCATTGCCATAGGCACTACAGTGGAGGGAGAAACGACGCTCTTTTATATCACGCGCCGTTTGAAACAATTCAAAGACCTGAAAATAACCACAATAGCCCGCGGAATAGGATTCGGAGACGAGATAGAGTATGCTGATGAACTGACAATTGCCCATGCTCTGCACAACCGCCGTGAAATAGAGTCTTTGTAAAAAGTCTGTCAGCGCACCCCCTTACGTATGATGCATCATCATAAGCCTCAATAGTATCTATAATTTTAGCTTACTGTTAAATGGCAAACTGTCTGCCTTTAACAGGGTCATTGAGTAAATCTATAGCTGCTCTAACCTCTTTCTCCAGGGCTATATCTTTATTTGCTATAGCAGCATTAAGCTCATCCTCTTTAGATATAAGCAGTCTTTCAACTGCAGAGTCCACTTCGTCCGAGAACCATTTGGCAATCAGGTTTACTCTATCAATTCTCTGTATAGGGGTAAATGCAGAAGACAGTTTTACCATTGGGTTTTCCTTATCAACAGCAACCTTGTTCACACCTATCTTAGGCATATTTTCAGTAGAATTGTTCAATTCTTCCTGTGCCTGCTGTTGGTTATAATTAACTGTCACACCACTAGCCAAATCCCTTACAACCATATGATTGAAATCTTTAAGAGTAAGTTTGTCAAGTTCTTCATTAGACCAATTGCTGAGTGTTGCCTTCAGTGCTTTCCAAAACTCAAGTATCCATCTTTTCAGTTTACTGATGATATCCGCCTTACCTTCTTCCTTGGCTATTTCTTCCAGCAGGTTAGAACCTCCTACACCCACTAATCTTGCATGAACTTCTGAAGCAATAAGGTTTTCAAGTTTTTCCCCTGTGATACCATCCTTCTGCCATTTCTTACCATAATTCTCATCATTAAGAACTTCATTCCACCAAGAGGTTCCTTTCATCAGTGCTACACCTCTTTGCCAGAGTTTGGGGTTCTTCTTCTGTACTACTCTATCCCAAAGATGTGTATATTCATGAATAGGATGTTCGGGAGATATTACTGTTTCATCAAGATAGATATTACCCTCTAAGTCTATAAAGCCATATATCTCTCCTTGTGGGGTGGTGAAGAATGGAATACTATCTTTTATTGAATTTTCTCCTTGATTGCCCTGGCTATCTCTATCACTCTGTCCTCGTCTGGATGCTCCTGATAGTGTGTGGCTATCCAATCCATCATGGTTGTCAATTGTTTCTCCGTTCTTAACAAGTTCATTACGCCCATTACGGGTTCTTTTCTCATATCCAGTTCTCTTAAGCCAGCTATCAAATCCTGTCTTGTTTTCTTTAAATCCATTTTCTATTTCATTTATTTGTTCTTCATTTAATTCATTGGTTTCTAATACATCCAGTATTTCAAACCCATCACGACCCTCTAATCTATTGTCCTTATATTGAGATAAAGAAGTGTTGAACTTATATATACGTTTAGTATATTTATTATAAAGATACAACCCCTTTGAAATATCTGTGTTATTGGGTAAAGATTCTATATATTCTTGTATTGCTTCTATATCTACATCTTTTAAATCACTGTTAAAGATAGTTCTTTTTTTTCTTCTTTTACCATAAGCTGCCTGAATATCATCAACAGCCTGCTGTAAACTCCCTATATTATGACTCTTCAAGAACTCCCCCATATCAGCCCTGTTCTTTACAGGAATACCAAGGCTTTTCATGTGAGAGATTAGTTGGTCTGTCAGGGTAGTATTGGTAGTGTGGTCATTAGATTTTACTTCATCCCAATGGTCTACCCATTTCTTACTGAATACCACATTTGATGGTATAGAACCAGCATCCTTGAACATCTTAATCATCTCTGCACCAGTATAGCCATTCAGAGAAGTCTTATTAAGGTCATGAGTATAAGCTACCTTAAACTGTTTAGAAGGATTTTGCCTTGCCACATTATACATCTTCCTGATGTTTTCAGTAATCTGCTCTGGAGAAATACTCTTAAAACTCCTATTTTCCTTTACTCTAAGGTCTTTAGTAGGAAGAGCATAAGCATTGCCTTGAAGTCCCTCACCTTGACCATATATAGCACCAAACTTCTCTTTAGCAGTCTTTGCAGCTCCCGCACCATGTCTTCCTTCAGGATTACTGCCAAATACAAAGATAGTATTTGCATCAGGAGTAATCATCCCCTCATATGAGGCTGGAGCTGAAGGAGTATCATAGAAATCGCCATCAATAACATAGTAATGCTTTTCCCCATTAACAGTTTGTACTATTACATTCTGGGGTTTGAGGTCTTGCAGTAGATACTCATTATTCTTATAGGAGGTATTCCCTTCAACAGAAGGGTCTTCTTTTGTATCCTTAAACCTCTCTTTGATAAAAGCTGCAATCTCTTCATTGGTTGCAAAGATTCCATCAGCAATATAGGGTTGCTCCATGACAACTGTAAACTCCCCATCACTTTCACCAAACCCAACAACTTTCATTGCAGTTTCAGGGAAGAGGATGTTATGCAGTTCAATAGACCTTAGAGCATTTTGTATAGTTTCATAACCTGTAAGGCTGCGAGACTTTATTACAGTATCTTTATCTTTAAGATATACCCAAGCCTCACTGCCATGACCTATTCTTTTGCCATACTTTTTCTCTAATTTTGTATCTACATCATTTACCCATTTCCCTTGTTCCTTTGCGAAATCTTCAAGAGATTTTCTGTCTTCTTGGTTTCTTTTATCAATGGTTTCCTTAGAGAGAACTCCTTGTTTCTGAGTTTCTCCACTAATTCCGCTTCCTCTCTTGATTCTGCTCTGTGCGTCTGCAAGTAATCCGCCATTGCCTGTCTGTTGTTGTCCTGAAGGAGTTGCTGCATTTCTTGTACTGTTGCTTTCATTGTTTTGGTATTTATTAATGGTGTTTTGTTGGGAGTCTTTTGGGGAGTACCTATATGCCTCTGCTCCCGTAATAGTACTTTCTACAGGATGTTGTCTCCTATATTCCTTGGCTTTATTAAGAGCATCGAGGGTTGCCCTGTACTCTATATTAAGTTTGTCGGGAGTTAGTAGGTCTCGACCATTCTGTTCCCCCTCTCCACACAACTGCATCCTCACCGAACACTGCTCGGAACATCACAGCATAGGAGACTGTCTTCTCTGACAAGGGTTTGGGGTATGCACGTGACGACGAGGGCATGCGCCATAAGGTATACTCCCTGCCGGAAAGCATGAATTTAGAGCAACGGCCCACAGCCGGTTCCTCCGCCTCGACCATCGTAAGTATCGTATCCATTGCCTTTTGCCCCGTAACCGCCACATTACTGCACAAGGGTAGATGCTCCAGGACTGCGGCCAAGTCAAGGCGTTCGACTATTTCGAGAAATTTATCGGATGCGTTGTCCTTCAAACGACGGACCACGGTTGCCGTATCGCCCAATGCAATTCCCTGCTTTTGGCAAAACCGGCGCACTTCTGTCTCGTTGAAGCCCTTGCGCCCCTCCACCACGAAATGCAAGGCATCGGCAAAGAATGCCAACCCAACGATACGCCACATGTCGTTCTGAAAATTGGGATAGAAAAAATCCATTGACCAGCGGATGCGTTGGGGAGGAAAACTGCCGAGCATCAACAGTCTTGCATTGTCGGGAGCAAAGAGCCCCAAGGGGTGTTGTTCGGTACTTTGAGACATAATGGATTTTTTCAGCGAAACAAAAGTAACTATTTTTTGTCGCTCACGTCTTGCGAATCAGGCCAAATAATCATATATTTGTCATATGCCTATGGGTATCTGATCCAAATGGAATATCCATTTTGCGCTATTTGTTGCAGTGGCATTCATACAACACAGAACCAACAATTTAAAAAACAAAAATATGATTGTTTCACATCTCAAATACAGCGACAAGTTCGCGTGTCTCCATCCGGGATTCAAGAAGGTATTCGACTACATCAACAGCCATGACATGCTCAAGGCCGAAGACGGCAAGATAGTGCTTGATGGCGACAATGTATTCATCAATGTCGTAACTAAAGAGGCCAAGGAAAAGGGCAAACTCGAGATCCACAAAGACTACATTGACATACAAATCCTCATGCAGGGAGAGGAGAAGATCGGCTGGAAGGCAGCAGACCGCATGTCAAGTTACCCCGAGCCCTACAATCCGGCAAAGGATATCGCCTTCTCTGACGAAGAGTCGGAGTTGTATGTTCCTCTGAAAGAGTTCGGCGATTTCGCAATACTCTATCCCGAAGACGGACACGCTCCGTTGGTGGGTAAAGGAACTATCCGCAAACTCATCGCCAAGATTAGAATCTGACAAGTGCCGTCATCATGACCAAAACAGGGGCGCTCCCATAAAGGAGTACCCTTGTTTTTTCCCGAACAAAAAACAAAAAACACAAGGAATATGTACAAGAAAATTTTTACTCTGTTGTTGTCCATCGTGTTGTGCCAGTTCATGCAGGCCAAAGATTTTGTATGGTTCGATGGAAAGGGCGCTATAACCTACTCTGTCACCGAGGCGGCGGACAAGGTGGTGGGAGTTGCTCTTGAAATGTTCTGTGGTGACATGGAGCAGGTTACAGGACTGCAACCGATGGAAAGTACAACGCAAAAGGCAAAAATCGAAATCATTCAGCTCGACCAAGATGC
The DNA here is from genome assembly GCA_963640325.1 of Tidjanibacter sp. Lineage (GTDB taxonomy): Bacteria > Bacteroidota > Bacteroidia > Bacteroidales > Rikenellaceae > Tidjanibacter. Next base: position 63,961 of record CAVHXY010000005.1, read on the forward strand.
CGATGCTGCCAAACGCCTTGCCGGTCGTGGAGTTCCAGTCAGCAAGATGAAGACTACGAAGGAGGCATTCCACATCTCCGTGTCACACAACAGACTACTTGTGGTGGGCAGCGATGCCCGCGGTACGGCCTATGGCATACTCGAACTTTCGCGTCTCGCCGGAGTCTCACCGTGGGTATGGTGGGGAGACTCTACCCCAGAGCGAAAATCCACCCTCACAGTGGCAACCGACTACAAAATTTTCCAAAGCCCCTCGGTGGAGTATCGTGGCATATTTCTCAATGACGAAGACTGGTCCCTGCAACCGTGGAGCTGGCGCACATTCGAGCCCACAGCTCAGTTCGGTCGTATAGGGACACGCACCTACAAGGAGATATTCAAGCTGCTGTTGCGTCTGCGGGCCAACATGATATGGCCGGGAATGCACGGTGGTACAATACCGTTCTATTGCGTTCCGGGACTGAAAGAGACGGCCGACAGTTGCGCCATAGTGATAGGCACATCACACTGCGAGCCGCTTATGCGCAACAATGTTGGAGAATGGAAAACCGAAGAGCGCGGTGCCTACAACTACATTTCCAACAAAGAGTCAGTACAGAACTACTGGATTGAACGTCTCAAGGAGGCCGGCCAATACGAGAACTTCTATACTCTCGGCATGCGTGGCATACACGACAGCAACATGGAGGGAGTAAGCACATTGCAGGAGAAAACCGACGCCCTGCAGCAAGTCATTTACGACCAGCGCGATCTTCTTGCAAAGTATGTCAATAAAGACCTCAGCAAAATTCCGCAATCGTTCGTACCATATAAGGAAGTACTGCAGATTATGGAGAACGGGCTGCAACTGCCTGAAGACATCACCCTCGTGTGGTGCGATGACAACTACGGATACATGACTCGCTTGAGTGACACCGAACAGCAGGAACGCAGTGGCGGTGCAGGAGTCTATTACCATTTGAGCTACTGGGGACGTCCGCACGACTATCTGTGGCTCTCCACTACGCAACCCGGACTTGTCTATAGCGAGATGAAACAGGCCTATGACCACAATGTGCGCAAGTTGTGGATTGTGAACGTACACGACCCTCGTACTGCCTCGTATGACCTTGAGCTGTTTCTTGACATGGCCTGGAACATCAATAGTGTGTCCCCCTCGACACTCAATGCCCACCAGTTGCGTTGGCTGTGCCGTGAGTTCGGGGACAAGGCCGGTGAGCAACTGCTACCCGCCATGTTGGAATACTACAGGCTGTGCGGAATACGCAAACCCGAATTCATGGGTTGGAACCAGGTGGAACTCGACGAACAGGAGGCATTCAAGATGCTCAACTACACGCGCGGATGGTCACCGGTAGCTGACACCGAATTCAGTCTCACCGAATTCGGCGGAGAATTGGACCGTTATCTTGAGGCATATGCAAACGTGAAGGGAATTGTTGCCAAAGCGGAATCATTGGTTCCCGAAGGGCGCAAAGACACTTTCTTCTCATTCATCAAGTATCCTGTGTACGGTGCTGCAGCCATGAGCACAAAGATACTCGAAGCCCAAAGAGCCCGGTCGCTGGCCGGTGCAACTTATGATGCCAACCGCTGGAAACGGGGACAGGGGCTGATGACCGCATGCGCCAAGAGCACAGCGGCCTATATGGAGATACGCAACTTGACCGAATACTACAACGATACTTTGGCCAACGGCAAATGGCGTCACTTGATGTGCGCACACCCGAGAGACCTCTATGTGTTCTATGCCCCTACCCTTCCCATCGGTTTGACCGACAATGAGGTGGCGCACTATGTCACTGGAGAGAACAAGCCGAGTATGCCTTTGCAGGAGTTGAATGACGACAGTTTCGTTGCGAAGAATGCCTGCGACTACATTTCTGCCGGCAACGGTGTCCAGAAAATACAGGCATTGGGGCACAGCATGAGTGCTGTTGCTCTGCCCAAAGGCGAATCGCTCGTCTATGAATTCGAGAGCCCGCGTGACGGAGAAGCCATTCTGCGCACAGCTGTGATACCGACCCAACCGAATGACACGGGCGATATTCGGTTCAGCGTCAGCATCGATGGCGGTGAAGCCCAGATATGCTCGTTCAAGGAGGGTTTCCGTACAGAATCATGGAAACGGAACGTGGAAAGAGGACAAGCCATCCGTGAAACCGGCCACACTTTGAGCAAGGGGAAACACACGCTGCGCATAACAGCTTTGGACAATCATGTGATTGTGGACCAATGGATGATTGATTTCAAGCCCTCCCGTAAATTCTATGTATTCCCCCTTGAGCCGTCTTATGAATAGCCACAAAGGAGAGGACTGAAACCTTCTCTATGGGAAGACAAAAAGGAGCGTTGAAAATCAACGCTCCTTTTTGTCTTGTTCCGTTCGCAATGGACGGACCTGATATTTTTTACCAGTTCAGAATCTTGTAGAAATCGTATGCCTCCGGATTGGGGACATAAGCCTTGGCAGCTTCGTAATCCTCGGGGGTGATGTAGTTCAAAAGGTTCTTTACGACACCCTGGAACTTGTCACCCTCGGCATCCACCAGACGGGGCGGAATCTTTCCGCTCTTCTCGTCCTGAAGATCCTTAAGATAGAGTGGCGAAACTTCACCTGCCTGGTTTACGAACACCATGCAACCGGTCTTGCCCTCACTGAAGAGCTTGTAAACACCCATACCCATCTCAGAGCAGTAGACCAAATCGTAACCGATAGGATCCTGGCAACGTACCTCGTAACCGATTTCCACAGGACGGGTCTTGACCTTCAAGCCAAGTTCTTTGGTACGTTTCTCCAACATCTCGTTGAAGACGTGTGCTTTCGAAACCTTGCCCAACTCGGGGTGTCCGTGCTCGTCGTAAGAGAAATGCACACCAGCTTTCTTGATCTCCTCTTCGCTCAACTCGTGGAACACGCCCTCTGAGATGACCGCTCCACCATAATCCATGTCCATGAGTTTGCGTTTGATAATGGACGAAATGACCAAGTTGACAATCTTGTCTACCGTGATTTCTGTCTTGTTGAACATCTCGGGAATCACGATCATGGGATAGTGGCATGCCGTACCGATACCGAATGCAAGGTGACCTGCCGAACGTCCCATGGCAGCCACAACGAACCAGTTGCCGCTCGTGCGTGCATCGCAATAGACGGCACGACCGATTACTGCGCCCTTGTCCATAGCCGACTGATAACCGAAAGTGGGTGCACCGCCCGGCAACGGAAGGTCATTGTCAATGGTTTTGGGAACATGTATGTTGGCAATGGGATATTTCTTTGCCTCAAGGAACTTGGCGATGCGGTTGGCAGTTGAAGCGGTATCATCACCTCCCACAGTAACCAACAGTTTGATGTTGTTGTCGGTGAAGAACTTGAGGTTGAAGTCCTCCTCGAAGTTCTTGTCAGTGGGTTTAAAACGGCTCATCTGAAGATACGAACCGCCACGGTTGAAGATATCATCGGCCAATTTGTAGTCGATGTCCTCCATGCGGGGATTGGGTTTGAAAAGGCCGGTATAGCCCTCGTGCAACCCTATCACTCTATAACCCTTTGTAAGGAATGTCTTTGCAACGGAACCGACAACCGTGTTCATACCGGGAGCAGGACCGCCGCCCGTAAGTATTGCTATAGCTTGTTTCATGGTAAATTGTTATAATTTATTGATTGAAGTTTTGTTTCGGCTTAAACGACCCAAAATTAAGATATTTTTTCATAAATACCAACAGCGCACATCTTTATTATAACCCGCCTGCACCGAAAATAAAGTACCGCATATGAACGTTATATTTTACAGCACAAATGACTATCTTTGACATGTATTTAGTCACCTCGTAAACAGATGAAGAACCGGTACGTCATAGCATTGTCCATATTTCTCGGGCTCCTGTTGCAGGGGAGCTCCGTGGCGGGACAGACACGTTCACGGATGTCAATTAGGGGAGGTGTCATCGGCGGTATAGAGATTGAGAACGGAGATACTATACAGCTCGTACACGTACTGCCGGTCTATGCCTTCACAAAGCCCAAGGATATGCGCCGTTACCAACGACTGGTAAACAACGTAAAAAAGGTGTATCCGTACGCAAAGGAGGCCCGCATGTATCTCGACACGCTCAATACTGCATACGAAGCTGCCAAGACCAATCGTCAAAGAGAGGCTATGGCAAAGAGTCTTGAGAAAAAGATAGTAAAGAAATACACCCCCATATTGCTGAAAATGACACGTTCACAAGGCAAAGTATTGATTAAGCTCATTGACCGGGAAACCTCATACACTTCATATGAACTGCTGGACAAATACCGCGGTTCGTTCTCGGCTAAATTCTGGAACACCATGGCTCGTGTATTCAAAGCCAACCTCAAGGATGGTTATGACAAAGAGGGGGAAGACGCTCTCATTGAACAGATTATCATTCTATACGAAGCGGGGTTGCTGTAACGGCCTTATGCGCCTCATCTGTTTCCTTTTGTGTAAACACGACCAATGTCGCACAGCAGTTACTGTTTGTCGGCCTTGTATGTCTCCACACCGCTTTTGAGGAATTCCACAAAGGCATCAATATCAAGATTGTAGCCGCGGGGCGGAACGAGAACTTGGCCACCTCTACCCTGCAGGACATAATACGGTTGTGCATTAACACCATATTCGGTAAGCGCAATGTGGGAGTTGATCTTCCCAAGAGTCTTGAGCACCTTGCCGTTTTCAGTCACCACCCAATCCGACTCAGCCACATTCATGCGGTCGTCGCAATACAGAGCGACAACAACATATTCATTGCGCAACATATCCAGAACCCGCTCATCTGACCACACACGCGCCTCCATCTCTCGGCAATTGACACAACCGTGTCCCGTAAAATCGATAAAAAGCGGCTTGTCCACTGTAATGGCATATGCTTCGGCCTGTGCAAGGTCGAAAAAGCCATCCAACCCATACGGCAACGAGAGGTTGTCGGCATACTTCGCCGAGGCGGAATCATTCGAAGTCGCAGACGAGGTCGGCACTGCAGGAGCCATCGATGCTCCGAGAACGAAATCCTGCGTATGCAATGGTGGCAAATATCCGGAAAGCCCCTTGAGCGGAGCACCCCACATGCCCGGCAACATATAGACCACAAAGGAAAATGTTGCGATAGCCAAAGCCAATCGTCCCACCGAGATGTATTTCACATCACTGTCGTGCTTGAACTTGAGTTTGCCCAACAGATAGAAGCCCATCAGAGTGAAGACAACAATCCACAATGCAAGGTATATTTCACGATCAAGTATTCCCCAATGGTATGTCTGGTCTGCAACGCTGAGAAATTTCAATCCCAATGCAAGCTCAATGAAACCGATGACAACTTTCACGGAATTGAGCCAACCTCCACTCTTGGGCAGTCGGCCGAGCCACGAAGGAAAGAGTGCAAAAAGCGTGAAAGGCAATGCAAAGGCAATCGAAAAGGCCAGCATAGTGACGATCGGAGACCAGAATTCCCCCGAAATGGATTTTATAAGCACTGTGCCTACAATGGGTCCCGTGCATGAAAAGGAGACCAGCACCAACGTAAATGCCATGAAAAATATTCCCCCCAATCCTTTGTGGGAAGATTTGGTGTCGGTATCATTAACCAATTTGCCTGGCATTACGATCTCGAACGCGCCGAAAAACGACGCGGCAAAGAGCATGAACACGATGAAGAATATCAGATTGGGCAGCCAATGCGTTGCCAACCAGTTGAAGATATTAGCCGTAACCGAATCGCCTCCAATAATGCGCGTAAGAAGGATTATAACGCTTATTGGAATCGTATAAAGCAAGACGATAAACAGGCCGTACTTCAATGCTCTGAACCGAGCCAAGGCTGCATTGCCGCTGCTCTTGAGAAAATACGACACCGTCATGGGAATCATGGGGAAGACGCACGGAGTGAGCAATGCGGCAAAACCCCAAAGCACCGCCTCGACAATCATGCGCCACAATGAGCCCGCCGATCCTTCCTCTATAGCAGAGAGAGTTGCCGTCTCCGCTTCGCCCGGAGATGGTGTAGCTACTGATGCAGAGGTTGTAATGGCTGCCGCATCGTCCGAAAGCAACAGTACGGTAAGCCCATCATCATCGGGAGGCATGCACGAAGTGTCGTTGCAAATCATCCACTCCATGGAGACAAGCACTTCGGCTGCTTCGGCCGTAAACTTGACATCCTGGCGGAACTGTGCCCGTTTCTCGAAGTAGCCGATTTCCATCTTCATGAACTCGTCATACTTGCGCACAGGAGTATCCACCTGTACTACCTCGCCCACGAGTTCCACCCCATCATCGGGTGTAAACGTTATTTGAGTGGCGTTGGGGCCGCCCGTTTCATATGGCCCCATGTCGTACATATGCCACCCACGCGGAATGTCAGCGGTTATGGTGATGCGGTACACGTCTCCCTCAATGTGCTCCACATCAGAACTCCATGTCACCTTTTGTGCCGACAGCGTTGTGACGCACACAAGAGCCCACAAGAGCAACACGGCTTCTGCTATCTTCTTCATATTCTTCTTACTGTTCGTTTATTTGGTGTTAAATATAGCAATTGTCTTTGTTTAATTTCCCCCTAAAAGCATACCTCCCCATCGCAGGCATTGCGTCATGCCCCTTGGGCTACAAAACCCTTATCAGATTCAGCCCGTCCCGCAAGGGTACTATCACATTCTCAACCCTGTTGTCTGCAAGAACCATCTCGTTGAAACGCTGTATGGCAAGTGTCTGGGTATCGTTGTGGCGCACCTCTCCGGTGACCTTGCCATACCACAGAATATTGTCGGCAAGAATATAGGATCCGCTATGCACCAATGCGCCATATGTGGCGAAACGGCCGTCCCCCATAAGCATCTCGAAATATTCGGGATACTGGCGTTTGTCACCGTCAACAAACACAAGTTCGAACTGTTTGCCCAACTGCGATGCAATATCAAGTGCCGAGCCTGTATGCTGACGGATTTTATATCCATGTGGCGAGCGAGCGAAGAATGAGGCCGTAAAATCCCTCAACTCGTCATCTATCTCTATGGTGTCAATGACGGCATCGTCGCATGCCCCTGCAGCAAAACACAGTGCAGAATAACCGGTATATGTCCCTATCTCAAGAATGTTTCGGGGATTTATCATGCGGGTCAGCATCTCAAGGAACTTCCCCTGCACATGCCCCGAAAGCATCTTCGACTGCACGACATTAAGCCCCGTCTCACGGTCGAGTTCGCTCAGAAGCGAGTCTTCGGGAGATGAGTGTCGGCTTGCGTATCTTTCGAGTTCAATCATGGCTACTGCACTTTTGTCTATCTGTAAATCAACATGGACATGTCACTGAACACCTCACGGGCTGCATTCATTATATCATCGCATGACACCTCCATGATTTTCTCATATATTTCGGCACAAGTATCCACGGTATTGAACATCAGATAACTCTTGCCCGCACCCAGCATATAGCCTTCGTCATTCTCGGAGGAGACCATAAACTGTCCCCAAAACTGTTTCTTGGCAATGGCGAGTTTACGTGGCGTGAGTGTCTGCTGCTTAAACCGTTCGAGCTGGCTGAGTATCAAACTGATGCATTGTTCGCGCTTCTCTTTGTCGGTGGTGAAACATATAACGAAGAGTCCGCAATCCGACATGGGGGAATAGGAGGCCTCAATATTGTACGTAAGCGCATTCTTCTCCCTCAACACGAGATTCAAGACCGAATTGGATGACGGACCGCCCAAAATATTCGACAGCAGCAACATGGGCAGACGGGCATCGTCATTGAGGCCATAGGCTCGGTTCCCCAACATACCGACTGCCTGATGCGTGTTGTGGCACACACATCTCTCAAACCGCTCCACCTTGTCGGGCACATTGCGGGCAAATGACCTCAAATTGGCTTCAACGGGAGCGAAATAACGTTCCACAATCTCCACGAAACGTTTTTCCGACACATTGCCGATGACAGAAAATACCATTTGGTCAGTATTGTATGTGCGGCCTATAAACGATTTTATCTGTTGCGAATGCATGCGGTTCAGGGAGCTTTTGCTGCCCAATATATTGTGTCCCAGCGACGAACCGGCGAATATCAAATCTTCGAAATCGTCGTAAATCCGCTCTGTGGGAGTGTCCTTGTACATGTTTATCTCATCCACAATGACCTCCTTCTCCTTCTCAACCTCTCCGGACGGAAAGACTGAGTGGAAAAGGATGTCGGCTATCAGTTCGGCAGACTTGGCAAAATCGGCTGTCAGCGAAGTGGTCTGCACCACCGTATCCTCCTTGGTGGTATAGGCATTCAACTCACCACCCAAATTCTCAAGACGGCAATTGATATGGTAGGCCTTTCGGTGCTCCGTACCCTTGAAAATGGTGTGTTCCACCAAATGCGCCATGCCGAACTCGCCTTTCTGCTCATCCCGTGAACCGGTATTGATGGTCATGGCACAATGCACCACAGCCGATTTGGTCCGTTTGTGTATGGCTCTTATGCCGTTAGGCAACTTATATGTAAAAAATTCTTCGTTCACTTCCTCTCCGTTTTATTCCGCATGGCCAGGTAACGCCCCGTGTAGCTTTTGTCGCACAAGGCAAGCTCCTGCGGAGTTCCCTCAAACACGATATTTCCGCCTTTCTCCCCTCCTTCTGGGCCCAGGTCTATCACCCAATCGGCACACTTTATCACATCAAGATTGTGCTCCACAACAACCACCGTATTACCCCGTCGGATGAGGGCATCAAGAGCCTTCATTAGAGTGTTTATGTCATGTATGTGCAATCCTGTGGTGGGCTCGTCGAAGATAAACAGAGTCTTGCCGGTATCATCGTCCTTGAGCAGGAACGATGCAAGTTTCACTCTCTGTATCTCACCGCCGGACAGCGTGGATGTAGGTTGTCCGAGCTTGATATATCCCAAGCCCACCTCCTGCAAGACCTTAAGTGTGCTGACTATATTGCCACACAGCGGATCATTGTCCTCGGCAAAAAACGCCACGGCATCGTCCACTGTCATCTCCAGCACATCATAGACCGACTTGCCACGGTACTTCACCTCCAGAACCTCGTCGCTGAAGCGCTTGCCGCCGCAACGTTCGCATTTGATCTCCACATCGGCCATAAACTGCATTTCAACCTTTATCACACCCTCGCCCTGGCACTCCTCACAACGGCCGCCTGCACGGTTGAAGGAGAAATGGCCCTGAGAGAGACCGTTGTTCACGGCATAAGGTTGTGCTGCGAAGAGTCGGCGGATTGCATTGTAGGCCTTTGTATATGTCACAGGGTTGGAGCGCAACGAAGTCCCCATGGGGGCCTGGTCTATTATCTCTATCGAATCGAGCAGTTTCAAATCGCCATCCAAGGATTCGTACGACCCTGGCTTCAGATTCGTCTCGTTGAGCTTGCGACGCACGGCCGGATACAGAATTCCCTTCACTAGAGTCGATTTTCCGCTACCGCTCACACCCGTTATGCATGTCATGACATTGAGCGGAATCTTCACATCAATCCCTTTCAGGTTGTTCTGTCGTGCTCCCTTGATTTCGATATAGTTGCTCCATGCCCTCACATTCTTTGGCATAGGGATGTAGCGGCATCCCATTATATAGTCGGCCGTAAGACTGTGTTCCGCCTTGCATAGCTCCGGAAAAGGACCGTTGAACATGACCTCACCGCCATTATATCCCGCTCCGGGACCTATATCGACAATATGGTCGGCTGCACGTATAATCTCCTCCTCGTGTTCCACCACAATGACTGTGTTGCCCAAGTCACGCAAGCGTTTCATCACCCCAATAAGTCTTGCCGTATCGCGCGGATGCAATCCTATGCTTGGTTCGTCAAGAATATACAATGACCCGGTGAGGTTGTTGCCCAATGCCGACGAAAGGGCTATACGCTGACTCTCTCCACCAGACAGCGTTGATGACAAACGGTTCAAAGTGAGATAGCCGAGTCCCACATCAGAAAGATAGCCGAGCCGGTTCTTGAGTTCGACCATAATGCGGCCGCTCTTGGCCGAATCGTATGCATCAAGTTCCAGGGCATCGAAAAATGTTCTGAGCGCATCTATCGGCATTCCTGAGAGTTCGGCAATGTTCTTTCCCCCGACCTTTACATACAAGGCCTCCTTGCGCAGACGAGAGCCGCCACAATCGGGACATAGGGTCTTGCCCGTAAAACGAGACAGCATCACTCGGTACTGTATCTTGTAGCGTTCCTTGTTGAGCTCCTCGAAAAATGTGTCAAGCCCTTTGAAATACCCGTTGCCTCGCCACAGCAGCTGTCGCTGCTCACTGGTAAGTTCATAATACGGTTTATGGACCGGGAAACCGAACTTATGCGCCGAAAGAACCAACTGGTCTTTCCATTTGCCCATCACTTCGCCCCGCCAACATGCTATGGCATCATCGTAGACACTCTTGCTCTTGTCGGGCACCACCAAATCCTCGTCAATGCCGGTAACCTTTCCGTATCCGTCACATGTCGGGCACGCCCCGAGCGGATTGTTGAATGAAAAGAGATGCTCGGTCGGTTCCTCAAATTCTATGCCGTCTGCCTCGAAACGGGTGGAAAACTCCTTCACGGTATCACCTCCCGCCACAAGCTGTACTATATGGCACATGCCTTCGCCCAAATCGAGCGCACGCGCCACAGATTCTTCAATTGTGGATATGTCATTCTGCTCCGATACAACGGTCCTGTCCACCACGACATCCACCTGCGAATCCTCCGTCTGTTCTGTAACCTCGGGCATAAAGTCCTCAATGAGACGCATACGGCCATAGGCATAGACTCGCTGCAGACCATCCTTGAGCAACAAGGTGAGTTTCTCTATGATACCCTGACCCTCCCTAAGCACCAACGGTGCCGTAATGAGCACTCTGGACGAAATCGGCAAAGAAACGACATAGTCGGCCACATCGCCCTGTTGCACATGGCGCACCTCTTCACCCGAAACAGGCGAATAGGTCTTGCCGATACGGGCGAACAGCAACTTCAGATATTCATATATCTCGGTTGTCGTTCCCACCGTTGAACGGGGATTGTAGTTATTGACATGCTGTTCAATGGCAATTGCAGGAGCAATGCCCTCTATGAGATCGACCTGCGGCTTGTCTATCTTGCCAAGGAACTGGCGGGCATAAGCCGACAGGCTCTCCACATAGCGCCGCTGTCCCTCGGCAAATATGGTATCGAAAGCCAGCGTGGATTTGCCCGACCCGGAGAGCCCTGTAATAACAACGAGTTTGTTGTGCGGTATTTCAAGCGTGATATTCTTGAGGTTATGCACCCTCGCCCCCTTGATGTATATCGAATCGTATCGTTTGTGTTCCATAATGAGATTTCTCGCTAATAACCGCCTAACATCTTTCACATCCTGCACCTTCTACTGCATTGAGCCGCGCCCCAAGTTCTTCGGCTTCGCTGGCCCGGACGGCAAGTCGCATACGGCACACGTTGTCGAACACCTGTTCACGCACGGCGGGCTGCATCTGTTTCACTACCTTCATCACATCATTCATGCTTTCATAGGAAAATGTCACAATGAACTCTACATCCACCGTACGCACAACTGTTTCTCCGGCATCAAGCACCGCCGCCGCCGATTGCCTGTAAGCCTCTATCAATCCCGGTACGCCCAATTTTGTGCCGCCGAAATAGCGGACCACCACAATCAGGCACTCCGTAATGCTCCGAGAAAGCAACTGTCCAAGTATCGGCTTGCCCGCTGTACCCGACGGTTCACCATCGTCATTGGAACGGTATTGGGCTCCGTCTGCCCCCAGACGGTAGGCATAACAATGGTGTGTGGCATCATAATATTTCTTTCGCAAAGCATCCACATGCTCCTTGACATCCTCTACGGACGAAACCGGATAAGCAAAGGCCATAAAGCGACTGTTCCGGTCTTTGTAGAAGGCTTCACAGGGAGCCGTGATTGTTCTGTATTCGTCGTCCGCCAAGGTTAAACCATTTATCTATTTGACCGAACGGAACATTCTGTTCCAACGAATATTGTCGGGGAATTTCTTGTCCTTGTCAATCGAAAGCCATACAAATGACGGACGGCCCACGATATGGTTCTCGGGCACAAATCCCCAATAGCGTGAATCGGCTGAATTGTGGCGGTTGTCACCCATCATGAAATAGTAGTCCATAGCAAAAGTGTAGCTGTCGGCCGGGGTACCGTTAATGTAAATCACACCATCCCTGACATCAAGCGAGTTGCCCTCATAGGCAGTGATAATCCGCCTGTAAAGAGGCAGGTTTGCTGTAGTGAGGGAGACTGTAGCACCTTTTGAAGGTATCCACAACGGCCCGAAATTGTCTTCATTCCAGAAGTAGGAATCATCATTGGGAAAGATGGAGTGCACCGTGCCTGAAGCCTCGTATTTCTCCACTGCAATGACATTTGTAAAACTCTCCAACGCAGCAATCATGCCATCGGTAAGCGGCAGGACATATACTCCGGCCGAGGCGTCGTACTGGATGTCTTCGTTGGCGATACCCAACTTTTCAAAAACGGGTTTGCCAAGCGGAGCATTGGTACGCACGAAGCAGACATACTGCCGCTGCGGTATGGTAATCTGCTTCTCCCCATTGACATAAACTTGCGAAGAGACGACACTTATCGTATCGCCAGGCACGCCAACGCATCTCTTGACATAATGCTCGCGCATATCCACAGGGCGAGAAATGACAGTATAGTCCTCATTCAGTTTCCTGCGTCCCTCTTCCTGACCGAATGTGCGCTGGTATTCATGCAGGACATCATAATATGTCACGGCCTGATTCTCGACCAGAACCGTATCGCCTGCGGGGAAGTTGAACACCACAATGTCATTGCGCTCCACATTGCCAAGACCTGCCAGACGGCGGTATTTCCACTTGATTGCCTCCGAAAATGCCTTCTTGTCCTTGGAGAAAGGCATGGTATGATGTACCAGAGGAAATGCCACGGGGGTCATCGGCATACGCGGTCCGAATGCAATTTTGCTCACATAAAGATAGTCACCCACCAGCAAGGTCTTCTCCATTGACGAGGTGGGTATCTTGTACATCTGGAATACATAGAAATGGATTACTGTGGCCACCACCACCGCAAATACTATGGCCTCCACCCAACCTGCCACTTCACGGTAGACGGCATTGGCTGCCTTGCGGGCCTTGTGCTTCTCCCATACCAAGCGGTAGAATATTCTGGAGATGAAGGCATCGTAAATGAACACAAGCCCCAGCAAAAGCCACGGCTGGCGTGTCCATACTACAAACCACAGCACATAGACTACCGACCAAAAGATGAATCTGGTCCAGCGGTTGCGGAGAAAAGCCCCCGCCTTTTTGAAGAATTCGCCCATATATTAAAAATTCAACATATCATCCATAGAGAACACGCCCTTTTTGCCAATCACAAATTCGGCCGCCATAACCGCTCCCAACACCAAACCGAGTCTCGATTTGGCAGTGTGTTTCACTTCGAGCGTATCGGCCTCAGAGTCGTATATCACCGTATGCGTTCCCGGTACCTCGCCCTCACGATAGGAGACTATCTCCACCTCCTCCGAAGTGACTTTTGCCGTGCCTGCCTCGCCTGCAGTTGCAAGGGTGTTCACCCACGAGGTCTTGCGTTCAACCGATTTCAGGATATCCTCTGCAAGTGTCACAGCTGTTCCGCTCGGAGAATCCAGCTTGTGGATATGGTGTGTCTCCTCAATCTTCACTTCATATCCAGGCAGGGCATTCATAATGGACGCCAGGGTTCGGTTCAACTTAAACATTATATTCATCCCGATACTGTAATTGGAAGAATAGAAGAATGTTCCATCTACAGACCTGCAGTATTCCTTCATCTGTTCCACCCCTTCATTCCACCCGGTGGAACCACACACGACAGGCACTCCGCACCCCAGGCATTTGCGTACATTGCCGCAAGCCGTTGTGGGAGAGGTGAACTCTATAGCCACATCCACTCCGGCAAGATTCCCGGCATTGAGGTCTGCCGCATTGTCAACATCTATTTTGAGCACCACCTCGTGCCCGCGGGCCAGGAGCATCTTCTCAATCTCCTTGCCCATCTTTCCGTAACCTATGATAGCCGCCTTCATACAGACATTTGCATTAAAAATCAGAAAAGCAAAGATAATGCAAGCCGAGCGGAGAAACAAACATTTATGTTTGTTTTATCCCGAAATGCCGTTTACCGTCACTGCAAGCGATGTCACCAGTGCCCTACACCCTCCTCTTTCCACATTAGGAAAAGACAGTATGTTCGGAATGATTTATCGAAAATTCGCAAAAAACATTTTCTTTTCAACCACTGATGAATTAACTTTGCGTAATAACATAAAGCAGAGATGGAATATTATGCGCTGTTTCATGGAGTTGGCATATGACGGAGGAAGGTACAACGGTTGGCAGATTCAAAAGAATGCCCCCTCGGTACAGCAGGAAATAGAGAATGCTCTCTCGACAATTCTGCGAGAGAAGACCGGAGTTACCGGAGCCGGACGCACCGACACGGGGGTGCATGCAGCATTCTATGTGGCCCACTTCGACACATCCTGCCAAGAAGCCGACCTCGACTCGCTACGTTACCATCTCAACAGACTGTTGCCAAGCGACATTGCCATACGACGGATTTACCGCACCTCCGACACGGCTCATGCCCGTTTCGATGCTCTGGAGCGCGAATACCGCTATTTCATGATTTCGCAAAAGGATCCTTTCCGGGAACGTTTTGCATGGGAATACCATGGCAAACTCGATATGGAAAAAATGAACCGGGCAGCGGAATTCCTCAAGGAGACAGATGACTTCACTACCTTTGCAAAACTCAACTCCGGCAACAAAACCAACATCTGCCATGTCATGAATGCCCGTTGGGAAGAGCAGACAGACGGTTTGGTATTCATCATACGGGCAGACAGATTCCTGCGCAATATGGTAAGGGCAATAACAGGCACTTTGGTGGATGTGGGACGAGGCAAAATAACCCCCGAACATTTCAGGGAGATACTCTTGGCCCGCGACCTGTCGCTGTCGGGTTCATCGGCCCCTGCCCGCGGGCTGTTCCTTTACGACATCAAATATCCCGACAACATAAAACAATGATATATGTCAATAACAGAAACCATAAAAAAACTGCGTGCGTCGTTGCCGGCCGGGGTTGAACTGATAGCCATTTCGAAAACCCACCCCGCCGAGATGATTCAGGAGGCATACAATGCCGGCCAGCGTGCCTTCGGAGAAAACCGTCCGCAGGAGATGAAAAGCAAATATGGGCTATTGCCCAAGGATATAGAGTGGCACATGATAGGCCACTTGCAGACCAACAAGATAAAGTATATAGCTCCGTTCGTGAAGATGGTCCATTCGGTAGATTCAGACCGTCTGCTGGCAGCGTTGAACAGCGAGGCCATAAAATGCGGACGCACGATAGACTATCTCTTTGAGGTCCATCTGGCACAAGAGGAGAGCAAAAGCGGATGGCTGCCCGAAGATTTGAAGCAATACATCAATGAAGGTACCTTCAAGAAATACGGCAACCTTCGCCCTCGTGGACTTATGACTGTAGCCACACAGACTGATGACAAGAATGAAGTGGAACGTGAGTTCAGGACACTCCGTGACATGCTCAAGGAGTTGGCCCCCATTGTAGGGGACGGATTTGACACTCTCTCAATGGGCATGACGCATGACTACCAAACGGCCATTGCCTGTGGCAGTACAATGGTGCGCATAGGCTCCATGATTTTCGGCGAACGCGACTATTCGAAATAGCCATCCACGAGATTACTGCACGATAAAACACAACCAATAAAAACAGGAGAGACGGCCTAATATATTAGACCGTCTCTCCTGTTTGTCTCTATCAAGTTGCAGGTGCGAAGATTATCTGATTCTCAACCTCTTGCCTGCATATATCGTAGTGGTTGACTTGATTCCGTTCAGACGGCACAGTTCGCTCACAGATATTCCGTTGCGGCGTGCGATACTGCCAAGATTGTCCCCCCGTTTGATAGTGTAGTACTTGGGCAATGCCTCCTCGGCCCGTTCCTGTTCTGCCTTTTCAATATTGTTGAGTATGTCTTCCGAGGTAAGTTCCTCTCCGCTCTGAGCGAAGAGAGCCATCTCCTCTTCGTCCTCGTCTATCATCTCGCTCGCCCGCGAATTGACATTGAAGAATGTCTTTTCGATAGCGAATGTCTGATAACGGAGGAACCCATCCTGAAAGTCTATCAAACGCTCAGGGTCGAAATTCATGCCTCGGTAACGCATCTCATAATGCAGATGCGGACCGGTGCTGCGCCCCGTGCTGCCACCGTAGCCTATCACCTGCCCAGCCACGACCAATTCGTTGACTGACACGTTGATAGCCGACAGATGCCCGTAATATGTCTCCAGTCCGTTGGGGTGGCGGATAATGACCAGATTCCCGTAACCGCCAGAATTGTACTGCGCATAACGCACCTTGCCGGCGAAGGTCGAATAGATGGGAGTCCCTTTCGTGAGCGGAATGTCGGTACCACCATGTGCACGGCGGCCGCGATAGCCATACCGTGAGTAGACCTTGCCAATGATGGGCGGATGGAAATCGCTGAAGTCCTTTATCAACACGAGTTCCATCTCGTCGGGCAGTGTCTTCACATCGTCCTTGTAGGCAGTGAGCTTATTGGTAATCCAGTTCTCCTTGAACACCTCATTGTCCTCGAATTCAT
The DNA here is from genome assembly GCA_963640325.1 of Tidjanibacter sp. Lineage (GTDB taxonomy): Bacteria > Bacteroidota > Bacteroidia > Bacteroidales > Rikenellaceae > Tidjanibacter. The sequence continues at coordinate 80,678 of CAVHXY010000005.1, forward strand.
CCGAATCGGGAAAGTAGTACTCCCAAGTATTGTTGGTGTATGTGATAATCTTGACGCCGGCCGTTGCCGAATCGACCGTATCCATAGGCAAGCGCGGATACAGGTCTGTCTTGGTTACGTGCTGGGCTACCGCATCGGCCGACAGAATGACGGCACCTGCAGCCAGCAGCATTCCGAGATACTTACATTTCATATCTATTCCTCTGTTTCTTCGTAATTCTTTATATACTCCTCCGCTTCGCCCAAAGCCTCGTAGAACTCCTCTCCGAAAGCCCTTGTGATAGCATCCTTCAACATCCTGTACATGGGTACCCCACACTTTCGTCCGCACTCCAAGGCTGACGAACAGATGTCCCAACGGTTGTAGTTTAGTCCCACCGTACCGTTGCGGAACCGTTTGACCCTAATGGGATACAAGTGACAGGAAACGGGTTTGCGGAATTGGCATTCGCCACGCATATAGGCCCGTTCTATGGCACAATAGGCCACACCGTCTTCATGGAACGCAAAGACGCAATCGGCTCCGTCGATGAGTGGTGTAGAGTATTCGTCAATCCCGTCCACCACCATAAAGCCGTTGCGTTCCACTATCTTGCGCCCTATTGGTGACATGTAGCGGCTATAATTGTCGTACTCGCGTTCCAGCACGGCAATCTCATCCTCTGCAAGCGGCGCACCACCTGTACCCTCCACGCAACAGGCCCCTTTGCATGCCTTCAGGTCGCACAGAAAGGGAGTGTTCAATATGTCGGTGGATACGATCTTGCCGTCCACTTCTATCATTGCGGGCAACATCATATCGTATCCTCTATCACCATATCGAGAACATCTCTCAGCTCCAGCCCTGCTGCCTTGATCTGCTTGGGCACGATACTCCCCTCGCTCATGCCGGGAATGGCATTTATCTCAATCATATAAGGTTTGCCTTCGGGTGTAACTATAAAATCCACGCGTGCCAGTCCCCGGCATCCGCAGATGCGGTAAGCCTTCTCGGCTATGGTCTGCAACATACTGCTCCACTGGGGCGGTATGTCGGCCGGAGTGATTTCCGAAGATTTGCCTGCCGTATACTTGGCCTCGTAATCGAAGAATTCATTCTGCGGAATAATCTCCGTCACGGGCAACAGAATCTTCTCCGTATCGGTAATCAGTACACCGCAACCGAACTCCCGGCCACCCACAAACTCCTCTATAAGCACGGCATCGCTCTCCGTGAAGGCTTTCTCCACGGCTGCAACAATCTCCTCCTTGCATTTCACCTTTGTCACACCGCAACTGCTACCGCTTGCATTGGGTTTCACAAAGAGGGGCAAGCCCAACTTATCGACAATCTTGTCGGCATCGACCTTGTCGCCACGACGCAAAAGAATGTCCTTGGCTTGATTGACACCCACACTTGCCACAATGCGCTTGCAAGTCACTTTGTCGAATGTCACAGCCATCGAGACCACACCGCCCGTCGAGTACGGGACACGCATTATGTCCAGATATCCCTGAAGAAGACCGTTCTCGCCAGGAGTCCCGTGTATTATTATATATGCATAGTCGAATTCGTATTTGACCCCTCCTACAGTAAGCGAGAAGTCGTCCTTGTTGAAGGGCCAGCGACCGCCCTGACTGTCCGTATAGCACCACTGTTTGCCGTGGACATCAATGAGGGTCACTTCGTATTTGTCCCTGTCAAATGCGTCCTTGACCATTGCCGCACTGCGCAGGGCAACCTCGCGTTCGGAAGAGTCGCCACCAGCCAGCAACGCAATTCTGATTTTTGTTTCCATTCTATTTGTATTGTTTTTAGGGGTTAGCCCTTGCAGACATGCCCTTATAGTCTATCTATCTGTTATGTCATCCGGGTACAGCGACGGCCACTGGCCGAACTGCCCCATTAAGGATTGTAGATATCCTTGTACCGAAACTCCAGAATCTCCTGAATAATAGTCAGAAATTCTTTGGCTTCGGTATTCCCCGGTTCGCACTCAAGGGCTCTGTTGAAGTCGTTTATTGCCGCCCCGAAGCTATTGCAGCCATAGTGGTATTTGCCTCGGGTGATATATGCTTCAGCGCTTTGGGGCATCCGTTCCACTGCGGCATTCAGCTCTGCAAGCTCTTTCGTCATCTCCATAATCCATTCCTTTTGATATACTCGTCCACTCCTTGGCACACAAGTGCCGACACATCCTCGCCCGCAGCCACCATACGGCGAATATCGGTGGAGGAACAATCAAGCTCGGGCGCTCCGTGCAACACTTTGAACCGTCCGTCGGCCCGGCTACCGCTACGCGGATAGACATAAAATGCATATCGCGCCAGAAGTTCTCGCCAATTGCGCCAGCTCTCTATAGTGGCTGCCGAATCGCTTCCCATCAGTATCGAATATTCCATCTCCGGGAAACGTCTCTCCAGTTCGTTCATTGTGTCAATCGTATACGAAGGCACAGGCAGTTCAAACTCCACTGTGCACACGCTCATCTTCTCCCTTAGCGCAGATGCCTCAACGGCCAGGCGCACCATATTGACACGAGCCACACCGTCGGCCAGCATGCCCGGTTGCTTGAGCGGGTTCTGCGGCGATACCACGAACCACAGCCTGTCGAACATTCCGGTACGCAGGACATACTCCGCCACGGCCATATGCCCCAAATGCACGGGGTTGAATGACCCAAAATAAAGTATGACGCGTTGTTTGTCCATCTCCTAGCCCTTCATCCGATTCAACTTTGTGGCAACGCCACTTTCCTTTTCTGTCCGTACAAATTGCCTACAGCTATTGTTTGATGCCAAGAAACTCTGACACCAGCCCGCTGCACTCCTCTACAGCCGTCTCAAGCGAATCATTCACTACGATGCGGTCGAAACGTTCGGCATAGGCTATCTCCTCTTCGGCCTTGGCCACACGGCGCTCTATCATCTCCGCACTGTCGGTAGCACGGCCTTCAAGTCTGCGCCGCAGCTCCTCAATGGACGGCGGCATGACGAAGATGGCCAATGCATCGTCACCGAACACCGACTTGAGATTCACTCCTCCCTTCACATCCACATCGAACAGGATGGTGTGCCCCTTGCTCCAGATGCGTTCCATTTCACTATGCAAAGTACCGTACTTGGTGCCTTTGTAGACCTCCTCCCACTCGACGAAACACCCTTCGGCAATCTTCTCGTCGAACTCTGTAGCAGAAAGGAAATAGTAGTCCTTGCCGTTCTCCTCAACACCGCGCGGTACACGCGAAGTGGCCGAAATGGAGAATTCGAGGCAATCGAAGAGTTGCATAAGACGGTGTACTATCGTGGTCTTGCCCGACCCCGACGGCGCCGAAAAGATTATGAGTTTGCCCTCTGCCATGCTCGCGTTACAATATATTCAACACCTGTTCCTTTATCTTCTCCAGCTCGTCCTTCATCTTCACGACGAAGATCTGCATCTCGCTGTTGTTGGCCTTCGAACCGAGAGTGTTTATCTCGCGCCCCATCTCCTGTGCAATGAATCCCAGCTTGCGACCCACATTCTCCTCTTCGTGTGCCACTTCGCGGAAATATCTGCAATGGTTCTCCAAACGCACCTTCTCCTCGGTGATGTCCAGTTTCTCCACATAGAATATCATCTCCTGCTCCAGACGGTTCTCGTCAACGGAAATGCCTGTGGCCTCGATATTTTCGCGGATACGGCTCTTGATGGTCTCCGTACGGGCTTTTTCATAGGGGATTATGGCCTGCTTGTACTCCAATATGCGGTCGACGCGTCCCAACAGGTCAGCTATGAGGATTGCCCCTTCCTGCGCACGGAAACTCTCCATGGCATTCAAGGCCTGCTGCACCGCCTCAAAAAGGGCTGCACGCTCCTTGTCGTCAACTGTCGTGTCGTTGTTAGACACCACCTCGGGCATACCGAGGGCCGCCTTGAAAAGTACGCTGTCCTGTCCTGTCATATCGGCACCGTTCTCGGCTGCCAGCTCCTTGAACATCTTATAGTATGAAGCGAAGAGTTCCTTGTTGACAGTTGCCGTGCGCGAAGCATCGGCCGTCTCCACCGAAACGAACATTTCGACCTTGCCACGGGAGAGCACCTTGCCGACAATGTTGCGCAACTCGTATTCGAAAGGACGATAGACATAAGGCAACTTGACCGACATGTCGAACTGTTTGCCGTTCAAGGAACGTATCTCGACAGTTATCTTCTTGCCCTCTGCCATGATTTCGGACTTTCCGTAGCCCGTCATTGATTTTACCATAGATTCCGAATGTTGTTTGATAATTTCACAAAGATACATTAAAAAATAATTTTATTTTACCTGCAGGCCGACAAGAAAGACAATGTTTGAAAATTTTCGGGCCAAAGGTTGTTTCTCTGAATTAGAAACACTACATTTGCGAAACGGTAAACACATTTTGGAAATCTTTTAAAAAACATAATTAACACTAATGAAGAAGCATAATTTTAACGCCGGACCGTCGAAATTGCCCGAAGAGGCTATCGAGAACGGTGCAAAAGCGGTGCTTGACTTTGCCAACACCGGTCTTTCGATTTTAACGATTTCGCATCGTACAAAAGAGTACGACGAAGTCAACAACGGTGCGGAGAACACATTCAGAGAGCTCCTTGAGATCCCCGAGAACTACAAGATCATATTCCTCGGAGGCGGTGCTTCAACACAGTTCTGTTATGTGCCCTACAACCTGTTGGAGAAGAAGGCAGGCTACATCAACACCGGTGTATGGGCAAAGAAGGCCATCAAGGAGGCAAAGCTCTTCGGTGAGGTCAATGTATTGGCTTCTTCGGAGGACAGGAACTTCACCTACATTCCCAAGAATGTGGAGATTCCTACAGACCTTGACTATCTGCACATCACGACCAACAACACCATCTACGGCACCGAGTACCACAAAGATATCGACTCGCCCGTAAATCTGGTTGCCGACATGAGTTCCGACATATTGAGCCGTCCGATGGATGTCACCAAATATGCATTGATTTATGGTGGTGCCCAGAAGAACATCGGTCCTGCAGGTGTCGCTTTCGTGATTGTACGCGAAGACATCCTCGGCAAGGTTTCCCGCCCTCTGCCCTCGATGATTGACTACAGAAACCACATTGCAAACCACTCGCTGTTCAACACTCCTCCCGTATTCTCGGTCTATATGATCAAGGAGACGCTCGAGTGGCTGAAACGTCAGGGCGGTGTCGAGGCCATTTACCGCAAGAACATCGACAAGGCTTCGGAGCTCTACAACGAGATTGACCGCAACAAACTCTTCAAAGGCACGGCAGAGACAGAGGACCGTTCGATCATGAACATCTGCTTTGTAATGCAGCCTGAGTATGAAGAGTTGGCTCCCAAATTCCTTGAGTTCGCCGGCGAGCACGGTATCGTGGGCATCAAGGGGCACCGTCTGGTGGGCGGTTTCAGGGCTTCGTGCTACAATGCCGTTTCGATGGAGGACGTAAAGGCCCTTACGGATTGCATGAAGGCATTCGAGAAGAAGTTCGCATAAGCGCCACAGCTACGCAATAAGTTTGAAAATACCTCCCCGAGTGACATCGGGGAGGTGTTTACATTAAAGAACAGACACATTGAACAACTAATACCATTTTATAACATGAAAGTTTTATTAGCGACCGAAAAACCGTTTGCAAAGAGAGCGGTGGACGGAATAAAGGAGATTGTGGAGAAGGCCGGCTATGAACTGGCTCTGCTTGAGAAATACACCGACAAGAGCCAACTCAGAGAGGCTTTGGCTGATGCAGATGCAGTAATCATCCGTAGCGACAAGATTCAGGCCGAAGAGGTTGCAGCTGCCAAGAACCTGAAAATAGTGGTACGTGCAGGTGCCGGATATGACAATGTGGATTTGGCTGCCTGCTCGGCCAAAGGCATTGTAGTAATGAACACTCCGGGACAGAACTCCAACGCCGTTGCAGAGCTCGCTATAGGTCTCATGATCTTCATGGCTCGCAACCAGTTCACTCCTGGCACGGGCAGCGAAATCCACGGCAAGAAGCTGGGCATACACGCTTACGGCAATGTAGGCAAACTCGTGGGCCGTTACGGCAAGGCCATGGGAATGGACGTTTATGCTTTCGATCCCTTCATCAAGGACGATGCATATTTCTCGGCAGACGGTGTAAAGAGAGTCGGCTCGGTAGAGGAACTCTACTCGGTAAGCGACTATGTTTCGATACACATTCCCGCCACGGAACAGACCAAGAATTCCATCAACTATGCCCTGCTCAACCGCATGCCCAAGGGTGCGACAGTAGTGAACACGGCACGCAAGGAGGTAGTAAATGAAGCCGAGCTGGCACAATTGTTGGCAGACCGTGAGGATATGAAATATATCGCCGATGTGGCTCCCGCCAACATTGAGGAGCTGAAAGAGAAGTTCGGCAAACGGGTATTCGCAACACCCAAGAAGATGGGAGCAGAGACCATGGAGGCCAATGTAAATGCCGCACTGGCTGCAGCCCGTCAGATTGTCGACTATTTCGTGAACGGCAATACCAAATTCCAGGTCAACAAATAGAAAAACCACACACACTATGGTCAAGATCAAACCGTTTCAAGGCATACGCCCTCCCAAGGAGTTCGCAGCAGAGGTCGCATCACGCCCCTACGATGTACTCAACTCAAAGGAGGCCAAGGAGGAGGCAACGGAACGTTCGCTACTCCACATCATAAAGCCCGAAATTGATTTCGAGCCCATTGCGGACGAGCACGACAAGAAGGTATATGACAAGGCTGTGGAGAACTTCAAGTTGTGGAAGGAACGCGGTTGGCTCGTGCAGGACAAGCAGGACTGCTACTACATCTATGCCCAGACAATGGACGGCCGCCGTCAGTACGGACTGACGGCATGCTGCCATTTCGAGGACTACGAGGAGGGACGCATCAAGAAACACGAACTGACGCGCACGGAGAAGGAAGAGGACCGCAAGGAGCACATCAACCGGCAGAATGCCAACATAGAGCCCGTATTCTTCACCTATCATGCATGCAAGGAGATGGACGAAATCGTGAAGCGTGTAACGGCTGGCAAGCCGGAATACGATTTCGTGGCCTCGGACGGTATCGGCCACACATTGTGGAAGATTGACGACAAAGAGACCATAGACAAAATCACCAAAATATTTGCCGGCATCCCCACCCTCTACATTGCCGACGGACATCACCGCACAGCGGCTGCAGCACATGTAGGCAGCGACCGAATGAGGAACAATCCCAACCACACGGGCAACGAAGAGTATTGTTGGTTCCTGGCAGTGATTTTCCCCGATGACCAGCTCAAGATTATCGACTACAACCGCGTAGTGAAAGACTTGAACGGTCTGACGGAGGGCGAGTTTATAGAGGCTCTCGAAAAGGATTTCATAGTTGAGAAGAAAGGGACTGAGATCTATAAACCCAACAAGCTCCACAACTTCGGAATGTATCTGGCCGGTGAATGGTACAGCCTCACAGCCAAGGCCGACACATATGACGATTCGGATCCCATAGGAGTTTTGGATGTAACTGTCCTCTCAAAGCTGGTATTGAACAACATACTCGGCATAAAGGATCTGAGGACAGACAAACGGATAGACTTTGTGGGCGGAATCAGAGGTTTGGGCGAATTGGAACGCCGTGTAGACAGCGGAGAGATGAAGGTGGCCTTTGCGATGTATCCCGTATCAATGCAACAGCTGATAGACATTGCCGACAAGGGCGAGATAATGCCGCCCAAGACGACATGGTTTGAGCCTAAATTGCGGTCGGGTATCGTAATCCATCAGTTCTAACAGTAGCGGAGAAAGCTCCCCTGGCATGGGGAATGACAGTTCCGTTTGCCTGAAAAGGCTTTGACAAGCCAACGGTATATAAAAAAACAACAATAACACGTGTTATTGTTGTTTTTTTATACCTTCAATGTTTATTGGAATATTTTTTTTAAATTTGCAAGATGAAGGTATTTTATATATAGTATAAACTATGGCGAAAATCAAAGGAACTGTTGTTGTCGATACGGAACATTGCAAGGGTTGCAATGTATGCGTCGTATCGTGTCCGTGTGGCGTACTGGGACTCTCGTCGCAGGTCAACGGCAAGGGGTACAATTATTGCTATATGGTTACCCCGGACGCTTGTACGGGATGCGCCAGCTGCGCTATCATTTGCCCCGATACTTGTATTACGGTTTACAGACAAAAATTTGAGTAGTTATGAAAGAGGTTAGATTAATGAAAGGCAACGAAGTGTTGGCCGAAGCGGCCATCCGTTGCGGAGCAGATGCCTATTTCGGCTACCCCATTACCCCGCAGTCGGAAGTAATGGAGACTCTCATGGAGAAAAAACCATGGGAAACGACAGGTATGGTCGTCCTTCAAGGCGAAAGCGAGCTGGCCTCAATCAATATGGTTTACGGCGGCGCAGCATGCGGCAAGAGGGTACTTACCTCATCGTCGAGCCCCGGCATAAGCCTCATGTGCGAAGGATTGACATATCTTGCAGGTTCTGAACTTCCCTGCGTAGTGATAAACGTTTCACGAGGAGGTCCCGGTCTCGGTACCATACAGCCCTCCCAAGGAGACTATTTCCAGGCCACCAAGGGTGGCGGTCATGGAGACTATCACCTTATAGTATTGGCACCCAACTCGGTGCAGGAGATGCACGACTTCGTATTCGACGCCTTCGATCTGGCATTCAAATACCGTAACCCCGTGATGATCCTTTCGGACGGAGTAATCGGCCAGATGATGGAGAAGGTGGTGCTCGCCGAGCAGCGTCCCCGCTGGACCAACGAGGAAATCATAGAGAAGTGTGGCGACTGGGCCCTTACAGGTAAAACGCCCGACCGTCAGCGCCACATCATCACCTCCCTGGAGCTGGATCCGTATGCATTCGAGAAATTCAACCAGAAACTCACGGCAAAATACAACACGATCCGCGAAAACGAAGTACGTTACGAGGAGTTCATGTGCGACGATGCAGACTATGTCTTGGTCGCATTCGGTTCGTCGGCACGTATCGGAATGAAGACCATGGAACTTGCGCGCGAGGACGGATACAAGGTGGGACTGTTGCGTCCCATCACCCTTTTCCCCTTCCCTGAAAAACCCATCGCAGCATTGGCCGAGAGAGTAAAGGGATTCCTTTCCGTGGAACTCAATACGGGTCAGATGGTAGAGGATATCCGTTTGGCCGTAAACGGCAAGACTCCCGTGGAGTTCTTCGGCAGAGCGGGCGGTGCGGTATTCTCGCCCGAGGAAATATATGATGCACTGAAAGAGAAACTTATAAACAAATAGATTGAGCCATGGCAGAATTTGAAGTACAAAAGACACCGGAGAATCTCGTTTACTCGAGAACCAAACTTCTTACCGACAATGTCATGCATTACTGCCCTGGTTGCAGCCACGGAACAGTACACAAGCTCATTGCCGAGGTGATCGATGAGATGAACATGCAGGACAAGACCATAGGTGTATCGCCTGTCGGTTGCGCCGTGTTTGCATACAATTATATAGACATTGACTGGGTTGAAGCAGCACACGGACGTGCTCCCGCAGTAGCTACAGCCGTCAAGAGGCTCCACCCCGAAAAGATGGTATTCACATATCAGGGCGACGGCGATTTGGCCGCAATAGGTACAGCCGAGACAATCCATGTCTGCAACAGAGGTGAGAGCATCGCCATCTTCTTCGTAAACAATGCAATATACGGTATGACCGGAGGTCAGATGGCACCCACTACGCTTATTGGAATGAAGACCGCCACATGTCCTTATGGCCGTGACCCGAAACTTCACGGTTTCCCCTACAAGATCGGCAACATTGTATCCGAACTGGAAGGGACATGCTATGTGACACGCCAGAGCGTCAACACTCCGGCAGCGGTACGCAAGGCCAAGAAGGCCATCCGCAAGGCATTCGAGAACTCGATGGCCGGCAAGGGAGTATCGTTCGTAGAGTTTGTGGGTACCTGCAACAGTGGCTGGAAGATGACTCCCGTAGCAGCCAACAAGTGGATGGAGGAGAACATGCTCCCCGCATATCCGCTCGGAGACTTGAAAGACAAATAAAAACATCGATGACAATGAAAGAAGAGTTAATTATAGCAGGATTCGGCGGTCAGGGTGTTCTCTCGACCGGTAAAATTTTGGCATACTCGGGTGTCATGCAGGACTATGAGGTCTGCTGGTTTCCGAGCTACGGCCCCGAAATGCGAGGTGGCACGGCGAATGTGACCGTCGTCATAAGCGACAGTCCTATCAGTTCTCCCGTAATCCAGAAATTCGACACGGCCATCATTCTCAACCAACAGAGTATGGACAAATTCGAACCGCTTGTAAAACCGGGCGGAGTGCTGATATACGACACCAATGGCATTACCCGCCATCCCGAGCGCAAGGACATCAAGGTCTACACCATTGATGCCACGACAGAGGCTGCCAAAAGAGGCAATGCCCGTATATTCAACACCTTGATTTTGGGCGGTTATCTGAAGGTAAAGCCCATTGTAGAGCTTGACAACGTATTCAAGGGATTGAAGAAGTCACTGCCCGAGCGTGCATGGAAATCGTTGCCCGACAACGAGGCTGCCATCCGTGCCGGAATGGAGATAATCAAAGAACGCGTCTGACACAGAGTGTTCGACATAAAAAGAGAAGGGAGAACTGAAGTTCTCCCTTCTCTTTTTATTGTTTTAGTGGTCTGCCGGCCACCCTATTTCATATCCACAAGCACCTTGCCGGTCATCTCTTCCGGTTGCTTCTGACCCATGAGTTTCAGAATGGTAGGAGCCACATCTGCCAACACTCCGTTGTGCACTGCTGCAACGCGGTCGCTTACAGCAACAATGGGTACAGGATTCAGCGAGTGTGCCGTATTGGGAGTGCCGTCTGCATTGATGGCATTGTCAGCATTTCCATGGTCGGCAATGAGGACGACCTCATATCCGTTTGCCTTGGCTGTCTCAATGACATCGTGGACACAAGCATCCACTGCCTTGACTGCCTTATAGATTGCATCCCATACACCCGTATGTCCCACCATATCGCCATTGGCGAAGTTGAGCGCAATGAAATCGAATTTCTGTTTCTTGAGCTCCGCCACCAAAGCGTCTTTAACCTCATAGGCACTCATTTCGGGCTTGAGGTCATATGTAGCCACCTTGGGTGAAGGAATGAGAATCCGCTCCTCATTCTCGAACTTCTCCTCACGGCCACCGTTAAGGAAGAAGGTCACATGAGCATATTTCTCTGTCTCGGCAATACGCAACTGCTTCAAACCGAGTTTCGAGACATACTCACCAATAGTGTTGTGCACATTCTCCTTGTCGAACAGGATATGTACTCCCGTGAACTTGGCATCGTAAGGTGTCATACAGCAGTAGTACAACGGAATGGTGTGCATTCCCTCGGCCGGCATATCCTCTTGGGTAAGCACCGAGGTAATCTCCTTGGCACGGTCATTGCGGTAATTGAAGAAGATAACCATATCGCCCTTTCCAATCAGTCCAATCGGTTTGCCCTCGACATCCACTGCCGCAATCGGTTTGACGAACTCGTCCGTAATCCCGTTGTCATAGGACTCCTGCATGGCTGCAACCATATTCGTACTGTGCTCTCCCTTGCCCTCAACCAACAGCTCATAGGCAATCCTCACTCGTTCCCAACGTTTGTCACGGTCCATGGCATAGTATCGGCCGATTATTGAAGCGATTTTGCCGCCACTCTGCTGCAAGTGTTTCTCCAGCTGTTCAATGAAGCCCTTACCGCTCTGCGGATCTGTATCACGGCCATCCATAAAACAATGGACATATGTCTTGTCGGCAACGCCGTACTCCCTGGAAATGTCACACAATTTGAGCAGGTGTTCCAAAGAGCTGTGTACGCCACCGTCCGACACTAGACCCATGAAGTGCACATTCACCCCGCTGGCCTTGGCATACTCAAATGCTGCCTTCACCTCCTTGTTCTGCATGATGGAGTTATCACGGCACGCACGGTTGATCTTCACCAGATCCTGATAAACCACACGTCCTGCACCTATATTCAAATGGCCTACCTCTGAATTTCCCATCTGTCCCTCGGGAAGTCCCACATTCTCGCCGTCGGTATGCAACTGCGCATTGGGATACCTGTCCATAAGAGAGTTGAAATACTCGGGATGAGCGCTGTAGATAACATCGCCTTTGGACTTGTTGCCGAGGCCCCAGCCGTCCAAAATCATCAATAAAACCTTGTTATTCATATCTTTGTTTATTTTAACTGTACCTTTATCATATCAATGGCCACCTCCATGGCCTTCTCCAGACCATCGGGATTCTTGCCACCTGCCGTTGCAAAGAACGGCTGGCCACCGCCACCTCCATTTATCTCCTTGGCTGCCACACGGACCACATCTCCGGCCTTCAGTCCACGTGCCACAATTTCATCACCAAACACCACTGCAATGGTGGGTTTGCCCTCATTGCGGCTGCCGATGACAATTGCAAGGTTCTTAAGTCGGGCCCTCAATGCAAATGCAATGTCTTTTATGGCATTGCCCGGCATCTCCATCTCTCGGGAAACGATAATCGCACCGTTCTCCTCACGTTTGGCCAACTCTTCGGAGAGTTTGTCCACTACTTCTTTGGCTTTTTCCTTGGCAGCACGCTCGAACTCCCTTTTCATTTCGGCATTCTCGTCGAAGAGTTTCCTGACAGCCTGCATAACCATAGGACTGTTGACAATCTGCTGCACCTCACGCATGGTATCCTCAATGATATACATGTGTGCCTCGGCCTTGGCACCCGTAACGGCCTCTATTCGGCGGACACCTGCAGAGATGGCGCTCTCCGAAATTATCTTGAAGAGACCGATATTTCCCGTGGCAGACGTGTGCGTACCTCCGCACAGCTCAATCGAATCACCGAACTTGACCATTCTGACGACTTCGCCGTACTTTTCGCCGAAGAGCATTATGGCACCACGTTTCTGAGCCTCCTCAATGGTACACTCACGGTCCTCCTCCAGAGGATAGTTTGCACGGATATAGCCGTTGACCAACTTCTCTACCTCACGCAACTGTTCGTCCGTCACCTTCTGGAAATGCGAGAAGTCAAAACGCAGATAGTCGGCACACACCAGCGAGCCCTTCTGCTCCACATGCTTGCCCAGCACTGCACGCAATGCCTCGTCCAGCAAGTGCGTAGCCGTATGGTTGTTGGCAGAAGCCTGACGTTTGGCCTTGTCAACCACTGCAGTAAATACGGCATCCGGTTTCTCGGGGAGCATCGCGGAAATATGTATCGGCAGATTGTTCTCCTTTATCGTATCCAGAATGTCTATCTTCTCGTCCAGACTCTTGATGTAACCGCTGTCCCCCAACTGACCGCCCGAATTGGCATAGAAGGGGGTTTTGTCGAAGACCAACTGATAGAATGACTTGCCCTTGGTGGTCACCTTGCGGTAACGGGCTATCCTCACATCGGTCTCAAGAAAATCGTAGCCCACGAATTCGCTCTTCGCTATGGGCAGAACCTCCACCCAATCCTCCGTATCGACTGCGGCAGCGTTGCGCGAACGTGCTTTCTGCTGTGCAAGTTCCTCGTCGAAGCCCTTCAGGTCCACATCAAGACCGTTCTCGCGAGCGATAAGCTCCGTAAGGTCAATGGGGAACCCGTATGTGTCGTAGAGCAGGAATGCATCCTTGCCCCCTATTGTCTTGCCGTGTTTCTCCTTCACGCCTTTCATGACACCATCCAGCAGGTTTATACCCGTGGACAGGGTCTTGAGAAATGCTGTCTCCTCTTCGCAGATAACACTCTTGATGAGCTCTTTCTGGGCCGGCAGTTCGGGATACTGACCTCCCATCTGCTCGCAAAGACCATCGACCAGACGGCAGATGAATGGTTCATCAAAACCAAGATATGTATATCCGTAACGCACTGCACGGCGTAGGATTCGCCTTATAACATAGCCTGCCTTGACATTCGATGGCAACTGTCCGTCGGCAATCGAAAAGGCTATGGCACGCAGATGGTCGGCAATGACACGCATGGCCACATCGCATTTCTCGTCCTGACCGTACACTTTGCCCGACATCTGCGACAGACGGTTTATGGTGGGGGTGAAGACATCGGTGTCGTAGTTGCTCTTCTTGCCCTGCAGAATCATGCAGAGACGCTCGAATCCCATGCCCGTATCGACATGCTTCTGCGGCAGCGGTTCAAGCGAGCCGTTGGCCTTGCGGTTGAACTGCATGAACACAAGGTTCCATATCTCTATGACAAGGTGGTGTCCCTTGTTTACCATGTCGCGACCGGAGACTTTGCGCTGCTCCTCCTCATCACGAAGGTCATAGTGTATCTCGCTGCAAGGACCGCACGGGCCGGTCTCGCCCATCTCCCAGAAGTTGTCGTGCTTGTTGCCGAGCAAAATGTGGTCCTCGGGAAGGAAGCGTTTCCAATACTCATAGGCCTCCTTGTCCATGGGGACACCGTCGGCATCACTGCCCTCGAACACGGTAGCATACATGCGCTTCTTGTCCAGACCGTATACACCCGTAAGAAGTTCCCATGCCCACTCAATCGCCTCTTTCTTGAAATAGTCACCGAACGACCAGTTGCCGAGCATCTCGAACATGGTGTGGTGATAGGTGTCATGCCCCACCTCCTCAAGGTCGTTGTGCTTGCCCGATACGCGAAGACATTTTTGTGAATCGGTCGCTCGTTTGTATTTTGCGGGAGCATTTCCCAAAAAGATATCCTTAAACTGATTCATGCCCGCATTGGTAAACATCAATGTGGGGTCGTTCTTCACCACCATAGGGGCAGACTTTACAATCACATGCTCCTTGGATGCGAAGAAATTCAAAAATTCTTCCCTGATTTTGTTCGATTCCATCGTATTTACTGTTATCAAAATATTTTCGTGGTCGCTTACGTTTTTACAAATGAGGTTGTAAAATTACGTAATTTACTCTAATTTTGCTTGATGTTTGGTGAGTTTTTTTAATAATGGGACAAAAAGAGTACAGATTCAACCCCAAGACGCTGGTATATGAAGAGGTCAAGCCCCCTTTGAGAGTGGCGAAATACCGTACGGTGCGCAGGCTACTGCTCGGCATATTGGGCATATGCATACTCAACATCTATGCATCGTTCTCTTACAGCATGCCCAAAATGGAGCGCATACAGACACGCAACGAGAATCTGCTCTCGGACTACAAACTGCTGGACAACGAGATAGATGCCGCAACACGCACCATTACCGAACTGAAGCAACGCGACAACTATGTCTACCGTTCGCTGTTCGCCGCCGACACGCTCGACATTGCGGGCATATACACCCCCTACCCCGACGAGACATACGACAATCTGAAGGGCAACCGCTACTCAAGTCTTATGACCGAATCATGGAAGAAGATGGACGCTGTGGCGAGACTGCTCTACCTGCAGTCGAAATCGCTCGACCAGATTGAGTCGCTGGCCAATGACAAGGACATGATGGCCGCATCCATCCCCGCCATATGGCCTATCAACAAGAAAGACCTGAGAAACGGAATCGGCGCATACGGCATGCGGTTCCACCCCATATACCACCGTTATGTGACACACAAGGGCATCGATTTGCCTGGCAAGACCGGTACCCCCGTCTACGCCACAGGCAACGGCACGGTAAAGATGACCGACCTTGGCAAGCGCCGCAGCGGATATGGAGAGCAGATACTCATTGACCACCGGTTCGGCTACCAGACACGCTATGCCCACCTGAGCAAGATACTCGTCAAGGAGGGAGAAGAAGTGGTGCGTGGCCAGCAGATCGGCGAAATGGGCAACACGGGAGGCTCCACGGGCTCCCATCTGCATTACGAAGTGCTCTACCTCAATCAGAACGTAGACCCCATAAACTACTTCCGTCAGGACATGACAGAAGAGGAGCTCGAGCAGATTATCGAGTCGGCCAAGACAACCACATACGAGACCGAGGAGGGCGAAGGATTGCAGCACGTAGAGGAGTAACGCAAAAGAGAATAGAGTGCCGAAAACAGCTGCAGAACAAAGCAGAGAAGCAACAGATTTATGCACAGTAACTGCCACACCCACGGCAGATACACGAAAAGGAGACAATGGGCAGACGGATAAAATACTATCCCCCGCGGAGGAGTTCGAAGAAGGACATCGAGTCGTTCGTGTTGCGCACGGTCGGCAAGTTGCTCTTCTGGGTTGCCTTGTCATTCGGGCTGTTCAGCTTCTTCGAGATATTCGACACTCCCGGAGAGCGGTCGGCAAAAAAATCGACCGAGCTGCTCGGGGAAGAGTATGACCGCCTCACCGGCCGTCTCGACACGGTGGAGACCGTGCTGAAGAATGTCATAGAGCGTGACAACAGTGTATTCTATTCGCTGTTTGAGTCAAAGCCGTATGACTTGGATTTCCAGAGCGACATATACCGCCGGTCGGCCTACGAGGAGATGGCCGAGCACGACAGCAAATATGTCTTCAATGACATACAGACACGCACCCAGCAGGTGGAGCGCGACATGAAAAAGCTGATAATCATCTACAACAACCTGCGCAGCAAGATTACCACCTCCTCGGGCGAAATCAACAATGTTCCCTCCATACAACCCGTCATAAACCAGGATCTCACGCTGCTGACAGCATCGTACGGCCAGCGCCTGCACCCCTTCTACAAGACCCTCACCTATCATCAGGGAGTAGACTATACGGTACCCGAGGGGACGCGCGTGTTCGCCACGGCCGACGGCACGGTAAAGGAGATACTGCAACGGCGCACCTCCACCGGAATGCGTCTGGTGATATCGCACGGCAACGGATACGAGACGATATACCAGCACCTGAGCAAGATAAACGTCAAGAAGGGGCAGGAGGTCAAGCGGGGTGACATCATAGCCCTCTCGGGCAACACCGGACTCTCCCTGTTGCCGCACCTGCACTATGAGATCACGCTGAACGGAATGCATGTCGATCCGGTGCACTACTTCTTCGGCGAGCTCACCCCGGGCGAATACAAGCGAATCATAAAGATTGCCCAAAGCGGCATGCAGTCGTTTGACTGATGTGGCAAGGTCTTGCCCTATGCACCGCCCTCAGCCGACACGGCGGGCATGGAATGGAACAAGTCAATGTCTTAATCGAAAAAATGGCACGGTTGTGCAAAAAACAGCCCTGACGTGCAAAAAAAGTGCCGTTTGGGTGCACTCCCCCACTCAAAAAAGGTGCTGTTCGGGAAAAGAACCCCGAAATTTTACGCCATGCGCCAAAAAAAGGCTATCTTTGTGCATTGAACAAATTCAGTTTTTCAGGATACATGAGCAACAATTCGTTAAGATTCGACGCACTCAACGAGATGCGTCATCGCCAGCCGACCCCCATCAAGCTCTCCGACAAGAAGATTTCGGAGTATTTCGGCATAGACGTATTCAGCAAGTCACAAATGAGGAGATACCTCTCCAAGGATGTCTATGACCGTGTGATTGAGGCCATAGACGAGGGCCAGAGGCTCGACCGCTCGATAGCCAACCAGGTGGCCGAGGGCATGAAGACATGGGCTGTGGAAAAGGGTGCCACGCACTACACGCACTGGTTCCAGCCGCTGAACGACTCGACAGCCGAGAAGCACGACGCATTCATCGAGCCTTCGCTCAACGGCACTTCGTTCGAGAACTTCAACGGCAATCTGCTCGTGCAGCAGGAACCCGACGCATCGTCGTTCCCGAGCGGCGGACTGCGCAACACGTTCGAGGCACGTGGCTACAGCGCCTGGGACCCCTCGTCGCCCGCATTCATCGTGGACAAGACCCTCTGCATCCCCAGCATATTCATCTCGTACAACAGCGAGGCGCTGGATTTCAAGACACCGTTGCTCAAATCGATATCGGCCATCGACAAGGCAGCCGTGGAGGTCTGCCAGCTGTTCGACAAGGATGTCACCAAGGTGACCCCCAACCTCGGTTGGGAACAGGAATATTTCCTTGTGGACGAGGCTCTCTACAATGCCCGTCCGGACCTGCAGCAGGCCGGGCGCACCCTCATGGGGCACACGGCAGCCAAGGACCAGCAGCTGGATGACCACTACTGGGGCGCCATTCCCGAGCGTGTGTGCAACTACATGAAGGAGTTCGAGGAGGCGGCCTACCGTCTGGGCATTCCCCTGAAAACACGTCACAACGAGGTGGCACCCAACCAGTTCGAGTGCGCACCCGTATATGAGGAGGCCAACATTGCGGTGGACCACAACGTACTTCTCATGTCGATAATGAGACGTGTGGCCGTGAAGCACCACCTGAAAGTGCTCTTCCACGAGAAGCCCTTTGCGGGTGTGAACGGTTCGGGCAAGCACTGCAACTGGTCGCTCTCGACCAACACGGGTGTGAACCTCTTCTCGCCGGGCAAGAATCCCAAGAGCAACATGCAGTTCCTCACGTTCTTCGTCTGCACGCTCAAGGCGGCATTCGACTACGGCACGCTCATGATGGCTTCGGTGGCTACGGAGACCAACTCCCACCGTCTGGGCGCCAACGAAGCACCGCCCACGGTGATGTCGGTATTCACGGGTTCGACCCTCTCGGCCATGCTTGACTCGATAGAGAAACGCATCTCGCAGAAGAAGCTGACCCCCGACGAGAAGACACGCATAAAGCTCGACATAGGCAAGATACCCGAGATATTGCTGGACAACACCGACCGCAACCGTACATCGCCCTTCGCATTCACGGGCAACCGTTTCGAATTCCGTGCCACGGGTACGCTGAGCAACTGCGCCATGCCGCTCATAGTGCTCAACACCGCCATGGCTGAGGAGCTCACCCAGTTCAAGGCCGAAGTGGACAAACTGGTGGACAAGGGAGTCAAGAAGGACGAAGCCATACTGCAGGTTATCAGGCAGTTCATAATCAGTTCCAAGAAGGTGCGCTTCGAGGGCAACGGCTACAGCGAGGAGTGGCACAAGGAGGCCGAGCAGCGTGGTCTGAAGGGAATCAGCAACGTATGCAACGCACTCAAGGAGTATCTGGACGAGAGGAACGAGAAGCTCTTCGGCAAGTTCCACATATTCAACCGCACCGAGCTGGACGCGCGTTATGAGATAAAGAACGAGATTTTCCTCAAGAAGGTGCAGATCGAGTCACGCGTGATAGCCGACATGGCCAACAACCACATAATTCCCACGGCAGTGGCATATCAGAACATACTGATAGAGAACATACGCGGTCTGAAGGAGCTCTTCCCCGACGAGTACAAGACCATGGCGAAGGATGTGATTGAAACCATACACGACATAACGGGACACGTGAACGAGATAAGGCGTCTCTCCACGGAGATGACCGAGACCCGCAAGAGGCTCAACCGCATTGAGAACATTCCCGAGCGTGCCGCCCGCTACGAGATTGAGGTGCGCGAGAAGATGAACGACATCCGCAGGCACATCGACAAGCTGGAGCTCGTCGTGGACGACCGCCTGTGGCCGTTGCCCAAATACAGGGAGCTGTTGGCTTCGCTGTAGGCGCGGTGCGTTGCCTGAGGGATTTTTCCGGAAAAGCACCGGCTGCAAAATGAATTTTCCCGAGGGGCAACACGCATAACGGCATACCTATTTATATATAATAAGGGCCGTATCTGTAAAAGCAGATACAGCCCTTGTTTTTTGTGGTCACATCATTTATTATAACGGACACATGGCGCTTTTCCCTACCCCGTCAGGGAAAAGTTGAATTTACGCGCATTTTTTAACAAAACCGACATCTCTGCAAATCAGCGACTTAGCACACCGAATATCAAATAAATGTTAAATTATTAGTTTTTTTTTGCAAGATTGTTGTTTTTACAACTATTTATCATATCTTTGCAGCGTTGTTGAATATGACATATGAGAGTATCTACCACCATATCAATGGTTTTTGGCTGTGTGCTCACACTTAATGTGCAAGGCGCAAGTACATACGAATCGATGAAGGGAATCACCGATTCGTATGTTGCTACCTACACCTCAGGCAATGGTACCTCACTCACATACAACAACGGGGCTGCGGCAGAAGGCACAGACGAGGCTGTTTCCGCCGGCCTGACAGAGATCGACCGCCAGTTGGGCAATGCCGAGGCGGAGGTTGTGAATAGCGAAGTGATGGACAGCATAGTCAAGTTCTACAAAAACGAGAACCCCCACGTGTTCGACCCGGCATTCGGAGTGAGGAGCAACCTGCTCTACGACCTTGCCTACGTACCCGACTACGGCCTGACCTCCATCACGAACATAGGTTTCGAGTACTACCCCCGAAGCGCAGGCAACCGCCTCACATACAACCTCGACATAGAGTTCCCCATGTGGCGCAACCCTTCGGATCACAAGTACATGCAGATATACAACTACACCTTCTCGATGCGCCGTTACACCCATGCGGAGACGAAGCACTACAAGGGCTTCTACACCCAGGCATACGTCCATGCGGGTGTCTACGGAATAGGCGGTCTGAACAACTCCTCGAAGGGCAAGCAGGGCGAAGGCATCGGTGCAGGTCTGGGCATAGGCTACAAGATTCCCCTGTCGCGATGCGACTGCAACCGCAGGTGGTATCTCGACATGGGTGTGACACTGGGCGTGTTCTACACGAAATATGACCCCTATGTGTATGGTTACGACGGTACGGGCTGGTACTACTACGACTACAGCGGTTCGGCAAGTTCGTTCCACAAGCGCAGCCACGGCTGGCTTTGGGCGGGTCCCACGAGGGTCTACTTTTCGATAGGATACAACATTTTCGACAGGGCAAACAAAGGCAGATAGGATGATGGGTGCACTCAGACATATGAAGATGTGGCAGGCAACCGTAGCCTCGGCAATGGCCATGCTGGTAGCGGGATGCGACGTGGAGCCCCCCTTGCACCTGCCTACGACATTCCCTGTGCATGTCAATGTCATCTACCACGAGATTGACCTCAACGTGATGTGGCAGGTGAACTGGCGTGCCGATTGGCAGTTCGACTGGAACGAGACGGCATGGGGCCCTCTGGGATACACGGTGCCGAGCGGAGTGAGGATGCACCTCTACACACTGGGCGACAACGACGAAGTGAAGTACTACAACAAGTACAACTTTGCGGGAATGTCGGGAGAGGTGCCCATCAAGGTGGGGGTACACAACATGCTGTTCCACAACAACGACACCGAGTACATCATATACAACTCCGACAGCGAACTTTCGCCCATTTCGGTCACCACGCGAGTGATTGCCAGGGGACTGCAGCCCGCCAAGCCGGTGCAGGCGGTGAGCAGCCGAACCGACTCGCAGCTGGCGGAAGTGACGATTGACGAGAAGGTGGTGAACGCTCCCGACCAGCTGTTCACGCTCTACCATACCAAGTATGTCGTTACGGACGACTACAGGGACTACCAGCTGATAGACGGCAAGTATGTGGCAGTGCTGAACGGTGAAATCACCCCGGCGACATTCATCTATCTCGCACAGGTGAAGCTGAAGAACAACAACGGACGCGTGGTGGGATGCGACAACGGTGCTGCCATCACGGGAATGTCGAATACGGTGATGCTCAACACGGGCATGACAGGCGAGGATGCGGTTTCGGTGAAGTTCGAAATGCGTTTCCAGGCGAGTGACGGGACAAGGCCCGACATGCTGGGCGGCAGAGTGATGACATTCGGCATGTGCGGCATAGAGCCCTACGACAAGAGCACGATCCCCGACACGCCCAAGAAGAAGAACTATCTGGTGCTCAACATCACCTACAGGAACGGTTCCTCGCAGAACATACAGGTGGATGTGACCGACCAGGTGGCCAAGCTGCCCACGGGCGGAGTGATAACGGTGGAACTTGATGTGGACG
This sequence comes from Tidjanibacter sp., assembly GCA_963640325.1. Lineage (GTDB taxonomy): Bacteria > Bacteroidota > Bacteroidia > Bacteroidales > Rikenellaceae > Tidjanibacter. The sequence continues at coordinate 102,493 of CAVHXY010000005.1, forward strand.
ACTTCCCCATGCCGGATGCAGGCAAGAGCGGCGGTTTTGCAGCCGACATAGCGGACTGGGACGACACGGAGGCAGGCTATACGATAGACTAAACAGAAGGATTGGAAACAAAACAAAACAAAACAATTAATCAACAATTTTCAACACACTTAACCCTATTTTACTATTATGAAAAAGTTTATTATGTTCGCTGCAGCAGTCGCAGTACTTGCAACCAGCTGCTCCAAGGAGTTTGAGAATGCAGAGCCCGTACTCAACAACACCGATGCAACCATCAGCTTCTCCGACTTCACCGAGAATGCCGTTCGTGCCGCAGGCAAGACCGCTTTCACAGACGGAGACGCATTCAAGGTCTACGGAATAAAGACGGTGACTGGCACCAATACTGACGTATTCAACGGCACGACAGTTACCAAAAACGGCGCCAAATGGGAGTACACTCCCCTCAAGGCTTGGGACCAAGATGCTTCGAAGTATGATTTCTTCGCATACTATCCCGCCTCGCTAAATGCAACCTACACCACTTCAGCAAACAACGGTCTGTTCGAATTCCCCGCAATCACCTTCGACGGCACCACGGCAAACGACCTGATGGTTGCAGAGCCCGTGACGAAAGATAATTCCTCATTCACAACTGACTACACAGTACCCCTCCATTTCCACCACGCAGCATCGCTGGTAGACGTAAAGGTGAAGAAGTCGACCGCACTGAAAGATGCTGAGGTCATTCTGAAAGAGCTCTCGATCAAGAGCGTAGACAATGTCGGCACTCCCGAAGTAACCGGATATGCCGATGCCAGCCCCAGGAAGGCCACGGTCCACTGGGTAAAAGGCACAGGCACGAAGGACTATGCCAACACTGAGACTCTGCCCATCACCCTCGGCGAAACTACGTATTCGGAGGTCATAAAGGATCTGGTAACTCTGCCCCACACGCTGTCCACAAGTGCTGAACTCGTTGTAAAATACACCATCGGAGGCGAGGAGTTCTCACGCACAGTGAAGCTCACCGATTTCTGCAGAACCGAGAACGATCCCTCGAACCCCACGCCCAAGTTCGTTTCGGACTGGGCACAGGGCACGCACTACACCTACAATCTGACCATCAACGCCAACCTCATCGTCTTCACAGCCGACGTCGCTGACTGGACCGAGAACACCGATAAGGGTTACTACTACATTGGCGAGTAATCTGTCAGGAAAAGAGCCGGCCGCAAAGGCAACGGCCTGAAAAAAGAACAGGTATGTCGGGGTTGAATGTCCCCGGCATACCACAAAAGAGAAAACGGAAAAATGTCAAACAGAATGCGAACGGACAGAGTCATAGCCATCTTCAGTGCGGCAATGCTTGCCATGTCGTGCAGCAGCAACAATGCGGCCGACGGTCTGCAGGAGCAGGCCATCACCATGAATGCCGCCACACAGACCTATTCGCGCGCAGCGATGACATCTTTCGGGACCAGTCCATCTTCAATTTCCCTATTCGGCAGGACTACGCTGTCAGGACAGACAGCAACACTATTCAACAACACAACACTCTCTTACACAAGTAGTCCTGCCGAAGGATGGACTTATTCGCCAACAAAGTACTGGAACAACCAGAAGACATACGACTTCACGGCACTGTATCCCTACGATGCGGACAACCTCACCTACGACGAGGCAGCCAACAGGCTTACCTACAACACCTCGTATGTGAGCTCGCTGGACAACCAGACCGACCTGATGTGGGCCGCCGCCTCGCGCAATCCCGCCACGGAGGGCCAGGGTGCGGTGAACCTCCATTTCAACCACACGCTCGCGGCAGTGAAGATTCTCTTCATAAACGCCTCGAACGACTCGGCCAGGCTGACGGACATCCATTTCACCGGCCTGGACGACACCGCAACGACGCTGACGATAGACAACGGCACCTCGCAGGGGTGGCAGGGCACTTCGGCAAGCGGCGCCACGGAGCTCTACAGTCTGGACGAGTGGAGCCACGGCAGTGTGGCGGTGAACACGGAGACCTCCTACTGCGTGTATGACACGGCATCAGCCCCGCAGGTGAGCAGTGACGGCACGCTGCTCTGCATACCGCAAAAAATAGCGGGCACAAGCGCCGCGCTGCACTTCAAGGTGGTGTCGGCAGGCACGACGCTCAGTGTTGATTTCGACCTGGCAAACCTCTCGGAGATAACCGAATGGAAGGCCGGCAAACGATATACCTACACGCTCACGCTGGTGGACAACAAGATTACCTTTGTGGCCGATGTGGTGGACTGGATTGACACAATTATCGATTTACAATAAGCCATGAGACACAACACGAAATACCTCGCCGCAATAATGGCCATGGCCGCCCTGCTCTCCTGCTCCAAGACAGAGGAGCCGCAGGACGGGCAAATCACGTTCGGCAGCGACCTCATAGTGACCAAGGCGAGCCCGATAATAAACAACACGGCGCAACTGCGCACCCTCAACAAGATATACGCCTACGGCAAACAGGGCAGCAACGTGATATTCAACGACGAGGAACTGTCATTCAACTCGTCCACCTCGAAATGGATGCCTGCCGCCTCGAAGACATGGGTAACCAACACGGCATACACCTTCTGGGGCTGGGCCTGCTCGCCCTCGACGGCAAGGTCCAACACGGCGGCCAACGGCAACCTGACGGTGTCGAACAACGGCACGACATTCACGGTGAACCAGCCGAGTAGCTACATAGAGGAGAACATGGTGGACATGCTGCTCTCATACAAGGTGGAAGTGTCGGAGGAGGAGAGCGCACACCGTCCGCTGGTACAGCTCCACATGGAGCACGCAATGCCCATGGTGGACATCTATGCGGTGAAGACATCGGGTATAGAGAGTGCCATAGTGGACCAGCTCACGCTGAGCAACGTCTACAACTCGGCGACATACTCCATCAACACCCACCATGTGAACGGCGCCGTCACGGAGACAAACAACATATGGCAGGTGACATTCACGGTAGGTTCGCAGCAGAACACCGTGTATGAGCTGAACGACACCTTTGACCCCACCACCGCAACGGGCGGCTATGAGGTGGCTGTGGAGGAGGAGAATACCGAGGCGACGATGCACATAATGACCGTGGCACAACCCATAAGCCTCAACACCACCCTCTACATACACTACTGGGTGAACGAGAAGGTGGCCGGCGGTGCGGACAACTATGTGGAGCACGAGGCGACATTCCGTCTGTCGGACTCCGCCTACGGCCTCTCACGCTGGAGGAACGGTTGCAGAACCGTATACAGGATAACGATAGACACGGGTATCCACCTGAGCGCACAGATAAAGGAGTGGACCCACATTGACTACATAGAGGGTACACTCTTACCGTAAATGCCGAAAGGCCACAAAGACAAAAAGGAGACGAACATGAAGAGAAGTATTGAAATACTGTTTTTGGCAGCCGCAATGGTTGCAGTGGCGGGATGTTCGATGTTCGACGAGCCCGGCATCAAGGAGAGCAAGAATGCCATAAAGCTCTCGGCCGGAGTGCAATACACTCTCATAAGCCGAAGCGCCACATACGGCATACTCGATCCCGGGACGGATGTGGAGCTGCCCATATCGCTGGTACGTCTCGACGAGAGCGACACCAACTACCCCACCTACATCAACCCCGGCTACTCCGCATTGAGAGCCAACATGGGGTTGCCCGACACAGGCAACGACAACCTGCGCGACATAGAGTTCACGGACGGTGACGCCCAGTTCTACAAGAATGCGGCAGACAAAATCCGCTTCCTGGGCTGGTATCCGAGGGGAACGTTCGAGTCCACCACGGAGGGAATGACCGTGACCAACAGCATAGACGGCAAGACCGACATACTGCTGAGCGACGAGACGGAGGGTTCGAAAAACAACGGATTCCCCGTCATGAAGTTCAACCACGAACTGTGCCAATACAGAGTGTATGTCTACACGATGTCGGACTCGCTGCAGCAGCACATCTGGGGCGAGCTGAGGAACATAGAGTTCATGAATCAGGCCACCACCTGCAAGTTCACGCTCCCCAACACGGTGGAGTACAGCGGCTACACGCAGAACTTCTCGCTGGCCGACAACAGTGACCTCTTCTTCGAGGGAGGCACGATACCGGTGGGATTCGCCAACATGCGTCTGGCGGGTCTGCTGCTTTCGGCACCGCAGGAGAACGGAGTGCTCAACATGAAGGTGACGACCAACCTGGCCGCTGACCTTGAAACGGAGATCTCCATAGCACGCGACTTCAGGGCCGGGTATTCGTACGACATAGTGCTGCGATTCTCGGACAACATGTACATCAACCCCGAAGTGTCGATAAACGAGTGGCAGGACACGAACATATACGTGGAGGCCAACCAGGACCTGAGCGTCTACTACGACCTGAGCCGTTACGGCACGGCCAACAGCTACATAGTCTCCTCGGCCAACAACAACTACACCTTCCTCGCCAATGTGATGGGCAACGGCGACGGAAGCAATGTGGGCATTTCGGACCCATCGCTCGATACGGACGGGGCATATGTGGACATCATCTGGAGCGAATCGACCGACAGCGGAGATCTCCTGCAGCTCAAGAGCCACCAGCTCTCGAACGGATACATAAAGTTCTTCGTGCCCGGAACGCTCCTGGAGGACGGCAGCGGCGACTACGACACGACCAAGCCACAGCTGGTGCGCAAGGGCAATGTACTCATTGGTCTGTATGACTCGGCGGCGAAGAACAAACTGCTGTGGAGCTGGCATATATGGGTTACCGACAAGCCCCGCACGCAGGGTTACATCAACGGATATTCGGTTCTGGACCGCAACCTGGGCGCCACATCGTCGAAACAGGCGGACGGCGAGGCGACCTACGGTCTCTACTACCAATGGGGACGCAAAGACCCGCTACGCCGCACGGGAACCATCTACTCGGCATCGCAGGCAACCATAGAGACCGCCACCGAGAACCCCACGACATTCTACAACAGCTCGGCAAGCACCGCCCCGACGGTGGAGTCGGACTGGGCAACCACGACGAGCAACTCCCGCTGGGGCTACATAGACAACAGCAAGGAGTTCGCAAAGACGCTCTACGACCCGTGTCCCCCGGGCTACCGTGTACCCGAGAGACGTATATGGTCCAATCTGGAGCAGTATGAGTCGGGCACCACAACGGGCCTGTTCACCATAGGTTCGCTCACGCTCTGGTATCCCGGTGCGGGCTACCTCAACAACGGCGGATGGCAGAACGACAACACAGCCCACCTCTATGCATCCAATGCACACTACGCCACAAGCAAGGCGCTGTCGAACCTGCGCTGGAACGACACCGACAAGGGCGTGTATGACACCTACAACCGCAGCAATGCCTACTCGGTGAGGTGCATCTCCACAGAGGTGAAGAGCATCGTGAACAACCTGAGCAAGTCGTCGACGGCCAATTGCTACATAGTCTCCTCGGACGGATACTACAAGTTCAGCGTGCTCACGCGCGGCAACGGTGTGACCACAATCGTCAATGCCGATGACATTGCGGGCGGACTGAAGGCTGCCATCGACACGAGCAAAATCACCTCCATAGAACCGCTGTGGTGGCAGGGTGACCTGACTCTCGCCTCGGAGAGTGACCGTGACGCATCGAAGATGCCTATAGAGATGATTTCGGACCGCCCGGACCAGGACGGCAACGCCACCTTCTTCATAGACGAGTTCCGCAAAGGAAACGTGATAATAGCGGCCTACAACGGAAGCACGATAATCTGGACGTGGCACATATGGCTCACCGACAAGCCGACTGACATAGAGACAGGCACGAGAGGTAGCAGCACTTCATACAAGATGATGGACCGCAACCTGGGCGCGACATACTCGTCAACCGACGAAAACGAGTCATGGACAGAGGCCCACCGACTGGCATTCTACGGATTCTACTACCAGTGGGGACGCAAGGATCCCTTCCCCGGCCCTGCAACCTACAATGCCGGCACGGCCAGCAACACGGGTTCGTCAACATGGTACAAGAAGGAACAGGGTTCGGACACATGGACCGCACAGACTTCAATAACCGTAAAGAGCGACTCGGCCGAGCAGACAATTGCATATGCGGCAGAACACCCCCTGACATTCATGCCGAAGAACTCGGGCGACAACCGCTGGCAGACAAGCATAGTACAGGGTGACGACTACTCGGGCCGAATGTGGGGATATGCAAGCGGCAACGCCCAGGGAAACTCACTGCTGAAGACCTTATACGACCCCTGCCCGCCCGGATACCATGCGCCTACGCACCAGAACTGGTACTATGCCGAAATCAACGATAGTCAGGAGGACTCGACAGCGAAGACTTTAACGGCAAATGACCCGTCGGGCAACGGCCACTACTTCACCTATGCAGGATGGTACCTGCCGGCAGGCAAACGCGACGGCACCACGGGTCGTGTTGCAAATGTCGGTACATACAGCTACTCCTATTCGGCCATGCCCCACGGAGGTGTGCATAGCGCCCGCCACATGCAGATAGGACTGACATCCTCGCAGCAGTTCTTCACAGACCCGACTTCGGTGGGACGCAGCATGAGATGTCAGAAAGACTAAGGGAAAAAGAGAGAACGACAGAATTTCGCAAGGCTATGAAAATGAAAAGATACATAACGGCAATATGGGCTATCGCACTGTCGGCGTGCGTATCGGTTTCATGCGTGAGAGAGCATGTAGACTCGCCGATAACCCCGGCAATAAAGGGTGACGGCAATATAGACATACTGTGCACCCTCACATCGGTGGCCGACACGAAGTCATCGACCATATCGACCCGCTCGCTCATCAACCAGCTGGCGGTACAGTCGCTCGAGACCAACTTCATAAGGCTCGACGAGGAGGTGGACACGGGCAACACCGGCCACAACAACGGCAAATACACCTTCGGCAGCTGGGAGAACGCGCTCGTGATGGACGGCAGGGTGGCTGCCTCGGCCGACAACACCATATACCACTACCGCTCCGTATTGCTCGACCCGCTGCAGACCTACAAGACATTCTCGACAGGCAGCACGGACAACAACAACCTCGAGACCACCTACTACAACACCCGCATGGTGGGCTGGTATCCGCACACCTGCACGCTGACCGTGGTGGACGGCGAGAAGGTGGCGGCGCCTCTCAACTCGTTCTCAAGCGTCATGAGCCGCGATGTGGTGGACGGCGAGACCGTAACGGGCATCACCTTCACGGGGCTGGACGGCACGATGGACATCATGGTGAGCAACCTGAAGGAGGGACAGCGCAAGCACAACACGGACGACGTGCAGAGCTATTCGTCGCAAGCCAACAACCCCTTCGGCAAATACGGCACGCAGGCCTCGGAGCACAACTACTTCGAGTTCAAGCACTATATGGCCGCCGTGCGCATCTATGCCGCTGCCGAGCAGAGCGAGACCTCGCTGGCAACATGGGGCACGATAAAAGGTGTGAACATAGCCGACCAGCCGACCACGGTGAAGATATCGCTGCCCACGGAGAAGGACACCTTCGGCAAGCTCTATGCATGGAGCGACGAGAAGACACTGCCCATACAGACCGACGCCATGTTCTATGACGTGCTGAACTACGACACAAGCAACGAGACGGTGACCTTCCCCATTTCGATGAAGTCGAAGAGCTCCATCAACGACCCCGTATACCTGGGCTATTCGCTCGTGCTGCCCGACAACACAGTGACGATAGAGCTGGAGACAGCCGCCGGCATCATGACCGTGAGCGTGCCTCCCGTATACAAGAACCCCACGACGGGCGCCACGGAGGAGATATTCAAGTCGGGCTGCATCTACAACATCCGCATGAGCCTGACCACATCGGGAAAGATCGAGATCTTCATCTCCAACGATGACGACGAGACCTTCGAGAACCTCACCCCGTGGGACACGGCCAACAGCCGGTTCAAGAATGCCAACTGCTTCATAGTGGACCCCACCAACCCCAACAATGTGGACGGATATGTGTTCGACGGTACAGTGGTCGGCAACGGTGACGAGGGAATCATTCTGAACACCACTTTCGACCGCACGACAAGCGACATACACCCCGTGGCGGCAAAGCTGATATGGGAGAGTTCGCACGGACTGATAACGGGAGTGGAGTTCGTGGAGCAGTATGTGCGTTTCCGCACCCCCACAACCGACAAGGGCAATGCCGTGATAGGCGTCTACTCCAACCACGAGTGTACCGACCTGCTGTGGAGCTGGCACATATGGGTTACAGACACACCGCAGGACATACTGTTCGAGGACGTGCCCTCGGGAGTCTCCACAACCGACATTGTGCTGCTCGACCGCAACCTCGGAGCCACCTATGCCCCCTCGTCCAGCGAGTCGTGGACCGATGCCAACCGTCTGGCCACCTACGGACTCTACTACCAGTGGGGACGCAAGGACCCCACCCCTGGCCCATCGAAATACAACTACTCCTCGCGAGACATGGAGACCGCCACCTACTACGACTACAGCGGCACGGAGCAGAACACGGTGACACTCTCGATACTCTCGTCGCCCACGATAGAGAACAGCATAAAGGCCCCTCTGGCATTCATCGTGCCCAATACGTTGAGCGATACATACTACTACAACTGGCTGCACAACATGACTGACGAGCTGTGGGGCTACAACTCGGAGACGCAGGCGGTCCTCACGAAGACCATCTATGACCCGTGTCCCTATGGCTACCGTGTGGCCGGCGATGAGCTGCAGACGCTCTTCAAGGCGGCAAGCGACAACTCGGGCATCTCCACAACAAACAACGGCAATGCCGGAATGTGGGTCAGCTACTCGGGCAGCAGATCGTTCTTCCCGTGGGCAGGATACAAGGGTGTGGACCGCAACTTCAATGACCTGACGGGTGCATGGAGATATGTGGGAGAGAAGGGCGACTACATGGATGCCCGCATCACCAACGATGTCACCACCACGGTGGGCACCACGACGGTAACCTACTACAAGCACCGCGGACGCCAGTACCTGTCGAGCACGGCAGGCTGGGAGGAGCTGTACGGCGACTTCACCTATTCGAGCACCCTCACGCAGGACTATACCAACCGCCGTACGGGCGCTTCGGTGAGATGCGTACGCGAATCTGTTTCGGATATGGCCACGCTGGACATCTCGCTGGCGCTCTCGCCTTCGACGGCAACTGTGCCACCCAACACGGCAATGAAGATAACGGCAACCGCCAACGAGCGTCGCGTAGGTCTGAACAACACCCAGTTGGACAACATAGCAATCTATCTGTCGACAGACGGTTCGGACTTCACGCTGCTGAAGAAGCAGGACTTCTCCAGCTCGGCAGTCTACACCGGCACGGCACAGTATACCCTCACTCCTACCCAGTATGGCACATACAGGATAAAGGCAGTGGTCACGAACTACTCGGGAACCTCGGCTGAGGCCATCCAGACATTCAAGGTGGTCGACTTCACTCCCGAGATAGAGATTACCATAACCCCCTCGAGCGAGAGCAACAACACGGACGGGCACACGGTGGCAGTAACCACGACGACCAATGTGAGCGACCTGACGGTAACGAGCAACCAGGCATGGGCAACACTGGACAATGCCTCCGCGCCGACAACGCTCACCATAGCGCCCTACTTCAGCGGCACACTGCTCACTGCCACGATAACGGGCACAGGCACCTCTGCCAACTCGCTGAGCGGAACATGGGCGAGCGCCATAAATGACACCCGCACGGCAACCCTCACTGCAACGAGCGCCTCCTACCCCGAGGCAACCAAGACAGCCACCTACTCGCAGACGGTGACATACGACAAAGCCTCAATGACTGCCAGCAACACTTGGACAAAGACAAACAACTACTACTATTTTAGTAATAGTTCCTATTACATGACCATAAATGTTCCGGCAGGACTCAAGGCCGGCGATGTCATTACAATCACTGGAGGTGCTTATAAAAACAATAACAGAAGTTACACTGTAGGATGGTATATTGCAAACAGTAGCGGGAACAACTTGGGGCAAAGCAACACTATCTCTGCCAGCACTCGCAACGGTGTTTCGGCAGGTACTTTTACCATAACCGTGCCCGATGCTCTCGACGGAGCGACATCGTTCAGACTCAAACCGTATAGCAGTAGTAATAACTACACCGGAAAACCGGTAATCAGCAGTCTGACGATAACGAGGAACTAAGAAAGGAAACAGGGTAAGCGGTGGCTGGAAGCCGAAATGGTTTCCAGCCCCGCTTTTCCGCTATGCCCTACTGCGGAAGAGTCTATCGGCGAGAGACACCGAACGGGGAAAAGCGGTATCTTTGCCCCATGGGCGGCAATGCCTCGCCCGCCCTGCCGAACCACGGCACCGCACCGCAGCAATGCCCGGCACGGCACAAAGCAAGAAGAAGGAAGCGACAAAACGGACAAAAATATGCTGGAACTGAAATACCCCCAAGGATTGCGCCCCACGGGCAAGGAGGGCGAGATATTTCCCATAGTGGACACCGAAGGCAACGTCACTGGGTCGGCCACACGGCAGGAGTGTCACGGAGGTTCAAAAGCGATGCACCCTGTGGTGCACCTGCACCTGATGAACAGCGCCTCACAGCTCTACCTGCAGAAGCGTGCCATGAACAAGGACATACAGCCCGGCAAGTGGGACACCGCAGTGGGCGGGCATGTGGATTTCGGCGAGTCGATAGCGACGGCCCTGCGGCGCGAAACGCGCGAGGAACTGGGCATAACCTCGTTTGAACCGCAATACATAATGAGCTACCCCTTTGAGTCGGCACGCGAAAGGGAGCTGGTGAATGTCTTCAGGACAGTGACGGAGGCGCAACCCCGTCCCGACAAGGGCGAGATATCCGAAGGGCGCTTCTGGAGCCGTGAAGAGATAGAGAAAGCCATCGGGCAAGGCATATTCACCCCCAACTTCGAGCAGGAGTTCGGGCGCATAAAGGCCCTGCTGTTCGGCTGCGACTAAGCGAGCACCGAGACGTTGAAATACTCCACAATGCCGACCACCGCCTGGTTCCCGTCGACCACGATGAGCGAATGGATCTTGTTCACACGCATGATCTTCTCGGCCTCAACGATGCGCTTGTCGGCTGTGATGGTCTTGGGAGTGGTGGTCATGATGGCCTCGGCACACGTGGAGAGGAACTTCTCCTTGTATTTGCTCATGGCACGGCGGATGTCTCCGTCGGTAATGACTCCTATGAGTTTGTTGTCCTCCACAATGGGCGCTATGCCGAAACGGGCCTGACTGATACGCAGAATGGCATCGCCGAGCTCGGTGGTGCGCGTGATGCAGGGGATGTTGTCGGTACGCATCACATCGCCCACAGTGGTGAGCAGACGACGTCCCAACGAACCGCCCGGATGGAAGAGCGCATAGTCCTCGGCCTTGAAGTTGCGCTCGCGCATGAGAGCCGTGGCCAATGCATCGCCCATGACCAAAGTGGTGGTGGTGGACGAGGTGGGTGCCAGGTTCAGAGGGCATGCCTCGCGGCTCACAGCTATATTGATGGTGTACTTGGCATGTTTGGCAAGGGGTGACTCAGTGTTGCCCGTCATGGCAATCAGCACATTGCCACGGCGCTCAAAAAACGGGATGAGACGCAGTATCTCGTCCGTCTGCCCCGAATTGGCAATGGCGATGACCAGATCCTCGGGGGCAATCATGCCCAAATCACCGTGGTAGGCCTCTGCCGGATGGACAAACATGGCGGGCGTTCCCGTGCTGGCCAGCGTGGCCGCTATCTTGCTTCCTATGATTCCCGATTTGCCGATTCCCGTTACAACCACCTTGCCCTTGCAAGCAAGTATCTCCTTTACAGCACCCTCGAAATCGTCGGTCACCAGATTGAGCAGATTCCTCACAGCGTCGGCCTCTGCCTTGATGGTATCGAGAGCATATTGTTTTATCTTGCCCATATATTTGATATTTAAATAATCGGGAGTGCAGACTCCTATTATTTCACAAATCTACATTTTTTTTCGTAAATATTAACACAAACCCGACCAATTCCAGCCAATCGGACCAACAAAAATGCCTTTTCGCAAAAAAGATGAACTTTATTTTCGCCCCCGTGTTATATTTGCGCCAGTTCGTTCGTCCTTAGTACAAAGAGCGGAAGAACCGCCCGAAGGGAAAGGAACGATTTCCGCACAAAATGGAAAACGAAAGGTTTATCAACGACATACTGCCCCTGCAACAGAAGATGTTCCGCTTTGCGCTGAGTTTCACACGGGACCGGCAACAGGCAGAGGACATCGTGCAGGAGACCTTCGAAAAGCTATGGATGAAGCGTTCGGAGATGGACCGGTACAACAATGCGGAGAATTTCGTGATGCGTTCGGTGCGCAACCTCTGCATTGACAAGATAAAGCCCCGCAAGATACACGACCGCCGGCTGGAGGAGTACAAATACGGCCGGGGCAAGGCGGAGGCCGCCAACGAAAGGTTCGACACGGAACGCATGGTGCGTGAGGCGCTGGGCAAACTGCCCGAAAAGCAGCAGAGCATCATACATCTGCGTGACATGGAGGGGTACGAAATGGACAGGATAGCACAAATAATGGAGATAAAGGAGAGTGTCGCACGCGTGATACTCTCGCGCGCACGGAAAGCGCTGAAGGATGAATTGATAAAGGTGATGAATTATGGAATCTGAAAGGAATGGCATACGCGACCTGCTCGCCCGTTGGGAGCGGGGCGGGACCTCACTCGAGGAGGAGCGTAGATTGAGAGAGACTCTCGGCCCGCAGCAGGATGCCGGTGACGAAGCCGACAAGGCTCTGCATGCGGAGCAAGAAGCCCCCGAACCAGCCGAAAGGAGAGCCGAGAAGATGATGTTCGCATACTTCTCCAAGGCAGCCGCACAACACAGCGACAAGAAGATAACCCTGCCCACGGAGGCAGAAACCGACCCCGCCGAAAAGACGGTCGGGCGCATAAGGAGGCTCTGGGCCTACAGCCTATCGGCAGCGGCGGCAGTGGCCATAGCCGTGACGCTGTCGCTCACCCTGCTCGGCACAGCCCATAACGAAGCGGAGTACTACTGCACGATAAACGGCATAGCCATCAACGACAAGGAGATTGCCATGGAGCAGTTCAATGCGGCCATGTCGTTGATAAACGCAGGATTCACAATAGTGGAGAGTTCGAATACAGACAACCATATTAAACAGCTATTAGATTACCTGGAGCCCTCGGAGAGTGAGGGACAAAACAACACGGAAAGATGAAAAAGTCAGTATTTACGGCATTGCTGGCACTGGCCATGATAGGCACAAGTGCCGAAGCACAAGTCAAGGTACACACGGGAGACGGTGGCGCCGTGAGCGTTATGGACAATGACAACGAAGATGTCTTCATGAACTTGGCGACCGAAAACAAGGACGATTTCGCCCTTGAGATAGCCGGTTTCAAAATCAGGTTCCAGCCCAACGAAGCGAAGGGACAAGAGTGTGAAGAGGAGAGGTATGACGACTTCCGGGACGAAGATGAGGAGATATGGAGCGAGACAAAGGGCAAGCGCAACAAGGTGCAAATCTCGTACGATGACGACATCTGGGACTACGGTTATGAGATGGGACTCAGCATACTCCACGACACCGACTACTCGCTCTACCCCACCTCGGCCGGCGAATTCATGTCGCTCGACCAGCGCAAGTCGATACACATGGCCATTCCGCTGCTGACTACGGGATCCTCCGTCATATGGAGAGACCACATAGGTCTCTCGTCGAGTCTGTTGCTCACCTGCGACAACTACTCGTTCTCGAACCGGATAACCCTCGCGCCCGATGCGGCAGGCATGCTGCAGCCCGAGAGCGTGAGCGTGGGCAACTACAAGAAATCGAAGCTGACCACGGCGGCTCTGCGCATTCCGGTGCTGTTGCACCTGCGTTTCGGCAAAGTCTCGTTGGCAGGCGGTGCCTACGGTGAAGTGCTCATCAACTCGCACACGAAGGTGAAATTCCCGCGTGAAAAGGAACGGCTGTCACAGCTCAACCAACTGCGCTACGGATTCTATGCAAGGGCCGGCATTGACGACACGGTATATGTCTATGGCGAAATAGGCCGCACTGCCCTCTTCAAGTCGGACAAAGGTCCCGAGACATTCCCCTATTCGATAGGAATAGGATTCAATCTGTAATTATCTAAAAAAAGAACGGATTATGAAAAAAGCGATAATTCTGTTGCTGTTGCCGATGACGGTTTGCGCGCAGACCGAGAGTTTCAAGAGCTATTTCTCCAAGTGCACGGGACGCGACGGCTATCAGACCATTGAACTGCCGGGCAAGACGATATTGATGTTGAGCGGAACCGAAAAATCGTCCAATGCGATAACGCTCATCAAGACACTCTACAGTGTTATCTGTGAGGATTTCACGGACAGTGATCTGGCAGAAGCGCAGAAAATGATAGACAAAGGCGGCTATGAACTGATCTCCAGCATAAATGACAGCGGCAACGAGGTGCGCATCTACCAGGCCAAGGGGGGCAACGGAGACAACGAGTTCCTGATGCTGACAACGGATGACGACATGGTGATAGCCTCCATCATTGGCGACATAGACATCAAAGAGGTACTGAGCCTGACGAAATAGGCTACCCTTTTGGCGGGCAGTTCATTTGCGACAGACAGTTACGGTCGGAACTACGCTACAATGTAGAGGACACACCAAAGACACGAGAGAGGGAAAGACTGCAAGTCTTTCCCTCTCTCGTGTGTGCTGTCCGGCACACTGCCGTACAGAGGATGTTGCAACACCCGCCGGTCATCGGCTGGGGCGGACAACGTACAGAAGTTACTTGAAATAGCGTTTGTAGAGCCCTTCGAAGCCCTTGCCGTGACGGGCCTCGTCCTTCGCCATTTCGTGGACGGTGTCGTGAACGGCATCGAGATTCTGCTGTTTGGCCAACGTGGCGATGCGCTTCTTGTCCTCGCAAGCACCGGCCTCGGCCATCATGCGTTTGTAGAGATTGGTCTTGGTATCCCAAACAACCTCACCGAGAAGTTCGGCAAATTTGGCGGCATGCTCGGCCTCCTCCCATGCATAACGCTTGAATGCATCGGCAACCTCGGGATAACCCTCGCGGTCGGCCTGGCGGCTCATGGCAAGATACATGCCCACCTCGGTACATTCGCCCGTAAAGTGCGCCTGCAGGCCCTCCCAAAGCTCTTTGTCGGCATCCTTTGCAACACCGAGACGGTGTTCGTCGACAAACGATATGCTGTCGGATGTCTCTGTTATTTCAATGAACTTGCTGCCATCCACCTTGCACTGCGGACATCGTGCAGGCGGTGTCTCTCCCTCGTGAATGTATCCGCATACGGGACATCTGAATTTTTTCATAATTTTATACAATTAAATCTGTTAAACCATACAAGTCTCCCTGCTTGCAGAGATTCCTGCCCTGTCTTGAAACAAAGATAATGTTTTTTACACAACTCCTCCAAACGGAAATATTTATGGTACTATAAGCGGAAACTATGTAACAAATTTGTAATTTTTTTGTAGCCGTTACGCAATCACTGCATCGCTTCTTTGTGCCGTAAAGGAGTGACAACACAATTTAAATAGCAACATATGAATACAGCGTATCTGTTAATCGTAATCTTCCTGTTCGTTCTGGCCGTAGTTGACCTGTTCGTGGGAGTAAGCAACGATGCCGTGAACTTCCTCAGTTCGGCCGTGGGCTCAAAAGCCGCCTCGCTGAAGAAGATTCTCATCATAGCGGCAATAGGAATCTTCATCGGTGCCGCAACCAGTACCGGCATGATGGACATCGCACGGCACGGCATGTTCCAGCCGGAGCATTTCTATTTCAATGAGTTGATGTGCATATTCCTGGCAGTGGTGGTCAGCGATGTGATAATCCTCGACATATTCAACTCACTGGGATTACCCACATCCACGACAGTGTCGATGGTATTCGAGTTGCTCGGAGCCTCGTTCGTGATAGCCCTCACAAAGATTGGCGGCAGCGAAAGTTTGGGACTTGCACAGTTGCTCAACACGGAGAAGGCACTGACGGTAATCATCGGAATATTCCTCTCGGTAGCCATAGCTTTCGTGGTGGGAACGGTAGTACAATGGATTTCGCGACTCATATTCACATTCGACTACAAGAAAAGGCTCAACGGCAAGATAGCCATATTCGGCGGTCTGGCTGCGACGAGCATTCTCTATTTCATGCTCATCAAAGGCATGAAGGATGCCTCGTTCATGGCAGGCGGAGTAAACGAGTGGATTGACGCCCATGTGGGACTGGTTGTAGCGGGAAGCTTCGTATTCTTCACGATACTCATGCAGATACTTCACTGGCTGAAAGTGAATGTGCTGAAGATAGTGGTCCTGATGGGTACCTTTGCTTTGGCTTTGGCATTTGCCGGAAATGACCTGGTGAACTTCATAGGAGTCACCCTGGCGGGATTCGCATCTTACCAGGATTTTACAACCAACGGTGCCGGAGCGGCTCCCGACGAATATCTCATGGGCGCCCTCAACGAGCCGGCCAGCACTTCGGCAACCTACCTGCTTATAGCGGGTATTGTCATGATCATCGCACTGGTCACCAGCAAGAAGGCCCGCAAGGTGCTGCAGACCTCCATAGACCTGTCGCGCCAGGATGCGGGAACAGAGATGTTCGGCACCTCATCGGTGGCAAGAAGCATTGTGAGGGTGGCCTCAAATGCGGGGGAAAGTGTCATCAACATCATCCCCGAAAAGGCCAAGGATTGGATTAACAAACGTTTTCAGCGTCCTGCGGAAGCCGACCATGATGCCGGAGGCGAGGCTTTCGACCTCATCCGAGCCTCGGTGAATCTTGTGCTGAGCGGACTGCTGATTGCGATGGGAACATCACTGAAGCTGCCTCTGTCAACCACGTATGTAACTTTCATGGTGGGCATGGGCTCCTCGTTGGCTGACCGTGCATGGGGCCGCGAGAGTGCCGTGTACCGTGTAACAGGTGTGATTTCGGTCATCGGCGGTTGGTTCGTGACGGCCGGTGTGGCATTCCTTGCGGCAGCACTGGTGGTACTCGTCATGTACTACGGCGGTATGGCGGCCATGTTGGCAATGATAGTCCTGGCCACTTACATCCTTATACACAACCAGCTCAAGTACAACAAAAAGGAGCAGAAGTCCGAGGCAGACCTGCAGATGGAGACCATTCTCAGTTCCGAGGACAAGGATGAGGTTTGGCAGAACTTGCGTCTCCACACGGCAGAGACCCTTTCCCACACGATAGAGTTCGCAGCCGATACCTACAAGAACATGTTCCAGGCCTTTACCAACGAGGATTTGAAGATACTCAAGGGGGCGCTCGTGAAAATCGTGCAGGAGAAAGGCCACATGAAGGAGATGCGGCGACTGGAGACACGTGGCATGCAGCGCATAGACAAAGGACTGGCCTACGAAAAGAACACATGGTATCACCTTTCGAGCAACAGCTGCCAGCAACTGCTCAATACGCTGAACCGTATCTGCGACCCCATGAAAGAGCACACCGACAACAGCTTCACCCCCCTCTCGGATGAATACATAAATGAATTCTCTCCCTATTGCCGTGCGCTCTATCTGGTATTCGACAGCATTGCCAAGATGATTCAGAGCGGTGATTTCACCGATGCCGAGCATGTGTCGCAGGAGGCCAAGGCTCTCAAGAAACAGCTTGCCGATCTGCGCAAAGTACAGACAGAGCGTCTGCAGGACGAGCATGAAGGGCTGAAGGCCGCCTTCGTCTACCTCAACCTCGTGCAGGAATCGAGAGAGTTGTTGAGCGAGGTGCGAAACGTATTGCGAGGCTGTCAGAAATTCTTCGAAACCGACAATGCCCAAACAGCACAAAATCACTATCTTTACACTGCAGACAGTAACGTACAAGCATAAATTCGAAACGATATGGCCAGAATATTGATTGTCGACGACGAGCAGGACATCTGCGAAATACTCAAATTCCACCTTGAGGACTGTGGCTACCAGACCGACACGGCCTCTTCGGCCGAGGAGGCACTCGAGTTAGACATAGCCTCCTATGACCTGCTGCTCCTGGATGTCATGATGGACAAGATGAGCGGATTTGCCCTCGCCTCGCAACTCAAGCGCAACGAGGCTACGGCACACGTTCCCATCATATTCGTAACGGCCAAGGACACCGAAAACGACATGCTTCACGGTTTCAACATCGGTGCCGACGACTATATCTCCAAGCCTTTCCATCTGAGCGAGGTTTCAGCGCGCGTGAAGGCCGTGTTGCGTCGCAGCACAGTGGCAGAAAATCCGGCGGAGACAAAGCACGACAGCAGTCAGGATATCCTCACATACAGAGACCTGACAGTGGACACAACGGACAAGACTGTGTCGCTGTACGGCGAGAAGATGATTCTCACCCGCAAGGAGTATGAGATTCTGCTCTTCCTGATGCGCAACCGCGGGCACATATTCGGCCGTGACCAGTTGCTCGACAATGTGTGGAGCGACGATGCCAATGTATTGGAACGCAGTGTGGACGTGACGATTTTCCGTCTGCGCAAGAAGCTGAAGGATTATGCCGACACGATAGTTTCGCGCAGCGGCTACGGCTACGGATTCAAGGAGTAACAGCGGCTATGGGCAACAAACAGATAGGATACAGATACTTTCTCACGATGGCATTGCTGTTCTTGCTGTTCGTGGGGTGTTTTGTCATCTATCAGCACCACCGCGAACGCATCTACAACATAGAACTGCTCGATGCCAGGCTGCAGGGCATAAACCACAGTATAATCACCGCCACAGAGGAGATGGCGGCTACAGACAGTACAGCCCATGCAATCATTCCGGAACGCCCCAAAACCGCCATTCCGCAAACGGACAAGTATCCCGAAAAGCTTTTGAGGGAGGCCGAGGAGGCCTCACATGTGGCCGAAAGGAACAATGCCGGCCTACGCATAACCCTCATAGCCACCGACGGCACAGTGCTATACGATACGGCAGGAGGCGACCTGTCCGCATACGAAAACCACTTGCAGCGCAAGGAGGTTGCCGAGGCTCTGGCAACAGGCAAAGGTTACGACCTGATACGTCAGTCGGAGCGGCTGAAGGAGAAATATTTCTACTCGGCCACCCTTGCAGACGACATGGGAGTCATTGTCCGTTGCGCAGTACCCTACACCAATGAGCTGGTAAGAATGCTCCGGACGGGCAACAACTATCTGCTGTTTGCAGGCATCATAACAGTTCTGCTGATTCTCGTCTTTCTTCATATCACACGCAAGGTGAGCCGTTCGGTATCTGAAAAGGAGAACCTGCTGACCCATCTGCGCATCTCGCGCGAAGGATTGGGAGTCTTTGACAACAAGCGGAAGCTTATTCTCTCCAACACGCTCTTCAACCAATACGGCAACATGATTTCCGACACGAACCTCTCTTCGAACGAGGAGATACTCTCCATTCCCGAAATGGCGCCAATACGCGAGTTCCTCGACAAGGAGTTGCACAGCGCGCACGACGAGGACGAAGAGCCGTGTGTATCGTATTCGGTGGACAAGAACGGTGCCGTATACATGATCAACAGCGTGGTATTCCACGACGGAGGATTCGAGATATCCATCAACGACGTCACCCAACAGGAGGCGCAGAGCCGTCTGAAGCACGAATTGACGCAGAACATTGCACACGAACTCAAAACCCCCGTAAGCAGCATACAGGGCTATTTGGAAATCATTCTCGACAGTTTCAACCACGAGGCGCTCCCGCCCGAACAGTTGCGCTATTTCCTGGAGCGGTGCCACACCCAAAGCACCCGCCTGACAAATCTGCTGCAGGACATCTCCACCCTAAGCCGCATGGGCGACACGAGCCGCACGGTGGAGAAAGAAGCAGTGGACATCTCGCAGACGGTGGACTATATGCTGCAGGAAGTGGCTCTGAAGATAGAGCAACAGCACATGACGGTTGAGAATCTGCTGCCACACCACCTCACGGTAAACGGCAACCAGTCGATGATATACTCAATATTCCGCAACCTCACCGACAATGCCGTCGCCTATGCCGGAGAAGGAACGAAGATTACCATCAACTGTTTCAACAAGGACGACAAATTCTACTATTTCAGCTTTGCCGACAACGGCACCGGCGTCCCCGAAGAGCACTTGGGGCGCATTTTCGAACGTTTCTACCGCGTGGACAAAGGTCGTAGCCGCAAACTGGGCGGCACAGGTCTCGGACTGGCAATAGTGAAAAATGCAGTGGCGGTACACAGCGGCAACATCTCCGTGAAGAACCGCCCGGGCGGCGGCCTCGAATTCATCTTCTCCCTTAAGATTCGGTAAGGTATCGGGGCGATATTGCTCCAGCCCCATTTCTGCGACTCAAACAAGAGGAAGGAAATTGGCCTGGAAACAACTGTTGGCCAGATACCGACACACAACCGTCTCTCGGGGACTATATCCCTGTGATTTTCTTTATCTCGTTCAGCTTATTGAGGGCCTCCAGAGGAGTGAGCGAATTGATGTCTATGCCACGGATCTGGTCACGGATTTGGATGAGCACGGGGTCGTCCAACTGGAACATGCTGAGCTGCATGCCGGCCAGAGGATCGTCCGTTGCCCCCTTCTTGCGACTGCCGGCACCACTCTGCACCTTGCCGGCCAATTCGTTCTTGTTGCTCTCCTTGTGTGCCTTTTCAAGCGAGATGAGCATCTGTTCTGCACGGTCTACCACCTCAAGCGGCATGCCCGCCATCTTGGCAACGTGTATTCCAAACGAATGTTCCGTACCGCCTCGTTGCAACTTGCGCAGGAACAACACGGTGCGGTTGACCTCCTTGACGGCTATGTTGTAGTTCTTTATGCGGTCAAACAGCGACTCCATCTCGTTCAGTTCGTGGTAGTGCGTGGCGAACATGGTTTTGGCACGTGCCTTGGGACGGTTGTGGATGTACTCCACGATGGCCCATGCAATTGAGATTCCGTCATAAGTACTTGTGCCACGGCCGATTTCATCCAACAGGACGAGGCTGCGGTCGGAGAGGTTGTTGAGTATCGAGGCCGACTCGAGCATCTCCACCATAAAGGTGCTCTCGCCCTGCGATATGTTGTCGCTGGCACCCACGCGGGTGAAAATCTTGTCTACGATACCTATATGGGCGCTCGAGGCGGGGACAAACGAGCCCATCTGTGCCATGAGCACGATGAGTGCCGTCTGGCGCAACAAGGCCGATTTACCGGCCATGTTGGGACCCGTAATCATCATTATCTGCTGTGTCTTGTCATCGAGGCAGACATCATTGGGGATATACTGCTCACCCACAGGCAACAGCGATTCGATGACCGGATGTCGTCCTGCACGTATGTCTATCGTCTTGTCATCGCCTATCTCGGGGCGCACATAACCGTTCTTGGAAGCCAGATCGGCAAATGAATGCAGGCAGTCGAGCCGTGCAACCAGTGCCGCATCGCGCTGCAGGGGCTGTATGTAGTTTGCCAGTTCGGCTACAAGTTCGTTCCATATGCGGAACTCTATGGCGAGCATCTTCTCCTCGGCGGTGGTAATCTTCTCCTCATACTCCTTCAGCTCCTCGGTAATGTAGCGTTCGGCATTGGCCAGTGTCTGCTTGCGAACCCACGACGCAGGCACCTTGTCCTTATAGGTATTGCGGACCTCTATGTAATAGCCGAAGATGTTGTTGTAGTTCACCTTCAGCGATGGGATTCCCGTGGTTTCACTCTCGTGGCGCTGAATCTCGGCAATGCGTTCCTTGCCATGCGCCGCAAGGTTGCGCAGGTCGTCAAGCTCCATATCCACTCCGTCGGCAATCACACCGCCCTTCTGTATCTGGTTGTTCGACGGGTCGGGGAAGATGTCCTTCTCTATCCGCTTGCGCATGTCGAGGCACAGATCAAGCAGTTTGGCCACCTCGTCAAGCCGGCTGTCCTTCTTGCTCTTCAGTTGCTTTCGGAGACGCTCCACACCGAACAATGACTGTTTCAACTGCACCACTTCGCGCGGAGTTATGCGCTGTGTGGCAATGCGAGAGGCGAGCCTTTCGAGGTCGCCAATCTGGGCAAGCGTTTCACCCATGTCATCCGCAAGTTCCACGTCGTCCTTAATGCGTTCCACTATGTCCAGACGGGCCTCTATCTTCTTGCGGTCCTTTATGGGCAATGCTATCCATTGGCGCAACATACGGCCTCCCATAGGGGTGAGCGTGCGGTCAATCACCTCGGCAAACGAGGTGCGTTGCTGCATTGAGTTCGACGAGAACAGTTCCAGATTGCGTATCGTAAACCGGTCAATCCATACATACTGGCTCTCGTCAATGCGCGAAATGGAAGTGATGTGCTTAATGTCCTTGTGCTCGGTGAAGTCGAGATAGTAGAGTATGGCACCCGCAGCACAAATCGCATCGCCGAGTGTGTCAATACCGAATCCCTTCAGATTGGCGGTACCGAACTGTTTGCAGAGTTTCTCCCGGTTGATGTCTTCGTTGAAGACCCACGCGTCCAACTTGTAGGTGTAGTGCCGTGTGCCGAACGAATTTTTGAAGCGGTCGTCGTAACCTCGCTGGTAGACAATCTCCTTGGGAGCCAGATCGGCTATGAGTTTGTCCACATATGTGTCGTTGCCTTCGGCGGCATAGAATTCGCCGGTGGAGAGATCCAGAAAGGCCACACCGATATGTTCCTTGCCGAAATGCACGGCAGCAAGGAAAGTGTTCTCCTTGGTGGTGAGGACATTCTCGTTGAGCACCACTCCCGGGGTGACCAGTTCTATGACTCCGCGCTTGACGAGACCCTTCACCATTTTGGGGTCTTCAAGCTGTTCGCATACCGCCACCCTCTGTCCTGCCCTCACCAGCTTGGGCAGATAGGTGTTTATGGCATGGTAAGGGAATCCGGCCATCTCTATATTGGTGGCCGGCTGATCCTTGGCATTGCCGTTCGAGCGGTGGGTGAGGGTAATGCCCAAGATACCGCTCGTCTTTATTGCATCCTCTCCGTATGTCTCATAGAAATCGCCTACACGAAAAAGCAGTATCGCATCGCTGTGTACTGCTTTCACGGCATAATACTGCTTCATTAAAGGCGTATCCCTGATATTTTTCTCTTTCTCTTTCACTGTGGCGAAAACACTTTATTTTCCGCCTAAATTTAGGATATTTTTACGGAACCGCCGCCATTTTTTGTAAAATTCGTTCTCTTCGGCGAACCGGAATAATATATGCTTCCTCCGCTACTTGCCTCAGCGTCCAACGATTCGCTCGCCCAAACCTCTATGTTCCCGGCACTCGATACGCGGGCAATCACCCTTTTGCATTCCAGCTTGTCAAGGTAGGCTCCGCCTGAGCTCGAAACATCCACCTTGCATGTTTCCGCCTTGCCTTCGATGGTTACATCACTGCTGCTCGACGCCACCACTTCACACTCCTTGGCATTGGCTGTCAGCTCAATGTCGCCGCTGCTCGATGCATACACCTTCAACTTGCCCGAGCAAAGCACCGTGCCGTCAATATCTCCGCTGCTTGAAGCCCTGAAGGAACAGTTTGCTGCCTTGACTTTCAAGGTAATGTCCCCGCTGCTCGAAGTCTTTGCGATGAAATCGCCAGAACAGTCGAAGTTGCCGTCGATATCTCCGCTGCTCAATGTGGTGAGCGATAGGCCATTGCATCGGAGGACCCCATTGACATATATGTTTCCGCTGCTCGATGCCAAGAGTGCTGTGAATTCGGGTGCCGTAACCTTTACTACTGTGCGGATTTTGTTCCGCGAGATTTTGATGCCTTTTTTGTAGCGGATGCTGAGGCATTTGTCCGACACCTCGGTTATCACATAGGGCATCACGTTCTTGTCGGCCGTGACCTCCACTTTGAATCCGTCACCTTGCGTGATTTCCACATCTATCCCGGCCGATGTACTCACCTGTGCAAAGCCACGCAATGACCTTGTCTGTTTTATGGAAGTGCCGCTGCCGGTGATATTCTGCGTTGCTCCAAAACAGCCCAGTGCCGCAAGTGTCAGCACAAGTGCCGTGAAAAATCTTTTCATAGTCCGCTCCTTTCTTTTTGTTGGTTCTCTTTATTTCTTGTTTCGTCTCTTTCCCTGTATCTTTTTTCGGATACCCGTTTTTTCGTGCGTTCACATATATGACGAACGAATAGCGGCAAATGCGACATCCGCCGGTGTTTTTTCTGCACAAATTTGTATATTCGCAAAAACGTTACATGAGACAATTATGATTGGAGCGATTTTTTCATTTGTGTTGTTGGCGCCTTTTGCATTGCGCTTATTGCATTTGCGTATACATTGTGGACAGGAAACAAAAAATGATTTTGGCAGATATTATGGACACTCCGATGTGGTTATGCAGAAGCAACTGCCGTTCAGACGGACATCTTAGGTTTAATTTAAAATAAAGCAAGCGTGGAACAATACTTTCCGTACGGCGAAACGGAAATGGAATATCTGAAGAGCCGGGACAAACGTCTTGGCAAAGTGATCGAGCAACTGGGCATGGTAAAGAGACCGGTTATTCCCAATCTTTTCACTGCACTTGTCCACGCCGTTGTCGGACAACAGATTTCCACCAAGGCACACGAATCCATTTGGCAAAAGCTGCAGGACTCCCTCGGTGACATCACCCCCGAAACCATTCTGGGCATTTCGCCCGAAGCGCTACAGGCATTCGGACTTTCGTTCAGGAAAGTGGGATATATCAGAGAGGCGGCAAGAAAAACCGTCACAGGCGAATTTGACATACAGGCCCTGCGGACAATGAGTGACGAGGATGTCTGTGCCAGGCTTTCCGAACTGAACGGCATCGGTACATGGACGGCAGAGATGTTGATGCTCCATTCGCTGCTTCGGCCGAACATATTGAGCTACGGTGACTTGGGTGTACAAAGAGGGCTGCGTCTGCTGTATCATCACCGCAAGATAACAAAGGAGTTGTTCAACAAGTACCGCCACCGTTATTCTCCCTATGGAAGCGTGGCATGCATATATCTCTGGGCTGTTTCCAACGGGGAAATAGAGGGTCTGAAAGATTACGGCACACAACAGAATAAAACGAAGAACGACAAGAGACCGGTGGTTTGCATCCAATATTACAACTCGCCATGCGGAAAAATCATCCTGGCTTCTCTCGGCGAGCGGCTGTGCCTTTGCGACTGGAATGAAAAGCCATGTGCCGAGCAGAACAGACACCGGCTGGAACGGTTGTTGAACGCGGATTTCAAGGAGAAGCCGTCCGGTGTTATCCAGCGGACAAGAGAACAGCTTGACGAATATTTCGCCGGCAAGCGAAAGAGTTTCGACATCCCTCTGTATCCCGTAGGTACGGCGTTTCAGAAGCGGGTTTGGGCGGCATTGCTCAAAATACCCTTTGGCGAGACACGAACCTATCTGGAGATAGCCCAGCGTGTGGGAAACGTCAAGGGAGTCAGGGCAGTAGCGCAGGCCATCGGCGCCAATGGCATAGGCATTCTCATCCCTTGCCACCGAGTTATCGGCACAAACGGCAAACTGACCGGTTTTGCCGGTGGTCTGGATGCCAAAAAAGTCTTGCTGGAAACAGAAGGCATAGCGATCAATAAGATGTGACAAAATTCCATATGCGACTATTTTGTGGCTTTGTTACAAAGAAAAATTTTATTTTTGTTGTCTGTGATTGGGATTCTTTGCAATCATACGAACGGAATTGAAACAAGAGACAGCATATCGAATGCAGCCCGTCCTCGAACTCAAGCACTTGCCATTATCAGGAACATGCAACTGATGTCGTGACGGTGGTCGCATCGCTATTTGGATAAAAAGTAATGGAAAAGCAAGCATTGTCACCGCTCATGTGCGCTCTTGCGGGGCGCAGACTGATTCTGGCGAGCCAATCGCCACGTCGCAGGCAGTTGATGACCGAATGCGGACTCGGTTGTGAAGTGGCACAGGAATATGAAGTAAGGGAGAGTTATCCCCAGGGGCTGGCTGCCGACGAGGTGCCCGAATATCTGGCGATGCTCAAGTCTGAAGCTTATCCGTGGCCACTCGCAGTAGAAGACATTCTTATCACAGCCGACACAGTGGTCATACATGCAGGCCATATCCTCGGCAAGCCCCGTTCACGTGAGGAAGCAATGGAGATGCTGCGCTCGCTCTCGAACAACCGCCATCATGTCGTCACGGGTGTGGTGTTGCGCTCGGCCAACAAGACGGTGCGTTTTTCGGTATCCACCGACGTGTGGTTCCGTCAGATGGACGATGATGAGATCGGCTACTATGTCGACAACATGAAGCCATATGACAAGGCCGGGGCCTACGGCATACAGGAGTGGCTCGGGGCCGTAGCTATAGAACGCATCGACGGCTCGTTCTACAATGTCATGGGATTGCCCACCGAGACATTGTATTTGCGCTTGGGCGAGTTCGTACGGGAGAAGACAATCTGAGCTATGAAGAAAACAACAGTGGCAGAAATGGGGTCTCTTCTCCAAAGCAACGGGCAGAGGTCGACTTGTAGCAACAATAAAACTGTTTAGCGCCATGCCTTTCGATTACTCCATTTCGCGTGCCTCCTTGCTGGCCATGACAGAACGCTATCTTTCATTATTCCCCTTCGAACGTGACCATGCCGCCGATTTCGTGTCATTCATTGCGCAGTTCGATGGTGACGAGTTGATATGCCGTCGCAATTTTACGGGCCACCTTACGGCAAGCACCATGATATTCGACCCCGTTACGCAAAGATTCCTGTTGTTGAAACACCACTCTCTCGGCAAATGGCTGCAACCTGGCGGTCATGTGGAAACATCAGACGGCACTCTGCTCCGTGCGGCATGCCGTGAGGTGTACGAAGAGACGGGGCTCGGCGCAGAGGATTACAGAATAATCTCCTTTGCACCGGACGGTTGCTGCGTATTGGAGATAGATTCACATTCCATCCCCACCAATGAACGCAAGGCCGAACCGGCACATTTCCATCACGATGTCAGATTTTTGTTCTGTGTCGGGCAGAACCGTTCCGACCTTCTGTCAACATATGGAGCAGAGGGGACTGCCTGTTTGGAAGAGGAGAGCAAAACCGCCGGCCACATTGACCGTCATCTCCTTGCCGATTGTTGTGGTCCCGCAGACAGTCTGGCGCCTGCAGACACTCCTGACCTCGCTGACCACCGAACTCATGCGGACAGCACATGCAACCGCTCTGCCGGAATCCATATCAACCGGACCGAATCCGATGCCTTTGCCTGGTTCTCGACAGACAACCTGCCGACAGGCTTCAACCGCCGCACCTTGCGACACAAACTCACCTTGGCCGGCCTTATTAGTGAGTGAGTGGCTTTCCTCAGACTCTCCCCGAACTCCTTCTCCACTCTCTTCCTGGCATCACGCAGTG
>CAVHXY010000006.1:0-105293 GCA_963640325.1 Tidjanibacter sp.
GCCTGCCGCTAGCGTTCATTCTGAGCCAGGATCAAACTCTCCATTGTAAAATAAAAAATGTATCGTTAGAGTCCTGACTACTTAATACCTTTAATTTAAAGGAATTGAATTAACTTTCTATTCTGCATTTCTTTTTTCTCTCGAAAAAACCAATAAGTCAAAGAACTAATTTCATCTTTTTTACGCCCTCACTGCATCTTCCAACTGTCGTTTCGAATCAGCGGCGAAAAACGTTGCAAATATATAGACTTAAATTTAATTATCCAAATCTTTTTGCAAAGAACTTCAAAAAAGGTTTCATTTTTTTGTCATCGCTGACGTTTCTCCCTTTTTGCGGGTGCAAAGATAGCGATTATTTTTATCCTCCAAAACTTTTGGCTCTTTTTTTTGAAATTTTTATAGAAATCTGCGCATCACGGCATCCACAACGGCATTCCGCTGCTCGTCTTTCCCCTTCCAATTGGAGCCATTGGTGGTGTGCAGCCACACTCCACCGTCCATGAGAGCCATCTTATCGTCCAGGCGCCCAGCCATTTCGGGGAATTCGACATATTCCATGCGGGCAAGCGTCAGGTTCCCGAGGCTCATCTTCGAATATAGGGGATACCAATTTCCACCGCCAGTGTCAAGATAGTCCGAAAATGGGGTCACGGGCATAAAATCGACTCTCTTTCCACGCACAAAATCGAAACGGAAGAAGCAGAGCCCCGCCCAAAGGTACCAACAGGACGTCGGAGCAGTGCCGCATTCCTTCAGCAGGCCGTAAATGGGTTGTCCTTTAAGACGGGCACGTATATCTACACCCTTTACCGGGAAGAGGTCATGATCAAGGAATCCGAAAAACGCAGGACGGCGGCGACGGATTATCTTGCGGTATGTCCAGTTCAGAGCCCCCGCATGCGAATAGCTGAACCCGACCAGGGACAGTGTGTTGGGGGGCATGGAGACATAATCGGCCCCATATCTGGTACAGACATCGCGTATCTTGCCCCGTTGTCCTTTGTCGGAAGAGTTGTCTACCACTATATATTTATATGGAGCTGCCATATTTCTCCTCATGAAGTGTATCTGCTGCTCTATCACGAAAGGATTGTTGAATGCAATTACCACCACATCCAACTCTCCCTCATCCGTCGGTTCGGACATCAGTTTGTACCATGAGGTATCGTGTCTCCACGGAGCAAGCATCAGAAGGCACTCAAGAGAGCGCACCCAAGCACGGAATACGAATCTTTTTACAGTCATGGCTAATCAATCACAGAGGACAAAGATACTCTTTTCGGCAATAAGTTCAGCTCCTATCACCCGTCCGCACTCACTCAGATGTCTCCGCAAAGCCAGAGACCTTATATTGCCCGATTCCACCCGCCACAAAACAAAAATCAGTATTTACACTTATGTTTTTCTCATCACTTTTATCGACCTTTGTATGTATTTCCCCCACTAATGGAAATACGGTATTCCTAAAAACACAAAACGACATGAAAAAATTCCTTTCACAATTCCGTACAGAAGACTGGGTGGTCACCTTTGTCAGCATCTTTCTGCTGGCCGCCGCAGCCCTGATTCCCGACCTGCTTCCACGCATTCCCAAGGGACTTACCACGGGAGCAGACTGGCTCAATGCCGCACTCCTATATATAATAGTAGCCATCGTGCTATACATGGGAATGCTGCTTTTGGGCCGTCCCATCAAGAAACTGTTGCCTTCGCTGGCAGCTGTCTTCATCATATCTCTGTTGGCGCAGGTGGTAGCCGCCATTCCGGCCGTATCGTACTACGGTTTCGAATCTGTCTTCTTCTCGGTCATCTTCGGCCTCATAATACGCAACGTTTTCCATACGCCCGAATGGATGAAGCCCGCCATACAGAGCGAGTTCTTCATCAAGATTGGCGTTGTCTGCCTCGGTGCGACCATCTTGTTCAGCGATGTCATGAAGTCAGGTGCATTCGGTCTCGTGCAGGCCTGCCTCGTAGTGGCCGTTGTCTGGTTCTTCGCATACAAGATTTCCCGCCGTATGGGAGTGGACCAGCGTTCGGCGATGATTCTTTCGAGCGGTATGTCCATATGCGGTGTGTCGGCTGCCATAACCACTGCCCGTGTCGTGAACGGTGATGACAAGAAGCTCTCCTATATCGTCTCGTTGATTCTGATTGTGGTAGTTCCCATGATCTACCTCATGCCGTGGTTGGCCGACACCATTCTACCCCTCATCATCAAGGATCCCGCCACGATGCAGGAAGTGGCCGGAGCGTGGATAGGCGGCACAATCGACACCACTTCGGGAGTAGCGGCATCGAGCACCATCGTTGGCGAGGTTGCCAACCAGCACGCCGTTATCATCAAGAGTTCGCAGAATGTGCTCATCGGTTTCGTAGCCTTCTTCATAGCCATCTACCTCTCCACCCGCAGCAATGACGGCAAGGGCAACACGCGTCCCTCGTTCGGCATTGTTTGGGAGAAATTCCCCAAGTTCATCATCGGTTTCGTGGCCGCATCGCTTGTATTCAGCCTCTGTCAGAGCAACGGAGTGTTCCACATGGAGTCCGGCAAGCTGCTCGAACCGCGCATGGCCAAGATGTTCAGCACGCTCTTCTTCTCTCTGGCCTTTGTCTGCGTGGGACTTGAGACCCGTCTGAAGGACATTGTATCGAAAGAGAACCGCAATATGCTGAAGGCATTCCTGACAGCACAGACCTTCAACATCGTCTTCACGTTTCTTATTGCATGGCTGTTCTTCGGTATTCTGAAACCCCTTTGGGCATAGTCCGTCAGCGGAACTCAATACAACAAAAGAGCGAAGGACCGGAATCCGGTCCTTCGCTCTTTTGTTTCCACTCTCTCTCCGATGTACGGTTCAGGCTTTCGCCTTCCTGTTCTTCGCCTCCAGAGCCTTGTCAAGTTCTATCGAGAAGTCACTCAGTACATTCATATAGTTGATGAATGCCGCATAGGCCGAATCATACGGATTGAAATAGCTGTGGACGTTTCCGTCCGAGAACCATTTGGTCGCCATATAATAGAAGTGGTCCGAGGCCTGCATGAATCTCCACACATAGTTGAAATCAGCGCTGTCCAATGTCTCCACCTTGTCGTGCAACTGATACAGTTTCGAGAATGCCTCATTCTGCAGCTCATTGCCCAACCATGCAGTGATATCGCGTTCCTCATCGGCCCATGACATGATGTGAGGAGCATGGAGCACACTGATGGGCTGATGCTTCAAGGCTGTTTCAGTAACAGTATTGAACTCCAGCTGTTTCGTTGCAAGCGCCACACGTGGCAGAGCCTTCATAAACTCGAAGATGCCCGAGTCCGTCTTCTGGTGCTCACCGAAGGTCTCGTAATCCATAAAGAGGTTTATCACTTCACCCTCCTCCTTGTCAAGCAACCACGACACATACTTTTCGGCCGTCAGAGGCCACTCGTTCCAGCCCTGGTCCGAGAAGCGGAATGCAATATCGTCACTGAGCTTATAGTTCCTCAACAGAAGGCGCAACTTCTGGTTGATTGAGTTGGCATATACATAGTTGGGGCTCTTCCAACCCAGGACGTGCTTTGCACCTTCGGCAAGCATTGCCTTGTAGCCCATCTCGGCGACACGCGCCCCTATCTCGTCGGAG
The DNA here is from genome assembly GCA_963640325.1 of Tidjanibacter sp. Classification (GTDB taxonomy): domain Bacteria; phylum Bacteroidota; class Bacteroidia; order Bacteroidales; family Rikenellaceae; genus Tidjanibacter. The sequence goes on from CAVHXY010000006.1 coordinate 3,625, forward strand.
TAGATAAGCTCCGTATTGCGGAACGAAGTGGGCATATAACCGAACTCGCTCTTGATGAGGTCTGCATGGCGCTTCACCTCTTTCTCGAACTCGTCATTGTCCAGCAGCGATGAGAGAGAGTGCGAATATGTCTCGGCAAGGAACTCCACATGTCCGGTCTTGGCCAACTTCTTGAAGCTGTCCAGCACAGCCGGAGTGTATGAACGGAACTGCTCAATGGCAAGTCCCGAGATGCAGAATGTTATCTTGAATTTGCCCTTGTTCTCCTTCAGCAGAGACAGCAGCAACTCATTCATAGGCAAATAGCAGTCCGCAGCCACGCGTTGCATTATCGAGCGGTTGAGCGAAACGTCCAGATAATTGTGGTCTTTGCCCATATTGAAGAACCTGTACGTCTTCAGACGTAACGGCTGATGTACCTGAAAATATAAACAAATCGTCTTCATCGCCTCTATTTTTTATTGATTACTCTTTCGTATCCCTCTTTGATCTTCAGTGCAGCCTTGTCCCATTTCAGACCTGTAACCTCCTCGAGTCCCTTGCTGGCAAACATCTTGCCGAATGCCGGATATGTTATCAGTCCATAAATGGCATCCGCCATTGCATCCACATCCCAGTAGTCTATCTTCACGGCATACTCCAGCACTTCGGCCACACCTGACTGCTTGGAGATTATGACGGGCACATGTGACCTCATGGCCTCCAGGGGCGAAATGCCGAACGGCTCGGACACGGACGGCATCACGTAAACATCACTCAGGGAGAACATCTTGCGCACATCATCCCCCTTCAGGAAACCGGTAAAGTGGAATCTGTCCGATATGCCCAATTTGGCGACACGGCGAATGATGCGGTTCATCATATCACCGCTGCCGGCCATCACGAACCTCACGTTCTTTGTACGCTTGAGTACCTTGGCTGCTGCCTCCACGAAGTATTCCGGTCCTTTCTGATATGTGATTCGTCCAAGGAATGTCACAATCTTGTCATCCACTCCGCGTTTTACCTCGTCCTTGTCGGTGTCGGCAAACAACACGGCATTGTGTACCGTAATGACCTTCTCGGGCGCTATGCCGTATTTCTCTATGACGATATTCCTCGTCAGGTCACTTACAGCCATCACAAGATCGGCACCCTGCATTCCGGCACGCTCTATGTCATAGACCTGCTGATTGACATGCTCGCCGCTACGGTCGAACTCCGTAGCATGGATATGCACAACCAGTGGTTTGCCCGACACGCGCTTTGCTGCCAGTCCCGCATAATATGTCAGCCAGTCGTGGGCATGGATTACATCGAATTGCCCCTCCATATTGCGTGCTACCTGTTCGGCAACCATCGCATACCGAGCCACCTCCTCCATGAGGTTGGAACCGTACTTGCCGGAGAAATTATACCGCGTTTTCCACACGTCGCCATCAGTATGTTTCCTGCCCTCCAGAACGGCTTTCTGCCTCTCCTGTACATACTCCTCGGGCGACATGTACGGCATCAGGTTCGAATCTATGTTCACAAATGAGACGTTTTTCCAGATCTCCTCATCCCTGCCGCCCACGCTGAACGATGTCTCCACATCGCTCGCATTGACAACGTGCACATACTTCTGGTCCTCATCGCCATATGCATGAGGCATCACGAAGATCACATCCACACCATTCTTGGCCAAACCACGCGTCAAGCCATAACATGCTGTGCCGAGACCGCCTGCTATATGCGGCGGGAACTCCCATCCGAACATTAGAACTCTCATCGTCGCTCCTTTCTGTTGTTTTTATATTTCTTTATCATCTCGTCTATCCTCAACACTGCGCCCACACTCCAGGCCTGCGAGATTGCGCCACGGGGTGCATGAGGCGGATCGGCATCGTATATCTCGCTCACCGAGCCTATTCCGTAGGTGCTTATATCTTCGTCAAAATTGGCGAGTATCTCCTCTGCGCTATCCACAAAGCCCTCTCCCTGCAAATCGAACTGGGCTTTCACATAGTGCTCCAAAGGCCATACCCAAACCGTACCCTGGTGGTAGGCAAGGTCCCTCGTGCGCTGGTCGCCCTCATAATGTCCCTTATAGAGAGGGTTACGCGGCGAAAGTGTACGCAATCCCTTGGGGGTCAGCAAGTGTTTCTTCACGACACCGACAACAGCCTCCTGCTGCACGAGCGTCAGCATCTTGTATTTCATGGAGCAGGCAACAATCTGGTTGGGACGGATGAAGGCATTCGCACCCTTTTCGTCCACATAGTCAGCCAGATAATTGTTCTCCTCTATCCAGAACAGCGAAAGGAAGCTCTCCTTGATCAGTGCCGGCACCTGTTTCCATTGTGCGGTGAAGTGACGGTCTCCGAACCTCTTGGCACAATCGAGAACATAGCATACCGCATTGTACCACAATGCATTTATCTCTACCTGGTAGCCCTCGCGCCCCGTCACCGGTTTACCGTCCACCACAGCATCCATCCATGTCATGGCATACTTGGGATGCGAGGCCCATATAAGGCCGTTGGGATGCATGGCAATCACACCGTCAACACCCGTCTTGAACGCAGTCAGCACATCCTTTGCATATTTGCCGTAGCGTTTCCACACCTCCGAAGGCTCCATATACTCCTCCATCTGCTGCATCACCCACACGAACCACAGCGGTGCATCCACCGAGTTGTAGGCACCGCCCACATTGGGGAATATTCCGTTGCGCATTGTGCTCACCATGGAGTCCATGACATCCGTGCAGGCCTTCAGGTCTCCCTGAGAAAGCGTTATGCCCGGCAAGGCGATGAATGTGTCACGCCCCCAGCTTCCGAACCACGGATAGCCCGCCACGACCTCGCTTTTGTCATCGCGCCGTATCACGAACTGGTGCGCCGAATGGCGCAGGCACGAAAGGAAGTCTGTCTTGTCCGAGTGCTCGGCCAGCTCCTTGTCGAATGCGCTGTCGAGTTTCTCGGCCTCAATCTCCTCCAGCGAAGCGGAGAAGATCAGCGGGTGTTCCTTGGTAAGCTCCACCTCAAAATATCCGGGGGTCAGAAGATCCTCATGGCTGTCGTAACCGCGGGCATACTCCTGTGCATATTCGAAATTGTAATACCAGTCGGGAGCTGCGACAAACTCGGCCGAAGCGTCGTTCAGCTGCATGTTGAGCCACGGGAACTCCGAATACATCCGGCATTTCACTCCGTTCTGTATGGGATAGGAGTGTCCGTTGGCGTACATGTTCACCTTGCTCAGCGAGTGTTTGTCCCTGAACGCCAAAAACGGACGCAGACGCAATGTCGTCTTGGAGTGCGCATCAAGCAACGTGTAGCGAATCAGAAGCCGCGAATGCGAGGTGTGCTGCCTCCAGAGAAGCTCCTTCTTCAAGAGCACCCCCCCCACCCGATAAGTGATTGTGGGAGTGGGAGTATATTTGAAATCCACAATATATTTATGGCCACGGGGCTCATAGATATTGGGATAACGGTGCAAGGCGAGGTTGAATGCCTGCCCGTGCTGCAAGACCGTTTCGTCCAACGACGAGAGCAGGACATAATCCTTGTCGTCATTCTCCTTGATGGGGCAGACCATCAAGCCATGGTACTTCCTCGTATTACAGCACACAATGGTGGTGCTCATGTAGCCGCCGGTCCTGTTGGTCGACAACATCTCCCTCTGCAGGGAGTATTCGAGGTTTCCCAAACTGTTCTTGTCAAAGTTGAGTACTGACATATGTCTCTCCGTATATAAGTTCCTGCTAAATATACTCTTATTTTTCTTTATCTGCAAATTTTCCGGGGCTTTTCTACACCCATTTCACCAGTGCGAAATCCATTCTGTTGGGCAGCTTGTCGTTCTTGGGATAGATACGGAATGCGATGTCGAACATTCCTGTCTTTCCGGGTACGGCATCAAGACGGTATGTCACTCTCGAACCGTCGACATTTGCAATTGCAAAGTCGCACTTCTTGCGTATCTTCACGGGCTGGCCCTGCTCTATCTGGTTGGCCATTATCAGTTCCACACCGATGTCTTCGGGATGCAGAGTGCTGATATCGAGAACAACCTCAAAGCGGTACGTGTTGCCCACCACGAATGCCTGCTCGGTATTGGTAGCCTGGCTTGAGGAAATCACCTTCACCGAATCCCAGGCATTGCTTACACGGCGTTTCCATGCCGCAATCTCGCGTGCCAGTTTGTAGTTGTCAGCCACGAGACGGCCGTGACGCTCGCTCAGCTTGTAGTAATACTTGTCCTGATAGTCTGTCAGCATGCGGTTTGTAGTGAAGTTGGATGCGATATCTGCTATGCAGCACTTGACCGACTTGAGCCACTCATGCGGAATATTGTTCGCATCACGCTCATAATATTTCGGCACTATTTCGTCCTCTATGGTGCGGTATATCATCTCGGCATCGAGCTCGTCCTGGAATTTCTGGTCGTCATACGAGCGTTCCATAGGCAGCATCCAGCCTGCACCGGGTTTGTAGCCCTCGACCCACCAGCCGTCCAGCACGCTGAACTGCAGCACGCCGTTCATCACAGCCTTCTCGCCACTGGTACCCGAAGCCTCCAGAGGTCTTGTGGGAGTGTTCAACCACACATCCACGCCCTGTACCATCTTGCGGGCCAAATCCATATCGTAGTTCTGCAGGAAGAGAATCTTGCCCACAAACTGCGGCATGGCCGATACCTCCACTATGCGTTTTATCAAATCCTGTCCCGGTTTGTCGTTGGGATGCGCCTTGCCTGCGAAGACGAAGCGCACCGGACGCTCCTTGTTGTTCACGATGGCCGACAGGCGGTCGAGATTCGTAAACAGCAGATGTGCCCTCTTGTAAGTAGCGAACCTACGTGCAAAGCCTATGGTGAGAACCTCGGGACTCAACGAATCCTGAATGTTCACCAGCTGCTTGGGCGAGTAGAACATCGTCTGCTTGGGGTCCTTGAAACGCTTGCGGATACTCTTTATCAGAGCCTTCTTGAGTTCGAGACGGGTACTCCAGAGCTCCTCGTCGGGAACATTGTGTATCTTCTGCCAGGCGGGAATATCGTAAGAGTAGCTGGAGAATCCTTCGGGGAAATACTTGGCATAGAGTTCCCTGAGTTTCGTGGCTGTCCAGGTGGGGAAATGCACTCCGTTGGTCACGAAGCCGATATGCAGTTCGTCCTTGAAATAGCCGGGCCACATACCTCCCAGAATTGACTTGCTGACCTCTCCGTGCAACCAGCTGACACCGTTGACCTCCTGCGAAAGGTTGCAGGCCAGGAAACTCATTGAGAATTTCTCGTTGGGGTCATTGGGGTTGGTCTTGCCGAGGTTGATGAACTGCTCCCAGGTAATGCCCAGATGCTCGGGACAGTGCGACATATACTGCCTGATCATGTGCTCGGGGAAGGCATCGTGTCCTGCAGGAACCGGGGTATGCGTCGTGAAGAGTGACGATGAGCGGACCACCTCCAGCGCCTCGCTGAAGGAGAGTTTCTCGCTATTGACCATCTGCCTGATTCTCTCAAGGCCTATAAACGCGGCATGGCCCTCGTTGCAATGATATACATCTGCCTTTATGCCGAGTTCCCTAAGGGCTCTGATACCGCCGATACCTAGCAGGAACTCCTGCTTCAGGCGGTTTTCCCAGTCGCCTCCATAGAGATGGTATGTTATCGAACGGTCTTCGTCCAGATTCAGTTCATGGTCGGTATCGAGCAGATAGAGGTCCGTACGGCCCACTGCACATTTCCATATGCGTGCCGTAACCGTTCTGCCGGGGAATGCCACCTGAATGGAGCGCCAGTTGCCCGACTCGTCCCTTACCGGCGAAATGGGCAACCTCGAGAACTGCTGTGCCTCATAAGCCGCCTCCTGCGCGCCCTGTGCAGAGAGTTTCTGGGTGAAATACCCGTAGCGGTAGAGCAGGCCCACTGCAACCATGGGCACGTTCTTGTCGCTGGCCTCCTTGAGGTAGTCACCGGCCAGGATTCCCAAACCTCCAGAATAGATCTTCAACGACGTGTGCAGACCATACTCCATGCTGAAGTAGGCAATCCTGGGTCCGTGAGCCTCTGCCTTCTTGCTCATGTAGTTCAGAAAGTCGCTGTATATCGAATCCATCTTGGCGAGAAACTCCTCATTCGTCTCCAGCTCCTTTATCTTGCCGTAGCTCAACTTGTCGAGGAACACGATAGGGTTCTTGCCGCTCTCGGCCCACAACTCCTCATCGACATCCTCAAACAGGGAGCGTCCGCCGAGACGCCACGACCACCACAGGTTGTAAGACAATATCTCCAATGGTTTCAGACGCTCGGGAAGATTCTTCTCAATCATCACCCTCGACCACACCGGAGTGTTGCTCACCAATTGCTGACGCACGAAATTGATCTGCTCCGTCCTTGCACCTCCTCCGTCATAGACTGCATTGTTGGTTCGGGTAATCATGTTGTTCAATGCAATGTCGTATGCCTGGTCATAATACTCTATGAGGTTTTTCCACAGTGCTATCCTCGAGGTTTCGAAAGCCGACTTGCGCATTGCCTCATACTCTTTGGTTTCCATCGCAGCATAACGTTTCAGGGAAGTTGCAATCTTGTCTATCACCTCTATGTCGTTATAGTCGTCACGCTGTATGACCTCCACCCCGGCATGATCCTTCGTATGGTCATTGACCCACATGCCGAATCCGGCCAACGAGGTCGTGATGGTAGGCACCGAGAATGCAACGCTCTCCAACGGAGTGTAGCCCCACGGTTCGTAATACGAAGCGAAAACGGTTACATCCATGCCTACGAGCAATTCATAGTAGCTCTTGTTGAATATGCCGTCATCTCCCTTCAGATACGAAGGTACGAATATCAGTTTCACACCGCTGTTATTGTCCATCAGACGGCTCTCCTGCATGGATCTGACAATGGGGTCCCACTGGGGTGAGGAGAGATAGTGCGTAGTGTTCCTGAACTGCGACATATCCATAGGGCTTGCCGGATCAGCCAAATGTGCAGCCAAATCCTTGCGCGGACCCTCGTTGCCTGCCGGCACAGTAATATAGGCCAGTATCTCACGGCCCGACTTGTCGGCAGCGGCCAGTTTCTTCAACGACTCCATGAAGACATCCAACCCCTTGTTCTTGTACTCATAACGGCCGCTCGTGCCCACAATCAGAGGTTCCTTGTCGAACTTGTAGTCCAAGCATGCTTCGGCTACCTTTATCATCAGTTCGCGCGCCTGTTTGCGTTTCTGGTCAAACTCCTTGTCCTTCCAAACGAAATCGTCCTCGAATCCGTTGGGAGTAACCATATCCACATCCCTGCCCAGCAGATACTTGCACTCCGATGCCGTAATCTGGCTCACCGTACAGAAGCAGTCTGAATTGGCGGCCGAAATCTTCTCTATGGAGTGTTTTGCCACGACATTGAACTGGCGGGCATACTCGTCGGCATTAAGTTTTGTCAGCGAACTGTAAAGAGGCTGTCCGTTACCGGCAATACAGCGTCCCATAACAGTGGCATGTGTCGTGAGCACCGTAGCCGTAAAAGGCTGCTGCTTGCGCAGGAAAAGTCCACCGCTGGCCGTCATCCACTCATGGAAATGCGCCACGGTACGGTCCGTAGGCAAGCAGAATGTATCTATATAGCTCTGTATCACAACACCTGCCGCATAGCCGAACAGCACGGGCTCAATATAGTCCCACTGTCCGCTGATGGAGTCGACGTGATATTCTTCCCAAAGCCGTTTGAAGAGATCGTCCTTCTTGGAGATGAACGAGCTGAAATCCACCAGTATCACCAGGGGATTGCCCTTTATGCGCCAACGGCCTATCTTGATTCTGATTCCATAGGAATAGACCTGCTGACGCCAGGCCTTCATCAGGTTCAAATCCTCGCAAAATTCGGGGTTCCCGTTCTCTGTCTGGATGTCGGGGCCTATCAGGATATACTTGTCACCCAATTCGGACACCATCGTGGGTGCTTTGGTGGCCACCACGGTATGTATTCCGCCGACCTTATTGCAGACCTCCCAGCTCACCTCAAACAGGTAATCGGGTCTTTTCCTCTCTTTAGCCATAATCTATCTGTTAATATGATTTTTATTGATTCCGATTGCTCTTGGTTTTACCCGTGCAAAAGTAACACTTTTGCCACGTTCATCTTATTAAATAAACATTAATTTTAATTTTCAGACCTTTAGCCATCGAACAGCTCGCTTATTACCCCATCCGAGACGAGCCATTTTTCTGGTACGAAGCGGAGCGAATCTTCCGTCTCCTCCAACACTCCCTCAGCCACAAACCGCCTTGCCGCAGCGGTCAGTCTGTGCAGTTTTTGTTCTCCGAAACGGGCCTTCACAATGCGCTTGTCTATCCCCTCCTTGCGCCTCAGCCCGAGCATCACACACTCGTCATACAGGTCGCGTTCATCCAAGCGCTCCTGTTCATAGATGTCTCCGTCCGCAGCACCCTCCATATAACCGCCCACCGAACGCACTGCCCAACGGCGCATATGGCCGTCGAACGAGTGTGCCGAAGGGCCGATGCCCAGATATTCCACGCCTGTCCAATAGGCCGAATTGTGTTTCGAGCGGAAGCCGGGCAATGCAAAGTTGGATATCTCGTAGTGTTCATACCCCGCTTTGGCAAGCATTTCGTGCAGAAGCAGATACTCCTCCTCGCTACGCTCCTCGGGGACCGTTCCAACGCCACGGCGCGAAAACATCGTCCCGTCTTCTATACTCAGATGATAGGCCGAAATGTGTTGTACCCCTAGTTCCAAAGCCCGGCGGATATTATCCCGCCACTCCGCCATCGACATCTCGGGCAGTCCGTATATCAAATCGATTGTGATATTGTGAAAGCCCTCCCGCTGCGCCGCCTTCACGCACTCCACTGCACGGGCGGCATCGTGACGGCGGTTCATGAACCGCAAGTCCCGGTCTACGAATGACTGCACGCCTATGCTCACTCTGTCCACTCGTGTTTGGGCAAGAGAGTGCAGATACTCTTCGGTCAAGTCATCGGGATTGGCCTCAACGGTAATCTCCTCCACCGCATCCAACCCCCACAGCTCGTCGGCCTTGTCCAACAGCCGTTGGAAAGTCTGCGGAGGATATACGGTCGGTGTCCCTCCTCCGAAATAGACGGTGCGCAACTCTGCGTTGCCGAAAAACCCCCTTTGGCGTTCCATCTCACACTCCATTGCACCAGGCAACAGAGGGGCATATTTCATCGAAACGCTCTTGAAGAAATCGCAGTAGCCGCACAACTTTTTGCAGAAAGGTATATGGAGATAAAGGCCTGCCATAGAATTTGCATTCGCATCTTCAAATATAGCGATTCCCACTCAAAAGAGCAACCCTTCTGCGCAATATTTCTGTCTTTTCCCCACGTTCCATTTCCCATGGTTGGGATAGTCTCCCATAGCCATTTCAGTGCCATAACAACCGTTCCGGGATCAATATTTGTAGTGCTCGGCCTTGTAGGGGCCCTCCACCTTCACTCCGATGTAGTCGGCCTGTTTTTGCGTGAGGGTGGTGAGGTGTACGCTCAGGTTGCCCAGATGCAGACGGGCCACCTCTTCGTCCAGCACCTTCGAGAGGCGCGTTACATCCACCTTGCGGCCGGCAGGACTCTGCCACAGGTCCATCTGTGCCAGCACCTGGTTGGTGAATGAGTTGCTCATCACGAACGAGGGGTGTCCGGTGGCGCAGCCGAGATTGACCAATCTGCCCTCGGCCAATATGAATATGGAGTGGCCGTCGGGGAATGTGTAGCAGTCCACTTGAGGCTTTATCGTGGTCTTCACGACACCCTCGCAGGCATCCAGACGTGCCATCTGAATCTCATTGTCGAAGTGGCCTATATTGCAGACTATCGACTGGTCCTTCATCTTCTGCATGTGCTCCAGAGTGATGATGTCGCAGTTGCCCGTAGCGGTGACATAGATGTTCGCCTCGGGAAGAGCGTCCTCCACCGTCACCACTTCATAACCGTCCATGGCTGCCTGAAGGGCGCATATGGGATCCACCTCGGTGGTCAGCACGCGTGCACCGTAGGAGCGCATGCTCTTGGCGCAGCCCTTGCCGACATCTCCGTAACCGCAAACGCATACAGTCTTGCCGGCAATCATGATGTCGGTGGCGCGCTTTATGCCGTCGGCCAGCGACTCGCGGCATCCGTAGAGATTGTCGAACTTGCTCTTGGTAACAGAGTCGTTTACGTTTATTGCAGGGAACAACAACTCGCCCCTTTCGAACATCTGGTAGAGACGGTGCACACCCGTGGTGGTCTCCTCCGAGACGCCTTTGATCTCCTTGAGCATGCGGTGCCACTTGTCGGGGTCTTCATTGAGCAGGTGGCGGAGCGTGCTGATGATTACACTCTCCTCGTGCGATGCGGGAGTGCGGTCGAGCGTATGCGGGTCATTCTCTGCAGCAATGCCCTGATGTATGAGCAAGGTGGCATCGCCTCCGTCATCCACTATAAGATTGGGGCCTTTGCCACCCTCGAAGGTGAGTGCCATGGCCGTACACCACCAGTATTCCTCCAGAGATTCGCCTTTCCATGCGAATACGGGAACTCCGCTGGCTGCAATGGCCGCAGCGGCATGGTCCTGGGTGGAGAAGATGTTGCAGCTGCACCAGCGCACCTCGGCACCGAGCTCCACGAGAGTCTCGATGAGAATGGCTGTCTGAATGGTCATGTGCAGAGAACCCGTTATGCGGGCTCCCTTGAGGGGCTTGGATGCACCGTATTTCTTGCGCAATGCCATCAGACCGGGCATTTCGTACTCCGATGTCGTTATCTCTTTGCGTCCCCAGTCGGCCAGCGACATGTCGGCCACCTTGTAGGGAAGGGAAGTGTCTATAAAACTGCTCATAATATTTTGTTTTTTGTTTCAAGTTCTTCAAGAATCCTTTGGGCCGAGACCTTGTCGGCGGCTATCTGTGCCGACAACGCCTCAAGCGAGACGAATTTCCTCTCGCCACGCAAGAACTCCACAAGCTCCATATCGATGTCGAGACCGTATATGTCCCGTTCGAAATTGAAGATGTGAGCTTCGGCCTTGCGTCTGCCGTGTGCCTCGACCGAAGGGTTGCGCCCGATGTTTATCACTGCCCCGAAGGCCTGCCCGTCTATCGTGACACGGCCGGCATAGACGCCGTCCTCTATGTCAGTGCCGGAGTCTATGTCAATATTGGCGGTGGGGAACCCGAGCTTGTGCCCGAGCTTGTGCCCGCTGGCCACCTTTCCTCTGATGTGCATTGTGCTCATGGCGCGATGGGGGTTTGCAGTCCACAAAAATAATACTTTGTTTGAAATGGGCGGATTTTTTTTTACTTTAGCGCAAAATATCGACACCATGAATGAAATAGTTCACCCTAAGGGAAAACTCTATTATTCGATGGGCGAAGTGTGCGAAATCTATAACGTAAAACCGTCGCTCATCCGCTTTTGGGAAGACAATTTCTCCATTCTCAAGCCTCATCGCAACAGCAAGGGCAACAGACTGTTCACCCCCTCGGATGTAGATAATATAGGCCTTATTTACCATTTGGTGAAGGAGAGTGGCATGACACTGGCCGGTGCCGAAAAGAAGATCATGCAGGACAAGCGCAACAAGGGCAAGTTGAACCGCAAGGTGGAGATAATAGAGCACCTTCAGAAGATACGCAACCTTTTGCGTGAGGTACGTGACGATATCGACAACGACAGCGTGGTGGCACGCTTTGACGATGACGAACCGGCGGAACCGGTTGCGGAAGCAAAGACTGCTGTTGAAATGGAGCCGGTACCGGCAGAACCCGAACCTCCTGTGACAAACCCCGCAGCAGCTTCGGAAGAGAATGGCGAACTGCAAGAGTCCGTGGCATCGAAGACGAATCCGGCAGATAAGGAGCAAAACACAGAACAACAGGCAGATGGCCAGGTGGTCAAAGAGAAAAAGATACGTACCAGGAAAGGGGTGACAAAAACTCCGCACAAGGGCAAGGTGACGCTTTTCGAACCCCGTTTGGATCTTTTCTCGGAGCTGGAAATGCAGAAGGAAGTAATAGATGTTGTGGAAGTTCAGCAGAGTACCAGTGCAGATGAAGCCCGGAAAGACGTAGTGGAAACTGTCTCGCCCGAGAAACTCGTGGAGCCTGCTGAGGATGTCGATATAGAAGAACCGGAGAAACCGGAGCTCCCCCATCATGTAACCGTACGGCCGGAAAAAGATGGCGAAATGGAGCAGGTGGAGACCTCCCGGGAGAGTGCGGAAACTGGCATGGATGAGGAAAAGGCCGAAGAGAAAGGTGAAATGGAACAGATAACCCAAATATTTTTCTGAAAGAGATGAAAATCAGGGAAATTACCGATGTGATTGAGGCGGAAGCCGCCCTTTCGTGGCAGGCCGAATATGACAATGCAGGGCTCATAGTGGGCAATCGTGAGGCTGAAACGGACAGCGCACTGCTGTGCGTGGATATAACCGAGGCCGTGTTGGACGAGGCGATAGAACTCGGGACGGGGCTTGTCGTTTCGCACCATCCGATAATATTCCATGCCGTCAAACGGCTTACGGGCCAGACTTACATACAGCGTGTGGTGGAGAAGGCATTGCGCCATGGCGTGGCTTTGTATGCCGCCCACACGAATCTTGACAGCGCCCCGCGTGGAATAAGCCACCGTTTGGGGGAAATGTTCGGTCTGAAGGAGATTTCGCTGTTGGAGCCCACTCGTCCGCAGGAGCCGGAGATAGGTTTCGGCATAGTGGGTGAACTTCCGTCACCCATGGCGCTGGAAAAGTTCCTTGAGAGAGTCAAAGGGGCACTCGGCAACAAGGCTTTGCGGTATAGCGAGCCCCATAAACGGGTTGTGCGCCGTGTGGCAATCTGCAGCGGAGCGGGTGGCAGTCTCATTGAATGTGCCCGCAGCGCTGGGGCGGATGTCTATATTGCCGCCGACTTCAAGTACAACGATTTTCTGGATGCCGACCGTGAACTTGTCATCGTCGATGCAGGCCATTTTGAGACCGAATATTGTGCAATTGATATTTTGTTTGAGATAATTAGAAAAAAAATACCTAATTTTGCGCTTTATAAAAGCAAATGTTCCCGGAATCCGATTAATTATTTAGTTTAGAAAGATATGGCAATTTCAAGCAGAAGAAGGACTGATACGGCAGTCGATTATACTATGCAGGAGAAAATCAAGGCTCTCTACGACCTGCAGAAGATAGATTCGAAAATTGACGAGATCAACAAAATCAAAGGCGAACTGCCTGTTGAGGTACAGGATCTCGAGGATGAAGTGGCTGGTCTCCAGACCCGTCTCGACAATATCAATGCCGAAATAGACGAACTCGGAGCCCTTACCAAACAGCGCAAGGCCGAAATCGAGCAGAACAAGGCGATGATTGCCAAGTATGAGGAGCAGCAGAAGAACGTGAGAAACAACCGCGAGTTCGATGCCATTTCCAAGGAGATTGAATACCAGGATCTTCAGAACCAGCTCTGCGAGAAGCATCTCAAGGAGTATGCTTCAGAGACAAAGGCCAAGAAACTCCTCGTGGAGGAGGCGCAGGCGGCACTCGACGAGCGCAAGATAGACTATCAGAACAAGAAGAACGAGCTTGACACCATAGACCAGGAGACGGCCAAGGAGATTGAGGCGCTCAAGGCGCAGGACGCTGTGGCTCGCGAGAAAATCGACGAGAGACTTTTGGCAGCCTACACGCGTATCCGCTCCAATGTGCACAACGGTCTGGCTGTCGTTACAGTCAAGAGGGATGCCTGTGGCGGTTGCTACAACCGAATCCCGCCCCAGCGTCAGGTGGAGATCCGTCAGGGCAAGAAGATAATCATCTGCGAATACTGCGGCCGTATCCTTGTAGCGGACGAGGCAGCAGAGGAGAAATAGTCCCTTTGCGTATGGGGGACTCCCATAAGTCCAAGGAGACGAAAGAATCAAGTTATGGAGATGGTGGCAGACGGAGACTGTCGCCATCTTTTTTTGTGCCGGTCGTTTGGGAATGACTGTATGTATAAAAGCAGGGAGAATGCGATGTCGGGGTTCTGCCCTGTCCGGGAGAAGTTTTTATTGAAATTTTCAGGAAAATTTTGTGAAAATTTTGTGGGATAGAAAAAAACCGTTATTTTTGCCCCGTGATTCGAAAGGATTGATGCTCGGTTCGTCTAGCTGGTCCAGGACGTGAGATTCTCATTCTCAAAATCAAGGGTTCGAATCCCTTACCGAGTACAAGACCATAAAGTCCGGTGATGAAAATGTCACCGGATTTTTTTGTGTCCGGATTCGGCCTCTTCCTGTTGCCGGAACTTCTTGGCGATACCGGACTGTCTGTCTCCCAAAATGATAAAATCAGTTCATAGAAAACGGCATCAAGGATTTGTCAGAATAGAGAAGCCTTCTTTGTGAATTGCTTTTGAAACAATATATTTTGCGTTCTTGCCTCTTAATAATGAATTGATTCTGTCTTCGCAGCATACGTACCACCACAGACAATCGCTCTGCTTGCAGTTTATCGCCTTCTACTCATAGGTCGTAATTCACAATGAACAGGGCTTTAATAAGTGCGTAACTCGCCAATAGCCTACTGAATAATTTTTACTTGACACTTTGCCGATGAACAGAACAAGACGGATAATATCCGTAAAGTCCTAATAATGGCTTTATTTTTTGCAAGCACAGATGGATTCCGAAGCCCCGGAATGTCGGGCTAAAAATATTTGCCGAAGCCGAGGTATATGCCGCCGAATTTGTTGTCGCGTCCGCAGACCTCCACCATGAGCGGGCCTATAGGTGTCTTGTAGGAATACTCCAAACCGAAGCCGAAGAGGGTGTCATCGAGATCGAACATATGGAAAAAGCTGTTTCCGCTAAGGGCATAGTTGCATTTGGCGGTAAGGTAGTGGTATTTCCACAACCGTGTACGCACACCCAAGGCCGCCACGCACACCGAGTTGTCGAAAATCTCCACATTGTTCACTCCCCAGAAGGGCATCTGCTGCGTCATGTAGCGTCCGGCATAGTGGCCGCCCACATAGTTGAGGTAGGGATAGGCCGGAGAGTCACCGAATATGGTGCGCCCGTAGATGCTCGGCAACAGCGTAACGCGTCCGCCCAGTGAACTGGCCCAGTCCACGGAGTACTGCACGGCCGAGAATGGGGCACCGTCGTTGTATTTCAGACCGTTGTCCGTATAGAGAGTATAATCGGCCTTGACCGATGTCCCGCGGGTGGGGTAGTAGGCATCGTCGAGAGTCTCGAAATGAACGTTCAGAAAGTAGTCCAGATACCCCTGCGCCTTTACGGGGACATTAAAGTCATCGCCGACAAAGAGGAACGTATTGTAGCTGAAATGTTCGTACCGTGCCCCTATCGAGGCATTGAAATTCCGCAGATATATATCCGATAGCGCAACGTTTATCTGATTGACATTGAATGTGGCCGTATTGTTCTTGCGGCCGTCCTCATAGACCGTGAAGTCGTTGTGGCGGAACATGTACGACACGCCCATGCTGCCGAGCCCGATACGGCCCGAATCCAAATAGAGTTTCACATAAGGATTGCCGCTCAAGCGTGCCGTGAGTCCAATCTTAGGGCTGTAGATGTTGCCTTGGATGGATGCCACGCTCGTATTGACCAAAATGGCGGCCAGCTCCTCCGAATCGAAACGGAATCCCACCTCAAGTGCAGCACGTTCCCTCTCGGTAACATATATGGTGAGGTTGTAGGGCGGTTGGTTGTCAAGCATATATGCCACATAGGAGAACGAGCCCGAACCACGCATCTTCATTATTGCATCGTTGAGCTGGTCGCGTGTCGTTATGGAATGTGGGGTAATGCCCAAATAATCCATCATGTGGTGGCTCTCCTGTCCCGTAAGGCCGTCAAACACAATGTCCCCCACATAGAATGCCGTAGCCGATTTCACATCATCGCGAACCGGTTGCGGCTCGAAGCTGTCATCTATGCCGATTTTCTCCTTCAGCGCCAATATTTCATCGTAATGCTCACGAGCCACCCGCTCGCCACGAACCAGCAGGGAGTCTATTGCCTGGGTGGTGAAGCTTGCCGCCCCGTAGGGTTCTATCTCGGGACGGAGATACAGATCCACCTGCGACTTGTTCTCCTCAAATTTGTCATTCGACACAAGTGCCAGCATCTGGTCTACCAGCCCCATTACGGAGTTCAGTTCATCATATGTCGGGGTAGTGCTGCCCACATCCACACCTATAATTATATCCGCCCCCATGTCAAGCACCACATCCACGGGGAAGTTGTTCTTCACTCCACCGTCCACAAGTATCATGCTGTCCAGCTGTACCGGTGTGAATGCTCCGGGAATTGCCATGCTCGCCCTTATGGCAGTAGGCAGACTGCCGCTGCGCGCCACATACTCCCTGCCCTTGACCATATCGTAGGAGACACAGGCGAACGGCACGGGAAGATTGTCGAACGAGGGGACATTGTGATAACCTATCGTAAGGTCATTCAGCATATTGAGGACATTCTGCCCTGCGAGCAAACCAGCGGGGAGCTTCACTCCCTCCTTGCCGGAGAAGGGCACGTCAAGGATATATTTGTCATCGTTCTGCCGCTCGGCATAGAGCTTGTCGTTGCGCGACACGCGGTCGGCCAACAGGTCTATCCAGTTCTGGCTACGGAACAGGGAGTCGAGCTCCGAAGAGGTGTAGCCTATTGCATACAATCCGCCCACAATGGAACCCATGCTCGTTCCGGCTATATAGTCTATCGGTATGCCGGCCTCTTCCAGCACCTTTATGACACCCACATGCGCCACTCCTTTGGCTCCGCCGCCACTCAGAACAAGCCCCACCTTCTTCCGCTCCGGCTGCTGTTGCCGGGCCTCAGCCACAGTCACGGCCAGCAACAACAACATTATGGTTACAAGTATTCCCCGTTTCATGATTCCATCTGTTTTAGTCAGTCTGCGACATTGCAGACAGGACATCTCTTCCTGCCCCACACTCCCTTCCCAAAGGGTCTGCAAGGCCTACCGATACAAATTTACTTATTTTATACTGAAGACAGAAGCGCTGTTTCCAAAAAAACTTTTTTAGGAGCAATTATGACGAATTTTCAAATTTTGTATATCTTTGCAAACTGTTTAACCAAAAAATTTTTACGAAAATGCCAAAGATGAAAACCAATGCCGGTGCCAAGAAGCGCTTTGAGTTCACCGGTACAGGAAAAATCAAGAGGAAACACGCTTATCACAGCCACATCCTCACCAAAAAGACCAACAAGCGCAAACGTATTTTGGACAGCACCGCCATTCTCACATCGGCCGATGCAGCCAAAGTAAGAAAGCTCCTCGTAAAGTAATTTACGACAATTCGTACCGAAGACTTAACAGGGAGTCAATGTTAAACCAAGAGTGAGTTAGCCCCAAAGAGTGTGAGAGAAACATGCCGCTAACCATTCGTTAAAACTTAAAAATTATGCCAAGGTCAGTAAATGCAGTAGCATCAAGAGCCAGAAGAAAAAAAGTTTTAAAACTTGCCAAGGGTAACTTTGGTTCAAGGGGAAATGTCTGGACTGTCGCCAAAAACACAGTCGAAAAAGGATTGCAGTTCGCTTATATCGGACGCAAAAACAAGAAGAGAGTATTCCGCAGCCTGTGGATTACGCGTATCAACGCAGCCGCCCGCCTCAACGGAATGACCTATTCTGAATTCATGGGTAAATGCAATGCAAAAGGGATCGCCCTCAACCGCAAGGTTTTGGCCGACCTCGCAATGAATCACCCGCAGGCTTTCGAGAAAATTTGCAACACGGTTAAATAGGTTTGCAAAAGCAAACAAGCGGCAGGCGCACCCTTTGGGATGCGCCTGTTTGTTTTTAAGGGGTGATAGAGCAATAACTAACAGATATCATGCAATAAACTACCATGAGAATACGTTATCTAAAATAAAAGAACTCAAGAAAAATGATGAAAAAGATAATAAAGATACTAGTAAAAAGTATTTCGTTCTTGACGGAAAAACTTATCTATCTGATATTATTTCCGCTACGCCTATTATTTGGGATACTAATGATATACGCAATTTGGGACGCAGCAAGGAATCCCACAATGCCCTCCCATTAATAGAACAATTTGCACAGAAATTCATAGAGGAGTTTGGTCTTACCATTCATAATGTTGAAGACTATGAAGGGGACCTTCCTCTGTTTGATGCACTTCATAGGGTAATAAATGCTAGGAAACCTTCTGATATTACAGATGGCATAGGGTATGCCATTGCATTTATGATGCAGATGGACCCTGAGATGCAAAAGATTCTCTTAAGGTCTTACCGCAGCAAAAAGAATAGTTACTATGTCTATTATTCTTCTCTTCTTGGTTCTTGTGCATCGAACGGATGCTACATGTTCCGGCCGCCGATAAAGTCGCAGAAAAGTTGCAGGGACTCCTTGTAAGGCGAAGCGGGATATGATGCCACAATGGCATGCGCCTCATCGATAAAGCCGTTCATCACCTGTTCGGCCATCTCCATGCCTCCACCCAACACCACCATACGGCGCAACTCCTCCAGACTCTCCGCATCCGTATCGGCCTTGCGCACGAGAGAAAGAATCCTTTTGCGCTCCTGCACCGGACTCTTCTCCATGACCGTCAGCAACGGCAGGGTAATCTTGTGCTCCTTCAGATCTCCGCACGAAGGCTTGCCCGTCTGCGACTGGGGGGCGAAATCGAGGATGTCGTCCTTTATCTGAAAGGCAATGCCGAGATTGTACCCCACCCGCCATGCCGCATCCTGCTCCTCGGCGGACGCATGCACGGCCAAGGCTCCGACTCCCGCGCTTATGCCGAACAAAGAGGCCGTCTTCTTGCCGATTATCTCATAGTATATTTCACGGGTCATGCCGAGCTCCCGGCTCTGGTTGTCCTGCAACAGCTCTCCCTCACACAGACGGTTGACGGCATCGACCACATAGGTATTGATGTCATCGTGACCGTGGCGCATACTCGACAGGAATGCCGTGGCGAGAATCATGTCACCCACCACGATGGAGACGTGCGCTCCGTACATTCCGAGCACCGACTGTTTGCCGTGACGCATGGGCGAATTGTCCATCACGTCATCGTGAATCAGCGAGGCAGTGTGGACCATCTCCACCAGCATGGCTGCCTGATAGGCTCGGCTGTCGGTTATCTGCCCGCCCGAATGGATATTTGCCATGAGCAGAACCAGCACCGGACGCAAGCCCTTGCCTCGATTCTGAAGGATATAGGCAAGTATGTCGGCAATCCCCTTGTCGGTATTGATGAACGACTGCCTCATCAACTCCTCATATGCCTTGATGTCGTTTGCCACAGGGCTCTTTATCTGTTCGAGAATGGTCATACGCTACAGTTTTTCTGGAAGGCAAATTTAAACGAATTTCTCTTAACTCCAACCGAATCGGGGAATATTCGTTTCTCCCGCGCCCCATTGTCACGGCAATGCCGACCGTTGTCCTCAAGCCCCGCTTACCGACAGGGTGCATGCTCTCCGGCAACAACGGATGCGATTTTTTCAACCGATTAATATTTTTTATGTAACTTTGCAAGTTATTAACCGACACGCAGAAGATGAAAGCCACATTCAGGAGATACCTGCCCTATCTGCTTGCCGTAGTGCTCTTCTTTGTACTATCGGCCCTCTATTTCGAGCCGCAGTACGAAGGCAAGACATTGAACATGCACGACGACATACAGTACAAGGGCATGAGTCAGGACATCAGACTCCACAACCAGCTCTACGGCGAAGACCCGCAATGGACGGGCAATGCCTTCGGAGGAATGCCCTCTTATCTCAACTCCATAAAATACCCTTCGATGATCATCCGCTCAGCCGCCAACGGCATAATGAAGGCCGTGGGCAATCCCACGTGGATGATTTTCCTGGCAATGACAAGTTTCTGGATAATGCTGTTGCTCTGGGGACTCGACCCGCGTATAGCCGTTCCACCGGCCATAGCCTACGGATTTTCCACCTATTCCATCCTGATTATCGGCGCCGGACACCTCTCCAAGATGATGGCGTTCGCCTACGCCCCAATGCTTGTAGGCGCAGTGGTTTACACTTTCCGCAGCCGCCACAGATGGTTGGGTGCCATGTTGGCTGCGCTGTTCGCCTCTCTCGAACTGGCGGCTAACCATCCGCAGATAACATACTATTTCGCACTGGCCATCATTGCGTTCTGGATCAATGAGCTGGTCAAGGCGACAAAGGAGAATGCATTGTCCAAGTTCGGCAAATCGACGCTGGCGCTTGTTGCCGCTGCGGTTCTGGCTATAGGTTCCAACTTCGCTCCGCTCTACTACACGATGCAGCACTCGCCGGATACGACCCGTGGTGGCAGTGAACTCGCGGCAGCCGAGAGCGGAAATTCTTCCAAAGGGCTCGCCTTGGACTATGCCACCGCATGGAGTTACGGCAAGGGCGAAAGTCTTAACATGTTCATTCCCGATTTCAAGGGCGGTGCCTCGGCATCGTTCCCCTCGGGAGGAGCCGTATCGGATGCCCTGCGCCCATATCAGATAAGGGCTGTGGACGGAGCGGCATACGGCATCACATCCTATTGGGGAGACCAGCCCGGAACTGCCGGTCCGACATACATCGGTGCTGTCATGTTCTTCCTCGCCGTGTTCGGAATGTTTGTCCTGCACGGCCGTTCGAAATGGTGGATTCTGATTGTCAGCCTGTTGGCGCTATTCCTCTCATGGGGCAACAACATGATGTGGTTCACGGAATTGATGTTCAAGCTGCTACCCGGATACAACAAGTTCCGCGCAGTAGCCACGACACTTGTGATAGTACAGTGGAGCATACCTTTGCTGGCCGCACTCACCCTCTCGAAGATATACCGCCGCTCGCTTTCGCGCGAAGAGACGATGCACGGTCTCAAATGGTCGCTTGCCATCACGGGGAGTGTGGCGCTCTTCTTCTGGCTGTTCGGAAAGGCACTTTTCTCGTTCCACGGCATATACGACCCGCAACTGCCCGATGACATTCTGCAGGCCATGTACGAACAGCGGGGTGCGATGCTCACCGCAGACTCTTTCCGCTCGCTCGTCTTCGTCGTACTCTCGGCCATTGCGGTATGGCTCTTTGCGAAAAGCAAAATCGGCAACAGGGCCTTTGTGGCCTTGCTGGCAGTGTTGGTATGCGCCGACATGATTCCTGTGGACCTGCGTTTCCTGCCCCACTCCAAATTTGTGGAGAAACGCGCTACCGAAATTCTGCCCACGGCTGTCGACAACGAGATAATGAAGGACAGCGAACTTGGCTACCGCGTGGCAAATCTCTCGGTAAGCACCTTCAACGATGCCACCACCTCTTATTTCCACCGTTCGGTGGGCGGCTACCACGGAGCCAAATTGCAGCGATATCAGGACATCATTGA
The DNA here is from genome assembly GCA_963640325.1 of Tidjanibacter sp. Classification (GTDB taxonomy): domain Bacteria; phylum Bacteroidota; class Bacteroidia; order Bacteroidales; family Rikenellaceae; genus Tidjanibacter. The sequence goes on from CAVHXY010000006.1 coordinate 25,002, forward strand.
CAGATATCTGTCGAAAATGGACATGCCTGCATACAACATGCTCAACACCAAGTATTTCATCATTCCCGACCAAAATACCGGTGCCCTCACCTACGAAGTCAATCCCGACGCCAACGGCGCCGCTTGGTTCGTTGACAACATCGTATGGGTGGACGGTGCGGCACAAGAGATTGAGACGCTGGGAGAAATTGACAACAAACACACGGCTGTGGCCGACAACAGGTACAAAGGGCGCGTACAGCAAACTTCTGCACTTGACAGCAAAACTGCCGGCATGACCTCAGAAAGCGACACACTCGCCTCGCATACTGTCGGCACGATAGCGCTCACGGACTATCGTCCCAACAGGTTAATCTATGAATACGCCTCTCCGGCAGGCGGCACGGCGGTATTCTCGGAGATTTACTATGACAAGGGATGGAGTGCTTATATAGACGGCCAGGAGGCACCCTACTTCCGTGCCGACTACATACTGCGCGCCATGGAACTTCCGGCCGGCACGCATATGGTGGAGTTCCGGTTCCGTGCGCCCCACTTCAAGGCTGTTTCTACAGCAACGCTCCTCTTCTCGCTCCTGATTCTGGCGGGACTGGCGCTCAACATATGTCTAACCGTAAGAGATGAGAGAAAAAATGGCAATGCAGGAGAACAAGCGGCTTAAACGCAAGGTACGCAACTCATACCTCATATCCACAATAAGCATAGCGCTCGTGCTGTTCCTGTTGGGCAGCATAGGATATTTCATACTCAATGCCCTGAAGGCCGCCGATGACATGAAAGAGAGTGTCACGCTCTACGTGATGCTCAAGGACGGAGTCACCGACGAGGAGAAGCAGGCGCTGGTCACCAGATTCGGCGAGCAGGAGGAGATCAAAAGTGCCCTGTTCGTGTCGAAAGAGCAGGCAGCCAAGGATTTCAAGGAGTATGCCGGGGCCGATTTCGAAGAGTTTCTCGAGATAAACCCTCTGCCCGACTCATATGAGGTCCGGCTCAAGGCCCAACACTCCACCAAGGAGGAGATACATGCCATCGACAAACGCATCAGTTCTTGGGACGGTGTCGAAGAGGTCGTCTACCAAAAGGCCGTAATTGACCAGATAACGACGAACCTCAACAAATTCACCATGCTGTTGCTCTTGTTCGGCATCACTCTACTGGTGATATCGCTCATACTGCTCAACAACACGATTACCATAAGCATCTTCTCCAAGCGCTATCTGATAAACACGATGAAACTTGTGGGGGCGTCCAAATGGTTCATAATGAAGCCTTTTCTGGGCAGCGCCATCCTACAGGGAATCTATGCGGCTCTGATAGCCATAGCGATGTTCGGTGCCATGATTGCCGGCCTTAACGAAAGCGCCCCCGACCTGTTGGTAATGACGGGGCACAAACTTATAATACTCATAATTGCGGGCCTGCTGGTGGGCGGAGTACTCATCTCGGTGCTGTTCACCGCCTTCTCCACCAACAAATTCATCAACATGAACACAGGCAAGATACACCTCTATTAGACTGCAGCAACAAAGACAAAACCAAATACTATGGAAGTGAAGAAAACCAAAACTCCGGAGACAAATACGAGCGACGAAAAAATGGTACTCAAGCCCAAGAATTACCGCCTCATGCTCATAGGACTGGCCATAATCGTTCTCGGATTCATACTCATGGCAGGAGGAGGCAGTGACGACCCGAATGTCTTCAACTACGAGATGTTCAGCTTCAGACGCATAACGCTTGCGCCCATACTCGTACTGGGCGGCTATGCATTTGAAATGTATGCCATAATGAAACGTTTCTAAACATTGGGGCGGAGCCGTGTCCGGCAAACTCCGTTGGGAGATGGCGGACCGACTCGGCGCTCTCCGCACATGACAAGATGCAAATATGTCTATACTCGAATCCATCATACTCGGAATAGTCCAGGGACTCACGGAGTTCCTTCCCGTGAGCAGCAGCGGTCACCTTCAGATTGCCAAGGAGATCATGGGGGTCACCATTGAAGACAACATCACGTTCGACGTTACGTTGCATGCGGCCACCGTGCTCAGCACCATAGTGATTCTGTGGAGCGAGGTGAAATACCTTTTCAAGGGGCTCTTCATGTTCCGCTACAACGACCAGACAAAATACGTGCTCAAGATACTGCTCTCGATGATACCCGTGGGCATTGTGGGACTTCTGTTAAAGGATACGATGAACGAGATGCTCGCCTCGGAGGCAATTCTCGCCATTGTTGGAGCCATGCTGCTGCTCACGGCACTGCTGCTGCTCTTTGCCTACAAGGCCAAGTCCCGCGACAAACAGGAGATATCCTATCGCGATGCGTTCATCATCGGTCTGTCGCAGGCCGTAGCCACCATGCCCGGCCTGAGCCGCTCGGGAACCACCATCTCCACCGGTCTGATCCTGGGCAACCAAAAGGCGGTGGTGGCCGAATTCTCGTTCCTCATGGTGCTGTTGCCCATCATCGGCGAATCGTTCCTGGAGATAATGGACGGGGCACTTGTCATGCAGGGCATAAGCACGGCAGCTTTGGCAGCCGGGTTCATTGCGGCCTTCATCACAGGATGTCTGGCATGCAAGTTCATGATCGGCATCGTCAAACGTGGCAAACTCGTCTGGTTCTCGCTCTACTGTGCGCTTGCGGGCCTGACATCCATAATATTCTACTTCGCTTAAGAAACACGACTGTATATATGAAGACGGAGCTCGGCCCCGAAACGAATTTCAAGGAGGGAGTGGTGATTGTCATCGACAAACCCCTCAAGTGGACATCGTCCGATGTGGTAAGGAAGATAAAGTTCATGGTTGCCAAACTCGGCGACAGAAAGATAAAGGTGGGACATGCGGGAACACTCGACCCGCTGGCCACGGGAGTCCTTATAATCTGTGTGGGAAAAGCCACCAAACAGGTGGAAAGCCTGCAGGCACAGGAGAAGGAGTATGTGGCCGACATAATGCTCGGTGCAACCACACCAAGTTACGACCTTGAACACCCGGTGGACTGCACCTACCCTTGGGAGCACATCACCCGCGAGCAGGTAGAGGAGGCACTGAAAGGGCTTTGTGGCGAACGGTTGCAGGAACCGCCCGTCTACTCGGCCAAGATGATCGACGGCAAACGTGCCTATGACTATGCCCGCAACGGTGAGGAGGTGCAGATGCGACAGGCACTCATCAACATCTATGAAATGGAACTGCTCTCGTGCGAACTGCCCCAGATAAGCATCCGGGTGCGGTGCAGCAAGGGCACATACATCCGCTCCCTGGCACGCGAGATAGGCGAAGCCCTGCACAGCGGTGCCCACCTGACCTCGTTGCGCCGTACCCGAAGCGGCGGATTCCTTGCCGATGAGGCCTATACAATGGATGAAATCACTGAAATTTTACACAAATTGAAACAAAAGTGATTTTTCTGCGTATAATATTAGTCTACTGTTTGTTTACGACGCAGACATCTTTGTTAGGTAAAAAATTAAATGAGGGAACATGAAACTTTCGCAGTACAATTACAATTTCTCACCCGACCTGCTGGCCAAATACCCTACCGAGAACCGCGATGAATCGCGTCTGATGGTCATCGACCGCAAAACAGGCAAAATCGAACACAAGATATTCAAGGAGCTGATAGACATCTTCGAAGAGAAGGATATCCTCATCTTCAACAACACCAAGGTCTTCCCCGCACGTCTGTACGGCAACAAGGAGAAGACGGGTGCCGAGATAGAGATCTTCCTGTTGCGCGAGCTCAACAAGGACCTGCGTCTGTGGGACGTACTGGTTGATCCGGCACGAAAGATACGAATCGGCAACAAGCTCTATTTCGGTGATGACGACTCGCTTGTCGCCGAGGTCATAGACAACACCACCTCGCGTGGACGTACGCTGCGTTTTCTCTATGACGGAACCTATGAAGAGTTCCGCAAGACCCTGCACGATATGGGCGAGACCCCTCTGCCCCGTTGGGTGCGTGAGAAGGTGGAACCGATTGACGAGGAGCGATACCAGACAATCTTCGCCAAGGTGGAGGGTGCCGTAGCTGCTCCCACCGCCGGACTGCACTTCAGCAAACATCTGCTCAAGCGTATGGAAATCAAGGGAGTGGATACAGCCGAAATCACGCTCCATGTGGGCCTCGGCAACTTCCGTACAGTAGATGTTGAGGACCTTACGAAGCACAAGATGGATTCCGAACAGATATTCATCTCAGAAGAGGCCGCCAACAAGATAAACCATGCCAAACAGGAAGGGCACCGGGTTTGTGCCGTGGGTACTACCGTAATGAGAACCATTGAGAGCTCGGTCTCAACATCGGGAATGCTTAAGCCGTTTGAGGGATGGACCAACAAGTTCATATTTGACCCGTATGTATTCAGCGTGGCCGACTGCATGATATCCAATTTCCATCTGCCCTGCTCCACGCAGCTCATGATGGTGGCAGCCTTCGGAGGATACGACATTGTAATGAATGCCTACGACACTGCTATCAAGGAAGGTTATCGCTTTGGTACTTATGGAGATGCGATGCTGATTCTATAATTGCGGAGGGAAATTTGCTTTTTTTGACAAAAATTTTTACTATTTTTGTAAATTGATATGCCGAAAAAAATCAAGATACTATACGTATGCCAGGAGATATTCCCCTATCTCCCGCAGACCGACATGTCCCAACTGTGCCGGACTCTCGTACAGTCCATGCAGGAAAAGGGTTGCGAAATCCGTACATTCATGCCGCGTTTCGGTGTGATCAAGGAGCGCCACAACCAGTTGCACGAGGTTATCCGCCTGTCGGGAATGAATCTCATCATCAATGACAACGACCACCAGCTCATAATCAAGGTGGCCTCGATTCCGGCAGCACGCGTACAGATCTATTTTATCGACAATGACGACCACTTCTCGCGCAAGGCCACTGTATGCGACCCTGTGAGCGGGAAATATTTCGACGACAACGGCGACCGTGCCATTTTCTTTGCACGCGGCGTGCTGGAAACCATCAAGGAGTTGCGCTGGCAACCCGACATTGTGCATTGCCACGGGTGGTTCTCGGACATCGTGCCGCTCTATCTCCGTTATGCCTTTTCAGACGACCCCTTGTATAAAGACGTAAAGATTGTCTCGTCGCTCTACAACGACGGATTCAAGGAGCCGTTCAATTCCAGCTTCAAGGAGACATTGGCCAACGAAGGGATTGACCCCAAGAAACTCGACATTATTTCGACACCTTCATACGAAAACTTCATAAAGCTCGTTATAGACAATACGGACGGTATCATTGTCGAGCAGGAAGGTCTTCAGGAGGAGGTCAAGGATTATCTGAAGAACTACGGCGGCCATATAATGTGGAATACGGACAAATCGGACGGAAATTATTTGGACAATTACCATAGATTCTATGAGGAATTACTTGAGAAATAGGCTCCCGTCGGTGGGAGTGGCAATAGTGGCACTGCTCGTCATCCTGACCTGCTGCACGAAAGCGGACTACAATATGGGAGAAGGACTGATTCCAAACGGTCAGGTAATGAAGGTCAAGTACGGTTCCTTGAAGGGCCATATAAACACCTACAACACCATTACCGACTATGCCATGTCGAACAACATAAACGTTGCCTGCTTCGGCAAGGCATCAAGCGCCAAGTTCGGCAAGACCCTTGCCGGTTCCATCTTCCAGTTCTCATACTATTTCCGCAATGACGGAAATTTCGAAAAGGGCACCAACTACACGCCCGATTCACTGTGGATATTCACCAATGTTGACTACATTGGCGGCGATACGCTCAAGGAGCAGACTTTCTATGTTTATGAAGTAACCAAGGAGCTCTATCCCGATTCGGCATACTACTCGTCGATGGACTACACAAAGCTCATCAATCCGGAGCCCATGTTCTCATTCACATATTCAGGACTGCCGTACGGAACCGAGAACGATACACTGAAATTCAAGATAGAGAACGAAACTCTGGCCAAGGATTACCTGACGCGACTGGGTACGGTGGACTCGGTATACTACTACATCGACACATTGTTCCCCGCCAATTTCTACGGTCTGTGCGTGCTGCCGGCCGACAAATCACCGGACGATGCAGCCCTCTACTCCATGTCGCTCAAATACTCCAACGGTTCCTATATGCGCACCTTCGGACACAACTACAAGACCAGCGACCCGACGGCCGTGCAGGATACCATTATCCGCACGTTCAATCTCTGCGATGTAAGTGACTACACAAACAACGTCTCGATAAACTTCATCAAACACGACTACACCGGCACCGGCATTTCGCCTGTCCCCGAGAGGTTGGACAATCTCGGCTCGCCCGTAAGTACCGCCTATATGCAGGGTATGATCGGTGTCACAACCACACTTGAGTTTACGGACAACTTCATGAACGACCTCAAGGCCCTTTGCCCCGAAGGCTATGACATGGTGATAAGCCAGGCAAGGCTGCGTGTGCCCATAAAGGAGAAGAGTGCCGATGTGTTCAACGGAGCGCCCGAACGTGTGGGTGCCTACATCGACTACGGTTCGCAGAAGAATACACTCGACTACTACTACACCTATCTCGACTACATAACATACGACGGATTCATAAACAGGAGTAACGGCTGGTATACCATCAACGTGGAGTTCCACCTGCAGAGAATGCTGCAGGATGAGGATTACTCACCGCGAGTCACGCTGGGCATGCTTGCAACACAGATGTATTCGTCTCTGTCGGAGGTTGAGCTGATAGGAAGTGCCGACAAGGATATCGAGGTGGACATCACCTATACCCTCGTCAATCATCAGGAATAGGCTTCCCGACACATTCCGTAGCGACGTATTGTCCGGGCGGAGCCACATCTCGGAAACAGAACGAGAACAGCCTTTCGCCCCGGCATTCAAACAGCGCAAGCAACTGTCAGAATTGGCAAAACCCATGGGGGACCAAAGGAGATTCGGGGCAAAAGGTTTGGCGAGCCAGAAGAGAGGCTGACGGCCACAGGATTAGGGCTCAGGTAAAAAAAGGAATAGGATTGCGGACGGAAAGGGATTTTTCGGATAAAAACAACCAACTTGAAATATGTACGAGAATTTAGTTATTGTAGAGTCTCCTGCGAAGGCGAAAACGATAGAGAAATTTTTAGGGAAAGATTACAAAGTCTGCTCAAGCTACGGCCACATAAGGGATTTGGCCAAGAAGGATTTGGGCATCGACATAGCACACGGTTTCCAGCCGAACTACGAAATTTCGGCCGACAAGAAGAAAGTGGTAGCCGAACTGCAGAAACTCACCAAAGAGACAGGCAACATTTGGCTCGCATCCGATGAAGACCGCGAGGGAGAGGCCATTGCATGGCATCTTGCACAGGTATTGGGTCTGCCCGTCGACCGCACCCGAAGAATAGTGTTCCATGAAATTACCAAAAGCGCCATACTCAAAGCAATAGAGACCCCGCGCACAATAGACATGAATCTTGTGAATGCCCAGCAGGCACGTCGGGTACTGGACCGTCTGGTGGGATTCGAATTGTCGCCGGTGTTGTGGAAAAAGGTAAAACCGGCCCTCTCTGCAGGACGGGTACAGAGCGTTGCAGTAAGGCTCATCGTGGAGCGGGAGCGTGAAATCATGGCGTTCAGCAACAGCAACTACTACCGCATCACAGCACAGTTCCACCGCAGCGACGACCCGACAAAGACTTTGTTCAAGGCAGTGCTGGACAAGCAGTTCGCGACCAAAGAGGAGGCCGTAAAGTTTCTGGAAGGCTGCTCCGGAGCCACATGGCATGTCATAAAGAGTGAAACGAAGCCATCCCAAAAGCTCCCGGCAGCACCGTTCACCACCTCCACATTGCAGCAGGAGGCCGGCAGGAAACTCGGTCTGTCGGTATCGCAGACCATGTCAATAGCACAGCACCTCTACGAGAACGGACATATCACATATATGCGTACCGACTCGGTGAATCTTGCCACACAGGCACTTGCAGCTGCCAAGGAGGAGATCATCAGGGAGTTCGGCGAGGCCTACTCCTCATGGCGCACCTACAAGACCAAAAGCAAGGGTGCCCAGGAGGCTCACGAAGCCATTCGGCCCACCTACATAAACCACCCCTCCATAGAGGGCACAGCGACCGAAAAACGTCTCTATGAATTGATTTGGAAACGCACGGTGGCTTCGCAGATGGCCGCCGCAAAGACCGACCGCACAACTATCACCATAGGCGACGGCATGCGCAAAGAGCAGTTCACCGTAATGGGAGAAGTTGTCGTGTTCGACGGATTCATGAAACTCTACTCCGAGTCCGTGGAGGACGAGGGCGAGAACGAGGGTTCGGGAATATTGCCGCAGATGAATGTTGGCGACACTCTGTCGGCCGTCTCCATAGAAGCCACGGAACGGTTCACGCAGCCGCCTTTCCGATACAGTGAGGCCACGCTTGTAAAGAAACTTGAGGAACTCGGCATTGGCCGTCCTTCAACATATGCCCCCACGATAAGCACCATAATCAACCGTGGCTATGTGCAGAAACAGAACCGCGACGGAGTGAAGCGCAACTATACCCAGATCACGCTCAAGGGTGGCAAGATGAGCGAAAAGACGCTCAGCGAAAATGTCGGCAAGGAGAAGAACAAGCTCTCGCCGACCGACATAGGCCTCATAGTGAACGACTATCTGGAAGGACAGTTCAAGGAGATTATGGACTACAACTTCACTGCCAATGTAGAGAAGGAGTTTGATGAAATCGCCGAGGGCAAGAAGGAATGGGCCAAAATGATTGCCGAATTCTATACCCCATTCCATCACACGGTGGAGGCCGCCCTGGAGACGCAGAACCAGCACATCAACCAGATACGTGTATTGGGCGTCGACCCCGTTAGCGGACATCAGGTTTCCGCCCGCATCGGTCGCTACGGTCCCATGGTGCAGATTGATGGTGCCGAGGGCGAGAAGCCGCGTTACGCTGCAATGAAAAAAGGACAGCTTATACCCACCATAACGCTGGAGGAGGCTCTGGAACTCTTCTCATTGCCGCGCACGCTCGGTTTCCATCAGGAGAAAGAGGTCGTTGTCGGCATCGGCAAGTTCGGACCATATCTGCGATGGAACGGCAAGTTCGTCTCGTTGCCCAAGACCGATGACCCCCATTCGGTGACATTGGAACGTGCAACGGAGCTGATAGACAACAAAATGGAGCTGGACCGGAAGGCCAAAGAGCCTATCAAGAAGTTCGATGCAGAACCGGGAATCCTGATTCTCAACGGAATATACGGCCCTTACATATCCTATGAGGGCAAGAACTACCGCATTCCCAAAAGCAAAGACCCCATGACGCTCACTGTGGAGGAGTGCAAGGCGCTGATTGCAAAATCGAAGTCGAAGAAATAGTTGCGCCCCACAAATGGTGACATGGGCTGAATGCCACAGCAAGTGACGATAAAATGCAACAGAACCAAACTGTTGCATTTTTTATTCCATACAAAGCCCACGTCTGGAAAAAATCCGCAAGATTGTATTCCGACACTTTGAGATATAAATTTTTTTTATAACATTTGCACAGGCAATCGGCTTACATTTATAGAGCGGTTGCAAGATATGGCCCGACACGAGGACAAACCGTGCGGAGCCGGACTTTCCCCACACACAAACAACTTTTTGGCCATGACCATAATCCAACTCGAATATCTGCTGGCTGTCGTGAACAACGGCAGTTTCTCGCTTGCGGCGGAGAAGTGCTTCGTCACACAACCCTCTCTGAGCATGCAGATAAAGAATCTGGAAGACGAGTTGGGTGTCACTCTGCTCGACCGCTCCAAGAAGCCCGTGGTGGCTACACAAATCGGTGAGGTAGTCGTGGAAAAGGCCAAAGAGACGCTCTTCGCATACAACAACATAAAGGAGTGCGTGGCCGAGCTGAAGGGCAGCATTGCCGGCAAGTTGCGCTTGGGGGTGATACCGACCATTGCACCCTATCTGTTGCCACTGTTCATCAATGAGTTCAGCGAGCGCTATCCCAAAGTGGAACTGGAGGTAAAGGAGATGATTACCCCCGAAATCATCAAGGCCATCGACAAGGACGAACTGGATGCAGCCATAGTGGCCGGCGGAACGTGTCCCGAACGCATCACGGAGAGCGAACTATTCAACGACCGCTTCTATGTGTATGTCTCGCCCAACAACCCGTTGCACGAGCGCAACAACATACGCATCGAGGACATCAACACCAAGCAGCTCATACTTCTCTCCGAGGGGCACTGCCTGCGTAGTCAGATATTGGAGTTGTGCGGTTCCAACCGCACGGCCGCCGTATCGTACTACTTCGAGAGCGGTTCGCTGGAGACGCTCATGCGCATCGTGGACAACACGAGTCTGATAACGATAATCCCCGAGATGAGCATCCCCTACATCCCGCAGGAGCACCGCAAGAACGTGAAGATGCTGGCCAAGGGTGCCACCTCACGCAAAATCGCCATCGCCATACGCCGCACCTATGCAAAGGAGACGGTAATCAAGGCACTTAAAGACGTCATTCTTGATTCAGTGTCGTTCCAAAAGTAGATTCGGCTGTATATTTGTAGGCGCCTTTGGCGTATTTTCGTGAAAGATGAGTATCTTTGTAGACTTGAGTAACGCATTAAAGCGTAAGAGATGATTGACAAACTGATAGAGGAAATAGTAGGAGCAATCGACGACAAGAAGGGCGCCGGTATAATGTCCATTGACCTTTCGGGAATAGACGGCAGCATCTGCTCGGCATTCGTCATCTGCAATGCCGATTCCACTACCCAGGTGGGAGCCATCGCCGAGGGCATAGTGGAGAGAGTGGAGGAGAAGCTAGGCGAAAAGGTACGACGCGTGGAGGGACTGAACAACTCGCTGTGGGTTGTGCTGGACTATGTGGATGTGATGGTCCACATCTTCCAGACCGAAACGAGAGAGTTCTACAAGCTTGAGGAGTTGTGGGCCGATGCTCCGGCAAAACATTACAGTCAAAACAATTGAACAGGTTATGGCAGAGACAAACAACAACGGCAATAACAACAGGAACGGCAGCAACAATCGTCCGCCCCAAGTCACACCGCCCATGAGAATGCGCGGTCTGTGGTGGATCTACATTGCCATGTTCCTGGGAATAATCATATGGGGAATGTTGGGAGAGAACAGCTCTCCCGTCAAGACCGACTGGAAGACGGTGGAGCAGCTCATCGCTGACAACGATGTGGAGAAGATAGAGGTGATCAACAAGGAGACAGCCGAGGTTCACCTGAAGAAGGAGGCCGTGGAAAAATACCGCCAGCAACAGAAATACAGGACTCTGCCCGAGACAGGGTCCCAGTTCACTTTCAACATAGGCTCGGTGGATACTTTCAGGGCCGATTTGGACAAGGCACAGGAGGAATACGGCACCGACATCTCTCTCACCTACGAAAACAGACGCAGTTTCTGGAGCGAGTTCCTGGTCAACTGGTTCCCGTTCATTCTGATGATTCTGCTGTTGGTCCTGATGATGCGTTCCATGTCAAGGGGAGCCGGTGGCGGTGCAGGCGGACAGGGGATATTCAATGTCGGCAAAGCCAAAGCGCAGATGTTTGACAAGAATGATGCCAATGCCGTGACATTCAAGGATGTCGCAGGTCTGGAAGAGGCCAAGGTGGAGATCATGGAAATTGTGGATTTCCTGCGCAAGCCTCAGAAATACCGCGAGCTGGGTGGCAAAATCCCCAAAGGAGCCCTGCTCGTAGGCCCTCCGGGAACAGGCAAGACTCTGTTGGCCAAGGCCGTAGCAGGCGAGGCCAATGTACCGTTCTTCTCGATAAGCGGTTCGGATTTCGTGGAGATGTTTGTAGGTGTGGGTGCCTCAAGGGTACGTGATCTGTTCCAGCAGGCCAAGGAGAAGGCCCCCTGCATCGTGTTCATAGACGAGATTGACGCCATAGGCCGTGCCCGTGGCAAGAATGCAGGATTCTCGGGCAACGACGAGAGGGAGAATACCCTCAACCAGCTGCTCACCGAAATGGACGGATTCGGCACCAATGCCGGGGTGATAATTTTGGCTGCAACCAACCGTGCCGACATTCTCGACAAGGCTCTCATGCGTGCCGGTCGTTTCGACCGCCAGATTGAAGTCGGTCTGCCAGACATCAAGGACCGTGAGCAGATCTTCGGAGTCCATCTGCGTCAGCTGAAACTGTCGGGAGACATAGACCGTTCGTTCCTCGCACGCCAGACAGCAGGTTTCTCTGGAGCCGACATCGCAAATGTGTGCAACGAAGCGGCACTTATAGCCGCCCGCAACAACAAACCGGCGGTGGACAGGAACGATTTCCTGAGCGCCATCGACCGTATAGTGGGCGGGCTTGAGAAGAAGCATAACCTCATGACCCTCGAAGACAAGCGCAAGACAGCCTACCACGAGATAGGTCATGCCATGGTGTGGTGGCTGGACGAGCATGCCGACCCGATTGTGAAGGTCACGATAATTCCGCGCGGACGCTCTCTGGGCGCAACATGGACTCTGCCCGAGGACCGGGTTTCATACAACCGCCGGGAGTTCATTAACCAGATTTCGGGACTTGTAGCCGGACGTGCTGCTGAGGAGATTGTCTTCGGCGAGATTGCAACCGGTGCCTTGAGCGACCTGGAGCGCGCCACAAAGATTGCCTACTCCATGGTGGCATACTACGGCATGAGTGACAAAGTGGGACACTTGAGCTACTACGATTCAAGCGGACAGTCGGACTATGCTTTCACGAAGCCTTTCAGCGAGCAGACAGCAGAACTTATCGACAAGGAGGTAAAACAGATTATAGACGATGCCTATGCCGTTGCCCGCGAGGTGATTTCGGCTCACCGTGCAGAGATGGACAAGCTTGTGGATATGTTGCTTGACAAGGAGACCATCTTTGCGGAGGACATAGAGCCCATTCTCGGCAAATCGGCGCAGGAGTTGCGCAAGATGCGCAATGAGGCGGAAACCGCAACGGCAGAGACTGTGGAAACTTACGCCGGGACAGACGGAGGCAATGATACTGGCAATGCCGACACCGCTACAAACGGCAACAGCACAGAATCGGCACCCGAAGAGGAGAACGCTACGGCGGAATAATCCATCCGCTGGCCGGGGAGTCCGGCAACATGTAAGGCTATAGCCGGACAAGAGGTACTTGCAAGAGACCAGTTTCCGGCACAAACTATTATTGAGGAGGAAATGGAGATGACAAAAATGAACAATCTGCTTGTCAGAAGTCTGAGCGGTGTGGCGTTGCTTGTTGTCATGCTCGGGGCCTTGTTCGTCTCGAAATACACCTTCGGAGTGTTGCTCGCAGTAATCGGCTGCGGAGTCATGCACGAATTCTTCCGACTCTCGGAATACGGGCCCTCACGGGGAGGCAAGTGGGTTGCGGCACTGATTGTAGTGGTCTCTGTCACCATAGCATTGCTCCTGCACGGCCTTTGTTTCTGGGCAGTGTGGCCGCTGGTCGCAATACTGTTCTTCATCGAACTCTTCCGCAAGAGCACACATCCATTGGAAAATATAGCCGTAACTGTATGCGGCATAGCATATGCAGCCATCCCCATGGCGCTGCTGGCGGACATGTCGGTATTCGGCGGAGAGTATGAGCCCCGTCTGATACTGCTCTTCTTCCTTACAGTGTGGATAAACGACGTGTTCGCCTATCTGGTGGGAACAAGCATGGGACACCACCATCTTATGGAGCGCATCTCGCCCCACAAATCGTGGGAGGGATTCTGGGGCGGAGTACTCTTCGCCACTGCATTCACGGCGGCAACGGGACACATCACGGAAGGGGATGCACTCGTTTGCGGCGGATTTGGGCTGATTGTCTCGGTGAGCAGCGTGTTGGGAGACTTGGTTGAGTCGATGTTCAAGCGGGCTGCCAACGTAAAAGATTCGGGCAACATTCTACCGGGGCACGGTGGTTTCATGGACCGTTTCGATGCCATGCTGCTCAGTCTGCCGTTCGCATACTGTTACCTTATTTTGTTAACGCCTTTCAATTTCTGAAAATGAAGATAAACAAGGAGGGATACCCGACCATTCTGAAGGTCAATGCCACAGTCGCCGTGGTGATGCTCCTGTTCGGCTGGATTGTCGTCAAGGGAGAGGGTTCGGCATGGCTGTTATGGTCGGTGGAATTTGTGCTGGCCGTGATTTTCTTTTTGGTGATTATCTTCTTCCGCGAACCGCATAGGCCGCACATCACGGAAGAGGGAACCGTTTTTGCACCTGCCGACGGCAAGGTGGTGGTGATAGAGGATGTGGAGGAGACGGAATTTTTCGGCGAGCGCCGCATGCAAATTTCTGTCTTCATGAGCCTTACCAACGTGCATATCAACTGGTTCCCCGTTTCGGGCAAGGTAGCCTTCAAACACTACCATGCCGGTGACTATCTGGTCGCATCGCACCCCAAGTCATCGGACAAGAACGAACACATGAGCGTCGGTATCGACACGGGACATGAAGTGATAGCCTACAGGCAGATTGCCGGATTCATCGCACGGCGCATAGTAAGCTACGCAAAGAACATAGGCCAGCATGTGGAGCAGAACGACCAGTGCGGATTCATCAAATTCGGTTCACGGGTGGATGTGTTCCTGCCGATGGATGCCGAGATACTGGTCAATATAGGACAGAAGGTCACGGGCTCCCAAACACCGTTGGCTCGACTCAAACGAAGTGCGGACCAATAACTGCAATATACCGACATGGACGGGACGAAAGACATATCGAGACTCACTCGCTACATCATAGTGGCGGCGGTGATTGCCATCATCGTCTTTCTCGTGTGGTATTTCAGCAACATTGTAACCTACATTCTCGTGGCTGCAGTGGTGGCCATCATCGGACACCCGCTCAACCGGCTCATAAGCGGCACCCTCAAGTTGCCCCGATGGGCTGCGGCCATCATCACTCTGCTGGTAATATGGGGCGCAGCCATTGCGTTCTTCTATTTCTTCACGCCTTTAATTTTCAATAAGATAAAGGAGTTGTCGCAACTGGACATCTCGCAGTTCACCGCTTCGTTCAACGAGCCGTTGAGCAAGCTCAACTCGTTCCTTGCGGAATATTTTGCAGTCAACACCTCCAACATCTCCATCTCGGAGACCATGGCGCAGTTCATGGGCCGTGTGCTCAACCTCAACAAGATGGGTGACATCCTTACCTCTGTAGTAAGTTTCATTGCCGACACCGCGCTCGGACTCTTCTCGGTAACATTCATCTGCTTCTTCTTCCTGAAGGAGGAGGGACTCTTCTTCAAGATGGTGGCCGCCCTCTTCCCGAGCAAATACGAACAGAACATCGACCGTGCGCTGACCTCCGTGTCATATCTGCTGTCGAGATATTTCGTGGGACTGGTCGCCGAAATGGTGATAATGATGCTCATGGTATCGGGCGGGCTGATACTGTGCGGATTCGCAGTAGGCGATGCCTTTTTCATAGGCCTCATCGTGGGCACACTGAAGGTCATCCC
This sequence comes from Tidjanibacter sp., assembly GCA_963640325.1. GTDB lineage: Bacteria > Bacteroidota > Bacteroidia > Bacteroidales > Rikenellaceae > Tidjanibacter. Next base: position 40,480 of record CAVHXY010000006.1, read on the forward strand.
CTATCTTGGCGCATGGATTGGGCTGGCAATCAGCCTCTTCGTGGGAGCTGCCTCCACCATGGGGGTCATTCCGTTCCCAAACATGGTGGCCATGATCTGCGGCTCCATACTGGTGGCCGAGATGATAGACAACTTCATCGTGCAACCCGTGCTCTACTCCAAACAGGTCAAGGCCCATCCGCTGGAGATTTTCATCGTGATACTCATCGGTAGCTCCGTTGGCGGTGTGGTGGGAATGCTCATCGCCATACCGAGCTATACGGTGCTGAGAGTCTTCGCCAAGGAGTTCTTCAACCACTTTGCGCTTGTCAGGAAACTGACCGAAAATCTGCCGACCGGCAATGAAGAGGAGCTGAAACACGCAGGCAAGAAGCACGAGAAACAACAAGCTGCCGACAAGGAGTGACAATAATCGCCTTGCCGGGAGCGTTAAATTTTTTGTTATAACACAACACCGATGAAGAGAGTGCCGGGACATATTTTCGTTGTGCTGTCCGTTGCAGCCCTTCTGTTCTCCACCATAGCCAATGCCCAGCTCAACAAGCAGTATTTCTACTATGTGGGGCGCATGTCTCTCATCAACAACCACTACAAGGAGGCCATCGCTACCCTAAACGTATTGCTGAAGGTGGACGAGAATGCCTATGAGGCCTATTTTCTGCGCGGTGTAGCCAAATACAATCTTGATGACATACTCGGTGCCGAGCAGGATTTCACCATGGCCATCACCAAGAATCCGGTCTATACGATGGCATACCAATACCGCGCCATAGCCCGCTCGATTCTCGGCGACTACGACGATGCACTGAAGGATTTTCAGGAGGCCATAGACCTCCGCCCCGACAGGCCGGGCCCCTATTACAGCCGAGGCGTGACCTACTTCCTCAACCAGCAGTTCGACAAGGCAATACAGGACTTCGACATGTTCATCCGTTTCGAAAGCCATGTGGCCGATGCCTATATCAACCGCGGCACCTCGTATCTCTATCTGCGTGACACCACGGCAGCCTATGACAACTACAACACCGCCATCCGTACCAACCGCGACTACACGGAGGGTTACCTGCGCCGAGGAACGCTCTATATGTCACAAAAGCGTTTCGACGAAGCTCTCAGCGACTTCAACAAGGCCATCGAATGCGATTCGACCTATATGCTGCCCTACTTCAACCGTGCCCTGCTGCACAACAGCATGAACCATATAAACGAGGCCCTGGAGGATTTCGACCGGGTGGTCTCGATAGACCCGTCGGCAGCCATCGGCTACTTCAACCGTGCGATAATCCGCACCCAGGTGGGAGACTACAACCGTGCCCTGGAAGACTACAACACTGTGGTCAACTATGCGCCCAACAATGTGCTGGTCTATTACAACCGAGCCATGCTATACTACCGGTTGGGTGACCTTGAGGCGGCCCTGCGAGACTATGACAAAGCCATCGAACTCTATCCCGACTTCGCCAATGCCTACATAAACCGTTCGTCGGTAAAGTACCTGCTGCGTGACATCAAAGGCGCCGAAAAGGACAAGCGCATCGCCGACGAGAAAATAGCCGAGTACCGTTCCAAGCTGAACGACAGCACTTTCTCGATTTATGCCGACACGTCGCGCAAGTTCAACCGTCTGCTCTCGTTCGACTCCAATTTCACCGGTTCCTCGTTTGAACAGATCACTGACGACAACGAAGTCATCACTCTCCGGCCACTCTACAAATTCAGCATCATAAAGCCCGACACAGTTCATAAGATAGAGATTGTCCGGTATTTCACACCCGAGGTTGATGCCTTTGTGGAGAGTCTGGACAACCGTTACATTGCCTTGACCTGCAAGGAGAGCGACATCACCCCCGACTCGCTCATAGAGATGAATGCCACATATTCACGTGGCCGCGACTGGATGTCCATGTTCAAGCACGGAATCACACAGACTCTCATAAAGCAGTACACGAGTGCCATAAACACCTACACCCAAGCCATAGAACTCAATCCGGCCAACCCGTTCCTCTATTTCAACCGTAGTGCCACACAGGCAGAGATGACCGATTTCATCTCCTCCATTGACAACAGCTATCAGCGCATCATAATTGAGAGCGACCCTGTGGCGCGATTGCGCAATACCAAACGCACATACAGCTACGATGATGCGATAGAGGACCTCAACAAGGCGGCAAAGCTCTATCCCGACTGGGCATACATCTACTACAACCGTGGTAATCTGCTGGCATTGTCGGGTCAGCTTCCCGAAGCGTTCGACGACTATACGCTGGCCATAAAGCTCAATCCCAATCTGGCCGAAGCCTATTTCAACCGCGGCCTGGTACAGATCTACATGAAGGATACACGCAAGGGTTGCCTCGACATCAGCAAGGCAGGAGAATTGGGCATAAAGGAGGCTTACTCCGTACTGAAGCGATATACGGTCACCAAAGAGGAGAAATAGACGTCCGAAAGGATGTCTCGTCTATGAAAGTTGCTGCATCTCTATGAGTTTCGAATAGATACCGCCGAGAGCCATGAGTTCCGCATGTGTACCCTGCTCGGCGATGCGCCCCTTGTCCACGACGACAATCTTGTCGGCATTGTGAATGGTGCTCAGACGGTGGGCGATAACTATTGACGTACGGCCGTGGAGCAGTTTGTCGAGTGCCGACTGCACGATCTGTTCGCTCTCGGTATCGAGTGCCGACGTGGCCTCGTCAAGAATAAGTATCTCCGGATTCTTCAATACTGCACGCGCTATGCTGAGACGCTGGCGCTGACCGCCCGAAAGTTTCGCGCCACGGTCTCCTATGTTCGTCTGGTATCCCTCGGGGGTCTCCATAATGAAATCGTGTGCATTGGCTATCTTGGCGGCATTCATCACCTCCTCCAGAGTCGCCTTGTCATTGCCGAGACGTATGTTGTTCTCTATGGTATCGTTGAAGAGGACTGTCTCCTGCGAAACGATGCCGAGCTTGTCTCGCAGTGAGCTTATACTGTAGTCCTCAATGTTGCGGCCGTCGATGACAATTTCGCCCCCCTGCACGTCATAGAAGCGCGGAACAAGGTCCGAAAGAGTGGATTTACCCCCACCCGAAGGCCCCACGAGTGCAACCGTCTCGCCATGGTGTACTTCGAAACTCACACCGCATATGACCTCACGGCTCTCATAGGAGAAGTGCACGTTGCGGAACTCTATCTTGTCCTTGAACTCCGTGAGCTCCACCGCATTGTCCTCGTCGCGCACGGTGGCCTGTGCATCCAGCAACGACATTACCCGCTCGCCGGCAGCAATACCCTGATTGATATTGGCGAATGCATCGGTGAAGGAGCGCACGGGACGCGTAATCTGTGTAAAGATGGCTATATAGGCAATGAATTCACTACCTGTAAGCCCGTTGCCGCCCAACACCAGATAACCGCCGAAGATGAGAAGACCGGCAGCCGCTGCAATGCCCATGAACTCGCTCATAGGCGAAGCCAGTTGCTGGCGGTACATCATCGAACGGGAAATCTGCGAATAACGTTCGTTTATCTGGTTGAACTTGCGTTTGAAAAAGCCTTCGGCATTGTAACCCTTGATAACCTTCACACCGCTCAACGACTCGTCAAGGATGGCTGTCATGTCACCGAAGCTCTCCTGAGCCGTTTTGGCCGGGTGACGCAGACGTTTCACAATGGAGCCGATAATAAGCGCCACAACAGGAAGATAGACCGCCGAAAAGAGCGAGAGTTCCCACGAAATGGCAAACATGACGCACAGATAGCCTATAATGAGAAACGGCTCACGGAACGCCACCTGCAATGTGTTGGTTATACAGAACTGCACCACCTGCACATCGGAGGTGATTTTCGACATTATGTCTCCTTTTCGCTCGTTGCTGAAGAAGCCCACGTTGAGATTCATCAGGTTGTCGTACACATCGTTGCGTATACGGCGAAGGGTGTTTATCTTCATGTTCTCCACGGTGCGCTGTCCCAGATAGCGGAACAGGTTGCTCATGAATGCCGAGAAGGTCACGAAGACGGCCAGCACCACAAGCAGGTTGGTTATCGTGTAGCCGGTACCGTAGACACAATAGAGCCAATAGTTTATGAGGTCTATGAGATATTTGACACTCAGCGAGAATTCGGGGCACTCGGTGACGTACTCCAACACGCTGCCCTCACTGAACATGGTCTTGAGAATCGGGATTATCATCACGAAATTGAACGTGTTGAACACCGCATAAAAGAGAGTGAAGAAGAAGTAGGGAATAGCGTATTTTTCTATCGGTTTCGCAAATCCGAGCAAGCGCCAGTATGTATTCATTATGTTAAAAGAGACTGTGTTGATATTGTTCCATTTCGGCAAAAGTAAGCAATTTATTGAGTAAAATCCCAACAAATAATGTACTTTTGCAATCAAAACCACTATTTGACACTTTAATACACTCCGGGAAAGGGGCGGAGGCATGCCGCATATGGTCTGAATGGCCTTCAGCGACAATGGACTCAAACAAGACTTCTGCCCGCAAAACGGATACGGCCAATGAAGCTCTTCGATAAAATATTGACCAAACTGACCTTCCTCAAGAAGATTCTCTCCACACGGCAGATAATGATGATTGTGGCTGTGTTCATCGGTGTGGTAGCCGGTCTGGCGACTTTCATATTCGAGAAACTCATGAAGCTCATCGAGAACGGTCTGGTAAGTTGGTTCAATGTCGAGTCGGCAGGCTGGCTCTATCTGGTCTACCCTGTTGTCGGTATCATTGCGGCATCGCTGTTTGTGAGATACATCATCAAGGACGACATCTCCGAGGGTGTCACCAAGGTGCTCTATGCCATGAGCAAGCGCAACTCGCGCATAAAGCCCCATAACTGCTACAGTTCCATATTAGGTGGCGCACTGACCATTGGATTCGGTGGTTCGGTAGGTCCCGAGGCCCCCATAGTGCTCACTGGAGCGGCCATAGGTTCCAATGTGGGACAGGTTCTCAAGTGCAGCTACCGCAACACTACACTGTTGCTCTGCTGCGGTGTAGCGGCGGCACTCGCAGCCGTCTTCAAGGCACCCATAACAGGTGTGGTGTTCGTGCTTGAGATACTCATGCTCGACATCACCATGTCGGCCGTTGTACCGTTGCTCATCTCGGCCGTCACAGCCACGGCACTTACTTTTTTCCTCGACGGATTCGAACCGAAATTCGACCCGGGAATCACCACATTCCACCTCCGCAACCTGCCCTACTATGCGATAATGGCAGTCGTGTGCGGGCTGGTGTCTTACTATTTCAAGGCCGTCAATGCCAGGATACAGGGCATGGTGTCGAGAATCCGCACCCAGTACGGACGCTGGATTCTGGGCGGAGTTGCCCTGGGAATTCTTATATTCCTCTTTCCGCCCCTCTACGGTGCCGGCTATGACTCCATGAACGACATGATGCAGGGCAATATCGAACGGCTCTTCGACAACTCGCTCTTCTACAGTTTCCGCAACCTGCCTTGGGTGGTTGTTCCCTATATGGTTCTGATTATCTTCGTGAAGGTAATAGCCATGTCCATCACCAACGCAACAGGCGGTGTGGGCGGAACCTTTGCACCGTCGCTGTTCGTGGGAGCCATCACGGGCGGAATGCTGGCATATGCGGGCAACACTTGGTTGGGGCTTGAGCTCCCCATCGGCGCATTCGCTCTGGTGGGTATGGCCGGAGTGATGTCGGGAGTGATGAACGCACCCCTCACATCCATATTCCTCATAGCGGAGCTGGCCAGCGGTTACGGACTGTTCGTGCCTCTCATGCTGGTGTCGTCGCTCTCGTTCGCATTGGAGTATTACCTCGACCCCGACTCGATATACACCAAGAAGCTGCGCCAGAACAACGAGCTGCTCACCCACAACAAAGACCAGGCCGTATTGGTTTTCCTCAACCTCGACAATCTGCTTGAGACCGACTTCATTCCCATCAACGAGGATGCCACGCTCAAGGACATGGTGGATTGCATCGTCAAGGCCAAACGCAACATATTCCCCGTAGTGGACAGCGAGGGGGAATTGTCCGGAGTAATCTTCCTCGACGATCTCCGTGCCGACATGTTCGACAAGAGCAAATACGGCACCCCCGTAAAACACTACATGGTGCAGCCGCCCGATACGATTCTGAAGAATGAGATGCTCTCCGAGGTGCTCAAGAAGTTCGAAACCAACCACGCATGGAACCTTCCGGTAGTGGACAAGAACAACAAATATCTCGGCTTCATCTCCAAGTCTCGCATCCTCTCGGCCTACCGCGACAAACTGGTGGAACTGAGTTCCGAATAACGGCACAGAACCACGTTGCCCCAGGTGACACCGGGACGACGGACACGAAGATTTAGAAACATACAGACCGCAAACCGTTCCGCACACAGACAATGAACATTTCAGTCATCATACCGCTTTACAACCGTCCGCAAGAGACAGACGAGCTTCTTGACTCGCTCACCCGGCAGAGTTTCAAGGAGTTCGAGGTAGTGGTCGTAGAAGACGGTTCCACCATTCCGGCCGGTGACATCGTGGCACGGTACGCCCAACGGCTCAATTTGAAGTATCTCGTCAAGGAGAACGGAGGGCCCGCTTCGGCGCGCAACTTTGGAGCAAAGTATGCCACAGGGGATTTCTATATATTCCTCGACTCGGACTGCATCCTACCGCCCGGCTATATGCTGGTGGCGGTCGCCAACAGGTGGCGGTGCTGGGGCGGAGCGGATATGGCCACCGAGAGTTTCTCCCCCCTGCAGAAGGCGGTGAACTACTCCATGACATCCTTCTTTACCACCGGTGGCATCCGTGGCAACCGCAAGGGTGGCATGGACAAGTTCTTTCCGCGCAGTTTCAACATGGGTGTAACGCAGGAGCTATTCGACAAGGTTGGCGGGTTCTCCGACATGCGTTACGGTGAAGATATCGATTTCAGCTACAAGGTAGTTGAGAGCGGTTGTACCCCTCATCTGCTTGAGGGGGCAGAGGTATACCACAAACGGCGCACCTCCATGCGCGGATTCTTCCGTCAGGTCCACGCCTCGGGTGCGGCACGCATACGGCTCAATGAGCTGCATCCTGCCACCACGAAACTCGTGCATCTGTTGCCTGCCCTCTTCACCATTTTCTCCGTGGTCATGATTTTCCATGCGGCCCTGGTCTCGTTGTGGTCACTGGCAATACTGTCCATTCCCGCTTTGGTGTGGTTCACCGACTCCGCCATAAAGAACGGGCCGAAGATAGGAGCGCTCTCCATTCTGACATCCTACATTCAGATATACGGCTACGGCACGGGCTATATTCAGGCCTTCATCATGCAACACATGCGCCGTTCCGATGATTAAGCGCCACAGCCGTCTGCTCATTTGACCGCCATTGGCAAAGACAAAAGCGAACGGGGAGAACCGAATTGTTCTCCCCGTTCGCTTTCTCTGTCATGTCTGCCTCTCGGCAATGTCCGTCTATTTCATTCCCTTCAAGGCCTCTATTCGCTCCTTGAGGGCTTTGATTTTCGACTCGGCATCGTTCTTCTTGTTCAACTCGTTGGTCACCACATTCTGCGGCGCATGGGCCATGAACTTCTCGTTGTTCAGCTTGCCCATCACGGTCTTGAGGAATCCCTCCTGATATGCCAAATCCGACTCCATCTTCTTTATCTCCTCCTCCACGTCGATACTGTTGCCCACGGGCACAAAGTACTGCGTGGTCTTCACTATGAACGTGTCGGCCGCCGTATCCTTCTCATTGATCAACTCCACAGCACTGATATTTGCCATCTTGCACAAAGGTGCGTTCAGTGCGGGGTTGTAGTTCTCGTCGGCAATCACTTTCAATACCAGCGGCTCTTTATTGGCCAGTGAGTGCTTGTTGCGGATGTTGCGCACGGAGGTCACAGCCTCTTTCATCAGTTCAAACCCGGCAAGCAACTTCTCATCGTATCCGCCGGCCTTGGGCATCTCGCTCACTACTATGCTCTCGCCCTCCTTGCGCTCATATACGAACTGCCATATCTCCTCCGTAACGAAGGGCATGAAGGGGTGCAGCAAACGGAGCAGCTTGTCGAAGAACTCACGTGTAGCCTCCATGGTCTTGCGGTCGGCCGGAGCCTGATAGGCAGGTTTGACCATCTCGAGATACCATCCCGAGAACTCGTCCCAAAAGAGTTTATAGATAGCCATCATCGCATCCGAAACACGGTAGTTGGCAAAGTGTTCGTCAATTTCGGCTATCGTCTTGTTGAGCAACGACGAAAACCACTCCACTGCCAGACGGCCGGTTTCGCTCTGCTTCAGGGAGTCATCCACCTCCCAGTTGTTCACCAGACGGAAAGCGTTCCATATCTTGTTGGCAAAGTTGCGTCCCTGCTCGCACAGCGACTCGTCAAACATGAGGTCGTTGCCCGCCGACGAGCAAAGCATCATGGCTACCCTCACTCCGTCTGCACCGTACTTGGCAATCAGATCAAGCGGGTCGGGCGAGTTTCCGAGCTGTTTGCTCATCTTGCGTCCCAGCTTGTCACGCACGATACCGGTAAAATAGACATTCTTGAAGGGGATTTCGCCACGGAACTCCAGCCCGGCCATGATCATGCGGGCAACCCAGAAGAAGATTATATCGGGGCCTGTGACAAGGTCGTTGGTCGGATAGTAATACTTTATATCCTTGTTGTCGGGGTCGTTTATTCCGTCAAATACCGACATGGGCCACAGCCACGAGCTGAACCATGTGTCGAGCACATCTTCGTCCTGATGAAGGTCCGAAAGCTGCAGGGCTGCATTGCCGCTCTTCTTGCGGGCCAGCTCCAATGCCTCGTTTTCGTTCTCGGCAACCACATATCCTCCTTCGGGCAGATACCATGCCGGGATGCGGTGTCCCCACCACAACTGACGCGAGATGCACCAGTCGCGGATATTCTCCATCCAGTAGCGGTAGGTGTTCTTGAATTTGGCAGGCACGAACTTTATCTTGTCGTCCATCACCGCCTCAAGCGCCGGTTTGGCCAGCGACTCCATCTTCAGGAACCACTGCATGGAGAGCTTGGGTTCTATGGGCACGTTGGTGCGCTCCGAATAGCCCACGTTGTTGGTGTAGTCCTCCACCTTCTCCAAAAGCGAAACAGCGGCTATGTCGTCTATTATCTTGTCACGCAGCACAAACCGGTCCATGCCCTCGTACATGCCCACCTTGCCGTTTATCGTTCCGTCGGGGTTGAATATGTCTATCACCTGCAGACCGTATTTCTCGCCGAGCATATAGTCGTTCACATCATGGGCAGGAGTTACCTTCAGCGCGCCCGTACCGAACTCTATGTCCACATAGTCGTCGAATATGACGGGAATTGCACGCCCTACCAACGGCACGATTACCCGTTTGCCTTTCAGATGGGTGTATCTCGGATCGTTGGGATTGACGCACAGTGCCGTATCGCCGAGTATCGTCTCGGGACGTGTGGTCGCCACTACGACATACTCCTCGCTGCCCTCTATCTTGTAGCGCAAATAGTAGAGCTTGCCACGGCTCTCGCGGTAGATGACCTCCTCGTCCGAAAGGGCGGTCTGTGCTGCAGGATCCCAGTGCACCATTCTCACACCGCGGTAGATGAGCCCCTTGTTGTAGAGTTCCACGAAGACCTTCATTACACTGCGGCTGCGCTTTTCATCCATAGTGAAACACGTGCGGTCCCAGTCGCACGACGCACCGAGTTTGCGCAACTGCTTGAGAATTATGCCGCCATGCTCCTCTTTCCATTGCCAGGCATGTTTCAGGAACTCCTCACGCGTGAGAGACGACTTCTCTATGCCCTGCGCTTTCAGGCGTGCCACCACCTTGGCCTCGGTGGCGATGGAAGCATGGTCGGTACCCGGCACCCAGCAGGCATTCTTGCCCATCATGCGCGCACGGCGCACCAATACATCCTGAAGAGTGTTGTTGAGCATATGGCCCATATGCAGCATACCGGTCACGTTGGGCGGCGGAATGACAATCGTATAAGGTTCGCGGCCGTCCGGTTCGGAATGGAAGAGACCTTTGTCTACCCAGTATTCGTACCACTTGTTCTCGATATCCTGCGGAGCGTATTTGTCCGCGATACATTCTGCTCTGTTCATACTCTCAATCTATTGTTTGCGCTGGTTATGCATTCGTAAGGCACAAAGATACTATTTTTTCATTTCCGTCCGTTAGAATTGTTGATAATTTGGTGATTGTTTCCCGCACACGCATATTGCAGGCGGAACAAATGTTAGTATATTTGCGAACAATTAATCTGGAGGATTGTCATGAGCAAGAAAGAGGGTAAAATTGAGGTGGAAATCGTCACCGGCATTTCAGACATGATGGAGGGAGGCCAGCAGGTCATCCCCATACTTGCCGAGGACGAGGACGAAACGGGAGAGAGCACGTCCGTTCCGGACGTATTGCCCATACTTACATTGCGCAGTTCGGTGCTGTTCCCGGGTTCCATAACCCCCATCACGGTAGGCCGGAACAAATCGATAAAACTCATCCGCGAAGTGGAGAATGCAGGCGGCATACTCGGGGCAGTGCTGCAGAAGGAGTCGGATGTCGAGCACCCGGCACCGGATGACATGTACCGCATAGGCACAGCCGCACGCGTACTGAAGATACTCGAGATGCCCAACGGCAACCTCACTGTAATCCTGCACGGGTTGGCAAAGATTGAGATCAAGGAGTTCCTCTCCTCCGACCCCTATTTCACGGCTACCGTGGAGACGCTCAAGGATTCTGCGCCCGACAAGAACAATGTGGAGTTCAATGCACTTGTCGACTCCATCCGCGATGTGGCTCTCAACATAATAAACATATCGGCCAACATGCCCAAAGAGGCGTCGTTCGCCATCAAGAATATCGACAACCCGCGCGGGATGATCAATTTCATCTGCTCCAATCTCGACCTGGCCGATGCCGACCGCCAGCGTCTGCTTGAGGCTCCCGGCCTTTTGGCGCGCGCCCGCCGTCTGCTGGAGATTCTCATCCGCGAGCAGCAGCTTCTGGAGTTGAAGAACAAGATCCAGAGCAAGGTAAAGCAGGAGATAGACCAGCAGCAGAAGGAGTACTTCCTCCAGCAACAAATCCGCACCATACAGGACGAATTGGGCGGAGATGATGACGAAGCCGAAATCGAACAGATGCGCAAGGCGGCCAAGAAGAAGAAATGGAGCAAGCAGACGGCTGCACTCTTCGAGAAGGAACTCAACAAACTGGAGCGTCTGAATCCATCCATTGCGGAGTACTCGGTACAGTTCAACTATCTGCAACTCATGCTGGAGCTTCCGTGGAACAAATACACGAAAGACAATCTGGACCTCAACCGTGCACGCAAGCATCTCGACCACGACCACTACGGACTGGACGAGGTAAAGGAGCGCATATTGGAGCATCTGGCCGTAATAAAACTCAAGGGCGACCTGAAATCCCCCATTCTGTGCCTTTACGGGCCTCCGGGGGTGGGCAAGACTTCGCTCGGCAAGTCGGTGGCGGATTCACTGGGACGCAAATTCGGCCGCATCTCGTTGGGCGGACTGCATGACGAGGCCGAAATAAGGGGACACCGACGCACATACATCGGTGCCATGCCAGGCCGTATCATCCAGACCATAAAGCGTTGCGAGTCCTCCAACCCCGTAATCATACTGGACGAGGTGGACAAACTCGGCATGGGTACCCACGGAGACCCCTCTTCGGCTCTGCTTGAGGTTCTCGACCCCGAACAGAATGCCACATTCCATGACAACTACCTCGATACGGAATATGACCTTTCGAAGGTTCTCTTCATAGCCACGGCAAACAACATTTCCGACATACACCCCGCCCTGCGCGACCGTATGGAGATGATCAACATTCCGGGCTACATCATGGAGGAGAAGGTGGAGATAGGCCTGCGTCATCTGGTGGACAAACAGCGCAAGGCGCACGGAGTGCCGGCCAAGGCGCTGACGATCACGCAACCGGTAATGGAGAAGATCATCTCGGAGTATACCCGCGAGGCCGGAGTGAGGGCACTGGACAAGATGCTGGCAAAGATTACCCGCTCGCGTGCAAAACAGATCGGTTTCGAGGAGGAGTACACACCCGAACTGAGTTGCGAGGATGTGGAGAAGATTCTCGGTCTGCCCAAGTTCCTCAACGACAAGTACGAGGTGGGTGGCATGACAGGGGTCGTCACGGGCTTGGCCTGGACGGAAGTCGGAGGCGACATTCTCTACATTGAGTCGGTGCTCAGTCCCGGCAAGGGAGCGCTGAACCTGACAGGAAACCTGGGCGATGTAATGAAGGAGTCGGCAACCATAGCATTGGAGTGGGTCAAGGCGCACTACAAGGAACTCGGCATAGATCCCGCCCTGTTCGAGAAGTTTGACATAGACATACATGTTCCCGAAGGTGCCATTCCCAAGGACGGCCCGAGCGCAGGCATAACCATGGTTACCTCCATCGTATCGACCTACACCAAACGACAGGTAAAGGAGCGCATCGCCATGACCGGCGAGACCACTCTGCGTGGCCGTGTAATGCCGGTCGGAGGACTGAAGGAGAAGATTCTCGCCGCCAAACGGGCAGGCATCACCGAAATCATCATGAGTGAAGACAACCGCAAGGACATCGCCGAGATAAAGGAAGAGTACATCAAAGGTCTGAAATTCAACTACGTAAAGTCCAACATGGAGGTTCTGGACCTCGCCTTGTGCGCCCCGAATACGGAAGTGGCCGGAGCCGGGCAGAAGGTCGAATAGCTCCAATCCGCCCGAAACGGAAGCGGTTGGCGGAAGGTATTGTTCCGAATCCAAGGAAGTTTGAGGATTATGAACGGACATAGTTCCGGCAGGACAGCACAGAATCAGACCACACATCCAAAAAGCAGAGAGGCCCAAGGGCCTCTCTGCTTTTTGGAATCATGTTCAGGGGTTATTACTGTTTCATCAAGATAGATATTACCCTCTAAGTCTATAAAGCCATAGACTATCCCTTGTGGGGTGGTAAAGAATCCTATATTTTCTTGATAATTGATTGGAGCATAACGAGGTCCATTAGTACCATCATTCCCATATATTCTTATGAAACCTGTTCCGAAATCTTCTGGGCTACTTGTATCACCTCGTCCTCTGAGGGATTCTCCTGATTGTGCTTCACTATGTAATCCAACATTGTTAGCATTTGTGGTTCTGACTTCAGCAACAATGCTATCGCTGTCATGACTTCCTTGTCTTTTAAGACAGTCCTTAATCCTTCTATTAACAGTTTTTTGGTCTCTGATAGTGCCATTTTCTATTCCTTTCTTAATTTCATTAATAAATTCATTGCTTAATCCCTCTGTAGAAAATTTCAGTCTACAATTAAATCCATCCTCTTTTTGAGGATTTCTGCTTTCAATATCTTCTCTATCTGCATGGTCAAGGAGATACATTGTTCCTTCTCCATTATCCAACAACGTGGTGCCTGAGTGGTTTATCTGCTTAAGAAGAGTACGAATATTTTCTTTTTCCTCTTCAAGTATCTCGTTATTAACAGAAGACCTACCCCAAGCAGCCTGAATATCATCAACAGCCTGCTGTAAACTCCCTATATTATGACTCTTCAAGAACTCCCCCATATCAGCCCTGTTCTTTACAGGAATACCAAGGCTTTTCAGGTGAGAGATTAGCTGGTCTGTCAGGGCATTAGGTTGTTGAGTGGTGCTTTGCTTGGATGCGGCTCTCTATAAAGCATAGCTTTATAAATGGCTTTCAAGACAGAATTTACTCCTATGCAAGAGTTGCCGTTGCCGCTATTTCCACTCCACAGCTATGCGGCACGAAATCTCCCCCTCGGAGGAGATTTCGAAAATGTGGGGTACGGCACTGCCGTTGGAGACTATCTTCACACTGTCGCCCAATTTGGTTTCGCGCAGATAGTTGACATCCACACGCACCGGGCGCGGGGCGATGAGTTCATCGACGGGCAGCATGTCGAATGCCCACTGCAGATAGTTGGTCGAATGGGCATGACGGTTGAAATCCACATCGCTGTAGCAAACCCTGCGATGTTGCTCCTCCGTCACTTCGGGCGACTTGATGCGCAGGGGCATAGGCACGGGAACACCCAGTTCGGGCTGTACCAGGCCGGTATAGTCGAGCACCTTGTTTATGGGCATCATCTTTCGCATGTCGATATTTATCACTGTCCACAGGCTCACAGCAGCGGCGACCACCTCACCGGCCTGGTTCTCCACCTCGAAGTTACGCGTGGACGATATGGGGGTGATTTCGCTCACCCATGTGCGCACGCAAACCGTCTCGTTCTCCTGCGGGAGGGAGTAGACATTCATTCCCATACGGATAAGCACCCATGTGGCATGCAGGTCCACCGCCATATGGTGCGCTCCGAACCCGTTGGCCTCGGCATCCAGACCGGCAGCATCCAGCACACAGTCGAACATTGATTTTATAGTGGCACGGCGCGTGAAATCAATGCGCTCGGTGCCTATCTTATAGTAGTATCCTCTCTTGTTTTCCATCTTGTATCGTTTCTTAAATCGGCGGCAAGTTAATAATTTTCCCGCGAAAGAGACACATGCACGGATGGACAATGATTGTCTGCGGGGAGGGAGAAATGTGACTGAAATCGACTTAAAGGCGGTTCCTGTGCCAGAGCCGTCAGCCGAAAATGCCTCCGTATATTACCGCCCAAAGCACAAAGCGGCCGCATTTGCCTATGAGCATGAAAAACGACATGCGCCAGAAACTGACCCTGTAGAAACCCAACGCTATGGCAATCACGTCGCCTATCGCAGGCACCCAAGTGAGCAATGCCATGAGAGGCCCCCACTTGGCCACACGTTCGCGGTGCCGTTCCATCGTCTCGCGTTTTACCCCGAACCAGCGCTCTATCCACTCCCAGCGCCCCGCATAACCCACCCAATAGGTCGTGAGGCCTCCAAGCCAGTTGCCGAGCGTGGCCACCGCTATGGTCGTGACGGGCTCGCCGCCCATGGCGAGCACCCCCACCAGCAGCACGTCCGAGGCCAGCGGAATGACCGTAGCCGCAAGGAATGTCCCGATGAAGAGACCCCAATATCCATAATCAAGAAAAGCCTCCATAAAATCCCTTTCCGTTTCGGGCGGCAGCACTGCAGTAAGCACCGCCATTGCCGCCCGGCAGAGAGTGTCCCTCTCTTTGCCCACAATGCAAAGTTAATAAATTCCATCCGTTTCCGTTGCTTCAGGCTGTCCCGTGACACTCCCCTACCATGCCTTTCTGCTCCTGCATAGGATATTTTTCATTATCTTTGCTGACAAACATTATTAATCCATATAACCTACTTACGCATGAAAAGACTTGAAAAGATTCTGACGCTCTCCCTGGCGCTCCTTCTTGCGGGACATGCAGGGGCACGCGACCTGAAGCTATGGTACGACGAACCGGCCGTCCACTGGGTAGAAGCCCTGCCGTTGGGCAACGGACGCCTCGGAGCCATGGTCTACGGCAATCCTGCTTCGGACGAGATA
Organism: Tidjanibacter sp.; assembly: GCA_963640325.1. Lineage (GTDB taxonomy): Bacteria > Bacteroidota > Bacteroidia > Bacteroidales > Rikenellaceae > Tidjanibacter. The sequence goes on from CAVHXY010000006.1 coordinate 55,963, forward strand.
CAGCTCAACGAAGAGACCGTCTCGGCAGGAGCACCTTACCAGAACTACAATCCCGAGGCCAAATATGCCCTTGATGAGATCCGTTCCCTCATCTTCTCGGGCCGTTATGCCGAGGCCCAGGAGTTGGCGGACGAGAAAATCCTCTCCCAAAACGGCTACGGCATGCCCTACCAGACAGTAGGCAGTCTGCATCTCGATTTCGCCGGACACGAACATTACAGGGATTTCCGCAGGGAGCTGGATCTCGACCGGGCCATAGCCACAACCACCTATACGGTGGACGGTGTGGAGTACAAACGGGAAGCATTCACTTCATTTGCCGACAATCTTGTCATAATCCGCCTCACGGCCTCACAGCCCAAGCACCTGACATTCGATGCGTCGTTCACATGTCCACAGGAAGTGGAGCGCGGCACCGAAAGCCGGAATACGCTCTTCATGCAGGGAATCACCAAAGGCAACGGTAAAACCGAGCCCCAAGTCGGCAAATTGAAGTTCCGTGCCGACCTCAAGCTGGTAGCACAGGGTGGCAAGGTAACCACATGCGACACCCTGCTGAGCGTAACCGGAGCGACTACTGTAACCATATACATCTCCATGGCAAGCAACTTCGTGAACTATCACGACATCTCGGCCGACCCTGTGGCCCGCAACAAGGCATACATGAAGAACTCTGCCAAGAAATATGACACTGCATTGAATGACCACACGGAAGCCTACAGGAAGTATTTCCACCGAGTGTCGCTCGATCTAGGCTCCACTTCCCAGGCCGAAAAGACAACCGACGTGCGCATAAACGAGTTCGCCACCGCACACGATCCGCAGATGGTGGAACTCTATTTCCAGTTCGGACGCTATCTGCTCATAAGTTCTTCGCAACCCGGTGGCCAGCCCGCCAATCTGCAGGGCATTTGGAACGACAAACTGACACCGCCCTGGAGTTGCCGCTACACCTCCAACATAAATGTGGAGATGAACTACTGGCCGGCCGAAATCACAAACTTGAGCGAGATGCACCAGCCCATGATGCAGATGATATACGAACTCTACGAAAACGGTCAGGAGGCCGCCCGGGAGATGTACGGATGCCGCGGATGGGTTTTGCACCACAACACCGACCTGTGGCGCATGAACGGCGCTGTGGACCGTGCCTATTGCGGAGTGTGGCCAACCTGCAACGCCTGGTTGTGCCAGCATCTGTGGGACAGGTATCTCTATTCGGGTGACCGGGACTTCCTCGCATGGGCCTACCCGATAATGAAGAGCGCCTCGGAGTTCTTTGTGGATTTTCTGGTCGAAGACCCCAATACGGGTTACATGGTGGTGGCACCTTCGAATTCGCCAGAGAACGGTCCGAAGAGTATCGGAAGCAACCTTTTCGGTGGCATAACGATGGACAACCAGCTGGTATTCGACCTCTTTACGAACACTTCGCGCGCTGCCGCCATACTTGACGAGGATGCGGCATTCTGCGACACGCTGGCCATGCTCAAGCGCCGTCTGCCTCCCATGCAGATCGGACAGCACAGCCAGTTGCAGGAGTGGTTTGAGGACTGGGACGACCCGCAGGACAAGCACCGTCATGTGTCGCACCTGTGGGGACTGTATCCCGGCTACCAGATTTCGCCATACCGCACCCCCGTTCTTGCCGAAGGCGTACGCAACACCCTCATCCAGCGAGGCGATCCTTCCACAGGTTGGAGCATGGGGTGGAAGGTGTGTCTTTGGGCACGGCTGCTGGACGGCAACCATGCCTACAAACTCATCCGCAACCAGCTCACTCTCGTTCCGCCCGAACGGCAGAGCGGTCAGGCTGGCGGAACATACTCCAACCTGTTCGATGCGCATCCGCCCTTCCAGATCGACGGCAACTTCGGTTGCACTGCAGGCATTGCGGAGATGTTCGTGCAGAGCCACGACGAGGCCGTCCATCTGTTGCCGGCACTGCCCGATGCCCTTCCGGAGGGTTGCATAAAGGGTCTGCGTGCAAGGGGTGGATTCGAAATAGCATCGCTTGAGTGGGAAGGCGGCAGACTCAAGGCAGTGACTGTCATCTCCCATTCGGGCGGGAACCTGCGTCTGCGCACCCACACTCCACTGGACGGTGACTTGCAAAAGGCTGAAGGCGAAAATCCGAACCCGATATTCGCAACGCAGCAAATTGCCCGTCCCATGATCAGCGAACGGGCACAGCTTCACGGTCTGTCTCTCAAGGAGTGCTACACATATGACATCCCCACCCGGGCAGGAGAGACATATACATTTACGACAATTTAACCATTGGCAAGGCTTTCGCAGGGGCATTGCCCCTGCAGGGCGGTCCCTTAAATAGAGAAGACACAATGACGGCACAACACGGACATGAACACGGGCACCATCACCACCATGCGGTAGACAGCGAGTATCTCGGCAAGGCCTTCAAATGGGGAATAATACTCAACCTCGTCTACGTTGCCGTGGAATTCGGCTACGGACTCCACACCGACTCAATGGCACTGATATCGGATGCGGGGCACAATCTGAGCGATGTGGTGACACTCGTTCTCTCCATGTTCGCATTCCGCATGGCACAGCGCAAACCGAATGCCGGATACACCTACGGATACAAGAAATCGACCATTCTCGTCTCCCTGCTTAATGCCTGTCTGCTGCTCGGGGCGGTGGGGGTGATTGTGGCCGAGAGTGTCCGCAAGATAGGCAACCCGACTGAAATAGAGGGCGGTACGATAGCCCTTGTAGCCGGAATGGGTATTGTTGTCAATGCGGCCACTGCCCTGCTGTTCTTCCGCCAGCGACAACACGACCTCAATGTCAAGGGTGCATTCCTGCATATGGCGGCCGATGCCCTGGTGTCGGTGGGGGTCGTTGTCTCGGGACTCGTCATCTCACACACGGGATGGAATGTCATCGACCCCATAATAGGTCTTGTCGTGGCTGTCATAATCCTGATATCCACTGCCGACTTGCTGCTGGACAGCCTGCGGCTCTCTCTGGACGGGGTGCCGACAGGAATCGACACCGATGAGGTGGCACACGAAATCGTGGACGGAGTGGCTGGGGTGAAAGATGTGCACCACATACACATTTGGGCCCTAAGCACTACAGAAAACGCATTTACGGCCCATGTGGTGATAGATGACATCAACCGTGCGGCCGAGGTAAAGGAACAGATACGCAAGCACCTCAAGGAGAGGGGGATTTCGCATGCGACCATTGAGACAGAGTTGCCCCAGGAGAATTGCCACGACCATTGCTGCGAAGACGACGGCTGACACTCCTGTCTCCGTATATGAAAACCCATAAAAAAGAGATAGCCGATGTCGGCTATCTCTTTTTTATTTCTGTCTCACCCCTTTCGCTGAATACGGCACCGGCTACACGCTTGCGCCATTATCGGCCGTACACATAGTCTGCCTCGCTGAAAAAGAGGGCGGCCTCGCGGGCGGCATTCTCGTCGCTGTCCGAAGCATGCACGGCATTGGCCTCGGCCTGATGTCCGAAGAGTCTTCTCAAAGTTCCCTCGGCAGCTTTTGACGGATTGGTTGCCCCCACCAGCCGACGCAACTCTGCCACTGCATCCTCCTTCTCAAGCACGGCGACCACCACTCCGTCGGAGACTGTAAAGTCTATCAACTCCCCGAAAAAAGGTTTCTCCGAATGTACGTCATAGAGCTGTTCGGCCAAGGTCCTCGGCATACGGATAAATTTCATGGCCAGCAGTTTGAACCCGTTGCGGAGAACAATGTCCAGTATTGCGCCGATGTTTCCGTCCTGTACGGCATCGGGCTTGATCATCATGAATGTTCTGTTTGTCATATTGCGAATGTTTTTCTGTTTTTATTGTCAAGGAGCCATTACTCCTGCCCACGCGAAACGGCATAGGCATCCCACTTGGCGAGCACCTGTGCAAAATCGGCAGGCAGAGGAGCCTCGAACAGCATCTCCTTCCGGGTGGCCGGATGCACGAATCCCAGCACACGGGCATGCAGTGCATGGCGTGGCATCAGTTCGAAGCAGTTGTCGATAAACTGTTTGTATTTGCTGAATGTGGTCCCCTTGAGTATGCGGTCACCGCCATAACGTTCGTCATTGAAGAGCGGGTGGCCTATATACTCCATATGTACCCTTATCTGATGCGTGCGCCCCGTCTCCAGACGGCACTCGACCAATGTCACATAACCGTAGCGTTTGAGCACACGGTAGTGCGTGACTGCATGCTTGCCTCCGTTGCCGTCGGGGAAGACCGCCATCTTCAGACGATCGCGCAGACTGCGTCCTATGTTGCCCTCTATCGTGCCCTCGTCCTCCTTGAAGTCGCCCCAAACCAATGCCACATACCGACGCGTAATGGTGTGGTCAAAGAACTGCTTGGCCAGCGAAGCATGGGCCCTCTCGTTTTTGGCCGTCACCAACAGTCCCGAAGTGTTCTTGTCTATGCGATGTACCAATCCTGCACGCATGTCTCCCGACTGGAAAAGCGGAAGATCCTGCAGGTGGTAGGTGAGTGCATTGACCAGCGTACCGCTGTAGTTGCCGTGTCCGGGGTGTACCACCAGACCTGCCGGCTTGTTTATCACGAGCACGTCATCGTCCTCGTAGACGATATCGAGCGGAATGTCCTCGGGGATTATCTCCACCTCACGGCGCGGATACGGCATCACTATCGAGATGCGGTCCAGAGGCTTCACCTTGTAGTTCGACTTCACAGCCACATCATTGACAAGAATGCACCCCTCGTCCGCTGCCGTCTGTATGCGGTTGCGCGAACAGTGTTCAAGCCTGTCGACCAGGAACTTGTCGATGCGCAACATCTTCTGCCCCTTGTCTACCGTGAGGGCAAAATGCTCGTACATCCCGTTCTGGTCCCCCTCTCCTTCCCGGCTATCGAATATATCGTCCGGCCCGTCATCGAGGAAATCATCCGGCCCGTCATCGAAGAGCGCCTCTGTCTCCGCACATTGCGGCTGCGAATCCTTCGGCATGGCTATGCCGCCATGCATTCCGGCCTCTCCCGACACCTCTGCCATATTCACGTTCTCCTGTTTCACCCCTGTCCGTGTTTGCGGTTCCTGCCCAGACTTACTCTCCCTCCGTTTCACCAATCTCTTCCTGGACAGCCTCCAGGAGAGCCGCCTCCTCCTGCGCCTTACGGCGTTCTTCGGCCTGACGTGCACGCAGGGCCTTCACATCCTTCGCACCGCTCTCCACCTTGGTTTCATCGAGAGTGAACAAAAGAGTCACCTTGTGGCCGAGACCGGCATACTCGCCAGGCTGCGGCGACTGCCTGTAGACCCTTGCAGAATTCTGTTCCAAAAGGTCTATATCATTGTCAAAGCGGACTTCACCCACATTGAACCCGTTTTCCCAAAGGCGTCCCTTGGCATCATGAACCCCCAATCCAGTAAGGTCAGGGATTGCCGCCGTAGCATTCTCGGCATTCATGCCTATCGTAAGCACCACACCGCTGCCCGCCTCGACCTGTATTCCCGAGTTGCTTCTCACCTCACGGCCATCCACACGTTCGCCCAACACATAGTTGGCCGCCAAGTCTTCCACGAAACGGAGCTCGGCTATCTCCAGCCCCGCCCCTTCCAGATTGTTCTTGGCCTGACGCAACGAGTAGCCGGTGACATAAGGCACGGTCACCATCTTCTGGTGGTAGGAATTGACCGTTACGAATATCCTGCGGCCCGACTTGACCTTGGTTCCCGCTGCCGGTTTCTGTTCAAGTACGATACCTCCGTCATAGGCCGGCACATAGAGCGAATCGTTGATCTCTATTCTCAGGCGGTGCTGGTGTGCCACACGTTCGGCCTCCACGAGTTGCACGCCCTTGAAATCGGGCACGTCCTTGTAGCGGTTGTGACGCGTGAAAACCGAGAGCATTATCTGCACCAAAAAGACGCAGATTATCAGCAGGCTCACCGCAAAGACGATGTTCCTTATCCACACATTGCCCATGGCCCGCTTTTCGATGCGTCCCAACTCCTTAACCTCCCTGGAGTTCCGCAAACGCTCCATCCCGCTTCTGTCTTTCTTTCTCTCCATATCCGATTATAGTAATATATCGCTGTCGGTTATAAACTTGCACAATTGGCCACGCGCCCTGTGAATCTGGGTCTTCACGGTACCGAGCGGCATCTTCATCTCAGCGGCTATCTCCTCGTAGGAGTACTCCTTGAAGAACCGCAGTTCGATGAGACGCCTGTATTTGGGCAACATCTTTTCAAGGTACTGTTCGAGCTGCTGCTTGCGCTGCAAGTTGATAATGCTCTCCTCGGGTGTTGCCTCCGTATCCAGAGGGCTCACTCCCGGCATGGTCTCCGGGTATGAATTTATGGAGACATCGTCGCGGCGACGGCGCACGAAATCTATGAACGTATTGCGGGCAATGATGTATATCCACTGTCCGAAGGTGTAGGCACTGTCATACTTGTCGAGATTCAGGAATACCTTTATGAAGGTCTCCTGCATAAGGTCCTTGGAGTCGTCACCGTCACCCGTACGGGCCAGATAGAGCTTGTAGACCGCATCCTTATAACGGTCGAACAGCGCCTCGAACGCCATGTCATCACCGCCAAGCACAAGGTCAATCATCTGCTTGTCGGTCAAAACTATGTATTTGCTTATCTCCATGGTGTCAGGCATTCGTGAAAATCCTTCCCTCTCGACAGACTGGTTTTGCGCGGCCCATAAATCCATCATGCAAATGTAGCTATTTTTTGCCAAAAAGCAGGAATTTCGCTACATTTGTCGGATTATAATCCTTTAGGACAGATGGAATTCACTCTGAAGCATACATCAGGTAGCTGCAAGGCAAGGGCTGGGCTGTTGTCCACCCCACACGGGGAGATTGAGACTCCGATATTTATGCCGGTGGGGACTGCGGCAAGCGTCAAGGGTATTTTCCATCGTGACGTGGAGGCTGAGGCCAAGGCGCAAATCATCCTCGCCAACACATACCACCTCTACCTGCGCCCCGGCACGGATGTGCTCGAAGCCGCCGGAGGACTGCACAAGTTCTGTTCATGGAACAGGCCCATCCTCACCGACAGCGGCGGATTCCAGGTATTTTCGCTGGCATCGTGCCGCAAGCTCACAAGCGAAGGGTGCCGTTTCAGTTCACATATAGACGGTTCGAAACACATCTTCACCCCCGAGAGCGTAATCGACACGCAGCGCAGCATAGGTGCGGACATCATGATGGCTTTTGACGAGTGTCCGCCGGGACAGTCCGACTGGAGCTATGCCGCCAAGTCGCTCGACCTTACGCTCCACTGGCTCGAGAGGTGCTTCAACAGATACGAGAACTCGCATGAGAAATACGGCCACCGCCAATCACTGTTCCCCATTGTGCAGGGTTGCGTCTATCCCGACCTGCGTACCAGGGCTGCCGAATTCGTACAGCAGTTCAATGCCGACGGATATGCCATAGGCGGTCTTGCAGTCGGCGAACCCACGGAGAGCATGTACGAAATGGTGGACCTCGTGAGTGACATCCTGCCCAAGGACCGTCCGCGCTATCTGATGGGAGTCGGCACCCCCACGAACATACTGGAGTGCATAGAGCGTGGAGTGGACATGTTCGACTGTGTGATGCCCACCCGCAACGGACGCAACGGAATGCTCTTCACCTCGCAGGGCACCATAAACATACGCAACGAAAAGTGGAAGTATGACTTCTCTCCCATCGACCCCGAAGGGGAGTGTTTCGTCGATACGGTCTACACCAAGGCATACTTGCGCCACCTCACCATTGCCGGCGAAATGATGGCAGCCCAGATTGCTTCGCTGCACAACATCGCGTTCTATCTGAGACTGGTAAGGGAGGCTCGCCGCCATATTCTCGACGACACGTTCACCGACTGGAAACGCGAGACGGTCGCAAAACTCTCTGTTCGTCTGTAAGAAAAAACACCGCAATCACCATGAGAAGAAACCAGCTCGGCATAAAGATACTCGACAGGTACATCATCAAGAAGTTCCTCGGGACCTTCATATTCGCCATTGCGCTGATAATACTTGTGGTGGTGGTATTCGATGCAGTGGAGAAGATCGACGACTTCATAGAGATGAAGGCTCCTCTGGAAGCCGTCATCTTCAAATACTATGTCAATTTCGTACCCTATTTCATAAACCTCTTCTGCGGTCTTTTCACCTTCATCTCGGTAATATTCATCACCTCCAAGATGGCGGCACAGACCGAGCTCATTGCGATTCTCTCGAGCGGAGTGAGCTTCAACAGGTTGCTGTGGCCCTACTTCCTGTCGGCCACAGTCATAACCCTCTTCTCGATATTCCTCAACATGGAGGTCATTCCGGTAGCCAACGAGCAGCGGGTGGAGTTCCAGAGCAAGTATTTCAAGAAGAACCGTTTTATAAAGTACGAACCAAACATATTCCGGCAGATATACCCCAACACGTTTGCCTATATCCGCAACTTTACATACGACACCAAAAATGCCGGTTACCTCACCATCGAGCACTATGACGGAAGCACCATTGTGGAGGCACTGGAGGCGGCAGATGTCACTTACGACACAATAAACGGCAACTGGCGTGCGGCCAAGTACATCACCCGCTCGTTCGACAGCGAAGGCAACGAGACCTACGAGGTAAAAGAGGGGCTCGATACGCTCATCAACCTCAACATCACCGAGTTGGGCAAGGTAGAGGACCTTATCACAACCATGAAGTACCGTGAGCTGAACGAATTCTACGACCAGCAGCGCGCCAAAGGTTCGGACATGGTGCCCTACTGTCTGGTGGAACGGCAGAAACGATTCTCCTACCCCATAGCGACATTCATCCTCACCCTGATAGGCGTTTCGCTGTCGTCGCGCAAATCGCGTGGCGGTCAGGGTGTGCCTATCGGCATGGGATTGGGACTCTGCTTTGCCTACATCCTGCTCGGACGCGTGGGCGAAGAGATTGCGAAGAGCAGCCCCTTCATGCCGGCACTCATGGTGTGGATGCCCAATATCGTGTTCGCCGTGATAGCCGTATATCTCTACAGACACGCCCCGAAATAGCAGACATCTTGTCTGATTCCGCCTGTTCCGTTATCCACACACCCCAGCCCGTGTCACCCGGCCTGTCCGCAACACGGCACTGGTTTCAAACACGAATCCTACAAGAACAAAAAAGGAGGCTTTCGCCTCCTTTGACTTTTTATGCACGCTAATTATCTGCGATACATTCACTCCGCTTTAGAACGGAATTGAGAGCGACATGCTGTATATGCCACGTTTGAGTTTGTTGTCCCTGACGATGGGCGATGCTATCTCCTCCGTGTCACTTACCTTATAATAATAGACATCGTAATCGGTGTAGTTGGTCGTCGAGAACACGGCGGCAAAGTCAAGCGACGCCCCGCCGAAGCGGAATCCGAAACCGGCACTGTAGCTGTTGGTTTCGGTAGCAATGGGCGAATTGAAATAGTATCCCGCATCCTGCAGCTCCTTCTTGTAGGGCGAACCGTAATAGGAGTATCCGCCGCGCAACGAGAAGTAGGGCGCCGGCTTGAGTTCCAGACCCACACGCACGTTGTTGGCACCATAGAAATTATCCTTGGCTGTTGCCTTTATGTAGTTTCTGTACTCACGGCTCGAATCGGAGGTCCGTATACCCTGGTACCACACACGGTCATAGTCCAACGAAAGGATGGCATACTGGTCGAATGTATATGAAATACCCAGCAGCATCTTGGCCGGTGTGTTGTACTCATACATATAGTCATACACCAGAGAAGTGGCATAGTACTCGTTTATCTCGTCCGTATACTTGCTCCACATGGAGGCCACATAGCTCTTGTCCATCGAGTAGTATGTGGGGGTGTGGAGAGCCACACCTATCCTCAACCCACCGGCGGGACGCACTACGGCACCGACCTTGAGATTGACACCCAGCCCCGATTCGATGGAGTACGGGTTGTAGCCCATGTACTGCACGTAAGGTTCACTGCTCTGACCCGAGAAATCCTCCGTATAGAAGTAGTCACGTTTGTGGTAGATGTCCTGAATACCCAACGTAGCGCCGAAATAGATGAAATCTTCGAGATTTACTCCCAACGAGAAATCATATTCGCCCTTGCTGCCCTTGTGGATTATATCCATGTACGAATCAGCGACGGCGTCGGTCTCCAAAGCCGAATAGTAGAAGTCGGTGTAGCTCTCGTTGTTGATGAGATATGTATTGTAGGCCATGATGCCGCCCCACTGGTCAAGACCTATGGCAGTGTTGTTGTAGGGATCGGCCGACGTGTCAAGGTCAGCGGCGTTCACACCCGTCATCTGATATGCAAACACATCGGCAATGGAAGAACTGAGACTGCCCAACGAATAACGGCTCTTGTAGTTGTAGTCATCCTGACGGTTGTAGGCAATGCCTATCACCACGCTCGAATCGTCATCTTCAAACAGTTTCATGGCGACACCGAAGTTGTTGAACGCAAAGCGGGTCTTGCCCGTCTCTGCAAGATTCATCATGCTGGAGGTCCTGTTGTCCGACACCGACATGGTGAAGCCCACCTCCGAACTGCGGTACATGCCCAAACCTGCCGGATTGAGCGCCATGGACGAGAGGTCTGCCCCCAATGAGGAGAAGGCACCGCCCATAGCAGCCGCACGTGCCGTCATGTAACCGCTGTTTTCACGCGAGGCGTCGAGCATGTCGGTAGCCTGCATTATGTCGCTGGAGGTATTGTTGAACAACAATCCGTTTTGAGCCACTGCCGACAGCGAGCACATCGCTACGGCAAGGGCCGAAATAAATATCTTTTTCATGATCTTTTCCTATTCTTTAATTCTGATTCCTACTCTCTGCCATACAACAATAGGCTTATCGTCTGTGCGATGCCGAACCGCCACCCGACGACATGCCACCACCACGAGAACCTCCGGAGCGGCTGCCCGATGAAAAGCTGCTGCTGCGGGACGAGCTGCCCGACGAGTAGGAACTTCGCGAAGAACTTCCGTATGACGAAGACCTGCTCGAGGACGAGGACCTGCTCAACGAGGAGGAGCTGCCTGATGAGTCGCTCGACGAAGAACTGCTTCTGCGACGCACCGAGCTGTTGCTCGAGGACGAAGAACTGCCCGACGAACTACCCGATGAGCTGCGGCGCACCGAAGAACTTCTGCCAGCTGAACTGCTTGACGAACCGTTTGAGGAGCTGCGTCTCACACCGGTATTGCTGCTTGACGAACCGCTCTGGCCACTGCCCGAAGGGCTGCGGCGTACCGTGTTGCCCGAGCTGTTTGCAGAGGAAGACTTGCCGGGAGTTCCGTTGCTGTAGGTACTGCGAGTACCGCTGTTGGCAGCGGAGCCGTTGCGGACTTCCCTGCTCACGCCACCACCCCTTACGGCTGTTGATGCCGAGGTTCCATTGCCAGAGGATACGGCCGAACGCCCACTGCCGGTATCCCTGCCGGATGCAGACCCGCCACCATAGTGTGCGCCGCCCGTTCCGGAGCCGATTGTGCCGGTATTTCCGTTGCGACGGTACGTGCCTGTCGGACTGCCGTCCCTGTTGCCCGAGGGAGTGCCTCTGCCAATGGGAGGTCTCATGCCCGTTGTTCCGGGGCGCATTCCGCCACCCGGACGACGGATGTCGGCAAATCCCGGTCTGTTTCTGAATCTGTCGCCAGGTCCGAATCCTCCGCCATAATGCCACGGACGAGGACCATAATGATGGGAATAGTAGTGATGGTGATATCCGCCCCAATAGTAAGGACGGTTCCAGTACCAGTCGTCATAGTACCATCTGTGGTAATAGGGCGAGCTCCAATAGGATGTTCCCCACCAATAGGGCGAATCCCAGGAGCTCCACGCATACAATCCGCTCAAATAGCCTGCGCCGAAGCCCCAAGCCCACGAAGGACGGCCCCAGGTACCGAACATGGAGGAAATGTACTTGGGTTCAACCCAAATATTGTCACCGACAACCATAACGTTGTAATAGTTGGGGTCGTAGTTCAGCGTGGCATAATAGGAGTCGCTGTTGAGATAGTTGGTATAGCTCGCAGCCGTGTTGTATGTTATGGACGACTGCCCGTCCAGACGGTTCTGATATGCGGTCCTGTAGTCCGTAACCAGCAAATCGTCACTTGCTGACGATGAAGTCGTGCCCAGTATGTTGTCTATCTCCGAAAGGTCGGAAGTGGCGGTCACCGGTGTGGTGACTGTCTTCTGCTGGATAGTCACTGTATTTGATCTCCGGCTGTTTATTGCATACAAATCATCGTCTGCATAGGATGCCGTAAGCAGTTGTGTCCCGCATCCGCCGAGTGTCGCCGATGCGAAGAGCAGCAAGACTGCCTTTGTCATTGAATTCATCATGCGTTTCATAACCTATCTGTTTTTCCGTTTCTTTGTTCTTTTCTGTCTTCCTGTTGTTTGCATACCGGAAGCCCTTAGGCTCACGATATATCCCAAACATTCCCCGTCCGCACTGCGGAACTCCATCCGCCACCTCACGGGACTTTCCCCCTCTCTTTTATTCTATGATGATTCTGCCCCGTATTTTGTTGCTTGACACCGAGAAAAAAGCCGAGACGGCGACCAAAATTAGTAAACACATCCCAAATAGCCATACAATATTCAATATTTATTCCACTTATCGGCGAAAAAAATTATCTTTGCGTCATATTTCGAAAAAAACGCAGATTATGGCTAAAGAGTTGAAAGAGCTTACTTCACGCGAGGAGAACTACTCGCAGTGGTATAACGATTTGGTGGTAAAGGCCGGTCTGGCCGAGAGTTCGGCCGTTAGGGGCTGCATGGTGATAAAGCCCTACGGATATGCCATCTGGGAGAAGATGCAGCACGAACTGGACAGGATGTTCAAGGAGACAGGGCACAGCAATGCCTATTTCCCGCTGTTCATCCCAAAATCGTTCTTCAGCCGTGAGGCGAGCCATGTGGAGGGTTTCGCCAAGGAGTGTGCCGTAGTAACCCACTACCGTCTGAAAAACTCGCCCGACGGGAACGGCGTTGTAGTAGACCCCGATGCCAAACTCGAGGAGGAGCTCATTGTGCGCCCCACTTCGGAGACCATCATCTGGAACACATACAAAAACTGGATACACTCTTACCGTGACCTGCCCATCCTGTGCAACCAGTGGGCCAACGTGGTACGCTGGGAGATGCGCACCCGTCTGTTCCTGCGCACGGCTGAGTTCCTATGGCAGGAGGGTCACACGGCACATGAAACAAGCGAAGAGGCCATGGCCGAGGCACAGAAGATGATCCGCGTATATGCCGACTTTGTGGAGAACTATATGGGTGTTCCCGTAATCATGGGACGCAAGAGCGCCAACGAACGTTTTGCAGGTGCCGTGGAGACATTCACCATCGAAGCCCTCATGCAGGACGGCAAGGCGCTGCAGAGCGGCACGGCCCACTTCCTCGGACAGAACTTCGCAAAGGCATTTGATGTCCAGTACACCAACCGCGACGGCAAACTCGAATATGTCTGGGCAACTTCGTGGGGCGTATCGACCCGTCTGATGGGTGCGCTTATCATGGCGCACTCGGACAACAACGGCCTGGTACTGCCGCCCAAGCTCGCTCCGATTCAGGTGGTGCTCATCCCCATCTACAAAGGCGAAGAAGAGCTAAAGAGCATTGTTGCCGAATTGGAAAAGATAGCCGACAAGCTCAAGGCGAAGGGAATCTCCACGAAAATAGATGACCGCGACAATGTCCGTTCGGGCTTCAAGTTTGCCGAGCATGAACTCAAGGGAGTTCCCGTAAGGTTGGTTGTCGGTCCCCGCGACCTGGCAAACGGCACAGTGGAACTCATGCGCCGCGACACTCTCGAAAAAGAGAATGTAAGCATCGAAGGAATAGAGAATACCGTGGCCGACATTCTCGATGACATACAGAAGAGCATCTTCCGCAAAGCGCTCGACTTCCGCAACGGCATGATCACCAAGGTGGACACCTGGGAGGAGTTCAAGGAGGTGCTCAAGACCAAGGGAGGATTCATCTCAGCCCACTGGGACGGTACGACAGAGACCGAAATCGCAATCAAGGAGGAGACGAAGGCCACTATCCGCTGCATCCCGTTCGACAGCGAGGAGGAGGAGGGCAAGTGCATCTACTCCGGCAAACCGTCACACCGCAGAGTACTGTTCGCAATAAGCTACTAACCGACCGGCTCGCCCAAAGAGGGCATTTGAAAACAGAGGGACCATCCGTCACGACCAAGTGTGGCGGATGGTCCTTTCTATTTGTCCGTCAAAGCATTTTGGTTTCGTCCGTTCAACATGCTAATTAAAGCGCCCACAAACAAAATCCGAGCATAAATAAAAAAATATCAAACAGAGAAAAAAATATTTGATTTTTTTTGAATCAATTAAAAATAAAACACTATCTTTGTATTGGTGTTTTACAGGAGCAATCCCGTACCTCATTAACCTAACTAACCTAACCTGATGAAATGGGGCAGATGTGAATCTTCCCCATTGTCTTTTTAAATATTTCCCAATGCGCCATTTTCAAGGCAACACACTGGAAGCCACAGCATAGCGTCTGCACGTATTTTAGCGCGTTTCCCGACGGACGACCTTCACTGAGCTCAATTGCGCTGATGCCACGTCCCATTTTGCAGCATATTCTTTCCCGCAGACACAGTCTCTTGACAATGGAACCGCAAAGAGGCCCCGGCGGCAAGACAAAATTTTGCATTTATCGTTTGTTTTTCATAAAATATTTATTTATATTTGAGAACACGACAAAAACAAGCAATACCATGAAACGATTATTGACACTGGTCGCTCTGGCGACCGCCATCTGCGCATCCGGCAAAAGCCCCACGACACCACGCATCCACAAGACTTCAAACGAGATTTCTGTTACATCCCCCGCCTCAACCGAACCGAACGAGGCGCATGCACCACGGGTAATGCTCTCGGCCGTTTCGTACTACGAAGGCTCATGCACGCTCGAAGGGGAGATTCTGAGCGAAACTGCCGGAATCATAGACTACGGATTCCTGCTCTCGTCCGACATGTCCGACGACAAGCTCCGTGTTTCCGTCCTCCACAAGGACGCCTCGTCGGCAAGCAGCTTCTTCGGGATAGAGACCGACAACTTCTCATTCACGCAGTTGCAGGGCGGTTCGAACTTTGCGATACGCATCTCCTTGCCCCGCGAATACACAAAGACCATCACGGTAAGGGCATTCGCCGTTTCGCACGAAAAGAAGCAGGGTGTCAGCCAGGAGAAGAAGGGCATTGAGCTCCATGGCAAAAAGAGTTCTTCGCTCTATTAGCCCAGTGCAGTGACTGTGCCCGATGAAAGCATTGTCGCACGGGAACAAAAAACGAGGGAGGGTGACCGATAGATTCCATCGCCCTCCCTCGTGCTCTCTCCGGGGCAGCTGCCCCGCTTATCGCTACTCCACGAGCTTCACAAAGCCTTTGTTGTTCACTCCGTCTATGAATATCGACATGGGGTCATCGAGCCTTATATGGCGCACATACTCGGTCTCCTCGCATGCCGGCAACGAATTGAGCGCCGTCTCGTTGTAGATATCCACCCCGTCATACAGCGCAACGTTGAGATAGCCCACGCCGAATGCCGTCATATTTTGGAAGAAATGCGTGCCCTGGCTCGGTTCCACACGGTAATTGTCCAAACCGCATTCCACGACCACACGCACCTCCGAAATATGCGCCCAATTGACAGGTACACCGAGCCACGGATCACTCGAGCCCCACCGTCCGGGGCCGATGAGTATGTACCCCCGCTTCTCCTTGCGCAGTTTCTCGTTCAACTCAGCCACCTCCTGCGCTATACGTTCGGTCTTGGACGAGTCGAATGCCGACTGTTTGACATATATTATATCGCACACATTGCTCACCTCGCCAGTGCCGAGGGCATTCTCCGAATATATTACGCAATCGTTCTTGTCAAGACCGTCCCAGTCGTAGTGGAGATTCTCCGTTTCGTCGGCAATGGGGCGTATCTGCAGCAGATTGAACTTTACCGGCTCTCCTTCGGGGACATCCATATTCACCGCGAACTCCATCTCTATGCAGCAGTGCATCTCATCCTGGAACACCTTCAGCAGGTCGCGCAGAATCTCGGCCAAAGGCATCATGTCGTACTTGAGCACCGGGGCAAAGGTTATCACCTTGTAGCCCTCCCCCATAGCCGAATCGGAGAGATATCCGCTCTGCTGATCCCAGGTGGAGGCTGCAAAACGCATATTGCGCGCATGCTTGGCTTCGTTGATGTTCATCCGGGCAATATTGACCGCATCGTCCTTGGATATCTTGAACTCCTCGGGGCGCAGGTCAAGCGCATAGAACCGCCGTTGCGTGTCACGCAGGGCAAGTTCCGAAGTGGAGAGCTGCAGTATCTTCTTGGGATAGCGCGGCGAGAACTGGAGAACCTTCTCCCCTTCCACCACTGCCTTGCCGAGACCGTAGGCAATCTTCACCACACCGTCCTCGGGCCGTTCATCGCCAATGGGGTAGAAGTTCACCGAGCGGGCCACACCGGATATGGTGGGATAGAAGAAGCCGTCCTGCTCACTGCCGCACACCTCCTGTATCACCACAGCCATCTTCTCCTCGCTGATAACGTTCGAAGTGGCCGTAATGTACGAACGGGCTGCCGCAAAATAGACCGAAGCATAGACGCTCTTTATGGCCTTGCCCAACATGCGGAGCATCCTCACGGGCTCCGTATAGGGAATCATATAGGTGGAATATATTCCTGCAAAGGGCTGATAATACGAATCCTCCAACTTGGAGCTCGACCTTATGGCCAAGGGACCCTTGGTGTAGTTGAGATATACTTTCAAGCTATTCACAAGCTCCTGCGGCAGAGACGAGGATACGAATTCGGAGAGGATCTCGTCATCGGTCATGTCGGCATTGATGACATTCTTGAGCCCGTTCTCGCTTATGAACTGGTCAAAATAGTCGGTTGCAATGACCACCGTTCTCGGAATCGTTATGGTCGTGCCCTCATATTTGTGGTAGGAGTCGTGGTTGTGCAGCATGCGGTTCAAGAATGCAAGGCCTCTGCCCTTGCCGCCGAGCGAACCGTCGCCCATACGTGCAAACCAGATGGTCTCGTCGTAGGTCCCGTCTTCGAACTTGGCCACTATTCCGCTTCCCATCAGCTCACGGTATTTCTCTATGCGGTCCACTATATAGCGGCGCATCTCCTCCACAGTATCGAAATGGCTTGTAGGCACCCTCTTGAACTCCTCGCCCAAAGCGAACAGTCCCCGGGACAGCATCCACTTGGAGAGCAGGTTGCGCGATGCGCAGGCCGCCAATACATCGTCGGGCACTTCATCAAGCATATACTGCAACTCCCGCAAATCCCGTGCCCTCTTTATGGTATTGCCCGACACCGGATCCTTGAACACGAAGTCGCCGAAGCCGAATTCACTGCTTATATATTCACTCAGTTCGATGAGCAGCGTCTTGGAGTTCTTCACAAGGAAGCCCACACCCAATTCGCGTGCCGTCTCGCTCATGTTCTTCTGCGAGGACTGCAGCAGGAACGGCATCTGCGGGTCGTTGTGCTTTATCATGCGGCACAACTCTATGCCCGCATCCAGTTTCTCGCTCTCGGGGGCATCGCCCTTGTGCAGCACGAAGCCCACATCGGATATCACACCCAACAGATTCTCGCGGTATTTCTCATAAAGGGCCACGGCATCGGCATAGTTGGTGGCCATCAGTATCTTGGGGCGCACACGCTTGCACAGTTTCTGCTGCTGTTCGTTGAGCGCCTCGCGCACATCGATGGACTGCCGCAGCACGATGCGGTAGATGGCCGGCAGATAGGTGGAGTAGTACCTTATGGAGTCCTCCACAAGCAGAATGGCCTGCACGCCCACCTTGAAGATGTCGTGATCGGCATTCATGCGGTCCTCCACAAGCTTGATGATGGCTATTATCAGGTCCATCGAACCGCTCCAGTAGAAGATATAGTCGAGCGAAGAGGTGTCGCTCTCGGTGATTCTGGCGTGCACCAGACGAGAGTAGCTGGCCAACAGTACAATAGGGATATCGGGATGCATCTCCTTCGCACGTTTTGCGAATGTGAACGTATCGAGTTCGCCCACGTTGTACATGGTGATTATCAAATCGAAATCGCTCTCCGTCTCGAGCAGTTCAAGCGCGGCCGCAGCCGATGCAAGACGCCTTATGACAGGAGGGTTGCTCAAGTTCAACTCGTTGTACTCCCGTGAAATGCGCGTATCTATACGGCCGTCCTCCTCAAGCACGAATCCGTCATAGCTGCTGCAGATGAGCAGGATGTTGCAGATTCTGTGTTTCATGAGCGACTCGTACTCCACCGTGTTGCAAAACTCTTTCATATCCCGTTTATTTCTCAGTCGTTATTCAATTAACCCGTTACGTTTTTCACAAAATTAAGAAATTGTTTCTTATCTTTGTCTTCCAAGAACCACAAAAGTTAACATGAAACTATGAGCAACTTCACACTTGAACTTGTCTCCTCGCCCAAACAGGAGAAAGAGTGGCTTAACTTTCCAAAGAGGCTCTACAAGGGCAATGCCTATTGGGTCTGTCCTTTGGACAACGATATAAAGGATGTCTTCAATCCCGACAAGAACCAGCTCTTCAAGAACGGCAAGGCCGTGCGCTGGGTAGTGAGGGATGAGCGAAGGAAGATAGTGGGACGCATTGCGGCATTCTACAACAAGGAGCAGGCCGCCCTGGAGGAACAGCCCACCGGCGGTTGCGGATTTTTCGAGTCGATAGATGACCAGCAGGTTGCCGACATGCTCTTCGATGCCGCCAGAGAGTGGCTCGCAGCACAAGGCATGGAGGCAATGGACGGCCCTATAAACTTCGGTGCAAGGGACGACTGGTGGGGTGTACTGGTAAAGGGATTCGACAGCCAGCCCCTCTACAAGAACCCCTACAACTTCCCCTACTACCAGAAACTGTTCGAAAACTACGGATTCCAGGCATACTTCAACCAGCACACCTATCTGCGAAAGCTGGAGGCAGGGCAATTGAGCCAGGCCGTGTACAACCAGCAGAAGCGCCTGAGCGAGAATCCCGCATACCGTTTCGAGCACATCACCAAGAAGGACTACGCCAACCTGCCCGAGTATTTCCGTGAAATCTACAACAAGGCATGGTCGAAGTTCACGGGTGTCAAGCCCTTCTCGAAAGAGGACACGCAGACTCTCTTCAATTCATTGCGCCCGATTATCGACCCGCGCCTCATCTACTTTGCATACTATGAGGACAAGCCCATCGGCTTCTACATAATGATTCCCGACCTGAACCGCGTAATAGGCTGCTTCAAGGGCAACTTCTGCCTCATCAACAAGCTGAGGTTCCTTCTGAAGATGAAACTTCACAAGGCCGACCGCATATTCGGCCTCATATTCGGCGTAACGCCCGAGTTCCAGGGCCGTGGCATCGAATCGGGCATAATCCATGCCTTTGAGCAGGATGTGGTACACGACAAGGCCCGCCACTACAAGAGCCTTGAGTTGGCATGGGTGGGCGACTTCAATCCCGTAATGATGCGCATGGTGGAGACTTATGTCTGTGCCGAGCGGTTCAAGATGCACACCACATACCGCTACCTCTTCGACCGCACCAAAGAGTTCCACCGCTGTCCGAAACTGACAATCAAGAAAGACTAAAAAACAGAAATACAAATGAAAACTACAGCTTTTACCAAATACCATATTGCCAACGGTGCAAAGATGGAGGAGTTTGCAGGCTACAACATGCCCATCCTTTTCAGCGGCATCAATGACGAGCATGCCACTGTCCGTGCAGGTGTGGGGGTGTTCGATGTAAGCCATATGGGCGAGATACTCGTTGAGGGCGACAAGGCCGTTGCGTTCCTGCAACACATCACAACCAACGATGTTGCACAGCTCTTCGACGGCAAGGTGCAGTACTCCTGCATGCCCAACGGCAAGGGCGGTATCGTGGACGACATCCTTGTGTACCGTTGCAAGGCCGACAAATATCTCCTTGTGGTCAATGCCGCCAACATCGACAAGGACTGGAAACACATCTGCACCGAGGGTGCAAAGATGGGGCTTGAGGCTGGACACGGGTTGAAGAACCTCTCCGACGAGACATGCCAGCTGGCCGTACAGGGACCATTGGCCATGAAACTTGTTCAGGAGCTGTGCCCCGAACCCGTGGAGGATATGACATACTACACATTCAAGGTGACAGAGGTGGCCGGCATCAAACCCGCCATTGTTTCGGCAACGGGATATACGGGGGCTGGCGGTTGCGAAATATACGTAGCCAACAAGGATGCCGACAAGCTTTGGGAGGCCCTTTGGAATGCCGGCAAGGCATACGGTCTCAAGAACATAGGTCTCGGGGCCCGCGACACGCTCCGCCTGGAGAAGGGATTCTGTCTCTACGGCAATGACATCGACGACACGACATCGCCAATCGAGGCCGGCTTGGGCTGGATAACCAAGTTCGTGGACGGCAAGGATTTCATTGACCGTCCCGCAATGGAGCGTCTGAAAGCCGAGGGAGTTTCGCGCAAGTTGGTCGGTTTCAAGATGATTGACCGAGGAGTGCCCCGCCACGGATATGAGATATGCGACACCGGAGGCAAAGTGATTGGTCATGTCACTTCGGGCACCATGTCGCCAAGCCTCAAGGAGGGAGTCGGCATGGGATATGTGGATGCGGCCCACATGAAGGTCGGAAGCGGGATCTGCATCAAGATTCGCGAGCGTCTTCTCAAGGCACAGGTGGTAAAAACCCCGTTCCTTTAGGCCACAGACATTATAGTTCAGAGAGTTTATAGGACTGACAATATGGAAAAAGCGGAGAGAAGCCCTTGCAGGGTATCTCTCCGCTTCGTTCTTGTGCCACAGAAAATTTTTCCGGCAGATACTGCCGAATATCCGAAAGCAATTGAATATCTTTGGAAACAAAACCTAAAACACTTGACAGAATGAAGAAAACAGCAATGATGTGTCTCTGCCTGTGCGCAGCAATGGGCGCAGCGGGTGCCGATGTAAAGATTGTCTCACCCAACGGAAAGCTGGCCGTCACAGTCTCTGACGAAGGCGGTCTTGCCCGCTACTCGGTGACCTACGGTGACAAGGAGATGGTCCTGCCCTCCGCACTCGGTTTCAAGGCGGACATAGGGGATTTCACCGAAGGACTGGCTATAACCTCGTCAAAGGAGTACGTCTATGAGAACGAGTATGACATGAAGCAGACCAAGAAGGCGCACGTGGATTTCAAGGCCAATGCCGCCGACATCTGTTTCGTAAACGGGGCCAAGCGGAGCTTTACCGTAACATTCGTTGTGGCAGACAACGACATTGCCTTCCGCTACAGCATACCCCGTCAGGAGAACGACAACCCCAAGTGCGCACTCATATATTCAGAGGCGAGCGGATTCCGCTTCCCCGCCAAGACAACCACTTTCATCTGCCCGCAGATTACCCCTCTGACAGGATGGCAGCGTTCCAAGCCCTCATACGAGGAGGAGTACACGGCAGATGCTCCTATGGATGCGGCTTCGGCCTACAGCGTAGGCTACACCTTCCCGTGCCTCTTCAGAGTAGGCGAAGACGGTTGGGTGCTTGTCAGTGAGACTGGAGTGGACAGCAACTATGCCGGCTCACGTCTCTCGGACTACGCCCCTGCCACCGGCTACACCATTGCTTTCCCGCAGGAGCTGGAGAACAACGGCAACGGCTCCGTCTTTGCCGGCATCTCCCTTCCGGGAACAACTCCATGGCGCACCATCACCATAGGGGAGACGCTCGCCCCGATTGTGGAGACGACCATCCCCTACGATGTGGTCTCGCCCCGTTACGAGGCGACTCAGGAGTACCGTCCTGGCCGTTACACATGGAGCTGGATTATCTGGCAGGACAACTCGATCAACTACGAAGACCAGGTGGCTTTCATTGACCTTGCCGCCCGCTTCGGCTACGAATACATTCTCGTGGATGCCTGCTGGGATGTCAATATCGGACGCGAGCGGATTGCGGAACTCTCCCGCTATGCACAGTCGAAGGGCTCGCAGCTCCTGCTCTGGTACAACTCCAACGGATATGCAAACGATGCGCCCCAGACTCCGCGCAATATCATGAACAACGCCATAGAGCGCAAAAAGGAGATGGCTTGGCTCAAAAGCATCAATGTGGCGGGCATAAAGGTGGACTTCTTCGGCGGTGACAAGCAGGAGACCATGAGGCTGTACGAAGACATACTCAGCGATGCCAACGACTATGGGCTGCAGGTCATTTTCCACGGCTGTACACTGCCGCGCGGCTGGGAGCGGATGTATCCCAACTATGTGGCTTCGGAGGCGGCTTTGGCCAGCGAGAATGTCTACTTCACCGAGCACCATGCACGTCAGGAGGGTTTTGAAATGGCCATGCACCCCTTCTCCCGCAATGCGGTCGCCAGTTTCGACTGGGGAGGAGTGATGCTCAACGATTTTTTCAGCAAGGACAACAAGAGCCGTCACCAGAGATTTACAAGCAACGTCTTCGAAATGGCCACGGCAATAACCAACCAGTCGTCCATCAACTGCGTGGCACTCACGCCGAATATCATCGACGGACTTAAGGATTCAGAGGTCGAGTTCCTCAAGGCGATTCCTACCGTATGGAACGACACAAAGTACATTGACGGCTACCCGACCCGCTTTGCCGTCATTGCCCGTCAGGACGCCGTCAGCAAAAAATGGTTCGTGGGAGGCATCAACGGTACCGACCAGGCTATGGAGCTTACTCTTGACCTGCCCATGCTGGCCGGCAAGAGTGTCTCTTACATGTACGACAACAGCAAACGCCAAACGGAGGTCAAGAAAGCCAAGGTTGGCAAGGACGGACATTTGCGGGTAACGATACAGAATATGGGGGGTATAATCATTACAGAATAGGTCGAAAACAGAGAGGCAATCCTTGCCCCGGGATTGGCAACGGCCTATCTTTCAGACCAATTGGTGACCATTTGTGCCACATTGGATTTCAGACGTTCGAGCCCTGCGCGTTTCAAAGGCGTGGGGCCGAACTTTTTTGCAAATGCCTCTTCGTCGAGGGCAAGCCAGTCGTCCACAGACATTTCAAGCGGAGAGAACCTTCGGTGAAGCCCTCCGGCAGACTTCGCCTCCATGTCACATACGGTTGCCCTCTTCCCGTCTGCCGTCATATGTTTCTCATTTTCACTCTCCTTGCGCAACACACCCGAGGAATACAACGGTGTGCGTCTGTTGTGCGGGCAGCCGCTTTGGCATATTTCACACCCGAATATCCAGCCGTGCAGGTCGCCTGTCGGTCTGTTTCCCATACCCGGCTCGACCGTGAGGCGCGATATACACTTGGAAACATCTATCATCCGCCCCTCCTTTATCGCCTGTGTCGGGCAACGGTCAATGCACCGGTGACAATTGAGACACAAGTCCTTCCCTATGGGCGTGTCGTACTCGTCCACCTGTTCGGCAAAAATCAGTTCGCCGAGCAGTACGAACGAGCCGAACCGGGGGGTAATGAGCAACGAGTTCCGCCCGATTGCCCCGAGCCCCGCACGCACGGCAAGGCTCTTTTCAGCCACAGGGGCACTGTCGGAAAAGCCACGCCACACTACCCCGCGATCATCGAGCCGCAACTCGGCCGCCATACGGCGCAGCATTCGGCGTATGGTGTCATGATAATCGTCATATTGTGCATAGGAGGCCACCTTGGGGTGTATCCCGTCGGCAGGATAACCGCATGAGAGCTCGTTCTTGTAACTCAGGGCGCATACAGCCACGCTCACTGCACCCTCAACCAACAGGGATGCATCGAAACGTTTCTCCACATTGCGCTCCAGATAGTCCAGAGAGCCCCCGAACCCTTCCCCAAGCCACTCCACAAAGCGGGCATGTTCGCTCTCAAGTTCCACTGCACGCGTTATTCCGCACAACCCGAACCCTGCCCGCAGGGCTGCCTCCTTTATCTCCGAAGATGGTATCATTGCATGGCAATCCGTTTCGCCGCATGGGTGTCTCCCTCTCACCCCGGCCGATAATCCGACACAATATTAATAAAAAACAGCCGGAACAGCAACTGGTCCGACCATTCCGCCCCGTCTCTTTGGAGAATTCGGTGCGGAAAGGCGGAATCAGAAAACGGATATTGCATTGCACATGGTTTTTCCCTATCTTTGGCATGGACTTCAGCATTTACGGTCCGTCAAATACGGCAACGCCCCTGTCCGGAATGCGGAGAGCGATATAGAACAATCAACCTTAAAAGAACTAAATATATGAAAAGAACAACCCTGTTATCGATTCTGCTAATGCTGGCTCTTCCCTTGGCAGCACTTGGCCAGACAGACAACCCGCGCACAAACGAACTGTTCAACTTCGGCTGGAAATTCCACCTCGGCCAGATTGAGAACGCCGCATCCCCCTCTCTCGACGACTCCGGATGGAGGTCGCTGGATCTGCCCCACGATTTCCAGATAGAGGCGCCATGGGTGGAGACTGAGGGTGCCGACAGAGGTTTCAAGGCATCCACAGACGGATGGTACCGCAAAACGTTCAGCGCCCGTCCGGAATGGAAAGGAAAGAAAATACTGCTTGATTTCGATGGCATAATGCTTTGGGGCGAAGTGTGGTTCAACGGCAAGAAGGCCGCCAGCATCGACTACGGATATATCGGTACCGAGGTCGACATCACCGACATGATAGACTATGAAGGCCCCAATGTAGTGGCCGTCTATGCCTCCACCGTAGGCAATTCGCGATGGTACACCGGCGGAGGTCTCTTCCGCGATGTATACTTCGTGGTGAAGAGCCCCGTTTCGATAGCCCACCACGGTGTCTATATCACCACGCCCGATATTACCGCTGACAATGCCCAAGTACAGATACAGGTGGAGATGGACGGCATAACGAAGACAGACCTCGACATAGAAATTGAGGCTGCGATATTCGCCCCTTCGGGTGAACAGGTGGCCAGCACCCGGACAGCAGCACCCAAAGGCAACAGGCTGCAGAAGGTGGAGGTTCCCCTGCCCGCAGCCGACATAGCCTCCCCGCAACTCTGGTCATGCGAGACACCCAACCTGTACTCGGCCGTGGTCTCCGTCAAACAGGACGGCAAGACGATAGACAGTGTCACCGAGACATTCGGCATACGCACCGTGGAATTCACCAAAGAACAGGGGTTTCTGCTCAACGGCAAAAAAGTCTTCCTCAAGGGTGCCGCCAACCACCACGACCTCGGTGCTTTGGGCGCAGCCGCCTTCGACAGCGGTATAGAGCGTCTGTTCAAACAGCTGAAATCATTCGGTTTCAACCACATAAGGACATCGCACAATCCCTACTCCGAATCGTTCATCAAACTGGCCGACAAATACGGCATACTCATCGTGGACGAGCTTACGGACAAATGGAGCGACGATGCCTACTGGCCCGGACACAAACCCTTCACGGAGATCTGGTTCAAGATGGTGCCCGAATGGATCAAGCGTGACCGCAACCATCCCTCGGTGATAATGTGGAGTCTCGGCAACGAGCTGCAGATGAGGGAGGACCTCATCGGTTTCCCGACAGGCGACTGGGGAATAACAACCTACCGCATACTCGACATACTGGTAAAACGTTACGACAGCAGCCGCAAGACTACTGTGGCCATGTATCCCTCGCGGGCAAATGCCATAACGAGACGCGATGCCATTTTCAAATCCTATTTCTGTCCGCCCGAGCTCTCGCCTATAACGGAAGTGACCAGCTACAACTACAACTACGCTGATTACCAGAAATATCTGCAGTACGAACCTGACCTTATAATTTACCAGAGCGAGGCAACCACAAGCGAACTTCTGCCCCCGTTCTTCGGTATGGACCGTGACAAGATGGTGGGCCTGGCCTACTGGGGGGCCGTGGAATACTGGGGCGAATCGAACGGTTGGCCCAAGAAGGGCTGGAACTACTCGTTCTTCTCACATTCGCTCGAACCCTATCCGCAAGCCTACCTCATCAAAAGCGCCTACAGCGACGAACCGCTGGTGCGCATCGGTGTGGTGGACGGCGAGGATGAAAACCTTGTGTGGAACGACGTAGAAGTAGGCCGTCTGCCCGTATCGTCGCATTGGAACAGGACACGTGGCAGCAAACTGAACATCTTCACCTACACGAATGCCGAGGAGGTGGAACTGCTGGTGAACGGCAAATCACTCGGGATACAGAAGAACGACACCGGCAATATCCTCAAACGCAACATGATCTACTGGAAGAATGTCCCTTACGGCAATGGAGGCAATATTGTAGCCATAGCCCGCACAGGTGGCAAAGAAATGGCACGGCACAGACTGGAAACCACCGGCAAGGCCGTTGCGCTGAAACTGGAGGCTGAGAGCGAAGGATGGACAGCGGACGGAATGGACCTTAAATACGTCAAGGTCTATGCCGTTGACAGCAAGGGACGCAAAGTGCCCACCGCACAGGCCGATGTTACCGTGAAGGTTTCGGGCGAGGCCTCGCTGTATGCCTTCGACCACGGCGACCACTACTCTGACGCTCTCTTCTCCAATGACACCCAGGCCCTTCACAACGGCACTGCACTGGTCATCATGCGCCCCACCCAAAATGCCGGACAAGTGACTCTTGAGGCCGTGGGCAATGGACTGAAAAGTGCAAAAATGACATTCAACACCGAACGACACACAAACTAAAAGATACTTGTACTACATGAAAAGACTTTTCCTCGCATTGACGGCACTGCTGTTGGCAACGAGCCATGACTCGGATGCCTGCACCAATTTCATCGTAACCAAAGGAGCCTCCACGGACGGTTCAGTAATGGTGTCGTATGCCGCCGATTCGCACCAGCTCTACGGAGCGCTCTACAAATACAATGCCCCGAAATCGTTGCGCCGTGGTGCCACGATAGATATTCGTGACTGGGACACAGGCCGCTACCTGACAACCATTCCGCAAATTGCCGGCACTGCATCCACGGTGGGCAACATGAACGACCGTCAGGTAATCATTGCCGAGACAACCTACGGAGGCCGTGAGGAACTTGTAGACAGCACGGGACTCATCGACTACGGCTCTTTGATATACATCACCCTGCAGAGAGCCTCTTCGGCACGCGAAGCGATAGACATCATTGTCTCGCTTGCGAACGAATACGGCTATCCCTCTGAGGGCGAGTCTTTTTCCATTGCCGACAAGGATGAGGCCTGGATTTTCGAGATGATAGGCAAGGGTTGCAGAATGGTGGACGGCAAGAATGTGAACAAGGGTATAGTATGGGTGGCACGCCGCATTCCCGACGGCTACATCTGTGCCCATGCCAACCAGGCACGCATTACGCAGTTTCCGCTCAATGACCCCGAGAACTGCATCTATGCTCCGGACGTAATCAGTTTCGCCCGCGAAATGGGATACTATTCGGGCAGTGACGAGAATTTCAGCTTTGCCGATGCCTACTGCCCGCTGAATTTCAGTGGCATGCGCGGATGCGACGCACGAGTGTGGGCATTCTTCAACACATTCAATGCCGACATGGGCAAATATGTCGACTATGCCCTCGGACACAACCCTCAGAACCGTCTGCCGTTGTGGATCAAGCCCGACAAAAAGATCTCGCCCAAACAGATGTTCGATGCAATGCGCGACCACTATGAAGGCACCCCCATGGACATGACCACCGACATAGGGGCGGCAGGTGTAGGTACCCCCTACCGCTGGCGTCCGATGTCGTTCGAATACGAAGGGGCGACATATACCAACGAGCGTGCCACGGCGACACAGCAGACCGGTTTCTGGTTTGTGGCCCAGGCACGTGACTACCTGCCCGACCCTGTGGGCGGAGTGCTGTGGTTCGGTGTGGACGATGCAGGAACCTCCTGTCTTACCCCCATATACTGCGGCACGACCGAGGTACCGTGGTGTCTGAGCGAGGAGAACGGAAACATGCTCGAGTACTCCTCCGAGGCTTCGTTCTGGATATTCAACCGAGTGGCACAGTTTGCCTATTTGCGCTACAACCAGATTGGAGCCAAGGTCCGCAATGTGGCCGACACCTGGGAAAAAGAGGCTCTGAAGGAGGTCACCGAGGCTGACCTGCGCTTTGCAGCCATGACGGGAGCGAAACAGCGCAAGGCCATTACGGAGTTTTCGACACACAAGGCGCAGGCTCTGTTCGACAAGTGGTGCGAACTGGACAAATATCTGATGGTCAAATACATTGACGGCAACATCAAAATCGAGGACGAGAAAGGATTCGTCACCAACGGATATGATGACCGAGTGCCAGCCTATCCCGAACAGCCAGGCTACGATGACAACTGGAAACGTGCCGTAGTGTTGGACAACGGCGAAATACTGAAGGAGGTTGAGTAGTCTCTGTGACGGGAAAGGAGTCCTCTCGGAATATATACGACAGTCGGTTACCGACATCGGTAACCGACTGTCGTATAATCTGATCCCCGGTTTTAGGGCCGGCAAGTGCCGCCCTGCTATCCGAAGGTGTAATTGACAACAAAGAGTATGGCCAGAGCCCAGAGAGTTGCATTGAGCTGATGCCATCTGCCCGTAAGGGCCTTGACAAGCACATAACTCAGTATGCCGAGGCACACGCCGTCAGCAATCGAGTAGCACAGCACCATCATTATCATTGTAACGAACGCAGGAAAAGCCTCGGTAAGGTCATCGAGCGGAATGTTCTTGAATGAGCCCATCATCAGCACTCCCACCATAACCAACGCACCGCTTGTGGCAGCACTCGGAATGAGAAGGAACAGGGGGGCAAAAAATATGGAGAGCAGGAACAGCAAAGCCACGAAAGCGGCCGTAAGCCCTGTGCGTCCACCGTCGGAGATTCCGGATGCACTCTCAACATAGGTTGTGATGGAGGAACTGCCTAACATTGCACTGCAGGTAGTTCCGATTGCATCGCTCATCATGGCCTCCTTCATGTAGGGTATGGAGCCGTCCGGTTGCGTTATGCCCACCTTGTCGGCAAGTCCCACGAGGGTTCCGAGAGTATCGAAGATATTGACTATCAACAAAGAGAATATCACCATCACAGCCTTGAAACTGCAGATGGCCGAGAAGTCGAACTTGCAGAAGACGGGAGCCATGCTGTTCGGTGCCGACACCGGCATCCAGCCTTGAGGCACCTCGGACACACCGGCCAATATGCCTATCACGGTGGCTGACAGTATGCCGTAGAAGAGAGCTCCCTTAACCTGTCTGACCAACAGAACGGCGCTTACAACAATGGACAGAATACCCAACAGGCACGATGGAGTGAACTCTCCGAGGCTTACACAGGTGTCGGCATTCGAGACCACGATGCCCGCATTCTTGAACCCTATGAAGGCTATGAACATGCCTATTCCGGTCGATATCGCATAGCGCAGATTGGTCGGAAGGCACTTCATTATGAGGTTTCTCACGTTAAACAGTGTAATCAACAGGAAGAGTATTCCCTCTATAAACATAATGGCCAGAGACTGTTGCCATGAGAATCCCATGGAGAGGCACATGGTAAAGGCGAAGAAGGCATTGAGGCCCATGCTCGGTGCCTGTGCGAAAGGCAGTTTTGCCATAACTGCCAGCAGGAATGTGGATATGGCCGCCGTCAATGCCGTGGCCGTAAAGAGAGCCCCCTTGTCCATTCCGGTAGTGGAGAGTATTGCGGGATTGGTTGCCAGAATGTAACACATTGTCATGAATGTCGTCACACCCGCAAGCAGTTCTGTCTTGACGTTATGATGCGCAGGGTCAAACCCAAACAGTCTTTCAAGTATCATATCCTTATAAAAAATGCCTTTCTGTCTTTGCCGTTGTTCCGTATTCTGGCCCATAACGTTTCCACAGCTGTCTGCAGACTCTGGTTTAGAAACAGCCGTCGGCGGCAAGGGAACCGGTCTTTTTCTTAATGGTGCCGTTACGGCCGCGCAAAGATAAAAAATATTCCGACTTGGCGGGCTTCCCCTCTTTACGGAAAGGCTTGTATGTACCTAATCCAACCGGACAGCCCAAGTGGGCCCGGATTAGGTTTATCCGCAAAATTTTACTATTTTTGCACAAATTATATATTCTCATGAACGACGATACAAACAAACAGATATCAGACAACAAACAGGGTCCCGGCAAAAGCGAGCTCAACGTGGGACGGGGCTGCAGATTCTGCCACAACGAGGGCGAAGTGAGCGTCAAGCCGTGCGAGAGCTGCTACAAGCTCCATACCACAGACTGGCTGGCCGACTACCCCGACGTTACCCCGACCGACATATTCGAAGTGCGCTTCAAGAACACCCACCGCAGCTACTACAAGAATGTCTATGACCTGCCTCTCAAAGTTGGCGACATAGTGGCCGTGGAGGCCTCGCCGGGACATGACATAGGCATCGTGTCTCTCACGGGCGACATGGTGGCCAAGCAGATGAGACGCGTGGGGTTCAATCCGCAGAACGGTGAGTTCAAGAAGATTTACCGCAAGGCCAAGCCTTATGACATAGAGCGTTGGCAGGAGGCCATTGCCCTCGAGCACGAGACGATGATACGTTCGCGCCAGATTGCGGCCGACATGAACCTCAACATGAAAATCGGTGACGTGGAGTATCAGGGCGACAAGATAAAGGCCATATTCTACTACATAGCCGACGAGCGTGTGGATTTCCGCGAGCTCATCAAGGTGTTTGCGGAACAGTTCCATATCAGGGTAGAGATGAAACAGATAGGCGCCCGCCAGGAGGCCGGCCGCATAGGCGGTCTGGGGTCGTGCGGACGGCAGTTGTGCTGTGCGTCATGGATGGCCAATTTCGTCTCGGTAACCACCGGTGCAGCCCACACGCAGGACCTCTCGCTCAACCCGCAGAAGTTGGCAGGGCAGTGCAGCAAACTAAAATGCTGTCTCATCTACGAGCTCGACAACTACATCGATGCCCGCAAGGAGTTCCCGAAGATCACGGCTCCGCTTCAGGCTTCCGATGCCGACTATTTCCTGGTCAAGACCGACATTCTGGCCCGCACAATGAGTTTCAGCACCACGCCCAATTCGTTGGTGAACATGGTGACTCTTCCCGTTGCAAGAGTCAAGGAGATACTGCGTCTCAATGCAGCCGGCAAGAAACCCGAACGCATCACCCCAGAGACCGAAAACCGTCGCACAGAGCAGGATCCGGGATATGTGAATGTTATCGGCGAGGAGAGCATCACCCGATTCGACAACGCCAAGAAGAAAAAGAGGAAAAAGAAGAAAAAAACCAACGGCGAAGAGGGCGGAGGCAACAACGGAGGCAACAACCTCTCCGCAAAGCAACAGGACAAACCGCAGGAAGGCTCCTCAGCAGAGGCTGGAGACAAGACCAATGGGAACAACGAGCGCAGAGGTAACCGCAACCGCCCGGACAACGGGAACCGCAACCAACGCCGGGGCAATCAGCGAAACGACCGCAGGCCCCGCCCGGAGAGTGGAGAGCAGTCCGGTCATGAGGCGGGAGACAATGCCCGTCGCGGAGACCGGCAGGAGGTCCGCAACAGTGACGGGGCGCAGGGGGCTCAACGGCAGGCAGGCATCGGCCAGCACCAGAGAGAGCGCCGTGGCAACGACCGCAAGCGTGAAGGTGGCGAGCGTCCACAGAGACCCGAAGGCGGAGAGAAGAACGAATAGTCACCGCAAGCAAAGTGCCGGATGAAGTGTCTGCATATAGCCATAAAGGCCAAAACCATCATTGCGCTGTCGTTGGCGGCAATTACTGCGGGTTGCACGGTTCACCCCAGAAGCATGGCAGTGAGCATTGGTGCCAAAAGCTGGACTTCCGACACGGTCTACACTTTCGAGTATGCCAACACCGACACCACTGCCCGTTTCGATGCAGAGATATTTGTGGTCTGCAAGCACAACTTCACCAAACGGTACGAACGGTTGCCCATGAAGGTCGAATGCATCGCTCCCGACAGTCTGACGGCCGAATACCGTTGGGTGCTCCTCACAGGAACGGCTCTTGCTGAGCAGATGCCGACACAAACGGAATTGAAACAAAAATTCATCGAAAACGCCACCCTCAACCAGAGAGGGGTATACAGATTTAACATATCGCTCGATTCGTCCACACCCGTCAAAGGGGTCTGGGCAATCGGCATAGACTTGGAAAAGAGAGAAGATGGGAAAAGATAAGATAAGGAAATTCAACGAGAACCTGACCTTCAGCAACCTTGTCCAGCCCGAATTTGAGGAGGTGTTCCACAAAGACCACCCGATGAAGGGGCATTGGAGGAGCGACTTCTTCCACAATGACAACCCCATAGTGCTCGAGCTCGGTTGCGGCCGCGGAGAGTACACGGTAGCCCTGGGGGGCAAATGTCCCCAGAACAACTACATCGGGGTGGATATCAAAGGCGCCCGGATATGGCGCGGAGCCAAGACCGCCACGCAGTTGCAGATGCCCAATGTGGGATTTCTGCGCACCCGCATCGAGTTCATCGACTCACTGTTCGGTGTCGACGAGGTGGACGAGATATGGCTCACCTTCCCTGACCCGCAACTGAAGAAACGCCGTTGCGACAAACGGCTCACCGCCCCTTTCTTCCTGAACATCTACTCCCGCTTTCTCAAGCGCGATGCGGTGATTCACCTCAAGACCGATTCCCCGTTCATGCACCACTACACCAAAGCCGTGTGCGCCTGCAACTCTTTGGCCATAGAGGCTTGCAACGAGGATATCTACGGCAGCGGCTATGCAGACGACACACTCTCGGTGAAAACCACCTACGAGAGCAAGTTTCTCGAGCAGGGATTGCCCATTACGTATCTGCGTTTCCGCCTGGACGGCAAGCGGGATTTCGTGCAGGTCCCCGACGAGATGCTGCCCGACTGCGAACGGTAGCAGGACAAAAGGCACCAGGCTACCCGGCACAAAAAGACGAAAGGCATCAACGGACGAGGAGAGCGTTAAAACGCTGATTGAGAAATATTGCGGGACAGAACTCGATTTTTGCGTTTTTTTCTATCTTTGCAATTTGAATAAAGACAAAGAGATGAGTGAAAAGACATATAGAGTAGGCATTACACAGGGCGATGTAAACGGCATAGGTACCGAAGTCATCATAAAGGCCTTGGCCGACAGCCGCATGTGCGATGAGGCAACATACATTATTTACGGTTCCTCAAAGGCATTGTCGTTCTACAAGAAAGATATGGAGGGCATGGACGAGATGGCAGTGAATGTCATTTCTTCAGCCAAGGAGGCCCTTCCCAGGCGCATCAACCTTGTAAACTGCATGAAGGAGGAACTGTTCGTGCAGGCAGGCGAAGCCACGCGCGAGGCCGGGGAAGCCGCAGTGGAGGCTCTCATTGCAGCTGCAAGGGACCTGAAAGAGGGAGAGATAGACATGGTTGTCACCGCCCCCATCAACAAAGCCACCGTGCAGAGCGAGGAGTTTAATTTCACGGGGCACACAGAGTTCTTTGCATCAGAATTCAGCGGCGAACCACTCATGATGATGTGCAGTGACAGGTTGAAGGTAGGCCTGGCCACCATCCATATCCCCGTGGCACAGGTGCCGCAACACCTCTCCAAGGAGTCGATAGTGGACAAGCTGGTTCGGTTCAGACGTTCGCTGATAGAGGATTTTGCCATTCACGAGCCACGCATTGCCGTCTTGGCGCTCAATCCCCATTCGGGAGATGCGGGCCTGCTGGGCAATGAAGAGGAGGAGATCATAAAGCCGGCCATAAAGGAGGCTTACGGAAAGGGGATCCTGGCATTCGGCCCCTTTGCGGCAGACGGGTTCTTTGCCGCAGGCACATATCACCGTTACGACGGTGTGCTGGCCATGTACCACGACCAGGGACTCATCGCATTCAAGACGCTCTCGCCCGATGGCGTGAACTTCACGGCCGGACTTGACATAGTACGCACCTCGCCCGACCACGGAGTGGGATATGACATCAGCGGCAAGAACATGGCCGATGCGGCCTCGATGCGCAACGCAATCTATATGGCGATGGACATCTGCCGCAACAGACACATGTATGAAGAGATATCGCGCAATCCGCTCCGTCATTACGAACGCGACCGGGGAAGGGATGTCTCCGTAAAGGACCTCCCGTCCACGGAACCACAGGATTAGGGGCAGAAGACAAAAGACAAAATTTTTGTAAACAAAACACATAACCAGACGCCGGCGATTTGTAAGAGGGCCCAAGAGGTTTGTTCGTAGAAATTTCTCCTGTTGCGGGTTGTCGGATTGTCGAAAAAGAGAAAAAATGACACAGATCAAGATCACATTCCCTGACGGCAGCATTCGTGAGTATGTCAAGGGAACCACTGCAATCCAGATTGCAGAGAGCATCAGTGCAAGACTTGCCCAAGAGGTATTGTCGGCCACATTCAACGGTCACGTTGTGGACCTGCAGTTGCCTCTTGAAGAGGACGGCACGCTCAAACTCAACAAATGGGAGGACGAAGACGGCAAGCGTACCTTCTGGCACACCTCGTCGCACCTGTTGGCCGAGGCATTGGAAAGCATCTATCCGGGCATCAAGTTCGGCATAGGCCCCAGCATCGAGAACGGGTTCTATTATGATGTCGACTCACCTGTGCCCATCACCGAGGCCGACCTTCCCGTCATCGAGAAGAAGATGGAGGAACTGGCCCGCACCAAAGAGCAGCTCGTCAGGACGGAGGTCAGCAAGGCCGATGCACTGAAAACATTCAAGGAGAAGGGAGACCAGTATAAAGTGGAACTCATCGAAGCCCTCGAGGACGGTTCCATCACATTCTATACCAACGGAAAATTCACCGACCTGTGCCGTGGTCCGCACTTGCTCAACACCGGCATGATCAAGGCCATAAAGCTCACCTCGGTAGCGGGAGCCTATTGGCGCGGAGACGAGCACAACAAGATGCTCACTCGTATCTACGGCATTTCGTTCCCGAAGAAGTCGATGCTCGACGAGTATCTGGCCCTGTTGGAGGAGGCCAAGAAACGAGACCACCGCAAATTGGGCAAGGAGATGGAGCTGTTCCACTTCAGCGCCCGCGTGGGTCAGGGTCTGCCCTTGTGGCTGCCCAAGGGAGCCGCATTGCGCGAGAGACTGGAGCAGTTCCTCCGCAAGGTTCAGAAAGGCTACGGATATGAGCAGGTCATCACGCCCCATATCGGTATGAAGGACCTCTATGTCACCTCGGGACATTATGCAAAATACGGCAAGGATTCGTTCCAGCCCATCCACACACCCGACGACAGCGAGGAGTTCCTGCTCAAACCCATGAACTGCCCCCACCACTGTGAGATTTACCGTTCCAAACCGCGCTCGTACAGGGATCTTCCCTTGCGTTTTGCCGAATTCGGTACGGTGTACCGCTACGAGCAGAGCGGTGAGCTGCACGGACTGACAAGGGTGAGAGGATTTAC
Organism: Tidjanibacter sp.; assembly: GCA_963640325.1. GTDB lineage: Bacteria > Bacteroidota > Bacteroidia > Bacteroidales > Rikenellaceae > Tidjanibacter. The sequence goes on from CAVHXY010000006.1 coordinate 91,357, forward strand.
GCAGGACGATGCGCACCTCTTCGTGCGTCCCGACCAGCTGCTGCAGGAGTTCGAGAACGTAATCGACATTGTGCTCTACATATTCAAGACCCTCAAGTTCGAAGAATATACTGCCCAGATATCTCTGCGTGATCCCGACCACAAGGAGAAATACATCGGCACGGACGAGAACTGGGAGAAGGCCGAGAATGCCATCATCACGGCTGCCAAGGAGAAGAATCTCCGCACGGTTGTAGAGTATGGCGAGGCCGCTTTCTATGGTCCCAAGCTGGACTTCATGGTCAAGGATGCCATCGGACGCAAATGGCAGTTGGGCACCATTCAGGTGGACTACAACCTGCCCGAACGTTTCGATCTGACCTACAAGGGCTCGGACGACAAGCTCCACCGCCCCATCATGATCCACCGCGCACCGTTCGGTTCGCTGGAGAGGTTCGTGGCCGTTCTGCTGGAGCACACGGGAGGAAAGTTCCCGTTGTGGCTCACTCCCGAACAGTGCGTAATCCTTCCCATCAGCGAGAAGTTCAACGACTATGCGCAGAAGGTCAAGAAGGCTCTGGAAGAGGAGGAGGTCCGTTGCGAGGTTGATGACCGCAACGAGAAGATAGGCCGCAAAATCCGCGACAACGAGATAAAGCACATCCCGTTCCTGCTCATCGTGGGAGAGAAGGAGGAGGCCGACAAGAGCATCTCCGTACGCCAGCAGGGCGTGGGCGACAAGGGTTCGATGAGTGTCGGGGAGTTTGCGCAGACAATAAAGAATCTTGTAAAAGAGGAGATAGGACAATAATTTTTTACGGCTTCGCAGAGAGCAAGAGAGAAATTTGTTATATCTTTGAGATAGGAAACATCTTCGGGCGGGTATGCGGTACGGAAGTATTGCACACCTCTCTCCGGAGAAGATGTCGGAGAGAGGGATATTTTTGAGTGGCGGATAGACGGCAAAGAGAAGATATGACATTTTTCATGACAAGAGTTGCAACCAATTATTTTAGGAGGACACAGCTATAAACAACACACCGAAACCATTTCAACCCGCAAGGAACAACAGCGGAAACGGCGCAGGCCGCAATGAGGCGAACCGCCGTCAACAGGGCAGGCCACAACAGCAGGCCCAAGGTTCCACACGCATCAACGAGCAGATCACTGCCCCGACCGTGAGAGTGGTCGGCGACGAGATTGAGGGAGCACAAGTCATGTCCATCAAGGACGCTCTGCACCTGGCTGCAGAGTATGAGGTGGACCTGATTGAGATATCGCCCAAGGCAGACCCTCCGGTATGCCGTTTGGCCGACTATCAGAAATTCCTCTATCAGCAGAAGAAGAAGGCCAAGGAGATCAAGGCAAAACAGGCAAAAGTGGTTGTCAAGGAGATCCGTTTCGGTCCTCAGACAGATGACCATGACTATGACTTCAAGTTGCGTCATGCCCAGAATTTCATCAAGGAGGGCGCCAAAGTCAAGGCATATGTCTTCTTCCGTGGCCGCTCGATTGTCTTCAAGGAGCAGGGAGAGATTCTCCTGTTGAGATTCGCCACCGACCTTGAGGAGATTGCCAAGGTGGAGATGATGCCAAAGTTGGAAGGCAAGCGCATGACAATGCTTCTGGCACCCAAGCCCCGCAAGAATTAGCATAGGGGCTCGCCGGTGGTCTAAGCCGCAACTCTTCTCGGAGTCTGCTGTCTCCCAAAGTGGTTGTGCGGATTCCGGAAGGACAATGCATTGAATCAAGGGATTTCGCAACGGTTGTCACCGTTGCGGACGGTGATGCCACTTGTTACAGAGATTGCAAAAAAGCTGCATATCAAAAAGCGGGAATGCGGAAAATATTTTCTTCCGCCTTCCCGCTTTTATTGTCTGACTACCTTACACGGTTTCTGTCGGTTGTAAAGAGGTCTCGCCACCAATTCCTTGCACACCCAACCGTGGCAGGGCACTTTCGGTTCAGACCCGGCAACAACTACAGGAGATCAAGGCAATGCATTATTATCCTGCAACTCTCACGCACCTCTCGATATGTAATGGTGAGCGGTGGCGAGATTCTGAATGCCGTGTCGCAAAACAGGAACCAGTCACTCAATATTCCGTTCTCCTTGAAGAGTTCCATAATCCTATACAACTTGTCGCTGTCGCCCAGTTCCACGGCAAGCAGCAGACCGCTGCGCCGTATCTCCTTCACGGCCTTATGCTTGAGTAGCAAACGCTCGAAGAGTTTTCCCTTGCGTTCAGCCGAAGCGGCCAAATTGTGCCCAAGTATATACTCCGTGGCGGCCAAGCCTGCCGCACAGCACACGGGGTGACCACCGAATGTGGTTATATGACCCAAAGCGGGATCGTGCGTGAGTGTCCCCATTATCTCCTGCGAACTCATGAATCCGCCCAAAGGCATGCCGCCGCCCAATGCCTTGGCAAGACAGACGATGTCGGGCGTAACTCCATATTTGGTCATGGCAAACATCTCGCCCGTACGGCCGAAACCGGTCTGTATCTCATCGAATATCAGCAATGCCCCCATCTGTGTACAGCGTTCACGCAATGCCTGAAGGTATCCATCGGCAGGCGGAATGACTCCGGCCTCGCCCTGCACCGGTTCCACCAGCACACAAGCTGTATGGTGCGTAATGTGCTCCAGGTCACCGAAATCGTTGAAATGCAAATTCCTGACATCGGGAAGCAGAGGGCGGAATGCATTCTTGTACTCCTCGCCGCCCATGACACTCATGGCACCATGCGTGGAGCCGTGGTAGGCATTGCAGAACGATATCATCTCAAAGCGTCCCGTGTAGCGTTTGGCAAGCTTGAGGGCTCCCTCCACTGCCTCGGCACCCGAATTCACGAAATAGATGGAATCGAGACCCTCGGGCATGCACTTCGCCAGCAAGGCGGCATACTTCACCTGTGGCGTTTCCACCATTTCGCCGTAAACCATGATGTGCATATACTCTTCGGCCTGTCGCTTCACGGCTCTCACTACATGCGGATTGCCGTGACCGACATTGCTTACCGAGACTCCTGCCACAAGGTCAAAATAGCGTTTCCCCTCGGGGGTATAGAAGAATATCCCCTTGGCCCGCGCCACCTCGGTCAGCAGCGGACTCGGTGAAGTCTGTCCCACATGTGCCAGAAACTGTTTTCTCAATATATCCATATCCTTATTTGTCCTTAAGTTATTCCTGTTTTTTTGATTAACCCATTGCCCGTTTGCCAGAGTGGGGGCAACCTGTTCCCAGAACAGATGGAGAGTGCCGGACAAACTACCTTTGGCCGAACTTCTCCAGAATACTGCCGGCATCCTTCACACTCTCCTGCGCCCAGCGGAAAAGCAACTCGGCCTGTTCCACCTCCGACAACCGCCACGGAACGTCGCTTGACCGCACTCTGGAGGTGAGTATCTGCAACAGTATGGCTGCCGATGCCGAGACATTCAGACTCTCCACAAAGCCGCACATGGGAATAACGAGAAACTCGTCGGCCGCCTCCATAATCTGCCCGCTCACGCCATCCTTCTCCGTGCCGAATACCACACAGAACTTGCCACGTTCCACATCGAACGACTCGGGCGTATGTCCTCCCTTGTGCGGAGAAGTCACCACCAAACGGTAACCAGCCTGCCTGAGGCCCTCCACTGCTTCGCCGGTTGAACCATAGCGGTGAATGTCCACCCACTTGTCCGTACCGCGCACAATGTTCACATTGGGACGGAATCCGCACACCGTCTCCACGGCATGTATGTCCTGCACTCCGAAGGCTTCGCAGTTGCGCACCAGGGCACTGGCATTCTGCGGATGGAATGTGTTTTCCATGCAGATTGTCATGTAACGTGTACGCATGGCTGCCACACGCCGCATGTTTTCATAACGTTCCGCCAGCATGAATTGCGACAGATACTCCGCCCGCGACAGATACCAGTTCAGGTCGTGTTGTTCCATATCTTTCATTGTCTGTATTTTCCGTCCTCGTCCAAAATCTTCAGATAACTCTCATAACGGCTGAAGGCGATCCTGCCGTTCTCCACGGCCTCCACCACCGCACAGCCGGGTTCGTGGGTGTGGGTGCAGTTGTAGAAACGGCACCCCCCGGCAAAGTGCATGAACTCGGGGAAGTAGTGCCACAACTCGTTGCGGTCGATGTCTATCAGCCCAAATCCCTTGATGCCCGGTGTGTCTATCAAGTTCCCTCCGCCACGCAGCTTGTACACACGCGAAAATGTCGTTGTGTGCTTGCCCTTGAGGTGGACATCCGAAATCTCCCCCACCCGCACCTCGGCATCGGGTTCCAAAGCCTTGACAATCGTGGATTTCCCCACTCCCGAATTTCCCGAAAGCAGAGTCGTCTTGTCCCGCACCGCCTCGGCAATCCGCTCCATTCCTTCGCCATGCATGGCCGACACGCAAACCGTCTCATAGCCCGCCTTGGCATAGGCATCCACAAAACCGGCAACCAGAGGTTCCATACCCTGAAGCAAATCGCACTTGTTGAGGACTATCAGCGCCGGAATATGGTATGCCTCGCAAGTGACCAGAAAGCGGTCGATGAACTCGGTATTGGTCTGTGGTTGCGCCAAAGTGACAACGACCAAAGCAAGGTCTATGTTGACGGCTATGATATGCGACTCCTTGGAGAGGTTGGATGCTCGGCGGATTATGTAGTTGCGCCGCTCTTCCACGGCCGTTATACCGCCCTCTCCGTCGGGCAGCAGTTCGAACGACACCCTGTCGCCCACCACCACCGGGTTAGTAGAACGCATCCCCTTGAGCCTCAGCTTGCCACGGATGCGGCAATCCACTACGATGCCGTCATCGGCCAACACCTTGTAACGGCTTCCGGTGCTCTCCACCACCATCCCGTGCAGCAGTGTCTCCATGGTTCCGTCATTCATTGCCCGAAGAGGTGAGTTTCACATTGTCCTGCACAAAATCCTTCAGGTCATAGAGATACGGGAACAGAACATTGGAGAACTCCCTCACGGGTTCCGCCAGACGCGACTGCTTGAAGACCTTGTCATTCACTATATGCAGGGCATTGTTGGCAGTCATGAAGAGGTTGAGTGCCAGACTCAGCACCAGCGCATACTTCAACAGCCCGAGCAGGGCGCCGCCTATGCGGTCGACCATACCAAGCCCCGACACCCTCACCAGCTTGCGGGTAAGCGACGCTATCAGCAGCAGAATGACCACTACGGCCAGGAAGACTATGATGAAGCACAATGCCGGTGGCAACGATTCGTACCCCAGCCATCCGCCCACGCAGTTGCCGAACCGTGATGCAGCCCACACACCCAGCAATATGCCGGCCAGGCCGCAAAGCTGCTTGATGATTCCGTTACGGGCACCGTAATAGAGTGCTATAAGGAATATTATAAGGATGATGATATCTACAATATTGTCCACAGTGGAGGAGTTTTAAATTTGCACGAATGTAGTAAAAATTTTTATCTTTGTCATAAGTTTGTTGTGAGAAAGAGCATTATGTCATTATGAAAAAGTTAGTTAGCTGTCTGATAACAGTACTCCTCGTCATGGCCCTGTCCGGCCACGAAGTGTACAACATAAACCGCAACTGGAAGTTCTTCACCTATAACGAGAACGCATCGCTCAACATCAACCTTCCCCACATGTGGAACAACGATGCCCTGAGCGGACGGGCCGACTACTATCGTGGCATCGGCAACTATCTGCGATACATCGACACCAAGGCCGAGTGGGCCGGCAAAAGGGTCTACATCAAGTTCTACGGAGCAAATCTCGTGACCGACCTGCTCATAGACGGCAAGTATGTGGGTCAGCACAAGGGAGGTTGCAACGCATTCGTGTTCGACATCACCGACTTCATCACCTGTGGCGAGAGCGCCCTGTTCTGGGTCATTGTCAACAATACTCAGACCATCAACACTCTGCCCACCGCCGGAGCCGACAACTCCTATGGCGGCATATTCCGCGATGTGGAGATCATTGTGGCCGGCCCCACATCCTTCGCCATAAATGACGGTTCGACCGGAGTCTCCATTGAGACCGATGCGGTAACTTCCGAAAAGGTTTCGGGCAAGGTCAATACGCTTTTCATCGCCCCCAAAGGAGTGCAGGTAACCGCCAATGTGGCAATAAAGGACATGGATGGCAAAACGGTGGCCACTGCGCAGAACCGCGCCAAATCCACCGGCAGCGTCAACAGGATTTACATCCCCTTCGAGGTCTCTGCCCCGACATTGTGGAACGGCCGAAGCAACCCCTATATGTATGATTTCGATGTGGAGCTGATAACCGACACATTGCAGGACGAGCAGACCGTCTCAACCGGTTTCCGTTCACTCTCGGTGGAGAAAGACGGCATACGCCTCAACGGCAACCGCTATCCGCTCAAGGGGGTGGTAATACACCGTGACAGGGCTACATCCGGGTCGGCCATGTCGGAGTCGGAAACAGAGGACGACATAAAGACCCTAATGGAGATGGGGGCCAATGCTGTGCGTGTGGCAGGCGGTTCGCACAACCGTCACTTCTATGACCTGTGCGACCGGAACGGCATACTTGTCATAACCGACCTCCCCTTCATTGGAGCTACAGTACTCAACAACAAGGGTTTCTTCAACACTGCCGATTTCAGGACCAACGGGACCGAGCAACTGCAGGAGATGATTCTGCAACTCGGCAACCACCCCTCCATAATCGCATGGAATCTCTTCTCGGAGATCGAGTTGCGCGGTGAAGACCCGTCTGCTTATGTGCGTGAGCTCAATTCCGTGGCCAAGAAGATGGATCCCTCGCGTTTCACATCGGGGGTAAGCAATCAGGACGGCGATATAAATTTCGTGACCGACCTCATAACATGGTCGCATACCTTCGGCTGGCAAGAGGGTCTTCCCGAAGACATTGCCCTGTGGCAGGAGCAACTGCATGCCACTCCCGAATGGGCCGACCTGCGTTCGGCAGTAGGATACAAGTGCGGCGGAGTCATTTCGCACGTGGCCGATACTCTCCAGAAACCCATATTGGCAAGCAACTGGCACCCCGAGAACTGGCAGACGCATTTCAATGAGGTCTACTTCAGCAACCTGTCGGCCGACTCATTGCTGTGGGGCACCTTCGTGGATGCCCTGTTCGACTATGGCTCGGTGCTCTACACCCACGGCGAAGGCCTCGGAATAAACGATACGGGGCTCGTATCGTTCGACCGCAAGAACCACAAGGATGCATTCTATCTCTATAAGGCCAACTGGAACACGGAAGACCTGTTCGTCCACATCACCGACAAACGCCGTCAGCACCGTTCGAAACCCGAACAGCTGATAAAGGTCTACTCCAACATGCCCGAAGTGGAACTCTTCGTCAACGGAGTTTCACAAGGTACACGACAAGGGACAAACGGCATTTTCCTGTGGGACAATGTAATGCTGGGCGACGGCAATAACGTTGTCAGCGCCGTGTCGGGAGACTGTGCGGACAGTGCAACAATCAACGTGTCGTCGAATTTCTCAACAGAGCTATAGACTCCCTCCCTTCGCAGAAGAAGATGTCCAGCACCGAGAGATGCGCCACGAACGGCTGTCTCTCCGCAAAGACCTGCATGTATTCGGGCAGGGAACTGCAAACAGCCGGCACCGGGAGATCCGTTACGGAAGGAACGTTGCCGGAGGCGGAGAGGAAACCGTGGCCCCTCAAGTCGCAGTCTCCGGCCGAGGGTATCACATAGGCTTCCGAAAATGCAGGAGTACAGTCGGCGCCCAACAGTTCAAGCATCAAAAGAAGCAGGTCGATATCGAGGTCTGCAAGGAACTCATAGTGTTTTTCATAGAACGGAGCGAAGCGCTCGGCATAGTAGTCGAAATAGGGAGAACTCTTGTAGGCCGACACGATGGAGAGCCAATGCTGGTGTTGCCACCGTTTGGAGTAGTCGATGCGCATCTCCTTCACGGCACGTTTCCTGCAACTCCCTCCCTTGACGACATTCACCGTGAGCGGCATGACTCCATTGGCGGAGTATATCTCGCATCTGTTGCGGCAACTCTGCTTTACATAGTTCTCGTGCAGGTCTATCACGCAGTTGCCCGCCAACAGCGTTGCAAACCACTCTGTACTGCCCAAATATGTCAATGGCAATATGTTCATTCCCCTTTATCCTCGTCTCCCTTTCCGATAGTGTCCGCCATCAGATTCCGGCTTTTTCCGGCCTGCTTGCCCGCTATGCATCGCACCAACGGCCATCGGTCTTTATGAGTTCTATGAGCGCATCCACCGCCTGCTCCTGCGGCATGGCCTTGCGCACCAGTTCGCGGCCGCGGTAAAGAGATATCGTGCCACGCCCTGCGCCCACATATCCATAGTCGGCGTCGGCCATCTCGCCCAAGCCGTTCACGATACACCCCATGACGCCTATTTTCAATCCTTTCAGATGTGCCGTGCGGCTCTTTATCGCCTCCAACGCCCCCTGCAGGTCATACATCGTACGGCCACAACCGGGACACGCAATATACTCCGTGTGGCTTATGCGCACCCTTGATGCCTGCAGAATGTCCAGGGCTATGGTATCCGTACGCTCCTTGTCGGCCGCATCGGTCTCGATATATATTCCGTCTGCAAGGCCGTCGATGAACATCACACCGAAATCGGCAGCCGCTATAACCGGCAATGCCTCGGCCGAGACCCCCTGATAACGCCTGTGCAACACCACCGGACGGTGGTCTCCTGCAGCGCTCATACTGAATATCGCCTTGCGCCACTCACCCACAGGATTGTCGCTCACGGCAGTCAGCACAGCACAACCCTCACGTTCTTCGCATGTCATTTCGCTCCACAACAACGGTTCCCGGCTTCCGCCCAACCGGCCTGTGGAGTCACTCACGCGGCGGGAGTACCCATACGGCGAGAATCCGGCCCCGTCTGCCATGCGCCATGCGGCCCCGTCTTCAGCCCCTTCCTCTTTAGAACAAGCGTCTGTCTGCTTCTTCTCCGTTCGTCCGGCAAAGTATCCGGCCAACATCTGTCCGACAGGAATCTCGTTTTCGGGCGGTTCGGTAAGCGACACACGCAGCGTATCGCCAATGCCGTCAGCCAACAGGGCACCTATGCCGACAGCCGACTTTATGCGCCCCTCATCGGCATTGCCTGCCTCCGTAACCCCCAGATGTATCGGGTAGTCCATGCCCTCCTCTGCCATTGCGGCGGCAAGCATGCGGTAGGCATAGACCATAACCCTCACGTTGCTCGACTTCATGGAGACCACCACCTGGCCGAAACCGCGCTCCTTGCACACGCGCAGGAACTCCATAGCCGAAGCGGTCATACCCTCCGGGGTGTCGCCCCAACGGTCCATGATGCGTTTGGCCAAAGAGCCGTGGTTTACCCCCACACGCAAGGCCACTCCCCGCTCACGGCACTGCTCCAAAAGAGAGACGAAATCGTCGCCACGGTCATTGTAGTTGCCGGGATTGATGCGCACCTTGTCGGCATACTTGGCCGCTTCGGCCGCCACGGCTGCCACAAAATGGACATCGGCCACTATTGCCGCCTCGGGACACAGAGCCTTTGTGCGTGGCACTATTTCGGCCAGATTGCGCGCCTCACGCATGCCTTGCGTGGTGAGCCTTATAGTTCGCCCGCCGGTCTCTATGATTCGTCCTATCTGCTCCATGCAGGCAGCGGTGTCATTGGTGTCCGTATTGGTCATGGTCTGGACAGCGACATGGTTGTCGCCGCCTATGGCAACACCACCGAAGCCGACCGGCGAAGTGGGACGGCGAGAATAACGGATCGGGGATTTGCAATATCGTTTCATAATGACACAAATTTATAAAACTATCGGCAAAAGTAAGCCTCGGAATGATTAAATTTGCGATATGGTAGATTTCCTGCAAAACGACATAAAATTCCTCACGGGGGTCGGCGAGCGACGCGCCGCATTGCTTGACAAGGAACTCAATATCCGTTCGATGTCCGATTTGCTCTACCATTTCCCGTTCCGCTACATCGACCGCACAAGAATCTACCGCATAGCCGAAATCACGGAACAGACCACCGCCTATGTGCAGCTAAAGGCCCGCATCAGGGGGTTTTCCTACCAGGGCGAGCGGGCCAAGCAACGCCTGGTGGTTACCGTCTCCGACAGCAGCGGCACCACCGAACTGTTGTGGTTCAAGGGTATAAAATGGATAGAAAAGCGGCTCGAGATAGGACGCGAATACATCATCTTCGGCCGGCCGTCATTCTTCAAGGGGTCTTTCAACATGGTGCATCCCGAGGTGGAACTCGCCGAAGTGGCTGCCTCGCGCCAAAGGCCGAAAATCCAGGGAGTCTACCCCACTACCGAACGGCTCAACTCGTCGGGATTGACGAGCAAGGAGTTCTACAACCTTGTCTGCAACCTGTGGCAGAACCACTCGCAGCACATTCACGAGACGCTTCCCGAGAGCATCATGACCGCCAACGGTCTCCTGCCGCTCAGGGAGGCTCTCTACAACATACACTTTCCCCAGTCACCCGAGCTGTTGCGCCAGGCCACATACAGGCTCAAGTTCGAGGAACTCTTCGGCATACAGCTGGGCATACTCTCACGCAAGACGAAACGCACCACGCTGGCGAGCGGATTCGTCTTTTCGCGTGTTGGGGAGAACTTCAATGACTTCTACCACAACCGTCTGCCGTTTGAATTGACCGGGGCACAAAAGCGTGTGATAAAGGAGATAAGGGCCGACACCATCACGGGGCACCAGATGAACCGCCTGTTGCAGGGAGACGTGGGCAGCGGCAAGACCCTTGTGGCGCTCATGACCATGTTGCTGGCGGTGGACAACGGCTACCAGTCGTGTCTCATGGCCCCCACGGAGATTTTGGCCCGCCAACACTATGCCTCCATAACGGCCATGCTTGCGGGCACCCCATGCGAGGGGAAGGTGGACGTTCTCACGGGAGCGACCAGGACGCGCGAAAGGCGCGGGATACTGGAGCGGCTCGCAGCCGGCGAGACCAAAATTCTCATCGGCACCCATGCCCTGCTGGAAGACAGGGTGCAGTTCGCCAACCTGGGCTTTGTGGTCATAGACGAACAGCACCGCTTCGGAGTGGAGCAACGGGCCAAGATGTGGACCAAGAACCGTCAGGCGCCTCACATTCTGGTTATGACCGCCACTCCAATCCCGCGCACACTGGCCATGACGCTCTACGGTGATCTGGAGGTGTCGGTCATAGACGAGCTGCCCCCCAACCGCAAGCCCATAACCACACGGCACATGTATGACTCCCAACGCCTCACGCTGTTCGGTTTCATGAAACGGGAAATAGCGGCAGGACATCAGGTATATGTGGTCTATCCGCTCATCAAGGAGTCGGAAAAGATGGACTACAAAGACCTCTACGACGGTTTCGAGTCGTTGTGCCGCGACTTTCCGCTACCCGAATACCGCATAGGCGTGGTGCACGGCAAGATGAGCAGCGAAGACAAGCGTGCCTCGATGGACGAGTTCAAGCGCGGCATAACCAACATACTGGTGGCCACCTCGGTGATAGAGGTGGGGGTGGACGTGCCCAATGCCTCGGTGATGGTAATCGAGAGTGCCGAACGTTTCGGCCTGTCGCAGCTGCACCAGTTGCGCGGGCGTGTGGGCCGTGGCGCCACACAGTCCTACTGCATACTCATGAGCGGCGAGAAACTCTCGCGCGAATCGCGGGCAAGGCTCGATGCAATGGTCGCCACCTCCGACGGATTCCAGCTCTCGGAGCTCGACCTGAAGCTGCGCGGTTCGGGTGACATATTCGGCACACGGCAGAGCGGCATGGCCTTCGACCTGAAGATAGCCTCGCTCAGCCAAGACGGCCGCATAGTGGAACTGGCACGCCGCACAGCCGAGAAGGTTCTTGGGGAGGACCCCCTGCTGCAACGCCCCGAAAATGCGTTGCTGGCCCGGCTGAAAGAAAAATATTTGACTGAAAACACAATTGATTACGAGATGATTTCGTAATATATTATAGAACAACTAAAGGTTACTGCTGTGAAAAGATCCATCCATTTTGCATTGCCTGCCATCGCCATGATGCTGGCCTGCACGGCCGCAAAGGCCCAAACCACCCGACCGGACTACATATACAACAACGGCGAGAAACTGGTCTACACGCTGAGTTACAACAGCACCATGTGGCCCCGGACCGATGTGGGCACCGTGGTCTTTTCCGTCAAGGACTCCTCCTACGAGGGAACACCCTCATATGTGATAACGGCCAATGCCGCCACCAACAACTTCTTCAGCGTCTTCTTCAGGCTCAAGGACTCGTTCAACACCCATGTGGACAAGGCCACCATGCGTCCGCTTGCGCACTCCTGCACCAAGGAGGAGGCCAACTACCGTTTCGGCTCCAAGATATCGTTCGACTGGAACACCCGCACGGCCACCTCGTGGTACAAGAACTACCGCCTACAGAAGGAACACCACAAGACCATGCCCCTCACCAGCGAGAGCATGGACCCCATAGGCTACTTCTACAAGATACGCTCGGAAGACTTCTCGGCATGGCTCGACGGCGAGGAACGCAACATAAAGATAGTGCTGGAGGACACCGTACAGAACATCAAGTACAAACTGCTCAAGCGCGAGACCATCTCCACGGCCGACTACAAGAATGTGCCCACGCTGAAGTTCTCCTGCCAGCTTTCGCACAGCGTAAGCGAGGACCAGAAAACGCGCGACAGTTTCTACATCTGGATTTCGGACGACCGCAACAAGGTGCCCGTCCTGGTGGAGACCCCCACCAAGATTGGCAAGGTGAAGGCACGCCTGACCGGCTTTTCGGGATTAAAATATGCCAACAACAGCATTTTGAAATAAAAGAACTATATTTGTAGCAAACCATCCCCGGGGGGTCTGCAAGGCATCCGGGACCAAAAGATACCGTCCATGAAAGAGTACGATCCGAACTATGACCACGATTACGACAAGAATGCCCCTGCCGACAACGGCAACGACGGCTATAACGAAAACGACTACTACTACGACGAACCCGAAGGGGGTAGTTCCATGAAGGGCTACAAGATACTGATTCTCATTCTTGTGGTTATCCTTGCCGCCATCTCGTTCCTCTATTTCAAGCAGATACAGTCACTCAAGGCCGACTTTGCCATCGAGCGCGACACGCTGGCAAACCGCATCACCAACCTCATCAACGACATCGACAACGTGCAGTTCGCCAACGACACAATGAGCATGAGCCTATCCATAGAGCGCAACAAGGCCGACTCGCTCATGACACGCCTGTTGCAGGAGCGCTCCGCAAGCCGTGCCACGGTACGCAAGTACGAAAAGGAGATAGGTACGCTCAAGACGGTGATGCAGAGTTACATAAAGCAGATAGACTCGCTCAACCGGCTCAACGAGTCGCTGGCGGCCGAGAACATCACCTACCGCAAGCAGGTGACCACCGAGCGCCTGCGTGCCGATGCTGCCGAGGAGAAGGCAGCCGAATACAGCGACAAGATCCGTATGGGCTCCATTGTGAAGGCTCGCGACATCAACATAGTGCCGCTCAACAACAGCAACAAGGAGGTAACGCGAGCAGCGCGCGCCACGAGGCTGAGGGTCGATTTCGTGCTCTCATCCAATGACCTCACCACTCCTGGCGGACGAAATGTGTATGTCCGCATAACGGGTCCCGACGGCTACATAATGGCCAACAGCGAGGGGGCTCTATTCCCGTTCGAGGGTGACCAGATAACCTACTCGGCGGTGCGTGAGGTGGACTACCAGAACGATGACCTGCCCGTGAGTCTCTACTACAGCGACTCGGCCGTCACGGCAGGCACCTACCTTGTGCAGATCTATCTGGACGGCTATGCCATTGGTTCCTCGGAGATTTACCTGAAATAGGCGGGCCGAGCATCCCGAACGACATGACAAAAACGGACAAGAAAATCGCCCGCAGTGAAGACGCTGCGGGCGATTCGCCTTTTCCCCGATTA
>CAVHXY010000007.1:0-101083 GCA_963640325.1 Tidjanibacter sp.
CGTCTTCTCCAGAAAGTCTGCCACATCATTGTCGTTCTCCGACTGCGCAACACTCTCCTTCTCGTTTTTGGTTTTCTCGGAAGTTTCTGTATCTTTGTGGGTAGAAGACAAGTTATTGATGGTATTGCCAACTGCACTTTCGAGTGTGAGGATAAGGCCACCCTCATCAATAGCCTGTCTTTTCTTTTGCTGTAATGCCGTATCGTCAAGGTAATGCCAGTTGACTATCTCAACATTGTCCTTCGTTTGATTCACTTCAAGAATCACGGAAGAATGGAGCTTCGCATTGTGTATCAAAATCCAATTATAGGGGCGAGTGGTCTTTTGATTCTGCCCATATAAATCTGGGAAATGTTGTAAGAGATATATGCTATATGCTGTATATCAGTATAATAAAGTCGTGTATATCTCATCAATGAAACAAAATAGAAACAAAATCAATAATTTAAGTGATTCTCCGCTTTTCACATTTCACTTAGTTTCATCCCTTGCACTTGGTCGCATTCAAAGTGCCTCTTAAAGTAGTTTTCCGAATATCTACTTCTCATCCGAAGAATATCGTTCAATGGCTCATCCATGAATTGTTGCAGCCAAAAGAGAAAAGGACAAGTTTGTGTTTTTTGTCTCATATCTTCATTGAAACTTGTGTTCTTCACAAAAATAGTTGTTTCTATAAAACCATAGGCATATGGAAAGGCAAATATGCCTACCTAAATAATAGTTTACTTTGATTTAGCATATATAAGGCTAATGCACAAACTAAACTGAATTTTCAACCCATTTCCACTACCTGACGATTCGCCAAACATACAGCCAAAAGAGAAGAAAGGTTCATTGCATATTTTATCTTTTCGCTGCAGTTTTTGTTTCACTGATTTCTAAGATAGATTCATATACCCTAAAATTTGACTTTGAGAAAAATATTAAGGCACTTGTAAAAATGAACACATTACATAATTCACGGTTAAAAACAAAATACACTTTCTAATAAAAGCGAAGATAAAGTATCTTAAACTGCATAGAAATATGCCTCAATATTCTGTTTGTATTTGCCATACTATTTTGTGCCGTTTTGGATAATCTTTCATGTCCCAGCTTGCTGCTTTTCTGGACACCGCTCCCGATAACGAATGTCTGTCGGGGTATTAGGCTCCCCCGAAAAGAATTTCGTGGACAATAGGCACGCTGATTTGTTTTCCGTGAATGGCAAAGTACTTACATCAAGATAGGAATATAATAATCTTCATTATACAACTTTGTTCCCCTTTTGTAGAATCAGCTTAGGTCGCATTTATTTGCCGTGAACCATTAGGAGATCAAACACATATACCTTAATACATTCAGTATAACAAGATACTACTTTTACCCGTCAAATTACATAGATAAAGTAATATCTTAAATCAGTAAACAATAGTTGAGCTATTACCTTATTTTGAATTATGAACAAGAAAAGGTAAAAACTCAACGAGTAAAATTTGGTTTTGCAACCGAAAACGACTATCTTTGCAAAAAAGATAATTGTATGCAAGACAAGCTTGTTTCCCGAAAAAGAGAATGTGAAGAATTGCAGCGGTGCTTGGAATCGGACCGTTCTGAATTCGTAATCATAAGTGGTCGCCGTCGTATAGGCAAAACATACCTCATCGACAAATTTTTCAACTATAAATATGATTTCACATTTGTCGGTGAGCACAAGACACCTGCAACTGTGCAGATACAGAATTTCATGAGGGCAATTCATCGGCAATCGAAGAAACGATAGCCTAAAGCTACCACTTGGTACGATGCTTTCAATGCGCTTGAAGACTATCTGGAAACGTTGTCCTCCAATCGTAAAAAAGTCATATTCATCGACGAAATGCCTTGGATGGACACCCAGCGTTCCAATTTTGTCAGCGCATTGGAAAATTTCTGGAACGGTTGGGGAAACAGACGCACCGATATTGTTCTTATAGCCACAGGTTCGGCGACATCTTGGATGGCCGATAAGATAGAAGGCAATCAAGGCGGTTTACACGCCAGAATCACCTGCAATCTTCATTTGTCTCCGTTTAATCTGCGCGAAACGGAAGAATATTTGCGACAACGTAATTGTCAATGGGACAGATACCAGCTCCTGCAATGTTATATGATATTTGGAGGAGTCCCTTTTTATTTAAGTCTTTTGAATCCTTCCGACAGTCTTGCGCAAAATATCGACCGGTTATTTTTTGCAGAAGGAGCGCAATTGAAAGGCGAATTCGACGAGCTCTACAACGCTTTGTTCGCTCAAGCGGACTCCTATGTTTCCATTGTCAAGTTGTTGTCGGAAAATAAAGCGGGGATGACGCGGGAAGACATCCTTCGTGCAACCGGCATTGAGGGCACTTTCCTAAGTAAAATCTTGAAAAATCTCGAACGCTGCGATTTTATTACGCGGCTATCGCAGTATGGCAACAAAACCCGCAACAGCCTGTTCAGATTGACAGACTTTTTCACGCTCTTTTATTACAAGTTCATAGAACCCAATAATACGAAAGACGAAAGATGGTGGAGCAATAATATCGACTCACGCAGTGTTCTATCGTGGATGGGACTTGGTTTTGAGCTGGTATGTTTGAGCCACCACAAGCAGATTAAAATCGCATTGGGAATTGCAGGAGTAGGCACGTCTGTTTCCACATGGAGAAGCAAGACCGATTCCGAAAATGGGATTCCGGGGTTTCAAATCGACTTGATTATCGAACGTGCCGACCGCATAATCCACTTGTGCGAAATGAAATTCAGCACTGACCTGTACGGCATCACCGACAGCTATGAGTCGAAACTCAGAGAACGTACCGGACTGTTCCGCCTGGCGACAAAGAATAAGAAAGCACTTGTAATTACATTCGTTACGACATACGGTGTGGTGAATGGCAAACATAAGAGTATCGTTCATAGCGAAGTCAAGATGGATGACCTTTTCAATTCCTGAACCGGATATTCAGACTGTCCTTTCCTCTTTCTTGCTTTTTCACAGCCAAAGATCCGAATCTAATTAGTTTCAGAAGACATACAAAAGCACTATGTACGGATTGACCAAACATAGTGCTTTTCCCTTTTGTGAGCGATTCTCGCTTTATATTTTCAGTTCCTTGATAACTCTTTTTATTCCGTAGGCGACCGCTGTCTTGTTGTTCCTGACAGCAGAAAGTGCGGACGAAAGATTGGATGCGGTAATAAACCGTCTTCCGTCCTTCGATTGCAAGAACCGTCCTTTGTCGAGAACGGACTGCCAGCGGGATTGGATGAACGAGTTTTCGAGAAGCGCATCGAATAGGATAACCACATGGCGGAGATTGTTCACCCGGATATGAAAGTTGCAGGAAAAGAGAGCTTCCATATCCTCGACGCAAAGCATAGAAGCGCAAAACAGATGATAAGTATTGGCACAAGACACAATACCTGTCATCTGTTCTTGAGTGAAGTTGCAGTCGAAAGAAAGCGGCGGGGCATCTGTCACCTTAGCGACACGATGCACGATTGGTGTCGGCAATGGCTCCGACCTGTCATACTGTCTTCGCAGCTCCACACACTCCTCGAAAGAGAAATCTGATGCGGTAAAAAGAGGTTGGATAAGGTGTGCGCATTCTGTCAGCAGCCCTTTGACGATGTGGATGTTCATTTCGTGGCAGTTCCGACAAACTGCACTATCGCAGTTGATGTACCGATGACTGTTGATGAAGTCATCCACATAGCGGTTGTACCGCTTGCCATCCACAATTACATTTTGGAGATAAAGTTTTCTCGCTTCGGAGAGTAACTCGAATAGTTCTTCCGCTACATCCTGCTCTGTAGCGAAGTGGGTCAGATGTTGCTTCCCCTCAAAAAAAGAGAAGACTTTTTGATTTCTTTTTTCATGTCAATTTACTGATTTATGAATTTATATTTGAGTAAGTTTTTTCCATATTACAAAATGAGCATCGGAAAATTTTATTTCTTCCCTTATTTAGATTCCCGAAAATTGTTTTTAGACCTATCTACCAACAAGGTACAGTTTTCATATCACCATTAATGGTGTATGAATATAGAAACACAAATAGCACACTCTATCGAGTATGAATAGACCTTATAGTTCTTGTTTGGCAATCGTTATATTTTGCGCCCCGGATATGACTGTGACAGACAATACCGATTATTATCTTCTTCTTCATCTCTTTTCAGTAAGTTGATTCAACACTCCTCGCAGCGGATCCGAATAGGTTTTACCGAGGTTTGTCTCCACGATGTTCAATAATGCCGAAAGCTGTTCGGCCGTAATGCCCAAGTGCAGGCAGATGGCCATGTGTCCGTATGCCATCGGCTCCACACCGCATACTCCAGCAAGGATAGAAACAGTGGCAAGTTCCCGCTCCCGATAGGTTAGCAGGTCACGCTCGAAAAGGTCGGCGAAAAGATGCTCTTTCAAAAAACGTTCGATGGTGGGTGCGAACACGGCATATCCCGCTTTCGGAGCATCTGCCGATATGCCCGATATTTCGGCAAGTACGTCGCGGCCGCGTTCGTAACGGCTGCGAGTATCGTCGATAGCCGTTGCTTCCCGACTGACGGGATCATTTATTCCATTCGCTTTCCGTTCGTCCACCACCTGCATAAAGGTCTGAATAGCCCGTAGGCTGCGCGGAAATCCGCAATAGGCGTAGGCGTGAATCAGCACCTCGTTCACCTCGTTAACGGTCATGCCGGCATCCAAAGCCTGCGCAAGTGCCGTTTTCAGATGCTCCAAATCACCCTTGCCCGTATAGGAGGCCACCGCTACGATAGCCTGCTCGCGGGCAGTCAATACCTTGTTGGCCTCTGCATAACGGTTTCCCGCTTCGGCCGTAACTTTTCGGTATTGTTCGTCACTTACGGGGTCGAGCCAAATGGCCGCATTCGACTGCGGATTGCACTCGATAGCCACGTGGGCAAACCAACTGTCCGCTGCCGCTCCATGCCAATTCTCCACATCGGGAGCAATCTCAACGATGTCGCCCGGAAACAACCGGCGGGCAGGCTGCCCTTTCTCCTGATAGTAGCCGACACCTGCGGTAGCAATCAGGATTTGTCCGCCCTTGTGCGAGTGCCAACTGTTGCGACAGCCCGGAGCGAACGTGACGTTGAACATCGGAACGTTCAGTTCCCGATGTTCGCTCAACTGTGCAAGCCATACTTCGCCCGTAAAATTGGGATTCGGGGATATTTTATCGCCCAGCGGATAAGGCTGGCGGAATGCTTCTGCGGTCTGGGCATATATGCCCGAAACCGACAATACGGATAACATCGCCATAAAAAATAGATTCTTGATTTTCATTGTATATTATTTATTTGATTATTCACCCATCGCTCGTGTAAAAGCGAGCACGGTAAGCTGCCACCGACCGTTTTCCATGACATAGACTTCCGTCACGATAAAAGGGAAACGGACGGCATTGCCTCCGACCTCGGAGTTCAGATGAATACGGCTGTAAACCGTTGCCGTACCTGCGGCGAACTTGACCTGCACGTCATGTATCTCGGCTTTCTTGTACCAGATGGCTCCCGAACGAATCGTGTTCAGTTCCTGCTCCTTGCCCCAATAACCGCCCATGTGGACGAATTGTGCGCTCTCGTGAAACAGCTCTGCCAGTTTGTCGGCGTTCTTTTCCGACATCCAGTTCCATTTGCTGTTCGACAGTTCGACGATGGCTTGTTCTTCGGGTGTAAATGTTTTTGCGTTCTCCTGCGCCTTTGCTCCGACCGAAAAAGTCAGAAGAAATAACGCTGTAATAACCAATGATTTCATATCGCTCTGATTCTTAATGTTACCTTGCAAAGGTAGCGGGACGGCAGAGATACGGCGATACAAAAAAATCGGTAAAAACTGCGATTTTTACCGATTATGCAAGAATTGATGGATGATTATTTTCGGTACTCGGTCGGGTTGAGACCGAGATTCTGCTGCACGTAATGACTGAAATAGGCGGGCGACGAGAAGCCGAACATATCAGAAATCTGGACGAACGACAAAGATTTATCTCGTAATAGGCGCGAAATATCGAGAATCGTATAGCGGTTAATCCAATAGTTGGCGGCATACCCGCTAACCTTTTTCGACACCTCCGACAGATATTTCGAGGTCACGCACAGACAGTCGGCATAATAGGAAACCTCCCGATGTTCGCGGTAGGTTCCCTCTTCCAGCATTTTCAGAAAGCGGTTCATGATGGAGGCGTTCTGCGTCGAAATATCGCTCTGACCGTAGAGGGTGGCGTGGAAGTCGAAAAAATCCAGAATGGCCGCCTGCATGGCGTTAATGAGCGTTTCCTTGTAAAAGCGATGTTCCGTATCGGCGATGCGCAGTTCCAGCAACTCAAAATCCCAACGGCCGACAATCTGCTGTTCTGGCGTGAGGTGCATTACGGGGTTGAGAAACAGAGCCAGCGACCCTTTCATGCCATAGTTGCTTTGCGGCGTGCACAACTCGATAAACCCGGGTGCGGCATAAATAATCTTGCACCGGAAATCATCCGAAGGCTGTACCTTCTCGACCATTTTCCGTTTGCGGATAATCGACAAATCCCCGGCGTGTAGCTCAAAATCCCGTTCGTTGAAACGGTAACGGCACGTTCCGCCCAAGCAGAGCAGATGAGCCAGATATTCCTCCTCGGAATCTGTTCTCACTATGCCCAACTTGTCGGCGACGATTATATCTTTTGGGTATTCCATGCCGTAACCGCTTGATTTTCGCCTGTAAAATTACAAATAAATTCACAGTAAAACTCACAATCAATATCAATGCGATTGTGAGTTTTACTGTTTTTAACGATATTTTGGCTGTTTATCGTATAATATGAATCGTTCTCAGCCAATTTTCTACTCCAGTTGTATTTCTTCCTGTTGTTCCGAATCCTTGCAGATGAAGGGAACCGGAAGTGAGTTCCATGATTTTGGCAAGTGTTTCCTCACGATAAGTGGAAGCATAGGTACAGAACGGAACGACCGTCTTTCCCTTAAAGTCGTAGCTTTCCGTAAAGGTGTTGATAATCATCGGCGCGGTCCACCACCATACGGGACAGCCGATGAAAATCGTATCGTACTCATCCCAGTTTTCGACCTTGTTTTTGATGGCCGGACGTGCGTCCGATTCCTTTTCCGTTTTCGCTACCTCCGTGCAAGGCTTGTACTCGGCGGGATACGGTTTTTCAGGTTCGATGCGGAAGAGCGTGCCGCCTGTCAACGAGGCGATATGTTCCGCCACGTGCTGCGTGTTACCTCCCCAACTAAAGTAAGCGATAAGGATTTTCCTCCCGGATTGTTCCTTTACGGAGTCTGTTTGTGCGCTTGCTGTCATACAGCATAGCAAGACGGCAAGCAAGGTTATCAGTCTTGTTTTCATATTTTTCATCGTTAATTGTTAGCCATTATTTCAGTCATCCAGTTGTCAAAACTGACCATCCACGCTTCATGCGTATATCCGAAACCGTGCGGCATACCCTCGTATTCGTGTTCTTCCACCTCTACGCCCGCTTCACGCACGGCGTTGGCACAGGCTTGGAACTGACGGTAGAACGGGTCGCGTGTACCGTAGGCGGAATTTTTGATGCACGGAATTTCTCCACATCGGTAGATGCTACACTTAACCGTCCATAGAAAGCGTAAATCATGCCGATGGTGCAGACATCGGCCGACACTTCGTCGAGCGCATCGGGACGGTAGTCGGAGGCGAGAGCCGTACCGTTTACCAATTCATCGAAATTGAGGGCTTCATCACCGCAGAGAATACCTCCGGCCGAGAACCCTACCGAAGCGATGTCTTCAGGACTTATCCCATAATCGGCCGCGTGATGTCGGACGAAACGGACGGCACGGGCCAAATCAAGGCTTCCTTCCTCCATCCGATAGGGCTGCACGCGGTAATTCACCACAAAAGCCTGATAACCGTGGCGGGCGAACCACTGTGCGACCGGCGTTCCCTCCATACGGTCGCTGCGGAACTGAAACGCACCGCCAGCACAGACAAGAACAGCACCTTTTATCGTCATGCCATCGGCTGCCGGAAAGTAGTTCATATAAGGGCGGAACGACGGCGGATCTTGGTAAGAGCCTTGACTGCCCGTGTAGTTCGTCACTTTCGCCATATTGCCCTCCGGCCACAGATAGATGGTCGAAGCCAACGGATTCTGCTCGTCATCCCCACCGGCAGGAGGCGTATCGTCATCCGAACCGGCAAGCGTCGTGAATCGTCGGGACTGACCGTAAACCGTACTTTCGGGTGTCGTAGCATACGCCCGAAGATAATAGGTCGTATTAGCTGCGAGTCCCGTGGCATAGCAGGCAAAAGAACTTGCATCGCCGGCTCCGGCATTACGGCTGTCGGACACGGCCGGATTGTCGGTCGTTGCCCAGCAGATGCCGAACTCCGTGACTGTTTCCGTTTCGCCGATTACACGACCGCCCGAAATGGCATTATTGGAAGTAATGGCCGTTACTTCTGCTGTTTCGACGCGGATACTGCTATTCGGTTCCGCACCGTCGCTATCGGTGCAGCCTGTGGCAGACACACCGATGAAGAGCGATAAAGTAAGCGATATAATCATCTGTCTCATATCCTATTCTTTCACCGGACGCACCGAATAGCCCATATAACGGCGGTTGTTACGGGTGGGCTGCTGGTTACCCTCGTAGAAGTAGAAATAATAGGCGTAGCGGGCATCGTTGCCGGGATAGAGCGTACCGCTCCAGTAGCATCCGCGCTGTCCGACCTGATTCGATACGGTTTCTCCGTCGCGCGATGCAGCAGCCGGGAAGAATATCGAATTGCCGTTGGTAGCGGTTGCACGGCGTCCCGCAACGCCGTTCACCTCCGTCCACTCCCATGTGCAGTTATCGACCAGTTCCTGAAATTCGGTCTGCGAGGGCAGACGCCATCCGTCGCCCCATTGCGTGCGGGCAATGTCGTACTCCGTACCACAGATGTTTTCGGGCGGCGTCGCGCTCGGATAGTCATCGAGTTCAGTCGTCTGCTTCTCTCCGGCCGGGTCGGCCCAACCGTAGCGGCCGCCGAACTCTTCCGGAGCCGATGCCCCGACATTCCACGATGCCCACTTTACGCTCAATCCCAAGTCGACGGGTTCCGCTGCGGCAGGTGCTACCGCTTCTTGCTCGAAACGTGCCTGTAACACGACGTTTCTCGCCGGCATGACGAATGAGTAAGCTGCCTTCGTCGCAAACGCCTCCTCGTTTTCGTACCATCCAATAAAAAGATACCCTTCATCCGCCGTGGCTGTCACGGTCACTTCCTCGCCCTCCGGGCAGGTGTTCTTGTTCGCTGCGGCGGCTCCGCCCTCGGTGGCCGATACCGTTACCGTATAGGTCGGCTGCGGTTCGGGTTCATTTCCGCCGTCCTCCGAGCAAGAGATAGCAAAGCCGGCAAACAGTGCAATTGCCAGACTTTTAATGATTCCTAATTTCATATTCGATTGATTTTATAAATTATTACCGAAAAATTCCGTCAGCTTATTCACTGCCTGATTCACATATTCTGGCACGTAGTAAGTCTTGATATGCGTCGCACCGGGAATCAGGAACAGCTCCTTGTTCCGCGTACCGATCGCTTTGCTGTAACACAGCTCCGTCATGTAGAACGTGTCGGCGATACTGCCGGCCATCATCAATAAAGGTTGGTTGATGAGATACATTCCTTCGCTGGCATCGAATGCCATCAAGTCAACGAGACTGCTCTTGGTGTAGCGGAACAT
This sequence comes from Tidjanibacter sp., assembly GCA_963640325.1. Taxonomy (GTDB): domain Bacteria; phylum Bacteroidota; class Bacteroidia; order Bacteroidales; family Rikenellaceae; genus Tidjanibacter. The sequence continues at coordinate 9,741 of CAVHXY010000007.1, forward strand.
CGAGTTGGGGTGCGCATGGCTTTGCAAGTAATAGCCATAGCCGTCGCGGTAGAGGTCGAATGGCAGCGCGGCAGCCTGTTCGGGAGTCATGCCGCTCATATCGCCGACGTATTCGATTTCGCCGCCCTCGGCCTCTTTCTGACGGGCGGCACAGGCATCGGCCAGACGCTCCTGCACGCTGCTCGTCTGCGAATCGAGGAATCCGTTACGGCGCACCAATCCCGTGTTGAACATACTCAACGTAGCGACCGCCTTGAAACGCTTGTCGGTCTGTGCTGCCGCCAGCGTGTAGCCGCCACCGCCGCAAATACCGAGAATACCCATGCGGTTTGCATCCACACCGGGGTATTGCAACAGGATGTCGGCGGCACGGCGGATGTCCTCGATGCGGTATGCCGGTTTGTCCGTATTGCGCGGCTCACCCTCGCTTGCTCCTTGATAGGCGGCATCGAACGCCAGACAGATATAGCCGGCTTCGGCCATCCGCTGACTGTAAAGTCCCGCTATCTGTTCTTTTACACCGCCGTTAGGGTGTGCTACGACGAGGGCGGGATAGCTTTTCGACGGATCGTGGCCCGCAGGGGTATAGACGTTGGCGGCGATTTTCAGCCCGCCGAGGTCGTAGGTAATGGGGTGAATATTTACCTTGCCCTGAACATTTTCGGTAATGGCATCGGCATAGACCAGTCCCCACGGATTGCCGTTGTGGCTCTTGAAACTCGACATATCCGTCGCGGCGAATGCTTTGTTCTCTTTCATTGTCTTATATACGAAATTACCCAAACCTACATACGAGTTTGCCCCGATAGAAAAATTTTTTATTCGGCATAAACAGCACTATTACAATAAGTTAGGCACTGAGATTTAGTTCCCAGTGCCTTATTTTTGGCAAAAATTTTTTTGAACCAAAGTTTATATAACCAAGATAGTTATTCACAATAAAAAATCTTGGGTTATGGCAAACTTCAATACTTTCAAAAGCATCAACGATTTGTTGAAGGTATTTCCTACAGAAAAGAGTTGCATCCGCTACTTGGAAAGGAAACTTTGGCCTAATGGAGAAATTGTATCTCCTTATGACCCGACAAGTAAGGTGTACCGCAGAGGTGATGGTCTGTACCGCTGTAAGAATACAGGCAAGAACTTCAACATTAGAATAGGAACAATGTTTGAAGGAACAAAATTACCTCTCCGAACATGGTTCACTGCTATATACCTTGTAACAAGTACAAAGAAGGCAGTTGCATCTACAACGTTAGCAAAACAACTTGGTGTTACTCAGAAAACCGCTTGGTTTCTTGAGCAACGCATCCGTCAGACCTTCAAACAACCTAACAAGCCAACCGAAAAGTTGACGGGTGAGATTGAACTTGATGAGACTTTCGTTGGAGGCAAGGTGATTTGCAAGGTTGTTGAGACTACTGGTAAGAAGCACCTCACTGCCCCTATAATGAAGAATGTTGACCGCAGTGCTACTCTCTATATGGATGATTGGCAGGGATACAACACTGTACAGAAGGTTTACAAGTACACTGTAGTAGATCACGGACATAACATCTACGCAGTAGGTGGAGCATATACGAATACCATTGAACAGTTTTGGGGTAATTACTGCAAGCGTCCAATGATAGGTGTCTATAACCACGTCGCAAAGAAACATCTACAAAGATACTTTGATGAGTTTGCATTCCGCTACAATACAAAAGATTGTACCAACGCTGAACGTTTCGCTGAAACCATTAAGGGTTGTCGCAAGCGTATCACATGGAATAAATTAACTGCATAAAGATTGAGAGTTATGACACAAGAAGAATTGAACCTACTGAAACGCATGGTTGATGCTACCGAAAGGCAAGCAGAAGCAACCGAAAGAATGGTTGATTATCTCAGTACTATTGCTCATGTCCTACAGGATGGAAGAATAATTTTTGGCAAAGATACCGAAAATTAAACGTGGCAAAGTTTCTTTACTTAGCGAACAAACAAAAGTACACGATTATGGCTAAGCAAAAGAAAACAAGACGCATGCCGATTGAAGACATGCCCCAGGAGTTCCTCAATGAAGAACGTGACCCAGTAAACTTTGATGCGCTGATGGATAGGGCAATCCTTCCTCAGCGCAAGAAGACAAACAAGAAAAAGGGTAATAAGTAACCACATTTCTGTGCCCTACGCAGTGCCGTTTATATCGGGATGGGTAAACTATCTGAAAACCGATTAAACGGCACTCTTAGTGCCTATTAACCTTTATATCCATATTGATAATCATTTTCCTCTCTATGACCTATCACCTTTGCGGGTACACCGCCTACAATTGCATAGTCAGGCACATCCTTCGTTACAATTGCGCCTGATGCTACCACTGCACCCTTACCAATCTTTATTCCTGGCAGAATAATGCTCCTTGAACAAATCCATACATATTCTCCGATTTCCACAGGTGCACCCTTGCCACAGAAATTTATATCATTATAATCGTGATTCAAAGTCCATATTATTGCTTCATATGCAATCACCGCACTTTTACCAATATGCAATCCCCTTCTACCATCAAGTAAAACCTTTGGCCGATGCTAACACCATCTTCAATTACTATTCCCTTTGGATTTCTAATGTGAAAACCTTCATAGAACATAACCTTACCATGCATTTGCAGTCCAACCATTTTCAAATACCATTTACGAAAATGTTTACTTGGGCAATTATTCATAACAGAATTTGTGAACCACCATTGTAAATCACCCAAAATTCTCCATATTGGTCTAATTAGACTTTTTATTATTTTCACAATCATTTCTTACTTTTTTACTTGTTCATATTTTTACATAACGTAAAGATATGACTTTTATTGTAAAAAATGGCGGGAAACAATTACGCTCCTCGCCATTTTAACATTTCATTAACAATTAGTAGTTATTGAACCACTTCCCATGTGCATGTATTATCAGCGTTGAAAACAATTTTTCTTACCACGCCATCAGAACCTCTTACAATTAAATCACCATAAACCTTAGTTTCTGTTGTATTATCATTGCCGATTACACTTTGATTGCTCTTTGTTTCCTTAGCGTTGATACCTATGGCAATACTATTATTGACGGTCACTGGATTATCCTTTGTCTGTGTTCCTGGATCAGCCACCGCATTTGTACCAATAAATGTAGGCTGGCATAGGCAATGGCTTTGATGTTACATATACAAAAGTACGAAAATGCTCCGCAAAATACTTGCGGAGTCTGCTGTTTTTATCCCTTGATGACAGCGATTGGCAGCAAATGAGTCTTATTTTCACCAAATCAAGTTCCTGATCTATCACTTCCTCTATATTCTTGTAGGCCGTGGATGCTTTCTCTAGATCCTGTCGGCAATGGATGGCATGCACTATTCATTTCTCGTCGATTGCGTACCTCCTTTTCCAGCGAGAGCGTTTTCACGGCTTCCGTGCGGCTCATCACCCGTCATGCACCGCAGTCTTTCTGCGTAGCAGAGATTATTTTTACAAAATCCACAAAAATATACATGTAAAGACAACAGCAGCATGCCACATTCTTGAACGGTTTGTGAAAAGCGGCATTCTTGTGTTCTTGGGATATTGACGCAATACCAATACAGTTATATATATCTAGTTACGATACAAATTGATGCAATCAATATGGTCTCGAAGGAATGCAATAGTTTTTGTTGGCATTGGAGACTCCCTCTCCAGTGCCCGCCCCGCATCCTGCGACAGTGTCTATTTGAAATATTTATACTGGAATACAAGTAGATATATCACGGCGCAAGTGATATAGCTGTCCGCAATGTTGAAGATGGGTGAAAAGAAGGTGAACGATTCGCCCCCTACGAACGGCAGCCACTCGGGGTAGACTCCGCTGAAAAGCGGAAAATAAAGCATGTCCACCACCATGCCGTGCAGGAATCCCGCATATCCCCCACCCTGCGGCAGGAACTCCGCCACCTGCGTGAAGGTCGATGGGGAGAACAGCAGACCATAGAAAGCACTGTCTATCATGTTGCCAACGGCTCCGGCCAGTATCAGCACAAAGCCCACCACCACTCCTTTGGGAGCCTCCTTGCGGCGGAAGTAACCGATGAGCCACACTATTGCCACGATGGCCACCAGGCGGAACAGGCTCAATATCAGCTTACCCACATCGCCACCAAGCTGAAAGCCGAATGCCGCGCCTTTGTTCTCTATAAATCTGATAAAAAACCAGTTGGGGAATACCGTGATGCTCTCGTTTATGGTCATGTTGGTCTTGACCAACACCTTGACCACCTGGTCCACCAGCAGCAAAATCACGAGCAACCAGGTTATATGCTTTTTTGTCATATGTCTTATGCGAATAATCCTTTCGGGGTCAAATATTTTACAAATATAGTAAAAGCCCGCGGCAATACGAAATTATTTCCGCTCTATTGCCCTGCCGTTTTGTCGTGGGTTGCCATATACCATGCCCTCCACCGTCACCATAAAGTCCGTACCCATTTTCTGCTGTCATTTTATTGGTTGGTGACCGACAAAAAGGTACAAAAAATAGGAAACTATAATTTTGTAATGTAAAAATAAGGTTTTACATTTGCGCTCGTAAAAGGAGAGATGGCAGAGTGGTCGATTGCGGCGGTCTTGAAAACCGTTGAACTGCGAGGTTCCGGGGGTTCGAATCCCTCTCTCTCCGCAAAAACCACTGAATTTCGCGGTCAAAATTAGATATTCTACGACCTATACATTGTTATATTGGAATATTTTGGGTTTATAACTCATCTGATAGTTGTCGTCAAGTGACGAGCCGTTTGAGAAGATGATGCCGTCATGCTTCTCCGTGCCGTATGCATCGTGTTCATGGCCAAACAAGTGATATTTAGGTTTGACTTGCAATACTCGGTTACGGAGCGATGCATTGCCCCAATGCTTGCCAGAACTCTCGTCAAGAATCATTTCCGGCGGCTCTGCGTGATGAGTACATCTATATCGTAGGGTATACACCTTTCGGGATGGTTATAACCCAATCCAAAGAATGTTACGCCTTCTATCGTGCAAGACGTATCCTGCAGAAAGTGGATATTCTCTGGCAGGTCTTCTATGCCAATGGCATTCCACAAACACAGGTCGTGATTGCCTACGACGAATATCTTGTGGGCATAAATACATGTCCAATTCGCAATTTTGGTAATATGTTGCACATGGTTTATAGAGTCTTGCAACTAATGGGTTTCCTCTATTTTCCTACAAAGCATGACTCAAACGTTGCTGATGCCGTTCCACAGTCGCAACAGGCTCTATTCTGATTCTGCCGGCATCATCCAGCAGACAATGACAAATGCTCGTTGCGCCTCATGGCCGTCCTGTCCTCTACGAGACAGAATCTTGGCTATACGTCAGCTGTTTTCAGGCGTTCTGCATTCTCAGCCACAATCAGATGATCGATGCAATCCTGTATGTCACCGTCCATAAATGCCTGAAGATTATATATGGTATAGTTTATGCGGTGGTCCGTTATGCGCCCCTGGGGATAGTTGTAGGTCCTGATTTTGGCACTTCGGTCTCCAGTCGAAACCATGGTCTTTCGCTTGGCGGCAATCTCGTCAAGGTATTTCGAATACTCCAGATTGAAGATACGCGTACGCAACTCCTCCAATGCCTTGTCGAAGTTCTTGAGCTGCGATTTCTGGTCCTGACACTGCACTACGATACCTGTCGGGATATGAGTCAGTCGTACAGCTGAATAGGTGGTATTGACACATTGTCCGCCAGGACCCGAAGCGCAATAGGTATCTTTGCGGATGTCGTTCATGTTCAGGTCGATATCGAACTCCTCCGCCTCGGGCAACACTGCCACCGATGCTGCCGAAGTATGGACACGGCCCTGAGTCTCGGTCTGAGGCACGCGCTGCACGCGGTGAACACCCGATTCGTATTTCAGTATGCCGTAGACACCATCTCCCTTGACACTCATCACAACCTCCTTGTATCCGCCCGAACTTCCCTCGCTGGAGCTGTTTATCTCATATTTCCAGCCCTTTGTTTCAATGAACTTGATGTACATTCTCAACAGGTCGCCGGCAAAAATGGCCGCTTCATCACCGCCCGTGCCGCCACGGATTTCCACAATCGCATTCTTGTCATCCTGCGGATCTTTGGGAATCAAAAGCAGCTTTATCTCCTCCTCGAGTTTCTCTACTTCGGGCTCGAGCTCGGCAAGTTCCTCTTTGGCCATCTCTTTCAACTCCTCGTCTTTTTCGTTGGCGAGCACATCCTTGGCTTCTGCTATATTGTTAAGAACCTTTCTGTAACGCTCGCTCACAGCAATGATGGGTTTAAGCTCCTTGTACTCCTTGTTGAGAGCTACGAAACGCTTCATGTCCGAAACGATATCGGGCTCTGTCATCTGGTGGCCTATGTCTTCGTATTTGGCCTTCAATCCGTCTAAACGGGTGAGTATTACATTCTCAGCCATAAATTATAATTTCTTACTAACAGTCAATTAGGGAAACAAGAATCCAAATGCCAGTGTCATTCCAAAGGGCAACACCCTGCATTATCTGTGCAAAAATACAAAACAATTCATAAAAAGCATATGTGTTTTTGATTATATTTGTGAATTGATGTATTCAACTAACGGACATACCACCCTTTCGCAGTTGCTCTCAAGCATAAAGGAGCATCTTGCCGGTGCATTTCCGTTTCCAGTGTGGGTTTCTGCCGAAGTTGGCGAAATGAAAATAAACAGCACTTCAGGACATTGCTTTTTGGAGCTCATAGAAAAAGGAGGCAAAAACGGAATTCCCTCGGCGCGGGCCAATGCCACCATATGGAGAACCACTTACGCAACTCTTTCCAGTCATTTTTTTGCATCCACAGGGCAACCTTTCGGGCCAGGGCTCAAGGTGCTCTTGAAAGTCTCGGTCAATTATCATGAGATTTACGGACTCTCCTTGCAAATATGCGATATTGACCCCTCCTACACGCTTGGCGAACAAGAGCTACAACGGCTTCAGACTATTGCAAGGCTCAAGGAGGACGGCGTGTTCGACCTGAACAAAGAGCTCGGAATGCCTGTAGTACTACAGCGGGTGGCCGTTGTTTCATCAGCCGGCGCGGCTGGTTATGGCGATTTCATGAAGGAGTTGCAGGCTTCGCCCTATCGAATCTGCACAGCACTGTTTCAGGCCACAGTCCAAGGTAATGGAGCCGAAGACTCGATAATTGCAGCACTCGATAAGATTGCCGAGACTGAAGACGAATTCGACTGCGTGGCAATTATCCGCGGTGGCGGTTCCCAGAGTGATTTAAGCTGTTTCAATTCTTACGAAATGTGTTGCAATGTGGCGCAGTTCCCGCTTCCGGTCATTACTGGCATAGGACATGACAAAGACCAGAGCGTGGCAGATATGGTTGCAGCCATGTCATTGAAGACCCCTACGGCGGTGGCGCAATATATTGTAAGCACTTTCGCTGCCTTTGATGCCAGAATCGCCGAGGTGGCCACAATGCTGGACAATCTGACGACAGCGTACTTCGCCACGCAAAAAGAACGCCTGCTGAAAGCGGGGCTCTGTCTCGGTCATATAGTGACACAATCGTTCCGCAATCTGGACAAAAGACTGGGTGCGGCGCAGAATTCATTGGAACATTTATGTCATCGTGCTTTGGAACAACACTCCGTTGCACTTGCAAGAAAGCGCGAATTGTTGGCGATTCGCACCGAGCATTTAATTGACGGACTGTCACTCCGCATAGAGTCGGCCGAAAAGATAATTGCCGGCAGCAGCCCAGAAGTCGTGCTCGCGCGCGGATTTTCCATAGTACACCACCAGGGCTCGGCCGTGAAGGATGCTTCGAAACTCTCCGCTGGAGACGAAGTGGAGATAACATTCAGCAAAGGAACAAAAACCGCAAAAATAACAGGATATGGAAAAGAAAATCAGCTATAATAAAGCCCTTGAGGAGATAGATGCCATAATTAATTCTTTAAGTGACAATTCCATCGACGTGGATGAACTTACAGTTCAGGTAAAAAGAGCCACAGAACTGATAAAACTCTGCAAGGAACGCCTACAGAAAATCGAGACGGATGTCAACGAAATCCTGAAGGACGAAACGGACGGAATGTCACCTGGTGAATAGACAAACATTGCGCAAAAGACAAACGTCCTCAGTCCAAAAACTGGCGCCCAAGATGAAGCGAATGATAAAATATACAATCAACCACATTCCGCGCCCCGTGATTCAGCGAATAGCGCATTACCTTACACGGATAGTGGCCATATTCTACCTCGGCAACAAGGTAGAGTGCCCCGTTTGTGGCCATCACTACCGTCGCTTCTTGCCGTATGGATACACTGTAGTACGCAAAAATGCCCTTTGTCCCCACTGTCTCTCTCTTGAGAGGCACCGTCTTTTGTGGCTTTATCTGAAAGAGAAGACCTCCCTGTTTGATCTACCTACCCTATCGTTGTTGCACCTTGCTCCGGAAAGATGTTTCATGGACAAGCTTGAGCACCTTCTAGGGAATAATTACATTACGGCCGACCTTGAAAGCCCCTTGGCGAAAGTGCAGGCAGATATACGTTGCTTGCCGTTCAAGGACGCGTGTTTTGATGTGGTCTTCTGCAATCATGTCCTCGAACACATCGACAACGATCGAAAGGCTATCAAGGAGATGTATAGGATAATGCGCCAAGGTGGTTGGGGGATCATGCTATCCCCAGTCAATTGTCGTTTGGGAACAACACGGGAAGCGCCCATTGGGACGAGCCCCGAAGAGCGTTACGCTCTCTTTGGCCAGGCCGACCATATGAGAGAATATGGAACCGACTATGCAGACCGTTTGCGTGAAGGCGGATTCGAGGTCGAGGAGATACCGTTTGCCGAAAATCTTTCGGCCAAGCAGCGCCAACGATACTGCATTAATGACGAAATTGTCTATATAGTGCACAAACGGTAATGTTTACGTTCCATTTTCCGGACTACAACACACCCCATAGCATTACCGCAGGTTGAGCTCCATGATATAGTCGTCCATTATGTAACCGTTACCGATTTCTGCATCTTCCTCACGAAGAATCTTGAAACCACTGCGTTGGTAAAAGCCTATTGAATGCTTGTTGGCTCGGTTTACGGTCAACCATACGGCACGCAGTCCCATTCCAAGACACAATCCCTCCACGAAATCAATCGTTTGCCTTCCATATCCTTTACCCCGACACTCTGCCGAAAGGTACAGTTTGCTCAAGAAGAGCTTGCCGTCTTGCGGCTGCACGGCACAGAACCCCAATTTGACGCCCTTGTCGCACAAAAAATAGTATTGGTATCCGTCATGCGACATCTGTTTGCCGATAGCCACCTCAGAAAAGAACATATCAACCATATATTTGCTTTGCTGTTCGGACATAATGCCAAGCGACGTATAATATTCGCTGAATATAGCACCGCTCAACTGCGACAATTCGCTCACTTGTTCTGCGGTGGAAACGCTCACATACTCCATAATTGCTCCGTTTTGATTTTTCGCATTGCAAATTTATGCAAATAAAACCGACATTGCTAATGTGGCGTTTGAAGATATATTTGGCTGCAGAGAAAATGTCTTACGGATTTTAATTAACTTTGTACTCAAATTGCGTCGGGACTCCGTCGCTGCCCGTCTACAAGATGGGGAGAGGAAAGTCCGGGCAACACAGAGCACCGTGCTTCCTAACGGGAAGATATCTGTGAGGGTATGGTTTAAGGTAACAGAAAACAACCGCCTCCTTGCGGGGTAAGGGTGAAAAGGCGGGGTAAGAGCCCACCGTCCGCATGGTGACATTGCGGAGTCGGTACCACCTGCGGGTTGCAAGACCATGTATATCGGCGATATGAGGGCTGCTCGTCCGATGCCGAGGGGTAGGTCGCTAATTTTAGCCTTTCGGGGAGACTCGAGGCATAGATAAATGACGGGGACTTTGCAAAAAGACACAGAACCCGGCTTATACCCGGCGCAATTTTTTTTATAGATAGAAAGCATCTAAAAAGTCTGACCGATGATAAGCGGAGAAATAAGGATTTCCGATTTTGACTATAACCTTCCCGACGAACGTATTGCGAAGTTTCCGTTGGAAAAACGGGATGAGTCCAAACTGTTGATATATCGCAACGGTGAGATTTTCCACCGGCAATTCAAGAATCTTGATGAGGTATTGCCGCCAGAGACATTGCTCGTGTTCAACAACACAAAAGTTATCCAGGCACGCATAATCATGCACAAATCGAGCGGGGCGCGCATAGAGGTTTTCTGTCTCGAGCCACACATTCCCGCCGACTACGAACGCGCCTTTGCCATAAAAGAAGAATGCGAATGGCAATGTTTCGTGGGAAATCTCAAGAAGTGGAAAGGCGGATTGTTGGAGATTCCATTCGAATACAGTGGCCAGCAGTGCTGCCTGACCGCCGAGCGCATAGGAGAAGTCGGTAATTCACAGATAGTACGTTTTAGGTGGGATGCAGAAATGACTTTTGGACAACTACTTGAGCATTTGGGCCGTATCCCCATCCCTCCTTATCTGAACCGCGAAAGCCAGGAGATAGACAACACCCGTTACCAGACGGTCTATTCCAAATTCGAAGGGTCTGTCGCAGCCCCCACCGCCGGTCTGCATTTTACACAGGAGCTAATCGGACGCATGAAAGCAGAAGGGTTCGGATTCGAGGAGGTCACCCTACATGTCGGGGCCGGCACTTTCCTGCCCGTCAAGGACGAGGATGCCACTCATCATGTGATGCACACGGAGCATTTCGAATTCTCTGTCAGTACCATTGCTCACCTGTTGGAAAAATATGGTCACATTATTCCTATCGGCACGACATCTGTCCGCACACTTGAATCAATAAGCGCATTGGCCTACCGTGTCATGCAAAACGGAACCCCTGATGAAAATCGCGTCATCGGCCAATGGGAGATATATGACATCCCGTCTGAAATCGATGGCAAGAAACTGCTTGCGGCATTGCTCAATTATATGCAGACCAACCATATCGAAAAGATAAAGACTGCAACCCGTATAATGATAACACCTGGTTATCAGTTTCGCATCATTGACGGCATGGTGACCAATTTCCACCAACCCAAGAGCACATTGCTGTTGCTGGTGTCGGCGCTTGTCGGAGAAGACTGGAAACGGATATATGACTATGCGCTCAACAACAGTTTCAGATTCCTGAGTTATGGAGACTCATCCATACTCTTCAAAACAGACAGGCAGTAGTAGACTATGAAGGAGTGTTCCAAGTTTCTTCCTACAACCGCAAAGGAGGTCAAGGCATTAGGCTGGGATTACATTGATGTAATCATCTTCAGTGGCGATGCCTACATTGATCATCCCTCGTTCGGAGCAGCCGTTGTGGGCAGAATCTTACAGTCGGAAGGACTGCGGGTAGCCATAGTGCCTCAGCCGAACTGGCGCGATGATTTGCGTGACTTCAAAAAATTGGGCACACCCCGGCTCTTTTTCGGAGTCTCGGCCGGAGCGATGGACAGCATGGTCAATCACTACACCGCCAATATCCGTCTGCGCAGCGATGATGCATATACGCCTGGTGGCAAGGCCGGTTTCAGACCCGACCATGCGGCTACTGTGTATTGCCGGATACTCAAATCGCTGTATCCGCATACCCCCATTGTTGTTGGTGGCATAGAGGCCTCGTTGCGACGTCTCACGCACTATGATTACTGGAGCAATTCCCTCAAACCGTCTGTGTTGATTGACAGCGGAGCCGACTTGCTTGCCTACGGAATGGGTGAAAAGGTAATGCGCGACATAGCAAGGTGTATGTGCAACGGCTACAATCTGCATCTTTTGAGGAAAATCCGACAGGTCGGTTTTGTGGCAGACCGCAATTTTGTAGAGAAACTCGAACCGGAGAGGGTTCTTGTGTTGCACTCTTATGAGGAGTGTGTAAAGGACAAAAGGTGTTTCGGCGAGAATTTCACCTTGATGGAGACGGAGAGCAACCGTTTGCGTCAGGAGAAGATTCTTGTGGAAAAGACTGAGGACAAATATGTCATCATCAATCCCCCTTATGCCCAGTTGACCACCGAAGAGATAGATGAGAGCTTCGACTTGCCCTACACCCGTCTACCCCATCCGCGATATAATGGCAAGGGAGACATTCCTGCCTATGAGATGATAAAGCACTCTATCAACATCCATCGCGGATGTTTTGGAGGTTGCAGTTTCTGTACCATTTCGGCACATCAGGGAAAGTTCATCTCGTCGCGTTCCGAAAAGTCCATAATGCACGAGATAGAACAGATAAAGCAAATGCCGGATTTCCGGGGATACATCTCCGACATCGGCGGACCTTCTGCCAACATGTACCGCATGGGAGGCAAAGACCTCTCGTTGTGTGCAAAATGCATCCGTCCGTCGTGTCTGCATCCGCGTCCGTGTCCAAATCTCAACAACTCGCACAAAGACATTCTGGCACTTTACCGCAAGATAAATGCCACACCGGGTATCAAGAAAGCTTTTGTAGGCAGTGGCATACGCTATGACCTGTTCGATGAAAAGTATGGCCATGAATATCTGCGTGAGGTGATAGTCAACCACACATCCGGAAGACTCAAGACCGCACCCGAGCACACGGAGGACAATGTATTGAAACTAATGCGCAAACCCTCTTTCAAACTGTTCGAAAAGTTGAATTCGGACTTCCATGAAATTTGCCGCAAGGAGGGTTTGAAATATCAGCTCATCCCCTATTTCATATCTTCGCATCCGGGCTGTACGGAGGCTGACATGCAACGCCTCTCGCAAAAGGTCGGAAAACTGAATTTCCATCTGGAGCAGGTGCAGGACCTTACCCCTACCCCTATGACGTTGAGTTCTGTAATGTTCTATATGGGCGAAAACCCATACACTGGCGAGAAACTCTATGTTGCCCGCAATCAGGACGACAAACGCAAACAAAAGAGTTATTTCTTTAAAGGCGGCAAGCGTTAATGTTCGCAGTATACTGATAGAGCCGGAAATTTGTAATTTCCGGCTCTATACATGAACGAAGAATGTACGTCTTTATTGGATCATTTGGAAATCTTAACTGCATCAAGTTTTTTTGATTTGAAGACAGCCGACGGCATCAATTCGTTTCTATACTCTTCATTGAAGAAGAACTCCCGTTGGCTCATATCTCCTTTAAGCAACCAATCAAGCCATTTCAACGTAACTTCACCCATCGGGCCACCGGCGGGATATTTATAGGTGCCTTGGTGGCCTACCGGCAGGTTGAAAGAGACTACTGGGACTGACTTTATTCGGTCGAAATCCATCTCCGCATTCTGGTATGCTATATCATCCTCCCCTCCTATAAGATAGATTATGGGTGCATGCAGTTTGTTGAGACATTTCGCGCTTGCTCCGGCCATTGTAATGTCACCCATGCCTGAATTCATCATGAACGTCGTTTTAACTCTATGGTCGGAAGAAATGGCCAATGCCTGGGCTCCGCCACATGAATGTCCGCCCACGGCGAAGTTGTCCACATCAATAATACCATAGAGTGCATTGCGTTTGTTTTTGTTTGCCTTTTCCAACCAGTCCATACCCTCTGTAAGTCTGTCCTCATAACCAATACGGTCGAATTGGATTGCCTCACCAGTATTCTTGCTCTCATCCCAATTTTCCTTTACCCCGACAGCCAGAACAATATATCCATTGTTTATTAGATGGGTGAAAAGCGGAAGATAATCCGATGAATATTGCGAGCAACCACCATTTCCGAACACAACCGGGATGAGTTTTCCGTACTTCTCCACAGCACCTTTAAGGTCGGCCGGACCGTACAGGGTATACCCTACATCCGATATCTCTTCTATAACCAAAGGAGCAGTACCGTTGTTCTTGAAGAGTTTGCGCAGCGACATTTCAAGGCAATAGCGGTAATGCATGCCCGTATGATTTCCCGGACGCTGTTCCAGACGGTATTTGATTCCGTGTTTGTTAAAATAGTCGCAGTTGGTCAGAACATCCTTTTTCAGGAAATCATCATCACCGACACACAGCCAAAGGTCTTTGAGATTGTTTGCATCTTCCTTCAGGTTCGGGAAATAAGCATCCAACACATTGGGTGTAAGATATGCGCTATAGACATCAAGCCATCCGAACTTGTCGGGATTCGACAGGCCACAGTACATTGCCTGGCCACCTCCTCTTGAAAATCCGGCTATCCCCCTATAATCTCGTTCTCTTATAGTACGGAAGTTGTTTTCGACATACGGCATCACCTCTTGGGTCAATTCCTTATTGAACAACTCATACATATTGACAGCCGCATCTGTTGACGGACCGGGATTGCCCATATTTACATAACCATAAGGCATCACTATAATCATCGGCTCGGCCGAACCGTCTGCAATCAAATTGTCGGCAATGGTATTGGCACGTCCTACCTTGAACCATCCCTCTTCGGTATCGGTGGTGCCGCTTATCAAATAGAATACCGGGTAATGTCTGTCGGGATACAAATCATACTCTGCAGGCGTATATACCACCACATTGCGAAACTCGCCCAGGGTCTTGGATCTATAAGTGCAATAATGGGTTTTTCCATGGGGTACATCACGGACTGTAGTCAGTGCATCAGCAGAAGGCACCTCCAACAGACTGGGTTTGAATATTTCACTTATGAAATAAAGAGGATTGCCCGGATCCGCTATCTGAGTTCCGTCCACAACAAACTGATACGGATAAATATTGGGTGCCGGTGCCTTGATTTTCACCTGCCATATTCCCTCCGCATTTTTGTGCAGGACAATTTCCTTATCAGTGAATTGTCCTGTCAGCCGCACATTGTTCGCATGAGGCAGATTTACCTGAAAGAGGATGGAATCACCCTGAATTATAGGGGATTTGAGCGTTTGCATAAAACCCGACGATTGGGCCATCGCAATATTGGCTGCCATTAAAACGGTCGTCAGGAAAGCCAAGATATTCTTCGGTTTCATAGTTGGTATTGTGTTAAAGAATTGTCATTAAAAAAGATGTGGAAGAAATTCCCGCAGGCATCTTCTCCATGTCAGCCACTCATGGGCCGTTCCGTCTGACTGGAAGAAGGTGTTTTTCACTCCTCTTCGCGACAAGGATTCACTGAGTTGTTTTGTCCCGAAGTTCTCTTCCGAGCCACAGCCCAAGAAAAAGTATCGTATGTCATCGTTAAAAGAATCTGCATCCTTAAAGACGCCTCCGTAACTCTTGTCGAGTTGCTCGTCATTCATAAATATCGCTCCGCTAAAGGAACCGATGTATGCAAATTTGTCCATATTCTGAAATACAGTATCGAAGGTCTGATGTCCGCCCCACGACAGTCCTGCCATTGCGCGGTTCCATTTATTGGATATTGTACGGAATTCCTTGTCTATCATTGGAATAATCTCATTGATAAGAATCGGAGGGAATGTTGCACCGAATTGTTCCCGCGCTTTGTTCGCATCCTCCCCCGGTTTGGGTTTGAATGGTATTGAGCAGTCTCCGTTATCCATCACGACAATCATCGGCTTGCATTTGCCTTCAGCGATAAGGTTGTCAAGGATAAAATGAGCCTTGCCCTGAAGGGTCCAGCCCGTCTCGTCTTCACACATTCCGTGCTGAAGATACAATACCGGATAGCGTTTTTTGTGGTTCTTTTCATATTCCGCTGGCGTATATACCAGACAACGACGATACCCATTGCTCAGTTGGGATTTGTAAACCACTTGCCGCACCTGTCCGTGAGGCACTTCTTGTGGTCTGTAATAGTCTCCTTCGGGCCCTTCCGGAATCTCCACAGCGGCAGACCTGCCATAACTGCCTCCAAAAGTCTGGCTTTCTGTGTCTGTGACAACCATGCCGTCGACCAAAAAATGATAGAAATGCAGTCCTGGAGCAAGTGGAAGGCTTGTGGCATACCACCACCCTTCTTCCCCCTGGTGCATTTTTATCTCCCCGCAAGCACCGCTGACCGCCACGTCTTTGGCTTGAGGTGCATAAAGACGGAACCAGGCCCGGTGCTGATCATCAACGCGCGGATACTCTCTTTGGAAAAGGGCTGTTTCCGAAACTTTTGTCATTGCTGTGATATCTTCCGCTTTCAAGGGCGTATCAACAGCAAGGACAAGAGCCAAAGCCCAAAATAAAGAAATACTTTTTTTAAACATATCAAACATACAAATTAAAGGTTAGTAGTCAAAACAATGCCAGGTGTGAGGATGCCACACAAATCAAATTGTCTGGTGCCCTTCAAGGAAAGCTCAACTCTCCATGACTGTATCCGTTGACAAGTATTGTGAGCCCTCTGCATACACCTGAATTTTTGTTGTTGTAAAGTTATGCAACTACCCATTTCAACACATTATAATATTGGACTAATTTTAACATAATTTAATGGTCTGTCGGATTTTTTCATCCATATCCGATTTGTGCTATTTATTTTTGTTTTTGTCTGACAATCAAATAGTCACGCACAAAACGCATGTCCAATCCGAACCAACGCCGTTCATCAATCCGCGCTAAAGGGTTGTTTGACATCCATTTTTCATGTAACTTGGCATTCATAGACAAACTCATCATTATGAGACGCATTATCCTGCTTTTATCCCTATTCATCCTCGTTCCGGTTAGTCTGGTATCCGCAGAAAAGAGTGTCGCACCATTGAGGTATCGTCATTTCAACAATTTTGACGACAAGACCATTTCAATGTCTGTAAGATGTGTCACACAAGACTCTAAGGGCATGATTTGGCTTGGCACCACCAACGGCCTTTGTAGCTTTGACGGGTATATGGTCAAAAGACATTCATCCGAAATTCTGGATGGAATTATACAGTGCTTGACTTTGGTTGAAGACAAACTGTATGTGGGAGGGGAAAACGGATTGTTCGTTTATGATTTAAACACGCACGAAACAACCAAGGAAACCGACATTAAGGATATATCAGCAGTATGCAGTATTGGTGACAAGATTTGGCTCGGAAGCACAGATGGACTTTTTCTATATACAATATCCACTGGCCTGCTGTCTAAAATAGAACCAGACAAAGCGACGCTCTCTCAAATATTGTCTTTGGCTGTTGTTGGAAACAATATTTATATAGGAACTTTATTTGGTTTGGGATATTATAGCCTATCCGAATCAGCCTATCATCTGTTAAGTGACCAAGAAGCAGTAGTAAGTTCTCTGCTTCTCTCTATGGATGGAGAGCAACTTATGTTCGGAACAGGCGGCCACTTGAAAAGTTATAATCTACGGACAAGGACGATAAAGCGACTGCTTGAGTTGCCGACTGTCAAATCAATGGAGTATGACCAACAGGGGAACTTGCTTTTGGGCACCGACAACGGTCTGTTCATTTACACCGCCAGTGGCATTCTGGCGCAATCGTCCCATGATGCACGCAACAAACATTCATTGCCAGGAGAAGCGGTATGGGATATCTGCAAAGATGCAAAAGGCAATATCTTGTTTGCCACCGACAATGGTATATCCATATCTACTGACGACAATGGCATAAAAGAGCTGCCTCTTTCTGCAATCACCCAAACCGGTCTCGGCAATCAAATATATTGCATTGACAAAACGCATGACGGCCCCTTGTGGATTGGCGGCAACAGAGGCGCATTATGCCTTGATGATACTGCCCGTGACATGACCCGATACCGATGGTATCAGATGAACGACAGGAGTTCGTACATTCCGCACAATAGAGTCAGAAGAATTTTTCATGACAAAGACGGCACTACATGGCTGGCTACAGACATGGGATTGTTGAGATATAATGAGAGTACTGAGATCTTTTCGCATTATACGATAACAGACAATTCATATTGGCTTTATGACATCGCAGAAGATGCCCAAAACAACTTGTGGGTAGCCTCATATAGTGGTATTCACTGTCTCGGAAACCCATGCGGGCAACCGGCCTCAAGCATCATGCCCATCCTATCTTTCAAAGAATCGGATGGCTTAAGCAGCAATAAAGCGCAACGGCTGGTCTTTGACAAGGCCGGACGTCTTTGGGTTTTGGCAAATCATGAACTCAACAAAATTGATCCTGATTCCAGAGTTATAGAAAAAATCAGACTGGAAGGGAATAATGGTGAAAAATATTCTCCTTCTGTGATGACCACAGACCTCAATGGCAACTTATGGATATCCGACGGAAAGTTTGTCACTAAAATATCAGGAAGCAGCAAGGAAGACCTTGTCTTTGAAACAATTTCTCTCAGGCAATCTTCTGATAAAGAGGAAGCGCTGGCTATCACCTGCACAGACAACGGCATTTGGATGACCACATCCGGAAGTATCTATGTAATTAATGACCAAACGATGCAACTGCACCGATACTCCGTAGATCAATGGTTGACAGCCATCTATTATGATAGCGAGTCAAAAAAGATCTGGTTTGGAGCAAACGACAAAATTCTCGAGATTGATTTGGAAACAGAGTATACATTCCCCAACAAGCAATTGACCATAACCGACATAAAGGTAGACCCCGGTCATGAATTGTCCGATTCGTGGTGTACTGACGGAATTGTAAATCTTCCACACGACTGCAACTCTCTTGAAGTTTTCTTTTCCGATTTCAACTATGAAAGCATCAAACTGTCCAATCTATATTTTAAAGTAGACAATGCCATTCCCCAATGGACAAAGCTTTCTCCTTCACAAAATTCGATATTTCTCTCAAATCTATCCCCGGGCATCTATAAGCTTTACTTATGTGCAGAAGATACTCTTTCGGCAGCCGGGCCTGTCTTGACAATCAACATCACATCCCCTTGGTATACATCCACCTTTGCAAAAATCAGTTACATATTATTGACTTTTCTGGCAGTCTGGGGAGCATTGAGATTTATCAGAATACGAAGAGACCTGCGCATCGAACGGGCAGAAAGGCAACATCTTGTTGAACAAGGCCAGGCAAAAATGAAATTCTTTACAAATGTCGCCCATGAATTCAAAACCCCACTCAACATCGTTCTTACTTCGCTGTCTCGTCTGCCATATCGGCATATGTCGGCAAACGAAAAAGAGATGATTGACCAGGCGCAAAACAATACTGCGAGACTCAATTCATTGCTTCAATTAATGTTGGAAACCTACAGAGAAGATGGCGACATTCCACAGTTGCCCGTACCTCATCGTATTGAGGTCACATCATTAGCCAATGATATTCTCCTACAATGCCAGGAGCAATATACTGATGCGTGTCTTAATTTCTCATTTCATTGTCCACAGTCCCCCATTTATGCATTTGCAGATGTATATATGCTTGAATCCATAATCAACAATCTGCTGTCAAATGCCTGCAAATACAGTTTTCACGGAGGCAACATCGTTCTTTCCTTGGAGGTTCAGGGCGAGGTGCTGAAAATCGAAGTTGCAGACAATGGGATTGGCATTCCGAAAAAGGATTTGCCCAACATATTCAAAAGATATTTCCGAACTGAAACGGCTTCCGATTTCGACAAGCATGGTACAGGCATAGGTTTGGCTACCGTCAAGGACTATGTGGAAATGCACCATGGGTCAATCGTTGTCAAGTCGGACAATAATGGGACTGTCTTCTGTGTCAACATGCCTGTTTTGGATCAGGCGCCATTCACAGCGGGCTCTTTCGTTGACACACACAAGGCAGAGGACGAAACGGCAAACGAAACAACCGGGAGCGATGTTGTTCAGACCGACAAGATGTTCGACACAAGAAAAGTTGTTGTTATAATAGATGACAATGTCTCCACGGTCAATTTTATAACTGACCTTTTGCAGCAGGATTACCGGTGTTTGTGTGCCCATGACGGTAAGGCTGGACTTCGCCTGTGTCTGGAAGAGCATCCGGACCTGATTATCACCGACTACATGATGCCAGTAATGGATGGCTTGAAAATGTGTAAGGAAATACGGGCACACAACAGCCTCTCGACCATTCCCATTATCATGCTCACCGGAAGGAATGAATCCAATACCGAACTGAAAAGCCTCATGCTGAATATTGACGCATTCTTTGTCAAGCCTTTCGATCATACTCTATTGCTTGCCAAAGTTTTCCAACTGCTTTCCAGCAAATCAAAGATGAGGGAACAGGTGAGAATAGAATCGATAACTGTAAATGACGAGAAAGAGTGCATTTCATCCGATGAGCAGTTCTTGCGTAATGTCACCAAGATCATTGAGACCGAAATTTCCAATCCCGATTTGACCGTAACGTTCCTCACCCAAAAATGTGGCATGGGAGAGAAACAGCTCTACCGAAAAATAAAATTACTTACAGATCTTTCCACTTCAGAATATATTCGGTCAATCCGATTGAAAAAGGCCAGCGGACTGTTCCAGTCCACCGGCCTCACTGTGAGTGAAGTGATGTATAGAGTCGGTTTTTCCAACGCATCCTATTTCACCCGTTGTTTCAAGAAAGAGTTTGGATGCACTCCCATGGAGTATACAAACCGGTACCGCAAAAAGTAGGTGACTTTTTGAAAATACAGGCTTTATTGTTTTTCAATAAAGCCATCCATTATGACGGTCGGGGTGCCTGTGCTGTCGAAAGCCCCCAATTTGTAACCGCCCGGCAGACATTGTGGCTCCCAGTAGAACACTCCTTTGCAATGTCCGTCAGTCTGATAGTGGGCTTCGCGAATCACTCTGGCCAGTTGGTCTCTTCCCTGCTCCATCAATTCGGGACGGCTTTCATCCACTTCATAACCTGTTTCCACTATCATTACATCGCAGTTGAATTTCTTCGCAACCCTACGGATGTTGGCCATGCAGTTAGTGATGGTCTCGTCAGCGGTTTTCTGCTTTTTCCCATCTAATGCCCAATAAGGATAAAGGGACATGCCTATCATATCAAACTTGCCTCCATATTTCAGTATTGTCCCCAGATTGTAGTCATACAACTTGGCATCAAATCCATCGTCGAGATGTACAATGACCGTTGTTTCCGGGAATACTGACTTCACTGCATCATAACCGGCACGTATGAATCCAGCATATTGTTCCGGATGAGTTTCAATGTACCCCATTGAATAGCCGACTACTGTTTTCCCGTTTTCATCTTTTATGGCCATTCCATTTTCATCGGTCTTGACATTCCACAACATGCCTCTGGATGTCTCGTTGCCGACTTGCGCCCATCTGGGCTGAATGCCATTCTCTTTGAGCAGAGTGAGAACTTCAACGGTATGGTCGGTAATGTCCCTCTTCATCTGTTCATAGTCGTGCCCCATCCAATCCTTGGGAATTGGCTGCTTGGCAGGATCTGACCATGAATCGCTGTAGTGGAATGAAAGCATCACATCCATTCCTTTCGCCTTTGCCCTTTTGGCCATTTGAAGAACTTCCTCCTTTCCGTTGGAGCCCATTGTGGGATTAACCCATACACGCAGGCGCACTGCGGAAATCTGATAGTCCTGCAACAGATCAAGACACTCGCGCTCATTCCCTTTTGTGTCATAGAATTTCTGGCCATGCCGTTCCTGCATGGTAAGGAAGCCCACATCAGCACCCTTTACAAAGTCATCCTGGGCATAAATCGACAGTCCGCTTAGGAACATCATTCCAATTGTTGCCAATAATTTTTTCATTTCATTGTAGTTTAGTTGATTAAGGTTTTGATTACTCTTGTAAGACAAAAATATGGAAATTGTGGCTCTGTCATTGGTACAAAAAAGACAAAATCTGACACAAAAAGTCATTCGATGTTGACTCCGTGAAACACCAGTCCCCGAAAAACTTGTCAATTGCCCCTCTGCGGCCGAATACTTTGGAGGTTCCATGAACAATTATTGACAATTGTCAATAATCAATGTTGATAACTGTTAATGACTGTCAATAATTCAAGCGACACTCTTTCCAAAACATTAAAAATGTTTATAAGCGTCGCCTTTTTGTTGATAACTCATGTTTTTTTGTTCAGCCATTGTTTACTATAAACAACCATAAAAGGCGAATTATTTCTTAACTTTGAATTTCAAAACCGAAACAAATGGCCAAAACACGCGAAAACCCAAACGACAAACGATATGAAGAACTTACGGGGCTAAGTG
This sequence comes from Tidjanibacter sp., assembly GCA_963640325.1. Lineage (GTDB taxonomy): Bacteria > Bacteroidota > Bacteroidia > Bacteroidales > Rikenellaceae > Tidjanibacter. Next base: position 31,800 of record CAVHXY010000007.1, read on the forward strand.
CCACCATGCCTCCGCAAGCGCTCGACCTCGAAGAGGCAGTGCTTGGCGCATTGATGCTCGAAAAGGATGCGATTATCACCACCCAGGAATTCCTGACGGCCGATGCCTTCTACGATGAGGCCCATAAAATCATATATAGTGCCATAGAGGAGCTGTCGGTAGAATTGAAACCTATCGACTTGATGACCGTTACTGAAAAGTTGCGCCAGAAGAAGCAGCTTAAGGCTGTGGGGGGCGCCCCCTATCTGGCCCGCCTGACCCAGAAAGTGGCCTCGGCAGCCCATCTGGAATACCATGCATCCATCATTGCCCAGAAGTATGTCCAAAGAGAGTTAATCAGGGCATCCACCGAGATACAGCGCCGCTCTTATGACGAATCGACCGATGTAACAGATTTGATTGATTTTGCAGAGTCGGAGATATTCAATATCACCGAGAGCAACATCAAACGCGATGTGCAGTCGTCCAAAAGCATTTGGGCCAAGGCCTTTGCAATAATCGAAGAGGCGAGCAAGAACGAAGGCACAATAAATGGAGTGCCATCGGGATTCACAGCCATTGACCGTATCACATTGGGATGGCAGCCCTCTGACCTGATAATCATTGCAGCACGTCCTTCGATGGGTAAAACGGCTTTTGTGCTCACCATGGCACGGAATATCGTCATAGAACACAACTGCGGTGTGGCATTCTTTTCTCTCGAAATGAGTGCCATCCAATTGATGATGCGTCTGTTCGTGTCCGAATCGGGACTTACGTCCGAAAATATACGTAGCGGGCACTTGACCCCCGAAGATTGGAACAAGTTGGAGCAGTCAACCAAGCCTTTGGCCGATGCCCCTCTGTTCATTGATGACACACCGGCATTGCCCATATCGGAACTGCGGTCCAAAGCACGACGTCTGAAGACGCAATATGGTATAAAGCTGATCATCATAGACTATCTTCAATTGATGACCGTTGGCAACAGCAACACAAAAGGCAACCGAGAACAGGAAGTGGCATTGATCTCCCGATCGCTCAAGGCGATTGCCAAGGAATTGGAACTGCCCATAATAGCCCTGTCGCAGTTAAGCCGTAACGTCGAGACACGTGGCGGTTCCAAACGGCCGCAACTCTCCGACCTGCGTGAGTCGGGAGCCATAGAGCAGGATGCCGACATTGTGGCATTCATTCATCGCCCCGAGTATTATGGGCTTACAACTGATGAGGAGACTGGTGCATCAACAGCAGGCATGGCCGAGATTATCATTGCCAAGCATCGCAATGGTCAAACGGACAACGTAAAATTGAAGTTCCGCAAGGAGCAGGCCAAATTCAGCGATTACGATGATGTGGAGATACAGGCTGGCGAGACATACAACAATATAGACAGTGCAGGATTTGCCATGACCGGGGTTAGGGATTTCGACATCAGCGATGCACCCGTATACGGGCCGATGAATGACAATGATGCCCCACCATTCTAATACACACCGACACAGCCATGTTTACAAAGTGTTACGCAAGTACCATCGCAGGCATTGACGCTCTGACAGTAGAAGTCGAGGCGAATGTTTCGCCTGGGCTCGGTATGTCCCTTGTCGGTCTACCTGACAATGCCGTCAAGGAGAGCCAGGAGCGCATACGCTCAGCATTCATTAACAGCGAGTTGCGCATGCCAGGAAAAAGGATTATCATCAATCTTGCTCCTGCCGATGTCAAGAAAGAGGGTTCAGCACTCGACCTGCCGATAGCGGCCGCCATATTGGGAGCGACAGAGCAGGTAAAAAGCAGCAAGTTCAACGACTATATAATAATGGGTGAGTTGTCGTTGGACGGAACAATAAAGCCCATAAAGGGTGCTCTGCCAATAGCTGTAAGCGCCCGAGAAAATCATTTTAAGGGGTTTGTCTTACCACGCGAAAACACGGAAGAAGCTGCCGTTGTAGATGGCCTTGAGGTAATCAGCGTAAGTTCCTTGGTAGAATTTGCGGAGTGGCTCAATGGCGAAAAAGAGATTGAACCGACAACAAGCGATCAGAAGCACACCTATGACATTACCGGCACTCCATACACGGAAGACTTTGCAGATGTCAAGGGGCAATTGTATGTAAAGCGCGCCCTGGAGGTAGCTGTGGCAGGAGGCCATAATGTGATTATGATAGGTTCTCCAGGATCGGGCAAAACAATGCTGGCCCGCCGAATGCCCACAATAATGCCACCATTGACACTTGACGAAGCATTGGAGACAACCAAGATACACTCCGTAGCAGGCAAATTGGGCTCGGAAAGCGGTCTGATGAAACACCGTCCTTTCCGTGCGCCACACCACACCACGTCGCCGGTAGCGCTTGTCGGTGGTGGCAGCAACCCGCAACCAGGCGAAATATCGCTGGCCCACAACGGAATTCTGTTCCTTGACGAATTGCCAGAATTCGGGCGAAATATTCTGGAGGTATTGCGCCAGCCTCTGGAGGAGAAGAGAATTACCATTTCAAGAGCCAAATACAATGTGGTCTATCCGGCAAACTTCATGCTGGTTGCAGCCATGAATCCTTGTCCTTGCGGATACTACAATCATCCCACAAAAGAGTGCGTTTGTTCTGCGGGAAGTGTATTCAAATACATCAACCGCATTTCGGGCCCGTTGTTTGACCGAATAGACCTGCACATCGAAGTGACTCCCGTATCGTTCGAGGAGATGGCGGACAACACTCCTGCAGAGAGCAGTAGCACCATCCGGGAACGCGTAATCAATGCCCGTCACATACAGAATGAAAGGTTTGGAGAAATAGACGGCATTCATACGAATGCCATGATGAATTCGGCCATGATAAAGGAGTTCTGTCCTCTGAGTGCACAATGCTCCGCTTTGTTGGGCAAGGCAATGGACAAGCTGAGCCTTTCGGCCCGCGCCTATGACCGCATCATAAAGGTTGCACGTACCATTGCCGATTTGGATGCATCGGCCGATATTCAGCCACAGCATATTGCCGAAGCAATTAATTACAGAAGTCTCGACAGGGCAAACTGGGGCCGATGAAAAACAATGGCGATGACATAGGTGGCGTGCCTTTTCTGAGGGTATTGCCATTCGTGATTGCAGGAATCGTCGCTGCCAATCTCGTGCACATACCCTTGGCTGTGTCGGTCCCTCTTGGCATCGCATGCATGGTGGTGTGTTTCCTGGGGACACACCGACAATGGGGTCAAATTGCCTTGTGTATTCTCCTTTTTGCCTGTGCTGCCACAATGGCAGAATTCAGAACCACACGTGCAGTTGTTCCTCAAGGACGCAAAATCATGGTTTCGCTAACAGTGGAGGAAAATCCTGTCATCAAGGGCCGTTGGCAACGCTGTAGTGCACAGGCAGAAGATTACTGCGAAGACGATGCCGAAGAGTGGCACAATGCCAACGAGAGGGTAATGGCATACATTGACACTTGTTTCCATGTCTCGGCCGGAGACCGACTTGTTGCCGTAACATACTTCAATCCCATCTCGGCAGATTCCTTATCCGGATATGCCAAATTGATGTGGCGTCGAGGTTATACGGCAAAATGTTATGTAACTTCCCGTCTGCCAGTCGTAGAGTTGCCCCGCAAGGCACACGGTCTTCGCATTGCGGCGGCCCATATGCAGAAAAAAGCCACTGACCGTTTCGACCGGCTGACACTCTCCTCCTCCACCGAGGCTACGTGCAAGGCAATGACATTCGGGGACAAACGTGGTCTTGACAGTGAGCTGAAAGAAGATTACTCCCTAAGCGGTACGGCTCACCTGTTGGCCGTCTCCGGACTGCATGTCGGCATAGTGGCCATGTTAGTGAATGCTCTACTGGTCCTTGTCCCTTTTTTGCGATATGGCCATATCATAAAAAACATTGTCGCCATTGTAATGATCTTGCTATATGCCATGATGGCCGGACTCTCGCCTTCGGTGATTCGCGCAGCCATTATGTTTTGCGGATTCCAGATAGCCATGGCCACCTCTCAAAAGAGCAATCGTATCAATATCATGGTCGCCACAGCAACTGTAATGCTTGTTTTTAACCCCAACTATCTGTACGACATTAGCTTCCAGTTATCATTCCTGGCAGTTGCCGGCATAATGGTGATGTATGCACCGTTATACCGATATTTCAAGTGCCGTTACAAAATTCTCAACATGCTAACAGGCGTGGTAATAGTCGGGTTGGCAGCAACGTTCTTCACAGCCCCTGCTGTTTCTGCCCAATTCGGGCGAGTGAGTCTGGTTGGAATATTCATCAATCCCATCGTGCTAATTACAGCCAATATTATTGTTCTCATCTCGCTGGCCTACACCATTTTCCCTATCGGATTCTTGACAGTTCCCGTAGAAAAAGTGCTGGAATTCGCTGCCGGCCTGCAAAACAGACTGGTCTCCTTTAGCGGCAGTCTCCCTTGGGCCTCTTTGAATTTCAGGTTGCCTCAATGGGCAGCAATCACAATATATGTTTTGCTTGCAGTCGCATTGCTGGCAGTAGTGGTACGCAACAGCAACACAAAACAGAGTACCTCAAAACTCAAACCCCGAGAATCATGACCAAAGAAGAACTCGCCATAATCGACACTCCTGCATTTATTGAAACGGTAAGGCAGAATCTTGCCAACGACCCTTTGAAAGTTGCGTTGAACCGCAATATCCCACATGCATCATTGGTGGCGACTCAAGTCAAATATCTTCAGAAAGCGCAGAAAAAACTCCCGACCTACTACTCTGCATGTGCCATATTGACACAGAAGTCGTTTGAACAGTCAAGCAGCGAACAGAGTGCATTTCGTAAACATTTCACAGGAGACACTTGTATAGACCTCACTTGCGGAGTGGGTGTAGATTCACTGTATCTGTCAAAAGGATTCCGTCGTATCGTGGCGGTGGAAAGAGATCCGGTAGCTGCCGAAATCGCACGAATCAATTTCAAGCGCATGGGTGTAGACAATGTCGAAGTGGTGTGTGACAGTGCCGAGGAGTATCTGAACCGGTGTCCGAAAGCCGACACGATCTACATTGACCCCGACCGGCGCGATGCCGGCAACAATAGGCTTTCGGCACTTGAAGAGTGCTCGCCGAATGTTTTGGAGTTGCAGGAAAGCTTGCTTGAAAAATGCGACAGACTGGTCATCAAATGTTCGCCGTTGTTCGATGTAAACGAAGCCTTCAGACTGTTCGGTCATAATGTACGAGTGAATGTTATTTCGGTACATGGCGAATGCAAGGAGGTGCTTGTTGAGATAAGCGAAAGCATTGGGGGGCCTATGGTTTGCGCCACGTGCGATTCAGGTTGTTTTGAAACCGGATTCAAGCCGGAAGTCCGCATTTGTTCCGACTCTGAATTCAGAACGGATTTGAAATGTCTTTTGGTTCCAGACGTAGCTTTGCGCAAAGCCCGTATAGGCAATGAATATATGCATAAAATGGGAATAGACTATTTCGACAACGACAGTGTCGGACTTTCTCAGTGCTTGCATGAAAACTTTTTGGGCAAGCAGTACGGAATACTGCAAATCTGCGAATACAAGCCAAAATCATTACGACATATTGTCAGCAAATCCGCAGAGATCCTAAGGCTCAATTTCCCCTACTCCACGGCACAGATATGCAAATCGACAGGTATACGAGAGGGGAACGGGGCAAAATGGATGTTCTGCGGACTCGCAGGAAAACTTTGGGCAATAGAGATAAAAGAGTTAACTTTGTGATATGAATACAGTAATTATCGGCAGTGGAAATGTTGCAGAGGCCATAGCCCGGGCAATGGCGGAATCTCAGACACGGCTTTTGGGAATTTATGCCCGCAACTCACTGCGTGGCAGGGAAATTGCCGCCATGTGCGGATGCAGACATTTTCCTTACGGGGCGACATTGCCGGTAGCGGATATATACATAATGGCCATATCGGACAGTGCGATAAGTAAAGTCTCTGCCGAGACGGCTTTTCCGGTTGATGCGATTGTGGCACACACCTCCGGCGGTACTGCAATAGAGGCTTTAAGCGACAGGATTGCTCATCGGGCCGTGCTCTACCCCCTTCAGACATTCACCAAAGGCCGCCCAGTGGATTTCCGTCACATCCCTCTTTTTATAGAGGCAAGCGATGAGCCTACCACAGAAAGGCTCCATACGTTTGCGCACACTCTCTCCGAAGCAGTCTATAGAGCCGATTCACAACTGCGGGCGCAGATTCACGTGGCGGGTGTCTTTGCGAACAATTTTACCAACAGAATGTATGGGATAAGCCGGGAAATAATCTCTCGGGCCGGTCTGCCTTACGATATTCTGAAACCGCTCATAGCCGAAACCTGTGCCAAGGCGATTGAGGCCGAAAACCCTGCGGCAGTGCAGACAGGACCAGCCATAAGAGGAGACATCGCTACCCAAGAGAGGCATCTTGACCTATTGAAGGGAGACGAGACAAAGACAGAAATATACAAACTGATTAGCAAAGAGATATGGGAAACTTCAAAGAAGATATAGCGCACACCGAAGCGTTCGTATTTGATGTAGATGGTGTGTTTACCGATGGAAGCATTACACCTACGCCAGACGGAGATTTTCTGAGAGCATACAACACCAAAGACGGATTCGTAATGCGATACACCCTAAAAAAGGGACTGCCTGTATTTATCATAACGGGAGGGCGAGGCATCAACATCGAAAAACGTTTTACAGATCTAGGGGTCACAAGAATATACCAAAACGCAGATGACAAACTGACCATTCTGAAAAATATAATTGACGAATATGGATACAATCCCAAGTATGTCGTATTCATGGGCGACGATATTCCTGATCTGGAATGTATGCTGCATGTCGGACTGCCCGTCTGCCCGGCCGATGCAGTGAGTGACGTGCTGGCTGCAGCCCGTTACGTATCGGCTTTCAATGGAGGCAGAGGATGTGTCAGGGACATCATGGAGCAGGTCTTGCGTGCCCAGGACAAATGGATAGACACATCCCGTTTCAATGATGCGAAAGACATTCGCTCGGTCTGACAATACGATCAGATATGCCTAGAGGTGTCTGCCGCCAAGGCATTTGTATCGGATTCGTTCAAACCTGTTTTCGACTTTTTTCTGATTTAGATTAGACCAATTTAGTGCAAGAAAATAGGTCTATATGAAACATACTTTAGTCTATTGGCAGGAATATCTGCAGAAAACAAAATTAATCGCAGATATTTGCATTGTAACAACAAAAAGATTTCACGATGAAAAAGGAGGAGATGGATGCAATTCCATACGATAAGGCCGATGTTCAAGATCTGTTTTTCGGAGAGTTCGATGCTTCGATAATCAAAGAGCAGATAAAACGGTATGGCCATCTACCTTACCGGACCGACTGTCTTTCCCACATCTACATCACCCAAGGAGAGGTCGGCATTGTGCTTGATGACCACGAATACATATTGAATGGAAATAGCGACAAGAGCTGTCTTCTGGTCATTTTCCCAGACAATAAGGCATTGCCGCTATCTTACAGCAGCAACGCAAAAGGCTATTTCCTCGGCATCCATCAAAAGATGTTGGAAGAGATACTGTTTCATATAAGGGAGAATCTGCTCATTCCATGGCCCAAAGTAATAGCTACATTAAGAGGCGAAGTTCCTATCCGCAACTTTACAGACAAGGACAATGAAGTACTGCTACTCTCATTGGAGCATGTCAGGAACATATATGCACGAAAAGATTTCGGATTCCGCGACGTAATGATAAAATTGGCAGTAGGTGAATATCTGCTGGAACTGTGGAATATCATATTGCCACAATTATCAAACGATGCCACATTAAGCAGGAAAGTGGGCTACAAGGAGAAAATCTGCAACGATTTTATAGTCATGGCCATGGACAATCACCGCAAGTATCATGCTCTGAACTACTATGCCGACCGTCTGAACATCTCGCCACAATACCTGACACATTTGATGAAAAGCACCCAAGGCATGACAGCCAATAAAATCATAAATGATATGATTCTTTTGGATGCCAAGGCGATGCTGAAGATTCCCACAAAGTCCATCAAGGAGATTGCATTTGAACTCAATTTCGCCGACCAGTCTTCATTCGGCAAGTTCTTCAAGAAACACACGGGAATATCTGCATCAAAATTCCGCAAACAGAGTTAGATTCGCACAAAGCCACAATCCGGACACTGTTCAACAGTTGGGTTTTGCCTATAAAACGACAAGTCCCGAGGTTTTGCACCTCGGGACTTGTCGTTTTCACATTCTTGCACAGAAACTATTTCTCGTCAAACTTTGTCATCGGGTAATCGATTGAATAATGCAGACCCACACTCTCGTGCATGGCCTGTGCATGTTTGATTATGAGATATCCGACCTCTATCAAGTTTCGCAATTCGCAGAGTTTCTGGTCGAGTTTACTCTTCTGGTAGAGTTCCTCCGTCTCCTTATATATAAGCTCCATACGACGGAACGCCCTCTCCAGGCGCAAATTGCTCCTGACGATACCTACATAGTAACTCATTATCTGTTGCATCTCCTTGTAGTTCTGCGTAATAAGAATCATCTCCTCGGTTGCCACCATGCCGTCATCATTCCAGTCGGGTATTCCCTCGCAAATGGCAATGTTGTCCACCTGGCTTATGGCATGCTTGGCCGCCTGGTCGGCATACACAGCCGCCTCTATCAAGGAATTGGAAGCCAAACGATTGGCTCCATGCAATCCAGTGCAGGAAGTCTCCCCCAATGCGTATAGGTGGTGTATATTGGTTTCACCGTTGGTGTCGACTCTGGCGCCACCGCAACAGTAATGGGCGGCCGGAGCTACCGGAATCATGTCTTTGGTGATATCTATTCCTATCGAAAGACATTTCTGGTATATATTCGGGAAGTGGTTTATTATATCCTGGGCATCCTTGTGCGTGACATCAAGATATAGGAACTCATCACCATGTATTTTCATCTCATGGTCCATGCAACGCGCCACCACATCACGTGGTGCCAGCGACCCCATCGGATGGTATTTGTGCATGAATTCCTCCCCATTCTGCAGACGCAGTATTGCACCGAATCCACGCATGGCCTCCGTTATCAGAAATGCAGGACGCTCACCAGGATTGTATAGGGATGTAGGGTGGAACTGTATGAACTCCATATTCTCTATCACACCCTTGGCTCTGTGTATCATGGCGATACCGTCACCTGTGGCCACATTGGGATTGGTCGTGGTGTGATAAAGGTTACCCACTCCTCCGGTAGCAACAACGGTTACTTTAGACAGAATGGTGAAGATTTTTTTCTTCTTCAGATTAAGCACATAGGCGCCATAACACTCAATATCGGACATATGGCGGTTCACCTCACGGCCCAAATGGTGCTGCGTCAGCAAATCGACCGCAAAATGATGTTCATACACATCTATATTGCGATGTCTTTTGACCTGGGAAATCAATGCCCGTTCAATTTCCGCACCTGTCAGATCCTTGTGGTGAAGAATCCTGTGCTCCGTATGGCCTCCTTCGCGGTTGAGTTCATACTTGCCTTCGGGTGTCTTGTCAAAACGGGTTCCCCAACGAATCAAGTCCTTTATCAATTCCGGGGCACGTGTCACAACAAGTTCCACGGCCGCCTGGTCACACTTGCCGGCACCACACACCAAAGTATCATGAATGTGTTTTTGGAAATTGTCAGGCGGATAAGTGACGCAACATATGCCACCTTGTGCATAGTTGGTATTGCACTCGTTCATTTCCCCTTTTGTGACGATCGTCACATGCCCTTTTTCGGCAGCTTTGAGCGCGAAACTCAAGCCGGCGATACCGCTGCCAATAACCAGAAAATCGGTCTTGATATTCATTCTGTACGTTTTATTTTCCTTGCGGAAACCGCTCCCGTTGTAGCAAACGGGATTCGGACAATGTTTTCAGACTTCAAAATTAGCATTTTTTGCGATTATTCCATAATAATCTTCATTGTCTCTTGGTACAATGCAGAGCCGCCCAACCGTCACGGCAAACGGAATAAGCCAAATCAAGTCCGTTTTTGTCGGCACACTCTGCCACAGTATCTATGTCCCGTTCAAGTATTCCGCTCATTATCAAATCACCGCCAGCACGCAACAGCTGTGCATAAGACGCCATGTCCCCCAGGAGGATATTGCGGTTTATGTTGGCCAACACGAAATCATACTCCCTGCCCTGCAATGCATTTACATCACCGAGCATAACAGAGATATTGTCTGACACACGGTTCTCGGCAATATTTTCAAGACAGTTTTCATATGCCCATGTGTCGATATCCACAGCATCCACATGTTTGGCACCGCATTTCATGGCTGTTATGGCCAACACTCCTGTGCCGCTCCCCACATCTGCACCGCACTTGCCCTTAATGCCAAGTTTCATAATCTCTCCTACCATGAGACAGGTGGTTGCATGGTGCCCCGTCCCAAATGACATTTTGGGCATTATAACCACATCTATTCCGCTTTCGGGTGCAGGAGCGAACGGTGCCCGTATTCTGCACAGTCCATCTACATCGACCGATTTGAACTCAGCCTCCCATGCGGCATTCCAGTCTTTCTGCTCTATCTCTATATATGCGGCATCCTTCACCCCATACTCTGCCAACAGTGCGTCAGTAGCATCCTTGCAATCTGCAAGCTTATCTTCCAAGATATAGGCTTTCAGCGTATTGTTTTCAGTCATGAAACTGTCGAACGGATAGTCCGACAACATTGCCGTCAGAATGTCTCCCGTCTCTTGCGGGTTCTCAAAACCTTCAAGAGGGATATTGAGTTCTATATAATTCATAATTTTGTATTAATTTAGCGATGCGGTGTCCGCTTTCACCGCGGAGCGTTATGACAAAGATAACAACTTTATGGACAGGTTAATCGACACGTGGCAAAAACCGCTGGACAAATTCCGGAACTACATCAAATTCGAACGGCGTCTCTCGAACAACACTGTTGCTGCCTACATGCATGATCTGAACGGCTTCGCCGAGAGCGTTATCGCCCAAGGCCGCACGTCTCCTGCCGAGGTCGACCCCGAAGCCATAGAGGCATATCTCGGCACTCTTTATGACAAAGGAGTGGGCAAACGTTCGCAAAGCCGCATACTGAGTTGCCTGAAGAGTTTCTTCAAATATATGCTCCTCACGGAGACCATAACGGAGTCACCGGCAGAATTCATTGAGCACCCGAAACTGGGCCTGCACCTGCCTGATGTACTGACAGTAGAAGAGATTGGCCGTATCTTCAGTGCGGTGGATACCTCCACAGAAAAGGGGCAACGGAACCGTGCCATACTGGAGGTTTTGTATGGATGCGGCATACGTGTGTCAGAGCTCGTGGGAATGAAAATACAAGACCTTCATCTTGAGGACCGCGTTGTTTTTATTACCGGCAAGGGCAACAAGCAACGTCTTGTGCCCATATGCGATGAGGCCATAAGGCAAGTGTGTGAGTACCTGCGTCAACGAGAATGCCCCGACAGTGCCTATAGCCAATATCTGTTTCTCAACAGATTCGGCCGGCCGCTATCCCGCATAGCCGTGTTCGATATGGTAAAAGAAGTGGCAATGCTGGCCGGAATAACCAAAAGCATCAGCCCCCACACCTTCCGCCACAGCTTTGCCACCCACCTGCTGCATGGCGGTGCAAGCATCCGTCAGGTGCAGGTTCTGTTGGGGCATGAGTCCATAACTACCACCGAGATATACACCCATCTCGACATTGAGTTTCTGCGCAACACCCTTGAGCAACACCACCCGTTGGCTTCAAAAGAATAGGACAGGCTTCCCAACACAATTGTTGATGTCGCAAATCCGGTGTTCCTTGTCGGTACCGAAAATGTCCGACAACTTCAACCAAAGACTCAGCTTGTTGCCGCAAAGCATTGCATTTATGCTGATATCCGTACGGAATGTAGACTTAAGTTCTGACAGATACTGGTGGTCCGTGCTGTTCCCCACACATCAAACGACAGATTTGTATTCTTGGTTATGCCGGAAGACATTATCCAACTCATACGCAAAATAAGGATTGCCATAACTCTGTCCGCCATATGTCATGTATTGCTTGAACAGCCTCACCTCCGCCTTTGAGCGCCAGAATTTTATAGTGGACTTATAGCTCAATGTTTTGTTTTTGCTCATATTGTCCAATTGCCGCAAAACACTGACTGCCGAGCCGTTGCTGTCAAAGCTCAAATCATTTCTGTCGTGGGGTGTCTTGTGGCCGCGCTGAGCCGTAAAATCCCCGGAGACATCCCATTTACCCTTGGGATAATTTATGCGTCCTATTCCCAGACCGTTAAAATGCATGGTTTGATTATCCTGCACCGTCAGCGAAGCACTTAAGCCCTCTTCGGGTTTAATCGTTACAATTCTTACCGCCGCCCGGACATCACTCCCGTAGACCACTCCGGATTGCAAATCAGTCTCCACGCTCTTTATCTCATTGCTTTGGATTTTCTGCAAATCCCCGAGGTCCGTAACCTTGCGGTTGTCGATATACATAAGCGGTGTTCATCTTCCGAAGACCGATACTCCTTCGTCGCTGCAGCTCACGAAAGGTATGAGAGAGAGTATCTGTATGGCATTACCGGTATTGGACAATTTGGTGTGCTCCACACTGACCTTCAGTTTGCCGTTGTTCTTCTTTACCGACGGCCGCTTGGCCTTCACCGTAACCTCATCCATCATATTCAATGCCTCATCGTACCCATATCGTAAGTTGGTTTAAGACAGAGCGTATTGAAACCAAGGCTACTATCCTTGGGTATTGATTCATTGAGTGCTGTATTGCCGGGCAAGTTGAAGATTCCGTCCTCAATGCTCACCACCCCTGAACGACCGTGCTGTCGGCTTTCGACATCAAAGAGATAGCTGATTGGATCCTGATATTGGTCCACGACACGACCTCTGATGTTTTGCGCCACTGTCGGCACAACTGTAAGCGTAAATAGAACCACCAGAAGAATTTGACGTCTAAAAATCCGAATCATTTTATTCATCTAACAACCTTATAATCTGTCAGCAGCATTCATGGAGCAAGAAGATGGCGCCAACGGATGGTTTTGACGAATGTCTCTCTTGCCCGTTTCTTATGCTGTGATATCAATTTTTGTCCATGTCTCGGCAAGTGCTTGCCGCTCGCCATCAAAACACTGTCAATCAATACGAATTACCCACAATTCACTTTTTTCTCGTTACCTGCTTTAGTATGACTCACCAAAACCACATGGTCTCCAAAAACGACATTGAATATGTTTAAATAGAGAAATGGAGACCTTTGCGGGTCTCCACTTCTCTATTCCTCGTGCCAATTAATCACCGATCAATACTCATCTTCGTTGAAGAAGAAATCATCCTTGCTTGGGTAGTCGGGCCATACATCTTCTATACTCTCATATATGTCGCCCTCGTCTTCGATCTCTTCCAAATTCTCAATCACCTCCAACGGTGCTCCAGAACGTATTGCATAATCAATCAACTCTTCTTTTGTTGCAGGCCAAGGTGCATCCTCAAGCTTTGAGGCCAATTCCAACGTCCAATACATAATCAATTGCAGTTTAATGTGTTACACAAATATGCCCTAAACTTTATCCGACAAATATAAGAATTTTTCCAATATATCAAAATATTATCTCGGCATCCAATAATTTTCCGCCACCCCTATCAGTTCGTACGCCCTGCGTCCAAGCACATATAGATAGTCCGAAAGACGGTTAATATAGGCGCTTACCACCACAGAGACACTACGGACATTACCCACTTCTGCGATACGGCGTTCGGCCCTACGGCAAACCGTACGGCACACGTTTGCCTGCGAAATCACCTTGTCTCCGCCTGGCAAAAGAAACTTGTGGACCTTGGGCAACAAGGCGGAAATCTCATCGATTCTGCTCTCCAACCACTCAACCCGAGTCTCATCCATGTCCTTCACCTTTCCGCCGCCACATTCGCCAACAGCCAACAATGCCTCCACATCCATGAGGTCATTCAAAATAGAAAGGATATCATTCGAGAACTCCTCAATCTGTATCTCCTTCATGATATCCATCAACAATGCAACATGTGCGCTCAATTCATCCACCGTGCCGTATGCCTCCACACGTTTGTCGTATTTAGGCACCCTCTCACCGCCTATGAGAGAAGTCGTTCCCTTATCGCCCGTTCTTGTATAAATTGCCATAATGTCTTATAATTTGATGTGTTGTTTCTTTTTCATGTCATTATAGAGATATAGCACGAAGCCAATATTGTCCAAACTCATCCCGCGATGCCCCTTTATCAGCCTGCGGCAGAACTTGAGTCGCTCCTTGTTGTACCGGGGATACATCACGCACAAGGTAAGCCTGACATCACCCACCCTCGATACGAAATGCCATATCTGCTCCGGCGTGCTGTTCATGGTAGCGATATAAAGTCCGTTCTCCGAAATGGCGCACTCCTCCAGATTGTCTACGGCATATGTTCCATAGTTGCAATAATGGTACATATTCTGCATCTGCACCGCGCGGCGGTTGCCCACACGGGCTACCCGCAACAGCCTGTACAAATGTCTGTCTTCGCACAAGAACTCTTTTTTGAGAAAGACATCACGCTCAAGTGCATAAGCATATGGCGAATGGACCCCATAGCCACGATAGTGCCGCAAATGTGACACTGTCCGCGAATAGCGCAATGCTCTCAAGAATTTTTGAACAATATTCAGTTTCATCTCTGTTTTCTCAACTGTGCCGCCAAATGCCCCGTAGAAAATGCCATCTGCAAATTATAGCCTCCTGTGTTGGCATCTATATCGAGTAGTTCTCCGGCAAAATAAAGTCCTTTTACGAGCTTCGATTCCATGGTCTCCGGCCACACCTCATTCACATCCACACCGCCAGCCGTAACTATTGCCTCTTCAAAGGGTCGATAGTCCGTTATATGCAGCCTGAAGTCTTTCAGCAATGCAGCAAATCTCTTCACAGCCTCGTCCGTCAAATCCGACATCGGGCGGCGGACATTCAGTCCCAGACATTTCGCCATTGGCAACACCAGTTCGCGCGGAACTATTTTCCTCACCAACTCGCCGACTGTGAGCGTTGCCGGTTGCTCGTTTATCTCACGCAAGATGCGCTTCTCAACATCCTCTACCACCAAGGCAGGTTTCAGGTCTATCGAAATATCAACGTTATGCCCATCTATAAGGGCATCCACTGCAAGTCGGCTTACACGCAAAATAACAGCCCCTTCAATTGCACGTTTTGTAAATGCCATCTCTCCGAACTCCTCGACCGCTTTCTCTCCGTCAATGAGCAACGAGAGATTGATGTTTTTCAACAACAGGCCGGCCATGTAGGGCAATTCGTGATAGTCCGACTCAAGAGGAACCAACGACGGACGTATGGCAATGATGTTGTGTCCCAAACGATGCGCCAGTTTATACCCGTCCCCTGTCGAACCTGTGGCCGGATATGTCGCGCCGCCGGTGGACAATATCACATTGGGAGCCTCTATGCGCCTAATGAATCCGCGGGAGTTCCTATATTCCACACCCAATACTTTATTATTGATTGTCAATATATTTTCCACCTTCGCTTCGCACTCAATGGTCACCCCCAATTCACGGCACCAATCAACCAGGGCCTGGGCTATATCCCATGCCTTGCCGCTCTTGGGAAAAACGCGGCAACCGTGCTCCACCTCAACTTTCACTCCGAGCCGCTCGAAGAAATTCATCAAAGCCGTATTGGGGAATGCCTTGAATGCAGGCCGGAAGAATTCGGCATTGCACTGCACCTTTTCCAAAAATTCCTCTTCACTCCGGGTGTTTGTCAAATTGCACCGCCCCTTTCCGGAGATACGGACCTTGCGCCCGGTCTTCTCCATTTTTTCGAGCAATATCACCGACTGGCCACGCCCTGCGGCTACACCGGCAGCCATCAAACCTGCTGCACCACCGCCAACCACGACCAAATTATATTCCTTATTCTCCATAGTTAACTGCAAATTTAACCATTTATTTTCATTTAATATCCAATATACGATACTTTGACACCGAATGATTCAAAATTTGATTATCTTTGCCGGCGAAACTGTTCTGAAGTTTATATGTTAAGTCGAAGGTTCTTAAGAATAAAAGTCGTGAAGGCTCTCTATGCCTTCTACAAATCCGGTTCAGACAAACTGGATGGTGCCGAAAAGGTTCTATTGGCAAGTATCGACAAATCGTATGACCTCTATCTGAAAATGCTTGCTTTGGTACCGCAGATTACCCAGTATGCCCAAGAGCGTATTGAGATTGCCCAAAACAAGAAGCTACCCACTTTTGAAGACCTCCACCCCAACTACAAGTTCGTCAACAATCGTGCAGTGGCACAAATTGCGGCCAGCCATGACCTTGAAGTCTTGGTTGACAAGAAAGGTTTGGGCTGGAGCAAGAACCCCGAAATCATAAAGCACCTCTACAACCAACTCATCGAAAGTGACTATTACAAGGAGTACATGGCTGACAGCGAAGAAAGCTACAAGAAAAGTGTAGCATTGGTGCAGGATTTCTACATCAACACGGTGCAGGACAACGAACAACTTGAGCAGCTATTGGAGGACGAATCCATACTGTGGATGAACGACCTGGACTTTGCCCTAATAATGGTTATGCGCACGCTGGACAACCTGAGGGCCAAGCAGACAGACATTTCCATTCTACCGAAATTCAAAAGCAAGGAAGACGAGGACTTCGTCAAAAAATTATTCCGTTCGGTTATCGCCCACTATGACGAATATATAAAGTACATTGAACAATACACCAGAAACTGGGATGTGGAGAGAATCGCATTCATGGACAATCTCATCATGGCAACCGCCATGGCCGAATTGATAGAGTTCGACACCATTCCAGTAAAAGTGACGTTCGATGAGTACATCGAAATTGCCAAGCACTACAGTACTGCAGGCAGTGGTGTCTTCATCAACGGCATTCTTGACAAGATTGTCAAGTCACTCACCAACGAGGGCAAGATCAACAAATCGGGACGAGGCTTGATTTAGCGGCAAACCTTCCCATATAACAATAAAAAAAGGAAGTCTTAAATGAGGCTTCCTTTTTTTATTGTCCAACTATGCTGATTATCTGGGGCCCAGATCGCTGGGATCTTTCATAATCATAGTCTTGTCCACTCGGATTGAAACATTGTTGTCCACCTCAATCAGGACATAGACCTCCTTGACCTCCTTGATTGTTCCGTAGATTCCTCCGGCCGTTATAACCTTCTGCCCCTTCTCAAGCGAATCGCGGAATTTCTGCAGTTCTTTCTGGCGTTTCTGCTGCGGACGGATCATAAACAGCCACATGACAATAAAGATCAATACAATCATTATCAGGAAACTACCGCTGCCACCCGTGCCCTGGGTCGTTGCTGCCTGTGCAGGCAATAAAATCGTTGTAAAATTCATTGTGTTAAAAATTATTTGTTATACTCGTTCTTTTCTCGCTTCAAGCCAACAAATATAGTTAATGTTTTCTGATGTTCCAAGTGCATGCACACACTAAAATCTGCAGGACATGGCAGCCTTATTGCTGTCCGTAACAATCTATAATCTTCTTCACCACCTGCGGAGTCCCTTCGGCCGAGCGCATACGAAGATGCTCCACCACATTCGCCGAGCCATAATCCGGTTGTCCGGGGTCCACCACATAAATCGGAACCTGTGGCTTGGCATACCTTATCAATGAAGCTGCCGGATACACCGCCAATGAGGTGCCGACCACAAGCATTATATCAGCCGATGCCGCTATGCGGGCGGCACGGTCAAACATGGGCACCGCCTCACCGAAGAAGACTATATGAGGGCGCAATAACGTTCCATCGTCCGCACGTGCATCCAATTCCTGCTTCCACCCTTTCAGATTGTATATATCATCCGGGGTAGCCGAACTGCGCAACTTGGTCAATTCACCATGCAAGTGCGTCACATGACTACTTCCGGCACGCTCATGCAGATTATCCACATTTTGGGTAACCACCTCCACATCAAAATATTTCTCCAACTCAGCAATGGCATAGTGCCCTGCGTTGGGTTTGCTTTCAAGCATCTCCTTGCGACGCTTATTGTAGAATTCCAGCACAACAGGACGGTTGGTCACCAATGCCTCGGGTGTACAAACATCTTCTATCCGATAGTTGGCCCACAAACCGTCACTGCCCCTGAAAGTTGCGATGCCGCTGTCTGCGCTCACGCCGGCGCCTGTAAAAATTACTATTTTTTTCATAACTGCACAATAACAAATGTCTTCTACAAATATAATGGCTTTGGGCGGAATCTCACAATTCCGCCCAAAATCCTATTCTATTTCTTTTTGCGCCCGCTGCGTTTGAGTGCCTCGGCGATTATCCACTGCAGTTGGCCGTTTATGCTGCGGAACTCATCGGCAGCCCATTTTTCGAGAGCATCCATCGTCTGGACATCCACTCTGAGCACGAAGCTTTTAGTCTTCTCTTCCTTTTCCATATAATCACGGTCTCTTCATGCATTCCAAGGCTTTCAACAACTCTCCCGCCTGTTGGCAAGAGACAACATATTTCACATCCGATGTCTCTATCAGAACAAGCCCCTTGAGGTCCGTCGCATAGACTTTCACACGGCCCAATTTCCTATTTCTGTAATCGCCAGTATAACCAAACAATCCGCCATTCCCAGCCAGTCTGACAAACTTGATACCATCGTCAAGTTTCTTTACCGAAACAATTTTATAAGCCGGTATCACGATGCTGCCCACGTAGCGGGATATAACCACCCCACTCTGCGAGACTGTCATACTATTGGGAGCCGTAATCCGGCACCCGACCAACAATCCGATACAAACAAGTACATACACCAACAACAACAGCCACGGAATTCCTTCCGTAAAACACATTATCAAGCCGGCAACGATCAGAACGGCAAAACTGAATATCGTACTGAGCCACACTCGTTTGCTTCGCACGAATGTAAAAGTAGCACTCATTGTACACTAATTGTATATCGTCCCTGTATTGACCACCGGTTGTGCCGCCTCATCTGCGCACAGCACTACCAGCAAATTGCTGACCATAGCGGCCCTTCTCTCCTCATCGAGCTCCACAACGCCCTCTTGCGCAAGTTTACCCAATGCCATCTTGACCATCGAAACTGCGCCCTCCACTATCTTTTCACGCGCTGCGATTATCGCATCGGCCTGCTGACGACGAAGCATCACAGCCGCTATTTCGGGAGCATATGCCAAATAATTGATTCGTGCCTCCACGACTTCCATTCCTGCCAAAGCAAGCCGCTCATTGAGCGTTGCAACAAGGAACTCATTGATCTCATCTGCGCCCGACCGCAGTGTCACCTCGTCCTCGACATTCGTCTCGTCGTAAGCATATCGGCCAGCCACCTGACGAAGCGCCGCATCACTCTGCACACGTACAAACTCTTCAAATGCCGACATGCGGGATGCCGCCGTAGCACCTACCGCACCGGCTCCGGCCATTGTCTGCGAATCTATCTCAAAAAGAGCCTTATAGAGATCCTTTACTTTCCATACCAACACGAGGCCTATCATTATAGGACTACCGCTCTTGTCATTCACCTTTATAGGCTCCGCATTGAGATTTCTGGCACGCATCGACACGCTTTTTTTGGAATAGAAAGGATTGACCCAATAAAAACCAGTATGAGTAAAATTTCCCTTGTATTTGCCGAAGAAAACCATCGCCTTCGCCTCATTGGGCTCAAGCATCACAAAACCGCACAGCATCAATACCCATACTACATACAATATCGCTGCAGCCACTATAAACACCCATGAGGCAGCAGTCAATACAGTGCAAACGACAGCCACACCAAGCACCACAAAACTCAAAGCCAACATCAAGAAGCCATTGGCCTTAAAACCATCAAACTCAAAATTACCGTTTTCCATAGCTAATAAATTTAGTTTTTAATATCATTTTGATATCACAAATATATCACAGGAATTTTAAACGCCCAAATTTTTCTCCTCATTTTTTTGCAGCCATCACATCCATGCCTGCATCGGCACACACTTCCCTCTTATAGAGCCCAACTGCACAAACGAGGCATCCTCTGCCCGACAAAAAACTCCGGACATGTATTTTTAATTCCGCAAATGTTATTATTTTTGCACCATATAATAAAAAACGAGGTGTAGCGCAGTCCGGTTAGCGCACCTGCTTTGGGAGCAGGGGGTCCCGAGTTCGAATCTCGGTACCTCGACAAACGGGGGCACCCCCACGCACCAAGCCACCTTTAACAGGTGTCTTGGTTTCATTATAACCATCCCCTAATAGCATAGACGCTGTGGTCTTACTAGTCCACCCGGGGATTTCCCGCTGTCGCATAATTTTATTACTTTTGCATCGGAACAACCGTCAACAAGCAGCCATATGAACTACAAGATATACCACGAGCAAGAACTGCTCAAATTCCTTTTCGAAAGGATGACCGACAAAAGCCGTACTACCGTAAAATCATTCCTGACACATGGACAGGTCTCCGTCAACGGTTGCGTAACGACTCAGTTCAATGCCATGTTGCAACCAGGCGATGAGGTAAGCATAACGAGCCAGCGCCAGGAAGCGGTATTCCATCACCCCATGATGCGTATCATATACGAAGATGACTGGATTGTCGTCATTGACAAGCGCAATGGACTGCTTTCGATTGCCACAGAAAAACAACCTCAGAAAAACGCATATTATATCTTGAGTTCTTACCTTAAGAGCCGGAATCCACAGAACAAGATCTTCATAATCCACCGTCTTGACCGTGAGACTTCGGGTCTGATGATGTTCGCCAGAAACGAGCAGACCAAGGAGCGCATGCAACGGCATTGGCAGGAGCTCGTGGCCGACCGTCGCTATGCAGCTGTCATTGAAGGACATCTTCCAGCCAAGTCGGGCAACATTGAAGCCTGTCTGACCGAGGATGCCAATCACAAGGTATGGGTGACACGCGAAGGTAGTGGCAAGAAGGCCGTCACACATTACTCTGTACTGAAGACCACACAAGACTACTCTCTCGTGGATCTCAAGCTTGACACCGGGCGCAAGAACCAGATTCGCGCACATATGGAGTGGATGAAAACCCCCATTGTCGGCGACAAAAAATACGGAGCCAAGACCAATCCTTTGGAGCGTGTCGCCCTGCATGCATACAAACTCGACATCATCCATCCGGTAACCGGTGAGCGACTCTCCTTCTCAACACACATACCGGTAAATTTCGAAAGCCTGTTTTAGACAGAGACGCGGCCTGTCTGACACACAGACAGAACATATAATACACAGCATAAACAGGCGAGTCTTCCATGTTCCATGCCACACATGCTCCAAATAGATCTTATCTCAAATCCTTTTCAGAATATCGGATGCAACATTTCGCCCGCCCATTGCATCAATTCATATGTAAAAGAAACAATAAAAACACCCACTACAATATGAAAAAGAGTTTAAGACTAGTCACCATTGTTCTGGCCACAACCTTTATGCTCTGTGCCTGTGAGGATGACAAGAACTACGCCACCCTCAGCCAGACATATGGCGAGATAACCGACGTTGCCACTGACGGGCAATACACGATCTTGTCGGATCTCAACAACACTCTTGTTGCAATCAATTCGGTCAAGCCGTCATTCGAACTTGAGAAAGGCCAACGTGTTTATGCTCAAATAGGCATAGAGAACGACAATGGGACTGAGAAGCTTGTAAATGTTTATTACATAACGAAGATTCTGACCAAGGCACCCATTTATTTTTCGGAAATGACCGCTGCCGAACAAGAAGAGGTGGGCAATACCCCGATTGATGTGGTTGATGCTTGGTTCAGTTGCGGCAAGTATCTCAATATCAAGTTTGCCGTACTTAGAAACGACAGTGACACATCGCATTTCATCAACCTGAAAGTGGACGAAGAAAACTCCACTGCAGAGAGGGTTGTCGTGGAATTCAGACACAACGACTACAACGAGACCCGGCTGTATCGCGCTTATGGCCTCGTCTCATTCGACATCAGCAAGCTTGTACCAGCCGGACAGGATTCTGTCATGATTGAAATCCACTGGACCGACTACAACGATACACCGACGAGTGTTGACGGCAAATTCTCTTTAACAGAGAGCGCAGAGCATACAATCTGCCATAGTGGCGAAGTAATCACCAGTGACACCTATACAAACAA
This sequence comes from Tidjanibacter sp., assembly GCA_963640325.1. Classification (GTDB taxonomy): domain Bacteria; phylum Bacteroidota; class Bacteroidia; order Bacteroidales; family Rikenellaceae; genus Tidjanibacter. The sequence continues at coordinate 53,980 of CAVHXY010000007.1, forward strand.
AGACAAATAGGCATCTGACACATCCGATTATGATAGAACACGAACGGCCGGCGCATTGAGTACCGGTCGTTTTTCTTGTCAAACTATCGATGGGAATCGCCATAAAAAATTCCGACAATTAAATTTCCGCAGCCAAAAAGATAGTTTCAAAAATAATAATTACTATATTTGCACTCGCAAATGTTCGGGATGTAGCACAGTCCGGTTAGCGCGCCAGCTTCGGGAGTTGGAGGTCGCTGGTTCGAATCCAGTCATCCCGACAAAAAGGCAATCCGCAATGCGGATTGCCTTTTTTCTTTGATAGCGTACCTGCTATTTCGTACCCATTATTGCCCTATAGGCCTCGGCAGCAAGCAACACTGCACCCTGTGCACTCGGATGAATATTATCGGGGAAGAGCGGATTTACGCCACGGGTAGCCGTATGCATGTCTATCACGTCTACAGCCTTCTCCTTGGCAACCTTACCTATAATAGGTATTACGTCATTCACTATTGTGCTGTCATTAATGCCCCACTTTATCTCGTATGCAGTAGCCGGGTAGCAAACAAATATCTTAGGCGAAGATGGCAACTTCTCGAATGCCTCTATCATGGTCTTGAGATCACCGGCAAACTCATCACGATAGGCCCAGTTCTGAGGTTTGGAGTCATTGGTACCGAACTTTATTATAACAAAGTCGGGATTGAAGGTCAATGCATCCCGGAACATCTGTTCCTTCATATATGGATGATCGCCCTTATTGAGCAGAGTCCGTGCCCCGAAGCCAAAATTCACAACCTCATAACCATCACCCAGCATACTCCCCAGTACAGCGGGATAGGCATCAGTAGTATTCCCTCGTGTAATACTGTCTCCGACACACGCCACTCGGATTTTTGAATTGTTCTTCTCTTGCGCAAAAGCTGCCGTCGTCGCAATGCCACACAACACTATGGCCACAATCATTTTTACTGACAAGTTTTTCATAATCTCAAGGATATTAAAGGCGGTTCAACCATAACAATCGAACCGCCCGAATTATTATTATTTATTGTAGTCCGTATTTTCGCCCTACTCCAGCACGATTATCGGCGCCTCGGCAGCAACTTCTTCGCCCTCTGCGACAAGCAGCTCCTTCACCACTCCGTTAAACTCGGTGGGAATGTGGTTTTGCATGCCGAGAGCATCCATAATGGCAACTTCCTGCCCACGTTTTACAGTGTCGCCCGGCTTAACCGCATACTTGAGCATCGTACCGCCCACAGGCACATACACTGCATTGCCTTCTATTTTTATGGCCGGCTTCTTCTTTGCCTCCTCTTCGGCAGCACGTTTAGCCAACTCTGCTTCCCACAACGCACGTTTCTTCTTCGTAAGAAAATCCTTGGCAACCTGCGGGAAAAGTTCAAGCAACAGCTCTTCCTTCTCGTTCTCGGCCAATTTCACACCACCACAGTCCTCCAACACAGGATTGGGTTGCATCTTGTATTTGCTCGTATCATAGGGGGTTTCCTCTCTGACACCGGCTATTTTCAAGCGGAACTCCGGATCAACCTTCACAGGAGTCTTTCCGTACTCACCTTTCACAAGATTAACAAACTGGTTCGAAGTATTGGCATATTTGGGCTTACCGTTACTGAGGCTTATCGCACAATTGACAGCCTGGGCACCCACGATCTGGCTTGTGGGGGTAACCAACGGAGGCAGACCTGCAGCCAAACGAACCGAAGGGATAAGTTTCATTGCAGGCTCCAGCAGGTTTTCGCACTTGAGCGCTTTGAGCTGGGCCACCATATTGGTATACATACCACCGGGGATCTCTGCCTTCTGCACCAATTCATTAGGTGCCGGGAAGTTGAAATAGGCCTCAATCTTGTGGCATGCTGCTATCAATGTAGCCTCATCAACCTCCATTGCAGCCTTTACAGCACGGTCGAACTCTGCTTCTATCTCGGCGGGCAGTTTGTCAGTCATGGGATCAAACGGTTTCGGAAATTGTTTTACTGCATCGTATGCATCCAACTCCTTGCGTATGCCATAGAGTTCCTCGTTGATTTTGTGCACGGCAGCCATATCAATATCAAGGCCAACGCCCATCTTCTGGCAGAAGATATACACAAGCTCTATCGCAGGAGCAGCAGGACCACCGGCAAAGTTCCAGATATTGGTATCCACAATATCCACTCCGGCCGCAATTGCCGAAATCACCGAAGCAAGGCCGTATCCAGGTGTACAGTGCGTATGGAAATCAATGGGAATCGAAACGGTTGCCTTGATTTTCCTTATCAAGTCATAGACCCTCTTGGGAGGAATCAGACCGCTCATATCCTTTATGGTAATCATGTCCGCGCCCAAAGCAGCCATCTGCTTGGCCTTGTTCACGAAATAATCGTCCGTAAATACGGGCTCAGGATTCTTCTTACCCCTCAGTTTGTCCCAGAAGCCAAGCTCCGGATACTTGGGGTCAATCGTGTAACAAACGGCACAATCGGCAATACCACCGTACTTCTTAACGTATTTGATGGTTGATTTTACATTGTCAACATCATTGAGCGCATCGAAGATACGCATGATACCAAGGCCCGATTCTATCGCATTACGGCAAAATCCCTCAATGATTTCATCCGTATAAGGGGCATAGCCGAACAGGTTTCTGCCTCGTGAAAGCGCCGTGAGCTTCGAAACATCGCCCACAGCCTCATGAATCGTTTCAAGTCTTGTCCAGGGATTCTCCCCAAGGAATCTCATTACCGAGTCAGGAACCGCACCTCCCCACACTTCCATTGCGTAGAACTTTGCGTCCTTGTAGAACGGAAGTACTCTGTTGATCTGCTCTTGTCTCATTCGAGTAGCAAATGCGGACTGTTGTCCGTCTCTCAGAGTCAAGTCTCTAATCTTAAGTTTTCTTTCTGACATACCTAGTGTTCTTATCTGTTTATTTACTAACTATCCTTTCCCTACAAAAATACGAATTGTTTTCGTTCTTCTCAAAAACTATTTATAAAATTTATTCAAAATTAACTTTCCCAAGACATTCATTTGTCCGTTCGAACATTAATTTTCATCATTTCAGCCAAATATTGCCCCGTGTAGCCACGTTTTCGGGAAGCTATTTCTTCGGGAGTTCCTGTATCAACCACCTCGCCTCCGGATTCGCCCCCCTCCGGCCCCATGTCTATCACATAGTCGGCATATTTCACTACATCCAGATTGTGCTCAATGACTATAATCGAATTGCCCTTGTCTGCCAATTTGTCCAACACGGCAAGCAGTTGCCGTATATCTTCAAAATGCAGCCCGGTAGTGGGTTCATCGAATATATAGAGAGTCTTGCCGGTGTCCCGCTTGGCCAATTCGCCCGCAAGTTTTATGCGCTGGCACTCGCCTCCTGAGAGAGTCGTGCAGGGCTGTCCCAACTTCAAGTAACCGAGACCCACGCTCTGCACCGCATGCAATTTGGTGTAAATCGATGGGATGTTGGCAAAGAACTCCGTGGCATCATCTATGGTCATGTTCAGCACATCATAGATATTCTTCCCCTTGTACTTCACCTCCAAAGTCTCGCGGTTGTAGCGTTTTCCATTGCAGCTGCGGCATGTAACGTACACATCGGGCAGAAAATTCATCTCTATGGTCTGGACACCCGCTCCATGACAGGCCTCGCAGTGTCCCCCTTTTACATTAAAAGAGAACCTACCTGCCTTGTAACCTCTAATCTGTGCATCGGGAGTCATCTCAAACAGTTTTCTTATATCGGCAAACACGCCTGTATATGTCGCGGGATTGCTACGCGGTGACCGGCCTATCGGCGACTGATCCACCACCACCATTTTGTCAATGTTCTCCATGCCTTCTATGGAGTCATACTCCAGAGGTCGGCTGTACGAGCGGTACAATTCCCGGCTCAAAGCCAGACGCAGCGTCTCGTTCACAAGCGTAGACTTGCCGCTTCCGCTCACTCCTGTCACGCACACCATTTTGCCAAGCGGAAACTCAACGGTGATATTCTTCAGATTGTTTCCCCGCGCACCACGGACCACGATTGACTTGCCGTTGCCCTTACGTCTTTGGGCAGGAATCTCTATTTTTCGCTGACCGTTCAGATAATCGGCAGTAAGCGAACCGCTTTTGAGTACCTCGTCGAATGTTCCGGCAGCCACCACATTGCCACCGCTCACGCCTGCCCCGGGACCGATATCCACAATATAGTCGGCATTGCGCATCATCTCCTCGTCGTGCTCGACAACAATCACCGAATTGCCAATATCGCGCAATCGGTGCAGCCCCCTAATCAGTCGCACATTATCCCTTTGGTGCAAACCGATGCTCGGTTCATCGAGAATATAGAGCACATTCACCAGTTTCGACCCTATCTGCGTGGCAAGCCTTATGCGTTGGCTTTCGCCGCCCGACAGCGAACGAGACGAACGGTTAAGCGTCAAATAACCGAGTCCCACATCTGTCAGAAAGCCGAGCCGTTCATTTATTTCCTTCAGAATTTCACTGGCAATAAGACGCTCCTTGTCGCTCAATTTCTCCGGCAATGCTTTCACCCATTCAGCCAGGCGATTGATACTCATAGAAGAGACATCCGCTATATTCAACCCATTTATCTTGAACTGCAATGCCTCTTTTTTCAAGCGCGTACCACCGCACTCACTGCACGGACGCGTATTCACAAACTGCTCCAGCCACTTGCCGGCTTTCTTACTTGAATTGGCAGCGAATTCATCCTGTTGTTGAATGTACTCTGCCACCCCCTCCCAGGCTATCATCCGATTGTATGTCACGCCCGAAATCTCGTGCATGTCTACCGTGAGCGGTTCGGCTTCTCCATACAGCAATGCCGACAATGCCTCTTCGGAGAGCGATTCGACAGGCTCGTCAAGCGAGAATCCGTAACGACGCCCGAGTGCCTCCAATTGCGCATCCAACATTTTGTCCTTGTAGTACGACAGAGGCTCTATTGCCCCATTCCGTATGCTTTTGGATTTGTCCGGTACAATCTTGTCCATATCGAATACCGTCTCTTCGCCCAAACCGTTGCAGTGCGGACACGCCCCTTGCGGAGAGTTGAACGAAAAAGTATGTGGTGCCGGGTCATTGAATGACACTCCCGTCATGGGACACATCAGGTGACGGCTGTAGAACTTCACTTCTCCATTGTCGTACTCATACACAGCTATCGTACCTTTGCCTTGTCGCATCGCCTCGCGCAAGCTCGTGAGAAGACGCTCGTCCACCCCTTCCTCTATTACCAAGCGGTCTATTACGAGCTCGATATTGTGTGTCTTGTAACGATCCAGCCGCATCCCCCGCGACATCTCCTCTATATTACCGTCTATGCGGACATAGAGGTACCCCTTCTTTATGAACCCCTCGAAGAGTTCTCGGTAGTGTCCTTTGCGACCGCGCACCACCGGAGACAGGAGTGCCACTCGTTTGCCTGCATAACGTTCCTTTATCAGCCCGATTATCTGTGTGTCGGTAAAATGGACCATTTCCTCACCAGTCATGGGAGAATAGGCCCTCGACGCACGGGCATAAAGCAGACGCAGGAAATCGTATATTTCCGTAACTGTACCCACCGTCGAACGCGGATTCCGGTTGGTGGTTTTCTGCTCGATAGCCACCACTGGGCTCAGACCGTCTATTTTGTCCACATCGGGACGCTCCATGCTGCCGATAAACTGCCGTGCATATGCCGACAATGTATCCATATATCGCCGCTGCCCCTCCGCATAAATGGTGTCGAATGCCAATGAAGACTTTCCCGAGCCCGACAAACCGGTTATCACCACAAGCTTGTCGCGCGGAATCTCCAGGTCAATATTCTTTAGATTGTTGACCCTGGCCCCTGTTATTATTATCGAATTGTTGTTATTCAACGTTTTCTAAAATTTTCATCCGGTATTCTCACCACGAAACGATATCCTCTGGTGTTTTTGTATGTATAGTCGCGTATCCAGTTGTTCAACGCACGCAACATTTTGTACGTCGTACCATTCTCTGCCGCCACTGTTGCCCAGTTGATATCTGTGCCACCAACCTCTATCTCCCGCCAACCGCTCAATGGACGGTAATAATCGCCGTGGCTTATGCGATAGCCGTATTTCTCCGGACCGTTCTCAATCAGTTCCTTGAATGACAGGATTCTGAATATGTATCTACGGGTCTCCAAGGGGAAATATGCATCGTAATAAAGGTCTTCGTTGTTCTGTTGTTCCAGCCGCCTTGCCACACCGGCCGCACCGAGGTTGTAGGCAGCCGCAGCCATGGTCCATGAGCCGAATTTGGCGTATAGTTCCTTCAGCATTTCGCATGCAGCCACCGTCGCTTTCTCTATGTTGTAGCGCTCATCTATGCCAGAATCAACCACAAGTCCATAGCTCTTGGCTGTCGCAGACATAAACTGCCACAGTCCCCCTGCCCCGGCTGCTGACACGGCATCCTCATCCAGCCCGCTTTCAACGCAGCACAGATACTTGAAGTCATTGGGGATATCATACTCTTTCAGAATTGGTTCTATGATATGAAAGTAGCGTTTGGTCTTCAATAGCGTGAGCGACGTTTTGGAATGCATGTATATCGTAACCAGCATCTCGCGCTGAAAGCTCTCGGCCACATCGTTATACTCCAACGGCACCCGCTCTCCCGCAAATGACATCTGCCGTGGTACTGATGGAATCCTCACCTCGGCAAAATCATGGTTTTGGTTTTTCAACAATTCATAGGCACTGCGCTGTGCACTGCACATTGCGGCCATAAGCAGGAACAGGATGCTCAAAACAGACTCTCTCATAACCACCAACTCTTTACTCATTGCCCGCCATTCGGCAAAACATGTTGCAAATTTAATGAATTGTATTGAACTTTCTCTGCCCTTGAGGCGCAATTTTAATCTCTGTTACATCCTTGTTTCCCATAGAATGCATGACTCACTCCATTCCACTAATTTCCGGGACATATCATCTTGCATCCGTCTTTATTGCGATGCATCAAAATTCATCTTCCACGGCAAAATCGCACAAAAATGACTATTTTTGTAAAAACAATTCCACTCACATGCTGACAGCCGGATATTACCACACTCTCAAAATAGCCCGCGTCTCCGAATTCGGTCTTTACCTCGCCGATGAGGAGGGCGAGGAAGTACTCTTGCCCAACCGTTACGTGTCACTCAACGACAAAGAGGGAGACAAAACAACTGTTTTCGTCTACCACGACTCTGAGAGCCGTCTTGTTGCCACCACCGAGAAACCTCTCGCCACAGTGGGACAGGCAGCCTACCTGACGGTCGTGGACAAAAATATGTATGGACATTTCCTTGACTGGGGGCTTTCGGCCAAACATCTGTTCGTTCCCAACAGCAACCAGAACGAGCGCATGGAGATAGGCCGCAAATACACAGTATACCTTTACAACGACAACATCACAGGTCGAGTCACCGCTACAGCCCGGCTCAACGGTTACATCAACAACAATGAAATAAGCGTACGCTCCGGACAACAGGTCGAATTGCTCGTTGCCCGACGGCTCGAAAGAGGTTATAGGGTAATCATCGACAACCGCCATTGGGGCATGATTTACGACGACCAGATTTTCCGGCCGGTATCCGTCGGCTCTCACCTTACAGGCTACATAACGAAAATAACCGATGACAAACGCATTGATGTTTCGCTGACCCAAACAGGATTCGATGAGGTGGTTGTGTCATCACAGCAACTCACAGAAGCCTTGCGCAAAAATGATGGTAAGATAAACCTCAATGACAGCTCATCGCCAGAAGAGATTAAGGCACAGCTGCAAATGAGCAAGAAATGTTTCAAGCGGGCTGTAGGACACCTTTTGAAGGCAGGCAAAATCGCGATGGACGACAACGGCATAAAACTCACCGCTGACCATGAATAAGATACAGACCGCCGAACGGGTATCACAGACAGACCCTTCTGACAACTTCGTTTTCCAACGTTCCTTGTTGGCTTATCACAAAGCTGCAAGGATGGTTTATGGCCAAGTGCTTGAAATCGGTACTGGCAGTGGCTATGGAGCGGCATTGATTGCACCGCACACGGGACATTTCACGACGATAGATAAATTCCGTACGGAGAATGCAGAGCTCAGGGCATTGCCCAATGTGGACTTTGTGGAGATGTCTGTGCCTCCGCTCAGTGGTTTCGCCTCGGAAAGTTTTGATTTTGTGGTCTCTTTTCAGGTAATAGAACACATTGAGCATGACTGCGAGTTGATTGCAGAAATGGCGCGTGTCCTCCGTCCTGAAGGACGTCTTATTCTATCTACCCCCAATCGCCTCATGTCTCTCACACGCAATCCATGGCACGTAAGGGAATACACGGCGCCGGAACTTGCCGACTTGCTTTCCGGTCCGTTCGGACATGTAGATGCCATGGGCGTATTCGGCAATGAAAAGGTAACGGAGTATTACGAACAAAACCGTAGTTCGGTAAGGCGAATTACCCGTTTCGACATATTCGACCTGCAGCACCGGTTACCACGTCGTCTGCTACAGATTCCCTACGATGTTGCCAATCGCATAAACAGACGCAAGCTACTCAAGGAAAACCGAGCACTCACATCTTCCATTACGATGGATGACTATCGCATCGCCCCTGCCAATGAGCAGTGCTTCGATCTTTTTTTTGTGGCTCAGAAAAAGGGAGACGTTATCGGGTAACGTTCCCTGCCCCGCCTGTTGAGGGGAACGAGAGCACGGACTATTACTTTTACAGTCTGGCGGCAATATACGAACGGTTCACGCCCGAACAGATAGGCTGTAAGGTTGAACGCCTTTGGGCGGTGGGCGTGTCTGACGGAAAGGTTTACACCAACTCCAAAGTAACGATAAGCCGCCAAGAGATAATAAGGAAGAAACAACGACACCGCAACGGGGTTACAGCGTAAGCGGAAAAAGTTAATTATATGGTGCTCATAATGTCAAGACTTTCCTGCCAATCATTCGTCCAACGCAATTTACCGTCCTTGTAGAGAATGTATTGCGGAAAGCCGATAAAATGTGTTTCCCCGTCGGTAAAGATTGGCTCAATGACTTCGTATTCTTTCCACATTCCAACACGTTTCGCATCGTGATACCCGGCTTCTCTCGCCATTTTTTTCGCTTCAAGTAAAAATTTTTGCTTCATATTGTTGTATGTATTTATTTTGTTCGTAAATTTGCGACATACAAGAAACCCTTGAGCGTAAGGGGGGATGTGAACCCCCAGTACTTAGATGTGCATCGTTCAAGGGTTTCTTGTTTTTACCATACAATAGAATTGTTCCATGCCATTATCCAATACTTCCAGCTTTACATTCCACGTTGTTCCGTTGTAATCGAATTTGTACAAATTATAGTGCGTCACATGTCGCTTGATTTTATTTTTTATGTTTTTCTGCGCACTTGGTTTTGTCATATCTTTTACTGCACCCATTTCGCTTCTTTCAACAAATTTCAAAACATTTGGGTTGTTCCACGCATATTCAGCAGCATGAACTTCTTCTTTGCTGTATAAATGGTCAATAAGATTCTTCCGAGGTTCACCGCTCCTCTTCAATAAGCCTGTTTGTAAATTTTTGACTGTGGAAATTTCAGAAACCTTGAATCGTTCTCTATCACGGCGAAGTCCTTTTGTGGTTTCCAGCATTTTCTTATTAAAGCTGTTTACACTTCCTTCCGTTTTCTTCGTAACATTCTTTATCCACCAAGCCTTTTGCTCTACGGTCATTACGGGTGTTGCCATAGTGCTACCCGCTTTCTTTACCACACCCTTAACAATAAGTGAATTAGGCTGCAAGTTATCAACACGGTAAGCCCGTATGCCTGCCTTGAAGTCAATGGCCGTTTTTTTGCCGATTCCTGCCCACGGCAAAATGTTCTTTGCCTCTATCCCCGTCTGTGGGTCATAAAATCGGCGTGTACCGTCTGCAAAGGTCTCCATCGTAATAATGTGGCCTTTCTCTTTTCCAGCCCATCTCCAACTTACATGATATCTGCCCTCCTGCGATGTTTGTGCCAAGAAGTCCCTCCACACGTCTCCCTCTGTCGTGTATGTGGCTCTGACATATCCCCGTCTATCTACGGTACGGCTCTTTACTGTCTGTCTGCAAACAATCGGAGTCGGTATATTTCCATTGGCATCCGTCCATGCCGCTCGAGTATTCCCACGGAGCAATGTTCCCACACCGTCCGCTGTTCGTCCAAAGGCTTCAACGGGAAGGCCTCGTCTGCGCAATTCGTAAGCCACAACAGTACTTTGACAATTCACGCGGTACTGTTCGTCCTCTTTGTAATGTGGATTCGGGTGCATCATGTCGGCTTGTTCGTGCGTCATAGGTGCGCCCACATCAACTCCAATAGCCTTTGCCAATTTGTCTATTTCTGTGACCGTTGTTTGTGTTGGTGCTGCTCCTTTGATTAGTCCTTTATTGTCACTCAAAAAGTAAGGCAATGACTTTGCACCCTCTATCCGCTTTTCATTGTTGGCTACCCATTCGCCAAAACGGGCAATGCCGCTGTCACTCCCCGAATAATCCCTGCCGATATAGTTCTTGCTCTCGCTCTCTTTTGTGGGTTCTTCGCCGTTCAATATCCGTTCGGTGTCGGCTTTCATCTCGGCCGGCAATTTTCCGCATGGGGAAAACAACAAAATAGTACATCTGTTTTTGCAAAAAAAACATTCTTTTTTAAAGCAATAAGGGGTATTTTTGCATTACAACTATTAACCGATTTCATACAATGGAAAACTTCAACAAAAAATTCATCTATTTTATCTGTCTTGTTTCAGCCATGGGCGGGTTGCTCTTTGGTTATGACTGGGTGGTAATCGGTGGTGCCAAGCCGTTCTACGAAGTCTTTTTCGGAATTGCGGACAACCCCACGCAACAGGGACTCGCCATGTCCATTGCCCTTGCGGGTTGCCTTGTAGGAGCAATGGTTTGCGGTTCCTTGGCTGACCGTATAGGCCGCAAGCCTCTTCTGATAATCTCGGCATTCATATTTCTCGCCTCGGCCTATGCCACGGGAGCATTTGACACATATACCACATTCCTTTGCGCACGTTTCATAGGTGGCATAGCAATCGGCCTGGCTTCGGGTCTGTCGCCCATGTACATTGCCGAGGTTGCGCCAAGCCATGTTCGTGGCAAACTCGTAACGCTCAACCAGATGACCATTGTACTCGGTATACTTGCAGCACAAATAGCCAATTTTGCGATAGCGGAACCCATGCCTGATGGTACCGCCACGCCACCGGCCGACTCATGGAATGTTCTTATGGGGTGGAGATGGATGTTCTGGAGCGCAGCATTCCCCGCCGGAGCATTTCTGCTGTTGGCCTGTTTCATTCCCGAAAGCCCCCGTTACCTCATAATGAAAGGGGAATTCGGAAAAGCTGCCACAGTGCTTGGCAATATAGGCGGTGCAGACTATGCCAACAATGAGGTGAATGCGGTAAAAGCAACCGGCAAGGAGACCGAAAAACAAGGCGGACTGGGACAACTGTTCAGCCATCCTTACCGAAAGGTATTGTTGCTCGGACTGGTAATTGCTGTTTTCCAGCAATGGTGCGGCACCAATGTCATCTTCAACTACGCACAGGAGGTATTCGCCAATGCCGGATATGACCTTGGCGAAATCATGTTCAACATTGTCCTTACGGGAGTAGTGAATGTAGTATTCACCATTGTCGCAATCTACACTGTGGAGAAACTCGGCCGGCGCAAACTTATGCTTTGGGGCGCAGGGGGGTTGGCTGTGATTTACGCCCTGTTGGGTGCAGGATATTTCTTCCACATAACCGGACTGTCGATGATTATCCTTGTGGTTGCCGCCATCGCTTGCTATGCAATGACGCTCGGTCCCATCACCTGGGTGCTCCTGTCGGAGATATTCCCCAACCGCATACGTGCCGTGGCCGTTGCGACATGCACATTCGCCCTTTGGGTCGGATCGTTCACTTTGACATATTCGTTCCCGTTGCTCAATGCATCGCTCGGTAGCTATGGAACATTTTGGATTTATGCTCTGATTTGCGGTGCCGGATTCCTTTTCTTCCATTTCCGCTGTCCAGAGACCAAAGGCAGAAGTCTCGAACAGCTTGAAGAGGAACTTATAGACAAGCAATAGATTCTTATTCCCGGACAATACGGGAAATAACCACAAAGCCGAACCGGCCCGTTTCCATGCTCACTTTTTGAATGAACGGCCGATTCGGCTTTCTGTTTTGTCCTCGACGGCGTCGGGCAAAGTGTAATAGAAATCCAGCCCACATAACATTTCCACGCTGTCGACTGTAACCTCATAGTCCTTCCACGGCCCCGATACCGTCGTCGTATTGGGCATCACGAAACCCGCCGACTGCCATTCGCCGTCCACTTTCGCAAGTACCACTTTATAGAAATAGCGCGGTATTCCAATACCGTTCATAAATTCGAGATCATCATCCAACACACCCCCTGTAACCACATACACCGAATCGAGCCTGACCGCCCAACGGCGCACCTGTTCCTCAAGACGTTTCCATACGCCACGGTTGAGTGCCGGAGTTTGTGGCGAGATATTGGACATGAGAAATGTAGCCCTGTTTTCGGACTCATTGTCATTACGGTCTGCCGACGGGCACAGATGTCCACGGTCATAGCCAGAGTTGGCGTAGTCAGCCGTTTCTGCCCAAGGCCACCCTTTTTCTACCACCTTGCCATCCACTATAAAATCATCCGAACGCTCCGCCCCATTCGATTCCATATCGCTGGCAGTGAGCAGATATGCGACCCAAGCCGACTGACGGTAGGTCGTGTCATAACGGAACATATACCGTCCTTCGTCACAACTGACTACATATTCATCATTCTCGGCAAAAGGCAAGTATAGACTTGAATACCATACATTTCCAATCTCCTTGTCTGCAGTACGGGAATTGGATGGGGTTTCAGCCCCTATAGAAATCTCTCCATGTGTATCATCGGCAGATGTGGGAGTTGTTGCGTCTCGGGAAACATCACCGCCATGGGCTTTCCCGATTATTGTAGTTCCCGACTCCGTGTCGTTGGATTCCAAATCGGTGCCGTCATGACTGACCCTTGCCTCCGAAGTTGCAGGAGTCACATGCTCTGTATGGGCTCGTCCGTGCCGATATCGTTCCGGATGCGCAGCGTAGAATATCAATATGGCCAACGCAGCCGCAAAGAGCACAATCAGCACACATGCCCAAAAGCCGTTGTCTCCCCTTTGAATATTTCCCGCTGTATCGTCATGCGGTTTAGAACTGTCTGCCCCAATATTATACTCCTTTCTTTTTGCCATCGAAATCCCTATTTTCAGCACAAAAATAAAAAATTATTATCTTTGCATTCCAAAATAGATTGGTTTCAATATGGCTTCATCCAATTTCGTAGACTATGTCAAGATATTTTGCCGTTCGGGAGCAGGAGGCGCCGGTTCGGCACATTTCCGTCGCGAGAAATTCGTGGCTTTCGGTGGCCCCGACGGTGGCGACGGCGGTGACGGAGGCAGCGTGGTATTGCGTGGAGACAAGCAATATTGGACTCTCATTCACCTCAAATACCAGCGTCATGTGTTTGCCAAGGACGGCGAGGCCGGCAGCGGTGCACGCAGTTCCGGCAAGACAGCTCCCAACGAGGTAATTGTCGTGCCTCTCGGCACTGTGGCACGTAATGCCAATACGGGTGAAATCGTAGGCGAGGTCACCGAAGACGGAGAGGAATTGGTGTTGCTCAAAGGAGGTCGCGGCGGTCTGGGCAACTGGCATTTCAAATCGGCCACCAACCAGGCACCACGATATGCCCAGCCGGGCGAAGACCGTCAGGAAGGCTCCTTTGTACTGGAGTTAAAGATTTTGGCAGACGTGGGACTTGTGGGATTTCCCAATGCCGGCAAATCAACCCTCCTTTCAGTAGTGTCGGCAGCCAAGCCCAAGATTGCCGACTATGCATTCACCACGCTCGAACCCAATCTTGGTTTTGTGGAGTGGCGAGACGGACGTTCGTTCGTGATGGCCGACATTCCCGGAATAATAGAAGGGGCACATGAAGGCAAGGGTCTGGGACTCAGATTCCTGCGTCATATAGAGCGTAATTCCATACTCCTGTTCTGCATTCCGGCAACCGCAGAGAGCCTGCGTAAGGAGTATGACATATTGCTCGGTGAACTCACCAAATACAACCCCGAATTGCTTGACAAGAAACATCTCATTGCAGTGACAAAATGCGACATTGCGGACAAGGAGACGTTGGCGCACATGAAAAGCGAGATGCCCTCAGGAATTGCCAACATATTCATCTCTTCCGTAAGTGGCTACCACATAAGCGAACTGAAGGACATGCTTTGGTCGGCCCTGCAGGAAGATACAAAATAGCAGAACATTGACAAGGGACAGCCTACCCTACTCCTATCAGAAGCGTGCATTTTCCATATCGACATCCGTAAGCCGGCACACTAAAAGCTGATAAGATTTATTGAAATAGGACAACACTCCGCTTATTGAACCGCTTCCTATAGGCAACAGTTCTCCGGCAAACATTGCTCTCGCAGATGTCCTGACAGCTATTGTATTACCGTGCTTGTCTGTCAGTATTCTGTCGGTTGCTTCATCGCCTTCCGTCCAACATCTCCCGCCACCGGTCTCAACGAACTGCACTCCCTCAAATTTCACAAAACGAGATATGTGGCTATACTCCAACGCATCCATTGTCAGCACCAATGGCTCCACGCTCGGAGCCTTTCCTCCCGTAGAAATCAAGTGATGCTCTATGTCACTGGCTGCAATGTAGCTCGTTTCATATCCATCAACAGATGCTCCGCCCAACTGTACCAGACCTCCATAAGCCCCGAGAGTAAGTCCATAGCAGTTCACCACCACCGAATCGCCGACAAAATAGTCGTTGTACAAGTCCTGTCTGTCAAGCTTGATCTCTAGACCTCCCGATGAATCCTCCACCACAATGCGCTTGTATAGATTGCCATAGCGGTCATTGGCGGTAACTACCCCTCTAAGAAAGCACTCTCCGGAAAATGTATACGGATATCCCTCATAGAGGCTCTTGGCATATGCTATGGAGCAGAAACGTTCTTTTCCTCCCCCTTGTAGTGGAGTCACATAATCAGACGTCACATCGCACGACACCGCTACCGATGCCATGAATAGAAGTGACATATGCCTCTCAATAAGTCTCCACATCATTGACATCACGCAACAACAACGCATAAATATCTTTGCTCCCATCAAACTTTCCGCACATAAGAATACCGGTCAATGACACTCGTGTCTGCGGGACGGTCTCTCCGGCAAAAGAGGCATACCGGCTCGTAGCCACCCAAACCTCTGTCCCACTGTCTGTCAAAAATTTGCGGGTACAGTAGGTAGGGGTATAATATGCCTCCGGGGAGACGTAATACCACTTTACATTCTCGCCAGTGGCAGAAGCCTCAATAATTTCCTCTGCTGCCAAGGTCAAGCCGTCAATACGTACTAGCCTTCCACACATCCCCGCCTCTAAATTCTCCGCCGACACACTGCGTGCCACAGGCTCTGCAACTTCCGCATCCCGCACGACATATTTGTCTATCACTACCCGAGAACCGAAATCCTTCACGCGCCCCGCGCCCCAACTGTCAGGCGCAAGCCCCAAACACAGCACTCCGTTTTCCATACCGATGGCGCAGCCACGCAGGGAGACCTTAACCCGTTGGCCTTCACGGTAAATATTGTGCAGGTCATACATGCCGGCACAAATTTCCAAGGCTCCGGAAGCATCCTCCACTATAAAACTCTTGTACAAGTTGCCTGACCGGTCGTTGGCAGTCACGGTTCCCGCCACCACCATGGCATCTTTTACAGTTACGGCCATACCATAGTACATGGACCGGATTGTCGCTATGTCGGTGTTGGCCGCCATGCCCGAATTGCCGAACGGCTCGTGCGCATCGAAATCGTTGTAACCACACGAGCAAATCATGACAAGCACCGCCAGCAAATACAATATTTTCCTATACTTCGCCATAATCAGAATTCGTAGGTCAATGTAATGTAACAATTGCGCGGATAGGCATAGCAGCATTTGTTGCCATAGGGCTTGTAGTATGTTGTTGTGGAGGTGCGGGTCTTCTTGAATCGCATCTGTTCATACGAACCGTACACCGTGTCTCGTCTATCAAGCAGATTACGCACCGCAACCGACAATGCCAGCGAACTTCCGCCCAATCGGAATTTGTGATACAATGAAACATCCAAATTCCCGGCGGCAGGAAGCTCCTCCTGGGCATGCCAGTTGTCCGCTTCCTCCTGCGACGATGCCATCGAAAGCATGCGGTCTGTACGGCGCAAGGCAGACACAGTAGCATAACGGCCCGCTGTGCAGGAGTAGTCTACATTAATCCACCACGAGCCGAACAGGTCATACGAAGCCCCCAGTAGGAAGAGTTTCTGCGGTGATTGTCCGGACACCAGACCTTTCATGCGGCTCGTCCCATCTTTCAGCAACAGTTCCCCGTCCACGTCACGGTAGATGTCCACTCGGGGATTGGTCGTATATTTATAGGAATTATAGGCTGCCGCCACCGTAAACGACAGTCGAGACGATACTTCCACTTCCATGCCAGCCTCCACCCCGCTATTCTGCGTGCCAACATCGGACAAGGTCATATCGCAATAGACTCCCAGGGCATCATCATAATATCTCATAATGTCATTCGCGTTGTCCGTTCTGTTCCAATAGGCCGAAAAGTCGAACGACACTCCCCTCGCCTTGAGAGCCAATCTCGCATCCATACCATAGACCGAAGTGTTCACCACCTTGTCTGCCATCTGATTCGATGCCTGCGGGGCAAGGAATATGTCATCGTAAGAGGGCTCGTACTCGGCTGCAAATGCAGAAAGAGCCACACTGCCGTTGGCAGATAGGGCATAACGCACAGCCGCCCGCAATGAATATGTTGTCATGGATATCTTATGCGAACGTCCCTGGTAACCGTCGGCCACCGTTTCCTTGCGGAAATGTCCCAACCGCTGAAGAGACACAAAAGAGAGCTCCCCACCAAGATCAAACCTCCAGCGTTCCTTGATGCGGGTCATGTTATCATAAACATTCAGAGCCCTTCGCTGCATGGTGTAGTTGTATCCGAATTCGTCTCCTTGATGCACCATACGATCGGGACGGTTCATATCGTTATGGAACTTGTCACCATATTCGACATCGTCTATCAGATACTGGTCTATATCGTATATCCATTCACCGCCCAACATATCGTCCACCCGTTTGTAGTAACGGGAACTGTCGTTGCGGTATCTGATGCCATAGGCGTTTTCCACACCGGCCGGTGAACGGCTCGTACCCGTCAAGGCAATCTGGTAGTCACTCTTGTGCTCCACACGGTCATCCAGCACATAGACTGCCCTTCCGTCTCCCATGGAGTTCTGATACCACATTTCGTCCCATCCGACCTGCGTATAGCGTTCGTCACCATGACGCCATGCATCAGCCACCTCCTGGCCAACCGTCTCATCGGTATAGCTGCTCGGCAGATATGCATATGTATCCGGCAGAGGCGAAAGCGCATCAAACCATGTAAATCCGCTACGGCTACGGTATCCCGAGCGATACATTGCCGAAACGGAGAGTATAGTGTTATCAATGGGAGCGAAATCATATGTCAAAGCCGACAAACCGGTAAACTCCTTACGCACATTGGAACTACGCTCGCGACCGTCATAAAATCCCCACGAAGGGTTGTAAAGATTGTCTGCCGTCAAATCGAAAGTTTCCTGTACTGCCCATGAACGCATGCCCCGTAATGATGGTGCAGCCAACAGGAATACTGACAGATTGTTTCCGTCTGAGAAATGGTGTTCCAGATCCAACGATGCATTGGCTGCCTCGGTAAACACTCCACGTACAAAACGGTCGCGCCCTGCACGGCCTGCGACATTGATGGCATAATCGGTTTTGCCTGCCAATCGTCCTGCAGACGAAAAAGTCACGGAACCACGGTAGTTGCGCTCGGCATATTGCAACCGCAGGCGATGTCCCTCTCTCATGTCCGATGCCCTCACCGAATATGTCTCCATGGAGGCATCCGACATCGTGCCGAACTGTGCTCCTGTACCCGCATTGGCCACCGAATAATACGGCTGCACTCGTCTCAATAAAGACACGAGAGAGTAATCCGGATAGCGGTCAAATGCAGACGAGAGTTCCAGGCCATTGAGAAAATAGCGTTCATGGCGCGGTTCTGACGCACGGTGTGAATGGTTCACGAACGAGAATCCGTAGCGGGATTCACGTTCAAGCAACGTTTCGCTGCCCGCAAGCGGCAACCGGTAAAAAAGAGTGTCGCTTGTATCCAGTTCCCAACGGATATTCTCTTCGGGATTCTCTTCGTAATACTTGCTGCTCATCTGCTGTGCACACAGCGGTACCGTAAATAGCAGAGTAATTATGGTGATACCGTTCCTGTACATGGCCGACTGTGAGGTTAATGGCACCAAGGCACACTATGCCAGATATTTTTCAGGAACCTTGCAACACGGTATAGGCGACATCTTATGGGCATTGGCCCGCTTGCGACGGAGAAATATCTCATACACCTCGCGTTGTCTTTCGTTGAACTCACTGCCGTCAGCCCCAGATTCATACATCTCCATAGCCCATTCCAATTCGGGATACGATGCGCCTATCTGGTCTTCGTCACTGCGGTCATCACCGAAAAGTCCGTCAGTGGGTTTGGCCTTTATTATCGACTGGGAAACCCCCAGATATTCTGCCAGTGTCCACACCTGTGTTTTGGTCAGGTCAGCAATGGGGCTGATATCCACTCCTCCGTCTCCGTATTTGGTAAAGAACCCCACTCCGAAATCCTCCACCTTGTTGCCGGTACCGACCACCAGGAGACCGTTTACGCCTGCAAAGTAATACAAAGCCGTCATACGCAGTCTCGACCGGGTATTGGCACAGGTAAGTTCCGTTGTGGCGCAAGCCTTTGTATTTGCCGGAAATGAGCCGATGAAACTATCATAGCTTCCGGTCAGATCAACATCTTCGCTCTCGACATTGGCATAATTGGCCTTCAGCCAATCGATATGCTCCTGAGCCCTATCGACATGCGACTGGGCCTGATGTATGGGTAATGTCACGCACAACGTACGGTGTCCTGTTTTGGCGGCCAGTGTTGAACACAAGGCAGAGTCTATTCCGCCCGAAATCCCCACCACGAAGCCTTTTGCTCCGCAAGCATTACAATAATCATCCAGCCAACCGACAATGTATTCGGTCAATCCTTTGCAATCCATAGCACTAAAAACCGTTAAAAGTTGATAATGACTCCCGCCATGACGTTAGCGCCGAGACAGGGGTAGTAATTGTATTCATAAAGCCTCTCCCCAAGCAGATTCCGGCCACGCAGGAAGACAACGATACTGTCACGTATCGAATAACGGCCCTCCACATTCAAATCCAGTGTGGGATCAACAATCTTTCCGTAATAGACCAATCCGTCATGATGGACTATGCTGCCCACATAGGAGTTGTCTGCAACAGAGGCGAAAGTTCTCTTGCCCAAGAGTTCCGCCCCCGCTTTAAGCGATAGTTTCCCATTGCGGTATCTTACATTAGCCTCTGCTCGGTATTCCGGAACTCCAGTTCCGTCATAAAGTTGCTGAAGGTTATAGTCTTCGGCATCCTTCACCGTAACCGAATTATATCGTCCGGACACATCGGCAGAGAGTCTTCTGGAAACCCGCACATTGGCCTTGGCCGAGAAATATAGTATATTGACAGCCGTGCCGTAGATGGTGAAACGTGGCGAACGGTCTATGTTTACGAACTGGTTATATTTGTCATTTATGTCATAGCCGACATTCAGGTCCATATCGACTGTCGATGTCGTTATATTCAAGCCACCTTTCATGTTGAGATGGGCATTGAATTTGTCTATAAGCAATCCGTTGGACATGTACGGATTCTCGTATGCCAGGACCCGCATGCTGTTGTCCTCCACTCCTCCATCAATATCGATATATGGTTTTACCACCCCACCGATATTGTATCCCAACTTGAATATGGGGAATAGTGCATTGCGGTTTGTGGCATATCGCGCCCCTACATCAAAGGTAAACCGCTCGTCTCTACTCAGCGAGTATACGGCCGAGAACTTGTAGCTACTGCCGCTCTGTCCCTTCATGACACCGCCATCGGCTGCATGCAGCCATATAAATCCCAACATCAACGGTCTGCCCGCCACATTGACTCCTGCATCAATGAAGGTGTTCATCTCCCACTGGATATACTTCTCGTCCAGACCTTTGGTGTGTTGGTTGAAATATATTCCCTGCACGCGGATACGGGCATTAAGACGGGAAAGGTCCGTAAAATCGCTGCCAATCGTAAAATTACCCACCACGTCATCGTACAAAAGCCGCGGGCCAGACGAGAAGTCGGTATTCATGAGCGAATATCCGCCATAAGGTGCCAGATCGCGGGTGCGGTATTCCATATCGAACTGCATGTTTCCTCCTCGCTCAAAACGGTTTTGCACGAAAGCCCCCAGACGGCTGTCTGCCGTACGTGCCGACAGTTTGTGGGACATGTCATTCTCTATCTTGGCGAACTGTCCTTCGTGATTGAGATAGGCTCCTATAGATATATTCTTCTGAGTATGGGGCGAATAGTATATATTGGCCAAACTCTGCAGGGGACCTCCCATTCCCAACTCGGCAAAGAGGCTACTGGATTCCTCCCATTTGACCACACTCACCCCCACGGCTGCAATCGGTTCGGGAGCATAGACACTCATCCATGCAGTGGGGGTAATGGAGTAGTCCACCTGCGGATGCAATTTGACGGTATCTGCCATACGTGGAGTGACATCTATTTTTTCGGCACGCTCGGCAGCAGGCACATAGTCTCTTGTAACCTCTATGCGCCGCGACAGCCCGTCATCCTGCGCCACCGCAAGTGTCACACTCAAAAGTGCCGATATGGCTATAATCATCTTCTTCATCTCTTCTCTACATTTACTTTAGGTTCCTGATTCGCTCCTGGGCTTCGGCCGTTATGCCGTCATCGGCATTAGAATACCCGTCCACAATACTTTGGTATGTAGCTCTTGCCTGAAAAGCATCTCCCATATCGGAATAGATGTCACCCAGCGTTATGAATGCCTTGCCCAGCCAATAGGTATGCGGCGAATTCTTGTCGGCAAAATCGTAAATCAACTCCTCGGCCCGTTTGCTGTCGCCCGTAGTGTAGGCATTCTCTATCATACGATAGGTCGCCTCTGCTCCCTCCTCGCTTGTTACATCCTTGCCCAATCGCTCATATATCTCCTGAGCCGCTGTATTATTGTCCTTGGCCGAAAGTGCCCGAGCTTTGGCATAGAGAGCCTTTCGCTCCACTGTGGCATCTACATCCGCATGTCCAAGCACCTCATCGGCTGCCGCTATGATTCTTTCATTGTCCCCCATAGCTACCGACATCTCCACATACTTGGCCAAAGCCCTCTGACGTGTGGCGGTGTTGCGTGACACCACACTCAACTTCTTGCTCGCCTCGGCTGCATTCTGATAATCATGCAGCTCCGAAGTCAAATCAATGAGACGTTCCAAACCTCGTTCCGTAAAATCATTGTAGGACAAATCCGAAAGGCGGGTCAGCAAATCCACCGCCCCGTTGCGGTCACCGGATGATATGGCGCATTCACTGCCGTAATAATAGGATTGGGCGACATAGGCGCCCTTGGGATAGTTCGTAATGTATTTCCCGAATGCCTCTGCTGCTTGTGTGCGGTCTCCGTTCATGAAGAGACGCTGTGCAGCGGCAAACTCAAGCGAATCACGTTGCATCACCCCCATGTCGGTTTCCAGGCCTTTGCTTCTGGCATATTTGAAGTATTCATCCACCTTGTTCTCATCGACATATATATTGCGGATTTCGTTGAGGGCATTCTTCGACTCTGCTGTCGAATACGCTCTGTCCACTATCATCCCATAGTACTTCAGCGCCCGAGTGTTGTCATTGAGATTGCGATAGATCAATCCCAAGTTGGAGAGGGCTGTCAGATACTGTTTAGATGACGGATATCTTGTCACATATTTTTCGAGCGTAGTCGCTGCCTGGGAGAACTGTTCCTGCACCATGTAGGTCCGCCCCAATTCATACATGGCATCGTCCACATAATCACCCCTCCCCTGTGAAATTATCTCATTCAGAGACTCTATCTTGCGTGGCACCCTGTCAACCAGTCCCAACATCACGGCACGACGGTATGCAGCGTAATACCCCTCGTTGACAGATGAATTCAATGCTCCGTCATAATACTCTATGGCCTTCCAAAACGAACGGCCAGCTGCGGCAATGTCTCCCATTCTGTTGTACGCATCGGCTCTGAAACGGTCATTGTCGGTGTGCTGTTCTATGAACCTGTCAAACCAATTTTGGGCCTTTGAGAGATTGTTGTCATTGTAATAGGCATAGGCGGCATTGTAGTAGGCATACGTGTGTTCCACCTCGCTCGCCGGCGAATTGCGCACGTACTCCTCATACTTGGCAGATGCACTCTTGTAGTCACCCTGACGGTAGTATGTCTCCCCTATCCAGAAAGTCGCAAGTGCGGTATATTTTGCCGAATATTTATACTGGGCCGACTCGTTCAGATAGTTTTGCGCTGCACTGTAGTCACCGTCATTGAATGCCTCCAGTCCTCTGAAATAGGCAATCTTCTGCAAGGCCGATTTCATGTTGTTGTCGGGGTCGGGATATCGTTTTATGGCATCGTATGCCGCATTGTAATTCTTTGAATTGTAGTAAGCCGCAATCAGATACTCCTCTGCTTCGGCCTTGCGTAGTGACGACGGATAGAGCGTCAGATAGCGGTTCAGCACATTGATTGCTTCGTCGAAATAGCCTCCACCCGAGGCATACTGCATCTTTCCGTAATTGAACAGAGCGTCCTCCTTGATGGTGTCATCGAAACCACTTGTCGAAGCAATCGAAAACGACTGCATCGCACGCTCCGTATCACCAAGCTTGAGATAACAGTCACCCAAATGATAGCTGGCATTCTGCGAAAGGGCATCATCGGGACCACATGCCTTCGAAAGATATCTCTCCGCCTCGGCATACTCATCAAGCATATAGTGGGCATATCCGGCCATATAGTTCTCTTCGCGGGCCATAATGCCTCCCATGGAGACATAACGCGTCATGAAATCACACACATTCTCCCATGCCTCCTTGGCGAACCACGCCTCGGACACCATTCGCACCACCTCGGCAAGTCTCTCGCCCACTGCGACCCTCATCACCTGCGCATAGTTATTCACCACATAGTCATAATTGCCCTCCAGGAACTCAATCTGCAACAGATAGAACAGCACCACCTCTCCATAAGATGCATCCTGCGCAAGCGAACCGAAATACTTCTTGGCCGACGGGTAGTTCTTGTTCATATAGTCCATATAGCCGAAATAGTAGGAAATGGAGGGGCCATATTCACCGGCAGTGTCAACATTGTCGAAATAGGCACGGGCTGTGTCGTAATCACCCTCCATGAATGAACAGTAGCCTATATTGAAATAGTATTCGTCCATGTTGACATCCAGGTGTGACACCCGCACTTGTCTGTACAACTGTGCGGCCTCGTCATGACGACCTCGTTCAAACAGCATTCCGGCCAAACGGTATTTTACCTTGTCACTGTAGATTGAAGCGGAGTATCTTTCAAGATATTGTTCCAGCGGAGCAGTATTATCATTCATATAGGAAGAGCTCACAGCCTTGTAGTATTCCGTTTCATGCTCGGCGAACTTGTCGTTTCCTATTGTTTTCGTCGCTACGGTCATCTCGTGATAGGCATCGGAATAGTTGCCTTTCTCAAACAGTTCCACGCCATTGCGGAAATGGGTTTCGAAATCATCCGCCGAACCGATCGCCGCAGCATAGGATTGTCCAGCCAATGACATCAACGACACCATCATCACGGATGCCAATTTCTCTCTCATAGCACAATCATTTAGACTTCTTCAAACATACAAATATAAAAAATAAAATCCATGCCCCAAGTCAACCCTGTACTATTATTAACGCCATTGCACTACAGTCACAACCAGAACAAACAAGACCGGAGATGTCCGCAAGGACATCTCCGGTCTGTTAGCAGGATTTCGGCCTTGTCTACTTTTCCGCCTTCTGCGACATTCGTTCGGGATTGATATACCAGAAAGTGCGCTTATCCTTTATCACACCGTCATGCAATGTCACCACACCGCCCTTGGCGCGCATTAGGATATTGAGGGCCGAATCATCCATATTGTAGCACTTGACTTCGTAATCGCCAATCTCTATCAGATTGTCTTCAACCGCCGATGCCGTCACGCACACTACCCGTTGGTCGTGCTCCTCGGCATACTTTATCAACTGCGAGAAGTGCGCTATCATATTGTCGCTGATCCGGTCCGTAGTCTGGATACAGATAACGTAAGTTGTCCCTTCATAATCGAGCAACTCCGATGTCACTTCGCCCTGGCTGTCGAACAAAATGAAATCATTCACCGTTATATCTACACTCTTCTCCTCGGCTCCGTCTACCCATGTCTCCACAAACTCCCATTTGTCCGTATCATACCATGTCGTGTCATCAAGAGTAAAGTTGACCACCTCGCCACTCTCTATATTACGGCACCTTACGACTGTCTTGATCTCCTCGTCCGGAAGATTGGCCAATGCATAGCGCAAGTCGGTACCCTCCTTGAAAGGCAACAGGTCTATGATGGGCAAATGGCGGTAACAGTACGTACCGAGCAACCCCGTGAGTCCCATGAATACAAATGTAAGCACCCCCTCCCTCACTGTGAACGGGAAGAAATGACGGTCGCGCTCGGCCCACCACATTATCGCACTCATAGGCCACAGGACAAGATTCTTGAAGAATGACTGCCATGGAGTGAGTTTTATGGCAGCACCAAAACACCCACAATCCTTTATGGGTGTGTAGATTGCCACATAAAGCGTCACGAATGTAAAAATAGTCATCGACACCACCGAAAATACTGAGATAAGTCTCAGGCGCACCCTGAACATCAGCATGCACCCCATCATCATCTCTGCAGCACACAGCCATATCGCAAGAGCCATCTTGCAATCCAGCAATGCCGTCCATCCCAGGACGGTCAGATATTCCTGCATTTTGAGTGATGTTCCCCACGGGTCAATGGTCTTTACGAAACCCGATATGATGAATATGACGGCTATCACATACCGGCAAATGTCCGGTATCCTGGTCGCCTTGAGTTTGGTTCTGAATTCTTGATTTAACATCTATTCTCATTTACACCTCCCCCGAAGAGGCATAAGCTTTGTTTGTTGTATTGTTGTTGTTCCGTTTCTGCTTTATTCCATTATCGCCATTTTCACAAATAACGCTCCACATGCACAATGATGCGGCCAAATATCGTCTCCGCATCAGCCATTGCCCCGTTTGCATCGCTGCAATCCACTATCTCCATGCCCGCACGTTCATCATCGGCAAGGCTCAGATAGGTCTCCCGGACCCTGCGCTGCAACTCCAACGATGACTCATGGATGTCCTTGGCACCATTGAGATAATTGCGGTCATCTCCTTCTCGCACCTGCGTCAACCGACTGACAGTGAAGCCGAAAGGCACGTCCAAAAAGAGAGACACGTCAGGTTTGGGAATCGCAAATTTAGCAAATTCCATGTTCAAAATCCAATCTTTAAGCGCATTTTTAGCCTCCGGGTCCTCTATCTTGGCGCACTGGTAGCCTATATTCGACAGAACATACCGGTCGGCTATCACGCAATGTCCTGCCGAGAGCCAGCCACGAATCATTTCTGCAGCCTCCGCCCGGTCGCCAGCATAGAGCAACGCAACGAGATAGGGGTTTACATCGGCCGTACCGCCGAACTCGCCTCGTAGGAATCGGGCTATCATATCACCATATACCGGTGTGTCGAAACGCGGAAAATGGAGCAGATCCACTTCTCGTCCCTTTTCGCGCAGCATATTCGCCAACATCTTTATCTGCGTCGACTTGCCCGCACCGTCCAGTCCTTCGAGTACTATAAACATATCGCCCTATCTTTTTTTCAACATCTTCACTGCACGTTCCACTCCGTTGCACAATGCTTCGGCTTCGGCCTCTGTATTGTATATCGCAAACGAGGCTCGGCACATGCCCTGCACACCATAGTGGCCCATCAACGGATCAGCACAATGCGCCCCAGTGCGTACGGCTATTCCCAGTTTGTCGAGAATCATGCCAAGATCGTAGTTGTGCACCCCTTCGACATTGAATGACACTATACTGCACTTGTGTGCCGCCTTGCCGTATATCCGTAGACCTTCAATCTTTTCCAGCTGTTCTGTGACATACTCCACAAGCCCCCATTCATGTCTTTCCACCTCTTGGAGGTCGAACCCTTTCAAATATTCAATCGCCTTTGCGAGACCTATTGCTCCAATGTAGTTAGGAGTTCCGCTCTCGAATTTCAACGGTACATCGGCATAGGTAGTGCCTGTGAAAGAGACACGTTTTATCATGTCGCCGCCTCCCATAAATGGCGGCATCTTCTCCAACAGTTCCTTGCGTCCATAGAGTACTCCCGTACCGTTCGGACCATATAGTTTGTGCCCTGAAAATGCATAAAAGTCACAACCGATACGCTGCACATCCGTCACACAATGCACCACCCCCTGACAACCGTCCAATGTAACCGGCACCCCCTTGGCATGTGCCTTACGGACGATGAGTTCCACATCGGGAATCGTGCCGAGCACATTGGATGCCTGTGTGACGGCCACCATTTTCGTACGGTCATCCATTAGGCTGTCAAGCATATCTATCTGCAGTTCTCCATCGTCATTGATAGGCAACATGCGAATCTGCACTCCTTTCCGTTCGGCCACTATCTGCCACGGAACAATATTGGAGTGGTGCTCCATCTCGCTCACGATTATGTTGTCACCATCTTCAAATGCCAATTCGCCATAGCTGTAAGCCACCAGATTGAGCCCCGCAGTAGCCCCCGAGGTAAATATTATTTCCGACGGGGCTGCAGCTCCTATATACCCGGCCACCGTCCGACGCGCCTGTTCGTACAGTTCCGTACACTGTTCAGACATATAGTGAACACCACGGTGTACATTGGCATTCAGTTCACTGTACATCTTCTGCTCCGACATTATGACGCACCGTGGTTTCTGTCCCGTGGCGGCATTGTCGAGATAGACCAATGACCGGCCGTATACGGTGCGGGAGAGAATCGGGAAATCGA
The DNA here is from genome assembly GCA_963640325.1 of Tidjanibacter sp. Lineage (GTDB taxonomy): Bacteria > Bacteroidota > Bacteroidia > Bacteroidales > Rikenellaceae > Tidjanibacter. The sequence continues at coordinate 81,281 of CAVHXY010000007.1, forward strand.
CCCGTATTTTATCTACATCGATCATATCGAATTGAGTTTCCGTTCTACTGCCTCACGCAGACAGGACTGTACGTCCTCACCCTCGGCATGCCATACAATCTCGTTGGCAAAGCCCTCGGTGAGAAGCTTGCGCGCTTCCGCCTCGTCTATGCCCCGTTGGCGCATATAGTATACCGCTTCATCCTCCACCTGCCCCACGACGGCCCCGTGACTACACTTCACATCGTCGGCATATATTTCCAATTGCGGTTCTGTAAAAATCCGGGCTTCCGTATTGAGCAACAGATTGCGGCTCTGCTGATAAGCCTCCGTGCGCTGTGCATCTTTGGCAACATATATTCGGCCATGGAACCGCCCCTCGCCATGAGATGCCGCAATGCCTTTCATCATCTCTCCGCTACGGCAGTCGGCCACATTGTGCATTACGTTCAGCGATACATTCTTGTGTTCCTGAGAAGCGGCTATGTAAACTCCCTTGAAATCAAACGAAGCGGCAGAGCCATTGAGAGCCACAGCGTAAGACAAATCCGTTGAAGCGTCACTCATATCAACCGAAACGAATGTCACACGGGAGTTCTCTGCAAGTTCGATGGAGACCTTGCAGGCGAGATCTTCGGCACCGCTACAGAGCAGCTGCAACACCAGCTCGGCATCGCGTTCCACTTTAAAGCGCCTCTCGCATGAAGAACGCACTTCATATGTGCAACACGACCTATTGCCAGTGGCAACGACCACTTCTCCATTCTGCATCAAGTCAAACATCGCCCTCTATTTTTTCGATTTATATTCGTGTATCAGCCAGTCGTAACCCTCTTTCTCAAGTTTCAGTGCAAGCTCCTTGTCACCTGTATATATAATTTTGCCGTCATACAGGACATGCACCACATCGGGAACAATATAATCCAGCAGACGCTGGTAGTGCGTAATGAGCACAATGCCGTTTTCCTCGCTGCGCAGTTTGTCCACACCAGTAGCTACAATGCGGAGTGCATCAATGTCAAGGCCGCTGTCGGTCTCATCCAACAAAGCCAACTCCGGTTGCAGCATAGCCATCTGGAAAATTTCATTGCGTTTCTTCTCGCCACCCGAAAAGCCGGCATTCACGGCACGGTTCATGAGTTTCGAATCGAGTTCCACCACTTGGGCTTTCTCGCGCATATATTTCAAAAACTCAGCCGGCGTCAGCGGTTCCTGTCCCAAATACTTCCTTCGTTCGCCGACAGCCATGCGCATAAAATTCGACATGCTCACTCCCGGTATCTCCACCGGATATTGGAACCCGAGAAACAAACCGGCCCTGGCACGCTCCTCGATACTCATCTCCCTCAGGTCTTGCCCCAGATACTCCACCTTGCCCGACACCTCTCCATACTTGGGACTGCCGGCCAGCACCGATGCGAAAGTACTCTTGCCAGAACCGTTAGGACCCATTATGGCATGCACTTCACCAGCACACACACGGAAGTTGAGACCCTTGAGTATCTCTTTGCCTTCTACCGAAGCATGTAGATTTTCGACATTCAATATAACTTTCTTCTGCATATCGCTTATTCTTTTCTTTTCCATTCAACCGTTTTCCCAAGACATCCGATGTCCATGACATCCAATGTCTTGTACCCCCACTACCCCACACTGCCTTCGAGGCTTATTGAAAGCAACTTTTGGGCCTCCATGGCAAACTCCATAGGCAATTTGTTCAGCACCTCCTTGGCATAGCCGTTCACAATCATTCCCACCGCATCTTCGGTGGATATGCCACGCTGATTGCAATACATCAGCTGGTCATCGCTTATCTTCGATGTAGTGGCCTCGTGTTCCACCACCGCACCGCTATTCTTGACATCTATATAAGGGAATGTGTGTGCACCGCATTTGTCTCCGATGAGCAGAGAGTCGCATTGCGAATAGTTGCGGGCATGCTCTGCCTTGGCTGCAACCTTCACCAGACCTCTGTAACTGTTCTGACTATATCCGGCCGAAATGCCTTTCGACACGATGCGGCTACGGGTATTACGCCCCAAGTGTATCATCTTGGTACCCGTGTCGGCCTGCTGGTAATTGTTGGTCAATGCCACCGAATAGAACTCTCCGAAACTATTGTCGCCCGCAAGTACACAACTCGGATATTTCCATGTTATGGCCGAACCTGTCTCCACCTGTGTCCACGACAAGCGCGCATTTTCGCCCTTGCACAATCCGCGTTTCGTAACGAAGTTATAGACGCCTCCACGTCCTTGCTTGTCACCGGGATACCAGTTCTGCACCGTGGAATACTTCACCTCCGCATCCTTCATCACCACAATCTCAACCACAGCCGCATGCAGTTGGTTTTCATCCCTCATAGGAGCCGTACAGCCCTCCAGGTAGCTCACATATGCCCCTTCATCGGCAACAATGAGTGTACGTTCGAACTGGCCTGTACCCGAAGCATTGATACGGAAATATGTACTCAACTCCATGGGGCACCTTACTCCCTTTGGAATATAGCAGAAAGAACCGTCAGAGAACACGGCCGCATTGAGTGCAGCAAAGAAATTGTCGGTATACCCCACCACGCTACCAAGATACTTGCGTATCAAATCCGGATGGTTCTTTATGGCCTCGTTCATGGAACAGAATATTATTCCCTTCTCGGCCAGCGTATTTTTGAAGGTAGTCTTCACCGACACTGAGTCCATAACGGCATCGACAGCCACTCCCGACAGACGCATCTGCTCCTCCAAGGGTATGCCGAGCTTGTCGAAAGTCTCCTTCAGTTGCGGGTCCACCGAGTCCATGCTGTCGTGTTTCGGTGCCGTGCGGGGAGCCGCATAATATATTATATCCTGATAATCAATAGGAGGAATGTCCAGATGAGCCCATGACGGCATCTCGAGTCCTTTCCAATATTCATAGGCCTTGAGACGGTACTCCAGCATCCAGTCAGGCTCTCCCTTCTTGTGCGATATAGCCCTGATTATAGACTCATTGAGCCCAGTAGGCAACGTATCGGTATCGATATCGGTCGTAAAACCGTACTTATACTCGCCCTCCGTGAAATCGTTTATTATAATATTGCTCTTTTCTGTCATCGCCTTTCACATATCTTGCAAAATTAACCATTGTTGCAATAGCAACAAAATTTAAGTTGCAAATTACGCAAAAAAGCGTATCGTCCCATATCGGAGCTCACCCGACAATGGCAAGCGACATGCGCCCCCAAATACATATGAGGCAATCAGTAACCTGTCACAAAAAGGAGCAGTACAGACAATAATCAAAAACAAAAAAAGGCGGTTCGGCACAATTGACCGAACCGCCCGAATCATTCCGTCAAGCAGACTGTTATTGATTCTTGCTTGCCTTGAACTCCTCGTTGTACTTGGTGTACTTGTCCATGATGCCGTCCTTGTAGTCTCTCAGACGGAAGCACAGGTTCTTGAGGTACTCCAGATAGGTAATCTCCGAGGGATTGAGCTCGTGAGCCTTCTCCAACGGTGCAAGTGCCTCGTAGTAAATAGACATGGCGTTGTCCAAAGCTGCATCATACTCGCTCTGACCCGAGAATGTCTTCTTGTTGAGCTCGTCTACGGCTGCATCTCCTTTGCGGATATAAAGGAGGCCGAGGCACCAATAACCGGTGTAGTCATTGGGAGTAAGTTCTGCCACATGCTTGAATGCATCGATAGAACTGTCGGTATCGCCAAGCTGGTCGTATACTCGTCCGAGGCCGATCCACAAATCCGCATTCTTGGGATCCTTGTCAATAGCCTCCTTTACGGTAGTAACGATGGTCGACGGGTCGCGTGAAAGTTCAACATAGAGGTCTATCATGCACTCGATTATCTTCGTATTGTTGGGATACTTGTTCAAACCGGTGGTAAGGTTCTCCTCCACGCCTGCCAGTTTCTCCTTGTCACCGTTGGCAAGACCTTTGTAGGCATGGTAGATGTAATAGTAAACATCACCGTCCTGCTCCTCACCGTTGTCACGGGCAATCTTCAGATTGTCATAGCTGGCCTGGTATTCGTTGCACAGGAGATAAGAAACACCGGCATTGCTGGCCGTGTAGTAATCGGGCTGAATACCAGAGTATGAAAGAGCCGAAACTGCATATGCTTTTTGGAAATATTCACCTGCTGTCTTGTACTCACCGAGGTTGTATGCAGCCTCAGCCTTTTTGCTGAATGTATTGTAGATCTCTTTCAGCCCCGGCTGAATCTTGGAATCTGCAGCACCGAGTTCCTTGGCTTTCTCGTAGCACTCCAATGCCTCGTCGATAGCATTCTCGCGGATAATGTAAGTAATCTCCCATGACAAGATGCTGGAACCGTCGGTGTAGGCATCAAAATAGGGATAAACTATTTTCGTGAAGGTGTTATTACCCTTCTTTACCTGACCTGCGTCCTGGCCGTTGCCGAACATCAGGTTGGCAGTCATGAGAGGCTGACCTTTGAATACATTGCCGAGGACTGCAGTTTCTGCATCCATAAGAGCGGATGCACGTGTAATCCACGTTGCGGCCTTGGTGTTCTTCTTCGGATTTGCAATGTCGGCATCCGACTTGGCTATTTTGGCCAAGATAGCATCCTTATTGACATTGACCTTCGTCTGTGCCATCATCGGAGCACCCAGAAACAAGGATGCAGCGACTAATAAAAAGAATTTTTTCATACTTAAAATTATTATTTGTTGTTAAACCCAATATTTCTCTTTTTACCTATGTTCTTCCGGCTTGGTTCCGTAACGGCCGGAGTATCTACTCCGACACTATCTCTCCTGCCGTTTCTCCCGAGACCTCGGGTGTCTCCTCGTCATCGTTTTTCGGCACTACAGTTACCGAAGCGATTCTGTCACCCTGGCGCAGATTGATAATCTTCACACCCTGTGTCGCACGACCTGCCACCTTAATGTCGGCAATCGGAGTCCGTATCGTTGTTCCGCTATGGGTGATTATCATGAGGTCGTAATTATCGCTCACTGCCTGTATCGAAACCAAAGCCCCAGTCTTGTCGGTAATCTGAAGTGTCTTGACTCCTTTGCCGCCACGGCTCGTCTGACGGTATTCGTCCAAATCAGTGCGTTTGCCGAATCCGTTCTCGCTCAATGCCAGCACATCAAACTCGCTGTCAGGCTCTATGGCAACAATGCCGACAACATGATTGGTCGTTTCATCAATATCGATTCCGCGCACACCTGCAGCCGTACGGCCTATGGGCCTTACAGAGCTGTCGTTGAACCTGATGGCCTTGCCCTCGTGGGTTGCGATGAGTATCTGAGCATTGCCGCTCGTAAGCTTCACATCCAGCAACTGGTCGCCCTCCTTTATGGTTATCGCATTCACTCCATTGGCTCTCGGACGCGAATAAGCCTCCAACAAGGTCTTCTTTATAATACCGTTGCGGGTACACATGATAATGTAGTTGTTGTTTATGTACTCCTCATCGGTCAGTTTCTTCACATTCAGATATGCCATCACCTTGTCGTCGGGGTCGATCTGTACAAGGTTCTGTATGGCCCGTCCCTTGGAGGCACGCGTACCCTCAGGCAGTTCATAGACCTTAAGCCAGTAGCAACGGCCCTTTTCGGTAAAGAACATCATGGTATTGTGCATCGAAGCCACATAGAGGTGCTCTATGAAGTCCTCTTCCCTTGTTGCACTGCCCTTTATACCGATACCGCCACGGTTCTGTGTCTTGTACTCTGTGAGCGGAGTACGCTTGATGTATCCCATGTGCGATATGGTAATCACCATGTCATCATCGGCATAGAAATCCTCGGGATTGAACTCACCGGCACTCATCACAATCTCCGTGCGACGCTCGTCGGCATATTTCTCCTTTATCTCTATGGTCTCCTGCTTTACGATGTCGAGTTGCAGCTCCACGCTGCTCAAAACATTCTTGTATCTTTCTATACGCTCGCACAACGAGGCATACTCCTCATCGAGCTTGTGACGCTCAAGACCGGTCAGGGCCCGCAGCCTCATATCGATTATCGCACCTGCCTGCAACTCACTCAAACCGAAGCGTTCCATCAAGGCACTCTTGGCTTCGTCGGGGGTCTGCGCGCCTCTTATTATCCTTATAATCTCGTCTATATGATCCAGCGCAATCAACAGGCCCTGCACTATGTGGGCTCTTGCCTCCGCGGCAGCCAAGTCGAACTTGGTGCGACGTACCACAATTTCGTGGCGGTGCTCCACGAAGTTGGCAATCAAGTCCTTAAGGTTAAGCAACATAGGACGTCCGCCCACCAATGCAATGTTATTCACCGGGAACGAAGTCTGCAAGGGTGTATTCTTATACAACGTGTTGAGCATCACGCTTGCCTTGGCATCCTGTTTGAGAATTATCACGATTCTCACGCCCTCCTTGTTACTCTCGTCGTTGATGTATGAAATACCCTCAAGTTTCTTCTCGTTGATCATGTCGGCAATCCGCTTGATCATGTCGGCCTTGTTGACCATATAGGGAATTTCCGTAACAACGATGCACTCTCTTCCGCTATGGGTGTGCTCTATCTCCGTCTTGGCGCGCATCACTATCCGTCCGCGACCCGTTTCAAGGGCCTCCTTCACGCCCTCGTAGCCGTAGATTATGCCTCCCGTGGGAAAATCGGGCCCCTTCACATACTTGGCAAGTTCCGAAACATCCATGTCTCTGTTGTCAATGTATGCACATATTGCATCGCACACCTCTCCCAGGTTGTGGGGTGCCATATTGGTAGCCATACCAACTGCAATACCGGATGCTCCATTGACCAGCAACAGAGGAATCCTCGTAGGCAGCACGACAGGCTCCTTCTCGGTATCATCAAAGTTGTTTACGAAATCGACCGTATCCTTGTCGATATCGGCCATCACTTCATCCGTAATCTTGCGCATGCGCGCCTCCGTATAACGCATTGCCGCAGGGCTGTCACCGTCCATCGAACCGAAGTTACCCTGACCGTCCACCAACGGATATCTCAAGCTCCACGACTGCGCCATTCTGACCATGGCGTCATAGACCGATGAATCTCCATGCGGGTGAAACTTACCCAACACATCACCTACGATTCTCGCACTCTTCCTGGTGGGCTTATTGGAATACAGATTCAATTCGTGGCTCATATCATACAGAATACGACGATGAACCGGTTTCAGACCATCCCTGACATCGGGCAAGGCACGAGAGACGATAACCGACATCGAATAGTCGATGTAGGCGGATTTCATCTCCTCCTCAATATTTATCCTTATGATTTTTTCTTCTGACATCTATTCGTTTTTGCCATTAGTATAACAGCGTAAAAGTATGGATTTTTTATCTTTCGACCAAAAAAATAGCAAACATAATTTCGCCCGGAATCATCTTTTACAGCATATTCATTGGCTTCTGCCGCAATTATCCGGCATGAGTAGAGAAAACAGCCGTACAAAGACTTTGAGTCTTTTTGCCAAGGAGACAAACCTTGGACAATAAACTGTTCTTAGAACGGTTTTTGAGTTTGTTGGGGACACACCATGCAAAAGGATTTTACACAACTGTAGCCCCCCACAAGTGTCTGCGCACTGAAACGGAATAGGCTACCGGAAATCGATGACCTCATAACCCGAGTATGACTCGGGTACATACTTGAACAAGGAACTGTCTTCCACTGCCGGAAACGAAATTCTCTTCACAGAGAAGACGAGTTGCGAACCGTTGTAGTCATACGACAAACCCACCGGCAATGATGTCTCACTGTCCACATAGAGCATTATTCCGTTTGCACCGTTCAAGTCATCCGTCTTGGGCGAAAGCGACACCACCGCGCACCGCTTGCCATTGTGGCTCTCCGTTCCCTTGTACGTCATGTCAAACACCGCAGAGCTGAATTCAAATGCATGCACAGGATTGGTGAGAATGTCCGTCGACTCCGTATCAGCATTGTCGATTATTACCTGGCGGTCAGCCCTGTTCACCTCATAGCGATAACGACCGTCGCTGAACTGCACCTGATCTCCTGCCGAAATACGGTATTTCTCGCCCGACACTGCAAGTTCGCCATCAATGGCGGCCATTCCGTCCACACCGGCCAAAAATGTCATTGCAAACCGCCCTTTCTCTACAAGGGCACTCCTCATCCGTGCAACTGTCTCCTCAGACGCCTTGTCGGCCATCAGGTTTACAGATGCCAAAACAAAGACAACTAAAACGAACAATCTTCTCATAAGGTCCTCCTCTACTCTTTTCCTCTCCTTCGTGGCAATCACAGATGCAGTTCGGCAAAGATGTCCTCCAGTACCGGCATGTCATACACAAGCACTTCGCGAGGCTTGCTGCCGTCCTGACGTCCCACAATGCCGGCTCTCTCAAGCTGGTCCATCAGGCGGCCCGCCTTGTTGTAGCCAAAACTGAAATTGCGCTGTATGGCTGATGTGGAACCCACCTGGTTGCTCACCACAAACCGGGCAACCTCCTTGAAGGCCGGATCGAACCTGTCAGCATCCATCGTATCACCGCCCATCGCCGGAGAGGCTCCGCCTTCGGGAGTATAGTCCGGCAAGGCATATGCCTCCGTATAGCTCTTCTGCTTGCTTATAAACGAAATGATGCGTTCTATCTCGGGTGTGTCAATGAATGCACACTGCAGGCGGGTCATCTCTCCGTTGAGCAGCATGAGCATATCGCCCATTCCCACCAGCTGATTGGCTCCGGGCTGGTCAAGAATGGTTCGCGAGTCGACCATAGACATGACACGGAATGCAATACGGGCAGGGAAATTGGCCTTTATCAAGCCCGTGATGACCTTTACGTCCGGACGCTGTGTCGCAATTATCAAGTGGATACCAACTGCACGTGCCAGCTGTGCAAGGCGGGTAATGGGGGCCTCAACCTCCTTGCCTGCCGTCATAATCATATCGGCAAACTCATCTATCACCACCACAATATACGGCAGGAACCGATGGCCTTTCTTGGGGTTGAGACGGCGATGGAGGAACTTGTCATTATACTCGGTTATTTTCTTTGCCTCGGCCATGCGCAACAGTTCGTAGCGCGCCTCCATTTCACTGCACAGCGAATTGAGCGTATAGACCACCTTCTGCGTGTCGGTCAGTATGGCCGTATCCTCGCTCTCCATCTTGGCCAGGAAATATTTCTCCAGCTTGGAGTATATCGACAGTTCCACCTTCTTGGGGTCGACCATCACAAACTTCAGCTCGGCCGGGTGCTTCTTATAGAGCAATGATGCGATTATCACGTTAAGTCCTACAGATTTGCCCTGCCCCGTGGCTCCTGCCACCAACAGATGGGGCATCTTCGTGAGGTCCACCATGAATGTCTCGTTCTGGATGGTCTTGCCCAGCACCACCGGCAGCTCATACTTGCTCTCCTGGAACTTGAGTGACTTCACAACCGAATACATCGACACCGTCTGACGGTTGCGGTTGGGTATCTCTATACCTATCGTCCCCTTGCCGGGTATAGGCACTATCATTCGTATGCTCAATGCCTTGAGATCAAGGGCAATATTCGACTCCAGACTCTTGATGCGCTGCAGCTTTATGCCCTGCGCCGGTTCTATCTCATAAAGCGTAACCGTCGGCCCCACCGTGGCCTTTATCCTGTTTATCTTGATGCCGAAATTGTTGAGCGTGCTCATTATACGGTCCTTGTTCTCGTTGATCTCTTCGGTGGAATACTCTACATCGTCGTCACGGCGCTCCAATATCTGCAACGGCGGCCGCTTGTAAGTGGACAGCTCTCGGGTAGGATCATAAAGGTTTGCCTCTATATCGTCCTCATCGGCCTCCATATCGGTATTCTCGCGCATCACGACAGTCATTCCGTTTGCCCCCATTGACTCCACCACTCCACCCGCACCGAGTGTTGCCGTACCGGAATTCTCGTCATCAGCAGCAAAGTTCTCCTCTTGCCCGTCGGAGTTTGGAGTCAGCTTTTCTGTCCCTGCCTCAGGAACCACCTTGGTAGTCGGCGCACAAGTAGCAGTTGCAGCAACAGCGTCGCCCGAGTGAGTCGCACCTATTGCCATTCCTGCCATTCCGGTCGATCCGTCCACAGTGGGGACCACCTCCAAATCATCACTCTGTGAAGAGCTTCTGCGACGTCCATACTCAGCTTGCGGACGACGACGGCTCTGCGCCTGCACCGGTTCTCCATCAAGCTCCACATATGCAGTCTCCTGCTCTGCATGTTCCTCCTGTTCCAATGACCTGCGCCACTCTGCCTCCTCGGTTTTGTCTCTGAAAGGATTCACCACTACAGTGTCATCAATATCCACAGTCATATCATCCACCGTCGTTTCGTGATTGACCACGATATCGTCATCCTCCTGCTCATGATGCGAACGACCTATTTCGATCTCTTCCAACTCTTCGCCGGCGCCATTTTCTTCAGATGTTGTTGTCACCGGTCTTCCGACCGTTATTGGTACTGACTGTTTCTGTTGTTCTCCTATAGGCTCCTGCAGTGTGTTGTCGGCAGTATCTGCCTCAACCGATTCCGTACGATGAAGAGTAAAGACGTCCACGGCCTTTTGTGCTACCATCTCACCTGCCTTGTTCACGACGTTTATCGTACGGCGGTTGAGATAGACAGCAAAGAGAATCCATGACATGAACAACAGCAAGCCCTCGCCCCAGTTGATGTAATGCTCTATCTTGAGTGCCACCTGCCAACCGCACATGCCCCCCAGGCCAGAACCGAAAATACCCCAACTGTTCTTGAAAATATATCCAGCCGTGAGCGAACCGAGCAACATGACAATAACGGTGATTCGCAACGAACGTTCCAATACCAACGGACGGTAACGCATAATTCTGAACGCCAACAGCATCAGCACCACAGGCACACATACACCGAACACTCCGGCAAAGCGCGAAACCAAATAGTAGCCGACATATGCCCCCACACCTCCCATGAGGTTGGAGAAGGAGATGTCGTTGAATTTAACCCCCTCGTTCTGGAAGAAAAGCTGGTCATCGCTCCATGTAAAATAGTAAGAGGCTATGGCGATAAAGACAAACAATGCCAAAAACATCAGCACGAAACTGAACACCCAACGCCCCGTTCCGGTCGAAGGTTCTTTTGTATCGGCGACTTTGTCAATTTTCGGCGCCGGCGTCTGTTTTGTCTTTCCTGCCATAACGTTTTTCATTTCATGCTTCGGGTGTAGTTGTCACATATGCATATGACAACTCCGAACGGACAAAAATAAGCAAAATTAAGGATATTCGGAAACTGTTTTGTCGCACATGGGCAATCTTCAGCGGCTGCTGTCTAAGGTTTCTTATAAAAACAAGGAGTGTCGTACCTACACTCCTTTATGTCCCCTTCGCTTAACATCTACCCAATCGGTACTGGCAGCTTCGCCCGCCGGGGACAAGGTGGTTGCGATAACCAATGCAAATTTACGAACAAAAAATAATCGACCAAAATATGAAGCAAACAATTTTACTTGAAGCGAAAAAAATGGTGAGAGAAGCCGGGTATCATGACGCAAGACGAATCGGCACGTGGAAAGGCTTTACAGTCATAGAGCCGATATTTACAGACGGGCAAGGCTACTTTATCGGCTTTCCGCAATACATTCTCTACAAGGACGGCAAATTGCGTTGGACGAATGATTGGCAGGAAAGTCTTGACATTATGAACACCATGTAATTAACTTTCCTGCTTACACTGTTCCCCCGTTATAGTTTTCTGCTCAACTGCTCCATGAGGACCGCATACTCTTCGTCTGCAGCCGTCATGAATTCATACTCGGCCACATGACCATGTTCTGCCGACAGCCCATACTTCTCCAACAGAAATTTCACTCTCTCGGCTACGGCATGCGATGGATCGACGAGGTGTATATCCCTCCCCCCTATCACCTCCTTCATGCGTTCAGCCAGAAAGGGATAGTGTGTACACCCCAACACAATCTCATCCGCCCCCGCATCAATAAGCGGCTGCAGGACTTTGCGCACCTGCGCCAATGCCTCCGGAGAATCAATCTTGGAATTCTCCACCAATTCCACGAACTTTTCACCAACAGCTGAAATAATCTTCACCTTGTCACCATAGCGGGCCGATGTATTGTGAAACAGCTCTCCCTCCAAAGAGCTCTTGGTAGCCAGAATGCCTATCACCCCGCTCTTGCTCTGCAATGCGGCCGGTTTCACTGCCGGCTCCATGCCTACGAATGGGATGTCGTAGTGGCTGCGCAGGTACTCAATTGCCACCGCTGTAGCCGTATTGCATGCCAACACAATGAGTTTCGCACCACGGTCAAGCAACTGTTTCACAGCATCCTCCACATATCCGCGCAACTCCTCAATTGGCTTGCCTCCATAAGGACAGTTCTTGCCGTCACCGAAGAACACAATTGACTCCTCGGGCAACAACGCCTTCACTTCCCGCCATACCGACAAGCCACCGATACCGGAATCCATCATGCCTATTGGTGAGTTGTTCATGTCAAACAGGATATTGTATGATAAACGGATACAAATTTACACATTTTTCGAGTAGTTGCTTCTCTCAACCGTTTTTGTCGGCAGCCAACATTCCGCATATGTGCGCCACGGCATCATCGACTTTCATGTCGTCACAATCGACCGCAACATCAGCCATGGAATAGAACCGTGTGCGTTCGCCCATGACCTCGGCGATATACGATGCAAGTTCCTCGTCTCCGAGAGCGGTTATTTTGGGACGCCGTGCCCTGCCACGCAACAAGCGCTTTAACAGGCTTTCGTTCGACAGACGCAGATAGACCGCCTTGCCACGGCTCTTCATAAGTGCCATATTGTCACCATAGCATGGTGTTCCGCCCCCCGTAGCCACCACTGTATCTTGCCAGACATCTATTTCGCCCAACAGTCGGCTCTCCGTCTCGCGGAATTTTTCCTCACCGAAACGGGCGAAAATCTCCCCCACACTCATGCCGTACTCATCGGCAATGGCGACATCGAGGTCTACGAAATCGCAATCCAATGCCGTTGCCAACTTTCGCCCGAGCGTCGATTTACCGCACCCCATGAATCCGACAAGAAAAATCAACATGTCTTCTACTTTCTATAAGTTCCGTTCATTCGCCACGGTCATTTCATGACCCCAATACAACCTCGCTATCATACCTAAAAGAGATTGAGCTGCATCGAATCAGTCTCGTCCTTCTCGTCCTCGTCCCGAGGAATCACTATTTCAAACTCCACATCGTCACTCTTCTGTCCGACAGGTGTCATACGTTGTGTCGCATCATTGGATTCAACATCGGGCTTATCTTCCCCGACACGTGGTCTCGCCGGTTCCGTCTGTCCTGTTTTGGGCGCAACGTCCTGCTCCGGATCACCCGACTGTCCGTCCTCCTCAACCATATCCTTTACAGTGCCGTCTTCAGAAAAAGACGTTTCCGTCGGCTGGCTATCTTCCGGCATGTCGGCATCATCCTCTCCGCCATCGTCATGTGGTTCTTCAGGCAACTCGGGCTCAATGAAACGTAACGACACAATCTCATTGGTAGACACTCTCTTGCCTTTGGCGCGGTGGCTCTTGACCCCGATGAACGACTCGGCATCTATCTCTTCAACCGCCTCGTCTCCGGTCTTTGTCTTGTAGGTAACCTCCAGCAACGGTGCAGGATGCCCGCTTATGCATACCATCCTTGAGGCCGGATTGTCCTCATCCACAAACTGCTGAATCTTGTCGCCCTGCTCGGCCATAAATCGCTTGAGGTAGTAATATTTCTGTGTCGCATCCCAATAGGCCACGCTGAACACCTTCTCGGGGTCGTATTTCTCCACGACCAGCCAGTCTTCGGGGAAGTGGTGTCCCAACTCGTAACCGGTTATGTAGTACTTGCCGCCCTTGGTAATTACGAGCAGCTTGTCATCGCCCTCAAACTCGCCGAGCAGCCGGCCTCGTCCGGCTGTATTGAGCTTGCACACCTCGTCATCGAACCAGATATTCTGCCCCGAAAGCGTCGATGCACCTTTTGACTTGAGCACTATCTTGTGTATGGCATAACGCGAGAAAAGGTTTCCGTTAGACTGGCGCCCTTTTATCAGCAACTTGCTGAAATCAAGGTCGACAATTGATTTCTTCATGCGGGTGCGCTGTTTGAATATCACCTTCAGCACCTCGGCCTCTCCGTTTGGATTGACGCTCATATAGAGTATCGAGCTCTTGGGCGTCCCCTTGGTGATGTCGTACTCCTTGTCACGCGTAACGCCCTTTATGGCACAGCGTTTCATCATCACAGGACCTTTGTCTCCATCACGATAGAGAACGTTGTATATGGTGCGTTCGTCATTGCGCTTGAATACACCCACATAATAGATGTCCGGAGCAAAGAAAGCCTTGTCGCTTACCTTGGTTATAATATAACGGCCGTCCGAAGCGAACACAATGACATCATCCATGTCGGAACAGTCGCACACATACTCCTGCTGTTTCATGGAGTTGCCAATACCGAAGAAACCTCCAGCCCTGTCGACATAGAGTTTGGAATTGACCACAGCTACCGTTGCCGCCTCTATCGTGTCGAATGTCTTGAGCTCACTGCGCCGTTCACGACCCTTGCCGTAACGGGCCTTGATACTCCTATAGTAGGCAATAGTGTAGTCCGTAAGATGTTCGTAGTCGTTCTTCACGCGTGCCGTCTCCTCCTCTATGCCGCGTATCTCGTTATCGGCCTTGTCGGAGTCGTATCTGGTGATACGGATAAATTTCAGTTCGGTAAGTTTTACGACATCTTCGCGTGTCACCTCCTTGCGAAGCTGTTTCTTGAATGGTTCCAGACGTTTGTCCACCTCATCATATGCCTCCTCGCGTGAAGTGCAACCCTCCAATGCCTGATACATCTTGTTTTCGATGAATATCTTCTCCAACGAGCAGCGGTGCCATTCGGCTGCCAGTTCGTCCAATCTAATCTGCAGCTCACACCCCAACAATTCTCGCGTGTGGTCGGCACTGCGACGCAAGATATCCTTCACACCAAGGAAATGTGGCTTGTCCTGATAAATGACGCACGAGTTGGGCCAAATGGCCGTCTCGCAATCGGTGAAGGCATACAGCGCATCTATCACCTTGTCGGTACTCTCGTCATTGCCCACATGGATCACAATCTCGACCTTGTCGGCCGTGTTGTCATCCACCTTCTTGATCTTTATCTTGCCCTTCTCGTTGGCCCTTATTATAGAGTCCTTAATCGACTCGCTCGTCGTTCCGAACGGAATCTCGGTTATGGCCAATGTTTTACGGTCCACCTTGATTATGCGGGCACGGGCACGTACCACACCACCCTTTAGGCCATCGTTGTATTTGCTGCAGTCTATCAGTCCGCCCGTGGGGAAATCGGGATACAATTCGAAATCCTCTCCGTTCAGGTAGGCTATGCAACAATCTATGAGTTCGTTAAAGTTGTGCGGCAATATCTTGGAGGCCAAACCCACGGCAATACCCTCGGCTCCCTGTGCCAGAAGCAGAGGAAACTTCACCGGCAACGTAACGGGTTCGTTGTTTCGTCCGTCATAGGAGAGCATCCATTCGGTCGTCTTGGGGTTGAATACCACCTCGAGCGCGAACTTGGTCAGTCTGGCCTCGATGTATCGCGGTGCAGCCGCCTCGTCTCCCGTAAATATATTGCCCCAGTTACCCTGACAGTCTATCAAAAGGTCTTTCTGGCCCAACTGCACCAGTGCATCGCCAATGGAGGCATCACCGTGCGGATGGTAGTGCATGGTATCGCCCACGATTGCCGCCACCTTGTTGTAGCGTCCGTCTTCACTCTTGCGCATGGCATGCAGTATACGGCGCTGTACCGGTTTCAGTCCGTCATTGAGATGCGGGACGGCACGTTCCAGGATTACATAGGAAGCATAGTCGAGAAACCAGTTCTGATACATTCCCGTGAGTTTCACCTTCGAGAACGGCTCCATGAGCAGCCGTTCAAATCGGGAATGTTCCGTTTGGGTCTCTTCGGCAACAGCCTCTCCGTTTTCCCAATCGTTCTCGTTGTCCTTTATGTTGTCTATATTGTCATTCATAATAATCCGTTAATTCCGTCAAATCAAATCTTCCACATAGTCTGCCTCCACGCGCAGGTTGTTCACGATGAAATTCTGCCTGTCCACGGTATTCTTGCCCATATAGAATTCCAGCATGTCGTGTATCGGATCGTCCTTGGTGAGATGCACGGGATCCAGGCGCATGTTCTCGCCAATGAACTCCTTGAACTCTGTGGGTTTTATCTCTCCCAGTCCTTTGAACCGCGTTATTTCCGGGTTGGCCCCCAGCTTCTTTATGGCATTCTGCTTCTCGGTCTCGTTGTAGCAGTATATGGTCTCCTTCTTGTTGCGCACACGGAACAGAGGGGTCTGCAGCACAAACAGGTGGTTCTGTCGTATGACCTCGGGGAAGAACTGTATGAAGAATGTCATGAGCAGCAGGCGGATGTGCATTCCGTCCACATCGGCATCGGTCGCTATGATTATCTTGTTGTAGCGCAGGTTGTCTATGTCATCCTCAATGTTGAGTGCGGCTTGCAGCAAGTTGAACTCCTCGTTCTTGTAGACTATGGTCTTGCTCTGCCCGAACGAGTTGAACGGCTTGCCTCGCAGGGAGAACACCGCCTGTGTCTTCACGTCACGGCTCATGGTTATGGAACCGCTCGCCGAATTTCCCTCCGTGATGAAAATCATCGTGTCCTCCTTCTGGGGATTCTTCTCATCGGTGAGGTGTATCTTGCAGTCGCGCAGTTTACGGTTATTGAGGCTCACCTTCTTGGCGGTCTCGCGGGCCTTCTTCTGCACACTCGATATGGCCTTGCGGTCTTTCTCGTTCTCGGCTATCTTGCGGTTGAGCGCAGTGGCCGTCTCGGGATTCTTGTGCAGGTAGTTGTCCAGTTCCTGCTTGAGGAAGTCGACCACAAACTGCCTCACCGTAACATCGCCCTTGGGCGACATATTCTTCGAGCTGAGCTTTATCTTCGTCTGGCTCTCGAATTCGGGTTCCTCCACACTCAGACTTATTGCCGCCACGATACTTGTGCGCACATCCGAAGGGTCGTAGTCCTTCTTGAAAAACTCCTTGATGGTCTTGGCAATACCCTCGCGGAAAGCGGCCTGATGCGTACCGCCCTGCGTGGTGTGCTGACTGTTCACAAACGAAAAATAGGTCTCCCCATAGCCCGTGCCATGCGTTATAGCCACCTCTATATCCTTGCCCTTCAAGTGTATGGGCGGATACAATGGCTCCTCGTTGAGATTCTCGTTGAGCAGGTCGAGCAGACCGTTCTTTGAGGATAGCTTGTTGCCGTTGAATACTATGGTAAGCCCCGTATTGAGGTATGTATAGTTCCTGAGCCGTTGCTCCACATAGTCCATGTTGTATTCGTATGCACCGAATACCGCTTCGTCCACCGTGTAGACCACCTCCGTGCCATTCTTGTCGCGTACACCGCTTTCCCAGTCATCCGAAACCTCAATGCCCGCCGCATATGCAACCGTACGTGCCTCGCCACTACGCACACTGCGTGCCTTGAAACTGCTCGAAAGCATATTCACCGCCTTGACACCCACTCCGTTCAGACCCACCGTCTTCTTGAATGCCTCGCTGCCGTACTTGCCGCTGGTGTTTATCTTCGACACGGCATCGGCCAGTTTGCTCAACGGAATGCCTCGGCCATAGTCTCGCACTCGCACCTCCTTGTTGTCTATGCTCACCTCTATGACCGACCCGGCCCCCATGATAAACTCATCCACCGAATTGTCCACCACCTCCTTTATGAGGGTATAGATGCCGTCGTCGGGCTGTGTGCCGTCGCCCAGCTTTCCAATCCACATTCCGGGACGCAGGCGCATCTGTTCCCGGGTGCTGAGTGTGGTTATGTCTTTGTCGGTATATTCAGCAACTGCCATATTCTCTTCTTTTATCTCTCTTTTCTGATTTTTTCCAACTCTTCGGCCGTCATCTGACGCACCCGTTCGGCCATCTCCTTCGACGTGGTGGCACCCGCCTGTTCGGCTGTGACAGGGGAAAGTATCCGCACCGTCATCCTGCGCCGCACGAGCCATCCGCCCTGCAACACGTTGCGGGTTCCGTCCATCACACACGGCAATATGTCGGCTCCCGTCTGCGAGGCCAGTATGAAAGCACTCTCCTTGAAGCGGTGCACCTCACCGTCCTTGCTGCGCGTACCCTCGGGAAATATTATCACGGGAATACCTTTGTCTATATAGGCACGCCCACGGCTTATCACCTTCATGAATGCCGAGGCCGAACCGCGTTCGATGGCAATGTCACGCCGCATCCAGAGCGCCCATCCGAAGAAGGGAATCCGGTACACTTCGCGTTTCGACACAAACTTGCCGTGCAGTCTGCCCAAAGCCATATAGAGCAGTGTGATATCCAGCATGGACTGGTGGTTGGCCGTAACCACATATCTCCTGCCCTTCACGATGTTTTCACGGCCACTAATGTCAAACCGCCATAGCGGACATATGCGCATGAAGCCCACCGCAAAGAGATATGCAAGAAGGTCCATTGCACGGCGCTGCCAGTCGAATGCCGCAGTAATTACAAAGCACGGCACTATGACCGCACACGCCAACAACGTATACAGCAGCGCGGCAACAAGGTAAAAAATAGTGGCAATGGGTCTCATATCCGTCTGTTTCCTCTCGGCAGAGTTGTCGGGCCATGCTGTCTACGGGCAGACAACACCTCTGTCAATTTGCAATGATAGCAATTAATTCAGGCAAATTCCATTTTTACGCCACGATTTTATCAACATTTTTCAAACAAAACCAGAGGGGCGGAATGCATGGGAATGCATTCCGCCCCTCTTTCTTGCAGTTATTCCGTCGCACTCCCGCAGGGAGCCGCAGCAGGAAACCGACTACTTCTCCTTGTACTCCAGGGTTATGGTCTCGCCGTTTTTGGTCCAGGTCTTGCCGGCAGCGGTGAAGTTCGAAGGTGCCGTAAATCCGCTCCATACCGTCACGATGAACTTGCCGTCCGCATTGCCCGGATTCCTCGTACAGCTAAAACTTGTCAGCTTCGTGTTGGCGCTGATATCTATGGAGGTTAAATTATTGCCGAAGATCCATAGCGAACGCAGTGTTGTGTTGTTGCTGACATCAAGCGAGGTCAGCTGATTGTCGCCGACATACAGGGTACCCAGCTTTGTATTCTTGCTCACATCAAGAGAGGTGATTTTATTGCTGGTGGCATACAAATAGGTTAATTCCGTATTCTTGCTCAAATCTATGGAGGTCAGCTTATTGGAATATACACTCAGATCGGTCAATTTCGTGTTCTTGCTCAAATCTATTGTTGTCAAGCCGCAATTGATTAGATACAATGTGGACAACTTTGTGTTCTTGCTCAAATCAGGCGATGTCAGAGGGTAGTTGTTGTTGGCATTCAATGTGGTTAATTCCGTATTCTTGCTCAAATCTATGGAGGTCAGCTTATTGTTGGAAACGTCCAAATATGTTAATTCCGTATTCTTGCTCAAATCTATGGAGGTCAGCTTATTGAAATATACCCTCAGATTGGTCAATTTCGTATTGTTGCTGACATCAAGAGAGATCAGAGAGTTTTGCTCTAAACTCAAATATGTCAATTCCGTGTTCTTGCTCAAATCTATTGTTGTCAAGCCGCAATAGTTTAGATACAATTTGGACAACTTTGTGTTCTTGCTCAAATCAAACGAGGTCAGCTTGTTGCCGTTGGCGTTCAGCGATGTAAGGTTCGTGAAGTACTCTATTCCCTTCAGAGAGGTCAGGGACTGGCTCGAGACATCAAGTTCGGTCACCTTCGCCACCTCTGCATCCAATATCCTCGT
>CAVHXY010000008.1:0-96349 GCA_963640325.1 Tidjanibacter sp.
CGTCTTCTCCAGAAAGTCTGCCACATCATTGTCGTTCTCCGACTGCGCAACACTCAGCTCGGCTTCCGCTTCTATGGCTGCATTTTTCTCTACTTTTTCTTGCAATTTTTCTGAATTGTCAGTATTTTTGCTTTTGGAAGATGTAGGAGCATTCATGCTGGAGGATGTCTGTGTGTCGCCTTGTTCAGCGTCCTGCGATGTTTCAACAGTTTCGACAGGCTGTTTAGCCGTAGTATGGCGGCTATACACTTCCTTGTTATTCTTACCGTAGGATGTCTTAAAGATTCCTGCGGTATTTATATTCCAATAAGTGCCATCACCAGACAACTCAACCATAAGCGTATTATTGTGCTTGTCGGTTAACTGCAATCTGTATGTTTGTTGACCGTTCCTGATACTACCCTCTTTGATTACTTCATAGTTCTTGGCAACAGTTTCAATGAAATCGACAACAGACTTGTATCCTGCCTCCCTTATTTGTTTCCCATGTCTTGCCTCGATATGCACAAGACCATAACCATCATTGGTTGCAGAATTAGTTATCATACCCTCACTGAGGAGAATCGGGGCGGCAGGTAGTCCTGCATCTTCACCAATCTCTCCAAAAACCAGTTCACCCTCTGATGTGAGCACGAACTGCCGTCCGTTCTCGTCAATCTCGTCAGAAAGCTTTATTTCTTCGACTGCGTTAACTTCCGACTGTGCAACACTCTCCTTCTCGTTTTTGGTTTTCTCGGAAGTTTCTGTATCTTTGTGGGTAGAAGACAAGTTACTTATAGGGCTGGAAAGGTCACCAGCCTCTTCCTTTACGGAAGGCAGTATGAGGAGCTGACCGTCCTCATAAGTGGCTTGTCTTTTCAATGTTTCCAACTTGTTGTCATTGATAAAGTGCCAATGTACTATTTCAACATTGTCTTTGTTGTCGTTTACTTCAAGTAGTACAAGTTTGTTGTCCCCACTTTTATTCTCCAGAGTGATTACAATCCAATTATAAGGGCGAGACTTCGGTTGTGTCTGCCCGTATAGATTCGCATTATACAAAGCCTCCTTCAATATCTCACGACTCTGCTCGGGTGTTACATCGCTATGATGTTCACGGTTGCGACCAAAGATATTTTTCTTTATAACCACAGGCTTCCCCTTTGCCCCGATAGCCTTGTCTACGTTCTCGGGCAACTTCGGCAACTCCACGCTCCTTGTCGGATTCATGAAGTCGTCGTCCGTCAGTTCGTCAATGGTCTTCACCTTTTCCACCTTCAGCGTCCCGTCAGCATTCAACGGATTGCCCTGCGAGTCGGTCCTCGGCTCGGTTTCCGCTATCTCGCGTGCTTTGTGTTTGATGAAGTTGACATTATCCTTTACATCATCAAAGTCTTGGTAATCGGTGTATTCTGTATAGTTGCCGTTCTCGTTCTTCTTATCTGTGAACACAATCCGAACGCCACGTTCACTATCTATTACTGTATGGACCTTTATTCCATTCTTGTCCAGATAATCCTTCACCATCTCAACCTCGTTCTTCCACAGCATCTCGGATGCGGCTCTTGCCGACTCTTTTTCTTGGGCGAGAACAGTTGCTATATCGTCAGGTATATTCACGCCCATTACATTGCCATAGAGCGCAAATTGTCTGAACACATCCATCGGAGTTGTGCGTCCTATATAGATATTGGGAGTAACAACGCCATTTGCAAAGAATTTGATGAACGCATCACCGTTCTCATCTTTCAAAACATTCGAAGTCGTTCCCTTGTAGCCTATGGATTTCAAGAAAGTTTTGACTTCGTTGACACTATCAAACGGCTTGTCTGAATTTTTTGCATCGGCAGATTTGGGATTGTCGGTTTTCTTTGTATCTTTGTTGACAGAAAGGGTGTTTTGCAGAGGAGCTGTGCCATTCTGCTTGCCTTTCTTAGGTTCGGAATCGATGTCCATACTACCGTCCGAAACACCTTTCTTTTCATAAGCAGTCAGCAACCATTTTTCTCTTGGTTCTCCTTCGAATTCCTTACTAACAACTGCAAAGTGCGTTTCGGATTCCAGCTTAATCCGATTGTCACTTTCTTCGACAATTTCCATCTTGTCAAGAATTTCTTGCAAGTCGTCAATTGCTTCTGGGTGTTTATTTAATATTTTCTCTAATCCAGCCTTTTTGTTCCCCCAGACAAGAGATATTTCTCCAATTCCCTTATGGTGCAAAGCACCTATAGCCTCTCCGCTCTTTTTCTTGCGTAAGAAGTCAATAGCCTCCTTTGCCTTGCCCTTGAAGGCATCATAGATGTTGCCGAACACACCTCTGCCAATAGGTTTAGGCTCCGCTTCGGTCTTAACCTCATTGTTCTCGGTCTTCGGTGCTTCCGCAATGCTGTAACGTGCATTGTTGCTCGTGTTCATGTTCAACGTGCGCACCTCCTTACCGTTCCCGTCAAGTTCGGCAATGGTCGAAACACCGTTCTTCCCGTGTTCCTTTATGCGGTACAGCTTCCCGTCGTAGTAGTCTCGCACCACATCGCCGACCTCAAAAGCGGAAAGGTTCTGCCGTGCATCAACCGTCCCCGCAATATTTTCCGCTATCCCGTTGGATTTTTCCGAAGTTTCCGTATCTTTGTTGGTAGAAGGCACATTGCTCTGACCTTTAGTGCGGCTCGTATCCTCGTCGCCTTGTTGGGGTTCGATAGTGGTAATGGTTGGAGTAGCGACATCTTCAGAGTCGGCTTCTGCGCTCCGGCTCCAAGGCAATGGGTTTTCCTTCTGCTCAACATTCTCCTTTTCTTCAGCCACACCCTCTTCAGTAGTGCTTTGCTCTGCTTTTACCTCCGTTTTCGGTGCAGCTTCGGCTTGTGCGGTCTCTGTTTCTACCTTTGCTTTGGCTTGTTCTGCCGCCTCTTTTCTGCGCTGTGCAGTTCCGGCTATCTCCTGCCATACGGCAAGCCTGCGCCTTGCATCCTCAATCACCGCCTTGCGCTCCTTCTCGGCAGCTATCTTCTCTGCCGGTGTCACTCCAGTGCGTGCTTTCGCCTTCTCTGCCTTCTCCAGTGCCGCCTGTGCGTCCTGCACCATTCCGTCTGCCACACTCTGTGCCATTGTCTCATCGCCCTCGGTCTGCTCCAGAATTGCATCCCACGAAGTCTCCGCATCGGCATTTTCGTAGTCCGGCTCTCCCTTCGCATTCTTCGGCATGCGCTCCATTGCGCTCTGTTGCGGCTCTTGGGGAACGGTTGTCTCCGTCGGTGTCTCTTTGTTCTCCACGGCGGTCTCTTCGGGCAAGGTCTGTGTCTCCTCTGCCGCTGCGCTCTCTGCAGCGCTCTCTGCCTGCATCGGTTCGTATCTCTCACCGTCATATTCAACCAGCATTCCGTCAAGTTCCGCACGGGTGATTTTGGGGGCATGCTGACCATGTATAGGTGAATCCACATCCACCACATAATAGTCCTCGTCCTCATTGTAGTCGGCTATCGTTCCGTGTATCTCCCTGCCGTCCTCGCCACGCAGCGTAACCTCATGGTCTATGGCATAGTCGGGGCGCTTTACGCTCTGCTGCTCCGCCGCCTTCACTTCTTCCTGTCTCTGCGTCTCGGCACTCTCTACCTCGGCTCTGCCCTGTCCGTCTGCCTGCTGCTGGAGATGTTCCTTCGATATGGGATAGACTGTCGTTCCGTCACTCACGTTCACTGTGCCGTCACCGTTGTCCACCATGCCCTGCTCGTTGGCTGTCACCGTCACCTTTTTCCGGGTGCCGTCCTCTGCCGTTACGGTATGGGTGTCCCCTTCGTTGAAAGACAAGGTGCCGTCTATCTCGGCGGCCTGCTCACGAAGATACCTCTCCGTCTCAATCTGCACCGCCTGCTCCATTACGGGAGCGACATCGAATGCCGCCTCTGCCGACAAGAACGCATCGGGGGCAATCTGCTCAAGTTGTCCCGTCTTGCCGTCCCTGACTATTATGCTGCTGTCCGACTTCTCCTTGTCTATGCCGCCGCCGTCTTCAAGCGGTACAATCCTGCCCGCCACAACATACACCTTGCGGTCTCCCTCCTTGAGTGTCGCTGTCTGCATCTGCCCGTCGCTGTTTGAGCGTGCATTGTACCAGGCGCTGACCTGCGTCGTGCGGTTCTCCAGTTCGTCATCCACCCTTTGCATCATGCCGTCATAGGCGGACTTGACATTGGCATAGTCGAGTACCGTCTGCGCCTTGGCTCTGACTTGCGGGTCATTGCTCTGTGTGTAGGCTTGTGCCATCTGCACCAACACCTTCGTATCTCCGTCAAGGATATCGTCACTCATCTTCTGCGTCTGTTGCAGTCTCTCACGGCGATAGTCATATATACGCTTGACTGCTGTTCTGTCCCTGCGTTCCTTTAGGGTGTAACCGCCCAGGAAGGCCTCATCGTTCTCGCGTTCCTCTTCGCTCCGTCCGTCCTCTTCCGACTGCAGCATGCTGGCCATGTTGTAGCCGCGGAATGTCAGGGAACGGTCTATATAGTCCAGCACAGCCTCCTTCTCCTGCTTCGAGAGTCCGCTGTCTGCTGCCACAGCACTCACCATATAGCCCATATCGTCATTGGTGGTGTTGTCTATCATTGTCCTTATGGGATTCCATGCCTTGTTGCCGAGCAATCCTTCGGCACGGGAGTCCGCACGTGTCATGCCGTGCTTGGCGCGTGCATATCTTGCCGAGGACGCACCGTAGGCTCCTGCCTGCATCGTTCCTATCGACAGTGCCATGCCGACCGTGATGTCTCCCCAGAACTCCCCGTCCGCAAAGAGATTCGTGCGCGTACCGTCCGCATTCTCCATATAGGCATCGTCTATGTTGAGCACTGTGCGCCACATCTGGCCGTTCACCTCCTCCAGCGACTCGCTCTTTATATCCGACAGACCCGCCTTCTTGAGGAACTTCACCGCATTGGCATATTTCGGATTGGCCGCCTTGCCCGTCTCCAGTACCTCGTCAGCCACACGCAAGGCATCGGCGACCCTCTTCGAGCCGAATACATCGGCAACCGCCGCACCTCCCTTGAGGGACAGTGCCTTGCCAATCAATCCACCCTCGGTAAGTTCCGATATGTTCTCTATTACGGCATTGCCCTCGGCTTGTCTCAATGCCCTTCCCATTGTCATGGGGTTCTCGAAGCCGTATTCGCCGTTCTCGTCCTTCTCCACGCTGCCGAGTTTGCGCTCTATGGCATCTGCCATTGTGGAGTTAAGCTGGAGCGTGTTGGTCATCATTGTGGCACGGAAGAGATTGTCTGCCGTTGTTCCCAAAGCCTTCAATCCCCAACTGGTCGCCGCCTGCGTTGCGCCCTGCATACCGTTGGCCTTGACATACTGCACCACTCCCTGCTTTGCCATTTGGCGGTAAGCCTCTCTGCCCACAGCGTTGATGGCGGCTTTCGTTCCCATTCTCGTCGCTCCCGTGGTCATTCCTCCCGTCATGAGAAAATCCTTGGCGAAGGATGGCATCATTCCCGCCGTCTGCCCCCACTTGAAGGCACGGCTTGCATTGTCTGCAAACTGCGCCTGCACGTCCTGATTGTTGTACATTGCACCCATCAGCGCACCGTAGGCCTTGCGCTCCTGCTCTGTTGCATCTTCGCCATTGAGATTGTCGGCATTGAGCAAGGTGTTCGCTTCCGCAAGGTTATTTGCCCCGAAGTCCCAGTTGTGGTAATCGGTGAGGCTTCTCCAGAAGCCGGTGGCATAATCCTTTGTGTTTCGGACAGGCCAGTCTGCTATCTTGCCCATTGTGGTCTGGGGTTTCTTCCGGTTCTGTCTGTTGCGCTCGTCCTTCAGGGTTCTTATCTGCTCCTTGGTCTCCCTGAGTGCCAGGTTGTAGGCGTCAAGCACGGGGTTTTGTATCGGACTCTTGTCCGACATATATGAACTGGAGAATACGTTCTTCTTCTCCAACTGCTCCTGCATCTGCTCCTCGAGCTCCTTTTTCTTCTCCTCTGCCCTGCGCAACTGCTGTTCCACGGACATGTTGGTGTCCACCCTATACTGTGCGGAATGTATCTGTGCTGCCCGTCCGTCCTTGAATTCCGCACCGTCGGGAGTGGTGAATACCTCTTCGAGACGTTGCGTGTCGGGATTGTACTGAAGGCGGCTCTCCATTGCACCGGAAGGCTTGAATTGCAGGGTCTTCGCCTTTGCCATATCGTCCTGCAGCTCCTCGCCAATCTGTTCTGCCGTCTTCTTCTGCACCTCTGCCTCCGCGTTCCACTTCGCCTGCTCCTCCTCGCTCATGGGCTTGATATTGCGTGCCTGTCTGGACGATTGCGGTTCGTGGTAGCTGGTATATCGGTTCTCGTCCCACGAAAGCGGGGTCAATGGCTTTTGCTCCGTCTCCGCTACGGGAGCCACGTCCTGCACTGCAGGTTCGCCCTTTTCCGTCACCTCATGTACGGGCATGGATGCAGAGAGAAGGTTTGTCTGCGGTTTGCTGTCCTCTGTCTGCACTTGGACGGTTTCGGATTCAGGCTCCACATCTGCCGTCCCCTTAATATCCTCCACGGGGTCGGGGAAGAGCCTTTTGAATTTTTCGTAGTTTGCCGCCTTGACGCGGTACTCCTTTCCGTCCCTCTCCTCCACAGTGGTGGCATCGGGATAGAGTTTCTTGAATTTCCTTATCTTGTCGTCGGGTACATTGTACTGTCTCTCGTCTGTCTCGAATATCGGCATGGCTTGTCTGTTGTCTGTTTGTTGTTAATTGATTCCTGCTTTTCGCTCCTTGCGGATTCTTTCGTACTCCTCGTCGTCGAAGTCGATTATCTTCTTCTCCTTGGGTTTTTCGTTGTAGGACTCCACTCCCCATTGAGTGTCGGGACCGATACTGCCCAACTGCTTCATGAGGACTCGTGTCTTGCCCCCGTAAGTCCAATACCGCTTGACATAGTTCTCCATGTCGGCGGCTGTCAGTCCCGAAGAGGAGAGTCTGGGCAACGGATACTTCTTTGCATCTATCTTGTTCAGCTCCGTCATCTCCCGCACAAGGGTCTCGTACACTTGGGGCATTGAGTTGTCCCACACATTGGCTGCTATGCGGACATTGTTCTTGTTGCCGTCCGAAAAAATCTCCCAGTTGCCCTTTCCGCTTCCCGAACCGGAACTTGAACTTGAACTTGAAGAACCGCCACTGCTGCCATAGTACTTCACGCGTGCATCTGCGAGCTTGTCCTCACGGGCATTCTCAATCTTCTGCTGCTCCTTCTTCGCCTCCGCTTCGGCTTCGTCCTTCTTCTTCTGGTATTCCCATTTGTCATTGGCGAGTTGGCGTGCATACTCCCTCTCCGCTGCATCAGCCTTGTCTTTTGCGTCCTGCCTCTCCTCCGCACGTTTCCGCGCCTCTGCCGAATTGTCCAGCTGTATGGCTTGCGTGACCTTGCTCCAATAGTTGTTGTCCCGCTCCTTGAAGTCGTCCATGAGCTTCTCGTAGTTCGCCTTCGTGCGCTCCGTGGCAGTGTTCTTCCCGTCCCACATGTTGGGTGCGTACTGCGTCGTGAAGTAGAGGTTCGAGAGTGCTGAAAGACCGTCACCTATGGCGGCGAATATCTTGTCACGTCTGTTCTTCTTGCGTGCATCCTCCCTTTCCTTGTCCGATACCGGCGGATTCCACATGTTCACCATGTCGGCAAGTGTGTACTTGGGAGCAGATGTTACGGGTTTCGTCTGCTCCTCCGCATTGTTCTTGAGGTTCTGTGCAACATTGTTTTTGAAGGTGGTGTCTATCGCTTTGGATGCGACTCCCTGCGCCCCTACCGGCTCCACCTTTTCGGACACGGCTGCGCCTTGCTGGGGCATGACAGCCGGAGCGGTCTCCTTGTCGCCCTTCTGTGTCCTGCTGTTGGCTTTCGCCACCATTTGCTCATACGTTCCCATAGTCTACAGATTTTTGCCCAACCAGGTCTTTGCGGTATCGCTTCCCAAACCAATGCCCCCGAGTCCACTTGTGGCGGCCTGCGTTGCCTGCGCAATGTTCTTGGCCTTGTTCTGCTCTATCTGGTTGAGCTGCTCGGTATAGGCATTGTCGTTCTGAAGATAGGTGGCTTCGATATTGTCCTTGCGTGAATCGGCATTGGCGGCTATCTGCGCCGTTGCATTGGCTATTGCCTGGCTGTTGGCTGCCTTGGTTGCGGCTATGCTCTCCTCCGAGGCTCCCATGACTGCCGCATTGCCTGCCGCCTGACGGGTCTGGTTCTTGAGCAGTTCCTGTGTCTGCGTGAGGATATTCTGCGCATCGGCACGTTGGGTTGCATCCTCATTGTAGCGTCTGTCGTACCAGTTCTGGTTCTTCTCGCGCTGTGCTTCGACATTCTTCTTTGCTTTCTTTGCGGCCTTCGATGCCGAGACTCCCCCGAAGATGGATGCTCCCACCTGGGCGATTGTTCCAAGTAATCCCATATCTATGTGTGTTAAAAGTTATTGTTCTTCTGCGAATCTACCCCATTATCTTCGCAGAAACGGTTTATCTTTTAACTCTCAAACTATGAAAAATCAGAGATTCGGAGGGCGGCAGAAGGGAACGCCCAACAAGACAACAACCCTTGCAAAGGAGATGATGACCAAGTGGCTCGAAGCCCACTCGACAATACCTAAAGGGGAGACAATCCCCTTGATTATGCAGGACTTTATGGCTCTTGACCCACGGGATAGGGTCAAGGTCTCCGTGGAGTTCATCAAGGCATTGACCCCCAAGAACATCAATGTGGACAACAGCGAGACACACCTCACCATCGAAGACAAGCTCATCGCCCTTGCCGGGGAGAACAACGGGGAGGAGTGACAGAACAGAAGTTGTGACCGTATTCTTTTAATTGATTTTGGTGAAAAATTAAAAGAAAACTGTATATTTGCATTGTTGCCGTAATACTTTTCGCATGAAAGAGCAATATTATAAAGGGCATTTCCCATTTAAGCAAGGAACAGATTTAAGCGCACAGTTGTCTGTTCTCTTCTATGAAGAGGACGGCATCCATTATGCGTATTGTGCTGCCCTTGACATTCTGGGATATGGCTACACAGAAAAGGAAGCCAAAGACTCTTTCGAAGTAATGGTCAGGGAAACATTGGCAGATGCAGTATCCAACGGAACTTTGGTGGCATTGTTGCAGTCTTGCGGTTGGAATAATTCAGACTCACATCAACCCGGTTCCGTTGCCTATTATCAAAAACAACCTTCGCACAATTGGTTGTCCTATTGAGACCTTGGTAGACTTCTTGGGTAAAAAATAAAAAAGCACCCCATTTCTGAGGTGCTTTTTAAGTGTAACAGTGTGGCACATTGCCACGCTTATTCCAGCAGCGACACCAACTCCGTCTTCATGTCGTCGTCAATGGTGCGGTAACGTGCAAATGCCTTGCTGCCCTCTTTGTGTCCCGACAATGCCCCTACGAGATTGGGGTCTTTGACCTGTTTGTAGAGGTTGCCGATGAAGGTGCGCCGTGCAAGGTGCGAAGAAGCTATGTCGCACAACCTTCTCTGTTCCTCTTTTCTTGTGACGGGGTTGATGACTGTCACCATGCGTGTAAGACGTGCTGCCTGGAATATCTTTTTGATGTGGCGATTGTAGTTAGTGGTTGTTACACATGGCAACAATGCACTCCCTTCTGTGTCGGCATACCGTGCAAGTATCTCCTTGGCGGTCTCATTCAACGGCACACGCACAGTGACGGTTCTGTCCTCTTTGGTCTTGCGGGGAATGTATTCTATCGCCCCGCGAATCACGTTTGATTTGCGCAGCTGCATCAAATCGCTCACCCTGCACCCTATAAGGCACTGGAATACGAAGATGTCACGCTGTTGGGCAAGCAACGGATGGTTGTGCAGGTCGCACCGCTGCAATCGTTTCCGTTCTTCAAGCGTAAGGTAATAGGGAGTTCCGTATACCTGCCCCGGCATCCTGAATTTGGTGAAGGGGTTGTTGTCCGTCAGTTCCATAGTTGCCGCCCACCGCATGAATGTCCTCAATAGGGCAAGTTGGGCATAAATGGAGTTCTTTCCCCAACTGCGGGATTTGCCGCGTGGTGCGTCTTTGTATATGTGGGCATATTCCGGCATATTGCGGATTATATGCTCATGCGCCATGTAGTCGGCAAACATATACAGTTCCTCTACGGTCATTGCGGCAAATGTCAGCTTCTTGCCACGATATAGTCCGTAATGTTGCAGCAGATTGTAAAGTACATTGTATGAAGCCTTTGTTGCAGTTGTATCACGCATCTCCATGAATGTGTGGAGGTGGGGCAATATGTCTTCGCTCTTGTCTATATTGCGCCGTTCGGGGTGCAGGAAATACTCCGCTTCCTTCTGTATCCACTCTTTGGTCACTTGTTTCTTGTCCGCTCCGACAAACACTTCTATCAAGTGACGGCACAACTCGTCAAACTGTTTCTCTGCCCTGACAAGCGCCGCCCTCTCCATTGTGTCCGTCCGTGGAAGCGTGATGCGCCCTCTCTTTTTGTCCCAACGGTTGGCAGGAATGAAGATGCCGCTTTTAAGGCGGAATACCATGTCTCTGTTACCCACAAAACGGAGCAAAATCTCCGACTTTCCGTTGCCGTTAATCCGTGCCGACAGTGTCGCTGTAATTGATGCCATAATCAACTTCGTTTTTCCCGTTGACAAAATGCTCCGAAATTGTCAACCAAAATGTTATTCTGTGTTATGAAAACCATAACATTTTGCCCCTTCATCATAACATTACCATAACATCCAACTTTCGCATTTTCAGAATGTTATTTTGTAATTTCCTGCCCTTCAATGAATTACCGAAAGCAGGACGCTTTTACCACTCATTTTTCACATCCAAACAATGCCGTTGCCTTCAGGATGGCAACCGTTTAACTCAAAAAAAGAAACGTGGGTTTAGCTTACTGCAACGAGGTACGACCAAGCACCCACAAAAACACAAGCACAACCCACGCCATACGGCGAGGGCAAAAAGTGCCTGTCGGTGTTTTTGCTTTTGAAATTTGGTCGTTTTCGTTGCACAGCCAACAGCCTAAATGCCATCTTATGTAGACCATCGGTCCGATAGTCATTAACAAAAATACAAAAATTATGCTAACCACAGCTATTTCACCGCAAAATAGATTGCCGTTTATTTCCGTTTGTGGCGATTTGTCGCTATCTTTGGATTTGTGGGGGCTTTGATATGGTCTCCGCAGGCTTTGACAACCAATCTTAGAACCATAAAAAAACGACACTATGAGTTCATTCATGAAAGTACTGATCGGCTTTCTGCTGGGAATTGCATTTATGCTTTTTCTTTCCCGTCAGGCAGACAACGCCGAGGAACAGGATTACCCGATCGAACAGATCTATGGCAACGTTGGAGAGACAGCCCCAAACGGCATTGACGCAGCGACAGCCGATGCTGTGGCGGCTGTGCAGAAAGCCATCAAAAAATCCACTGCCGAAGCCATAGCGGAAATCCAGAAAGCCGCAGCACAGGCCAACAGCGGCAGCGGCACAAGTGCCAAGAGTTCCACCACCAAATCAGCAGGGCAGGCCAAAAGCAGCCAAAGCAACAACAATGCAGCAACTGCAAAACCTGCCACAACACAATCGGAGCCACAAAGCGTCAAGGCATCCTCTGGCAGCACCTCTTCCGCCAGTGCCTCAAGCCAGACAACGAGCGGCAGTCAGAAACGCAACAGCAAATACCAGTATTTTGAACTTTCCACAAAAGACGGCATCATCGAGCTCCATACCCACATGCCCAAAGAGACGGTAAAACAGCTTATGGGCTATCCCGAATCGACTGCCATGCGAGAATCAGGAAGTACTGTCTATGAAACATGGGAATACATGGGACGCAACAAATATCTTGCCGAATTCACAATGGAATTCAAGAACGGTGAGCTGACATCCGTCCGCCAATATAGGGAATCACGTTAATATCAAATATCCGTATAATCTATTGGAATATAAAGAGGGCGGGAGAATTTCTCCCGCCCTCTTAGGTTGCATTCACGGCCATTGGCCGAAGCCACCGCATCAGGCATTCTTGCTGTCGCGGGTGCGTATCTCCACACGGCGGATCTTGCCGCTGATGGTCTTGGGCAGTTCGTCCACGAACTCTATGATGCGGGGATATTTATAAGGTGCCGAGACCGTCTTCACATGAGTCTGTATCTCTTTTGTAAGAGCCTCCTTGTCGCAGTCCCTGTACTCGGGTGCAAGGATTATGGTGGCCTTCACAATCTGGCCGCGCACATCGTCGGGCACTCCCGTTATGGCGCACTCCACAACCGCAGGATGCGACATGAGCGCACTCTCCACCTCGAAGGGGCTGATACGGTAACCCGAACTCTTGATTACATCGTCCGAACGTCCTATGAACCAGAAATAACCGTCCTCGTCACGGTAGGCGACATCACCGGTATAATAAAGTCCGTTGGCAAATACCGACTCTGTCATGTCGGGGTGTTTGTAATAAGATTCAAAGAGTCCTATCGGTTTGTGGCCGTCCTTGAGGCGGACAACGAGTTCGCCATACTCGCCCGGCTCCGTACTGCGGCCGTCACGGTTGATGAGGTCTATGTTGTACTGCGGGTTGGGGAATCCCATCGAACCCGGTTTCTGTTCCATCCACAGGAAGTTGCCTACAAGAAGCGTCGATTCCGTCTGTCCATATCCCTCCTTCACGCGGATACCGGTAGCCTCGAACCATGCGTCCGACACGCTCGGATTGAAGGGCTCGCCGGCTGTGGTGCAGTACTCCAGCGAGCTGAGGTCATACTTGCCGATATCCTCACGGATGAGGAATCGGTATATGGTGGGAGGTGCACAGAACGAGGTGACATGGTATTTGGCAATGACCTCCAGCAGATTGGCGGCATTGAACTTCTCGTGGTCATAGACGAACATGCATGCACCCACAATCCATTGGCCATAGATCTTGCCCCACGCAGCCTTCGCCCAGCCCGTATCGGCCACAGTGATGTGCAGACTGTTCTCGTTAAGGTTGTGCCAATAAGCTGCTGTGGCTATGTGCCCCAGAGGATAGAGAAAGTTGTGTGCCACCATCTTGGGCTGACCCGACGAACCGGAGGTGAAGAAGATGAGCATGGTGTCATCGTTGTTGTTTACATGGGAGGGACGTTTGAATGCGGGCGCTGCGGCAAGCCCCTTGTCGAAGCTGTGCCATCCGCCATACTCCTTGTTGCCAGTAGTGACAAGCAACTGGAGCGAAGGCGACTGCTCGCGCGAAGCCTCCACCTGCGCACGCAACTCCGCATCATCGGCTGCAACAATCATCTTTACCCCGGCAGCATTGTTCCTGTAGACCAAATCCTTGGTCATAAGCATGTGGGTGGCCGGAATGGCTATCGCCCCCAGCTTGTGGAGTGCGATGATGGAGAACCAGAACTCCGCATGGCGCTTGAGCATGAGCATCACCACATCCCCTTTGCCAATGCCAAGACTCTGGAAGAACGAAGCCGTACGGTCGGTGTACTCCTTCATGTCACGGAAGGTATAGTTGCGGCACTCGCCCTTGTCGTTGGTCCAGCACATGGCCCGCTTGTCGGGATGCTCGGCTGCCCAGCAGTCTATAATGTCATAGCCGAAATTGAAATTCTCGGGTGCGATGATCTCATAATTTTCCATAAAGTCCTTCAAGGACTCAAACTTGCTCTTTTTAAGATATTTCTCTAACATAACTCAACCTTTGTCCGAATTGGAACCTCTCTTTTTAACATCTCTTTTTCTTTACGGTCAATACTGTCTCTGCGTCTGCACCTCTTGCAATGAGGAGTGTCCCGAACCGCTTTCAAAGTGTATCCAAGATGAAATTTCTTCCGTACGAACCTTTCAAACTCCTCTTGCTGTACAGAAACACAAAGATGTAACAGCATAATACAGAAAGTCTGAAAATATTTTTTGTGGAAACAACGGCAAGCAACCTATTGGAATACCACTTCACTCCGGCTGTGCCGGACATTTGCGGATGAAGGAACCGAACTTACGAGACATGGCACGCCGTCGCGATTGTCTCTCCTTTGAGGTTGAGTAAGTCGCTCGGGCCGCGTCGAATGGAATTTGTAAGTTGTCTGTTCATAAAAACTGTTACTTGCTTGTGCCGGAATGAAGATTTACAAAGGGACATACACCCTGTTTTCTCTTCATTCGGACGCACAAAGATAACGATATTTTTACAAATGCAAGTTTTTTTTCAATTTTTATCTTAAAAACATTGCATAACCGCTATAAACCCGACATTTATGCCGATTTTATTTTGTAACCCATATCCAAATAAGAGTTAAAATATTACCTTTGCAAAGCAAAATTCGAACGGATCCGGAATGGAAAGTTATCTTCAAATTGAGAATTTAAACAAATCGTTCGGCGAGACCGTTCTCTTCGAACATCTTGACCTCAACATAGCCGAAGGAGAACGGGTGGGTCTCATCGCCCGCAACGGTGCCGGAAAGAGCACTCTGCTGAACATTCTGGCCGGCACGGAAGATTATCAGAAAGGGCAAATCACATTTCGCCGTGACATCCGCAAGGCCTACCTCATGCAGAACCCGTCATATCCTGCCGGCACCACCGTAATGGAGGCATGTTTCACCGGTGAGGCCCCTATCATGAAGGTCATCAAGGAGTATGAAGCAGCCGTGTGCAGCGGTGACGAAACACTCATGCACGAAGCCATAGCATGCATGGATGCCTGTCGGGGATGGGACTATGAGTCCAATGCCAAGAGAATTCTGACACAGCTTGGAATTGCTGATTTCAACCAACCCCTGGAGGAACTTTCGGGCGGTCAGGTCAAACGCGTTGCACTGGCCCATGCACTCATGGGTGACCCCGACTTGCTGATACTTGACGAGCCCACCAACCACCTCGACATAGATGCGACTCTCTGGCTGGAGGAGTTTCTCGCCTCATCGCGTCTCACATTGCTCATGGTAACGCACGACCGATATCTGCTCGACCGTGTCTGCAACCGCATAATAGAGTTGGATGACCACATGGCCTACTCCTATTCAGGCAACTACTCCTATTATCTCGAAAAACGGCGCGAACGGCTCGATGCTGCAGAAGCCCAAAACGAAAGCGACCGCAACCTCTACCGGCGTGAACTCGACTGGATGCGACGCCAACCCCAGGCCCGCGCCACCAAGGCCCGCTCGCGCAAAGATGCGTTCCATGAACTTGAGGAGCGCATACGGACCCGCCGTCAGGAGACCGAGATGCAGCTTGACATGAAAGCCTCATATATAGGCAAAAAGATATTCGAAATAAAACACCTCGACAAATTCTACGGTGACTACACCATACTGCACGACTTCAGCTACACATTCAACCGTCATGAGAAGCTCGGCATATCCGGCGAAAACGGAGCGGGGAAATCGACCTTCCTGCGCATGCTCATAGGCGAAGAACCTGTGGACGGCGGTACGATAGACATCGGAAGCACGGTACGTTTCGGCTACTATTCGCAACAGGGCATGGAGTTCGACGGGAACACCAAGGTGATAGATGTCGTAAGCAGCATTGCAGAACATATCACACTGAGCGACGGCAGGACCAAATCGGCCTCGCAGTTTCTGCAATACTTTCTATTCCCGCCCTCGACACAACAGAAATTCGTCTGCAAGCTGAGCGGTGGCGAAAAGCGCAGGCTCTACCTCTGCACCATACTCATGCGCAATCCCAACTTCCTGATTCTCGACGAGCCCACCAACGACCTCGACATCATGACCCTGCAGGTATTGGAAGAGTACCTGTCGGGATATTCGGGTTGCCTCATTGTGGTGTCGCACGACCGTTTCTTCATGGACAAGGTGGCTGACCACATGCTCATATTCGAAGGCAACGGAAAGATCAAGGACTTCCCAGGCACATACAGCCAATATATCGAGTGGAGCCGTCTGAAAAAGGAGATTGCGACCGAAGAGAGTTCGGCTCCTTCACAGAGCAGTGAAGACAAATCCAAGACATCCCGCCGAGCCCAGAAGCGCCCGCAAAAGCTCTCCTTCAAGGAGAAGAGGGAGTTGGAGGAACTGGAAGCACGGATGGAGGAGATGAATGCAGAAAAGAAGCACCTCGAAGAGCTACTCAACAGCGGTTCGCTCAACAGCAAAGCACTAACGGACAATTCGATAAGAATCTCGGAACTCATCGGTCAGATAGACGAGGCAGAGATGCGTTGGCTTGAACTGAGCGAAAAGGAGAACTGACTGAGATTTCACAGCCCGTCCATGACGGACCACGGCACGAATGGCCGGTACAATACCGCGACTTCCGACTCTCCTGCGCCATCATATTGCTATTCCAGACTCAAGATTCTCTCCTTGGGGCAAAATATTGCATTTCTCTCCGAAAAACAAATACGGCATGTAAATTTTGGATATTCGGATTAGAATCTTTATATTTGTAAGAATTTTTATAAATAGAATCAGAAGACAAATCATAACAATATTAATCTATTAATTATTAACATTATGGATATTAAACTCAAGCCCAATTGCAAATACGCATTGGTTGTCCCCACCAGCATGGGACTGCGCATAACCCCCCAGAACGGCCAGCCCGTTCACAGCAGCGACACGTTTACCCTGCAGGCCACAAGTGCCGAAACCAATGTCGCAAGTATCGCATCATATCTGGGTCTGCCCGTAAAGGTTCTGACCACCTTCGTAAAAGGCAGCCCGTTCGCACACTTCATCAAGTCGAATCTCCGCAGCCGCCACATGGA
This sequence comes from Tidjanibacter sp., assembly GCA_963640325.1. Taxonomy (GTDB): domain Bacteria; phylum Bacteroidota; class Bacteroidia; order Bacteroidales; family Rikenellaceae; genus Tidjanibacter. The sequence goes on from CAVHXY010000008.1 coordinate 16,710, forward strand.
TTACGAGGGTGTGGAGGTTGAGCAGGGAGGCCCTTGGGGCTACCGTCACCAGATCAACATTGCCGACAGCGGTTACGGTTCACGCGGTCCGCGCGTATGGAACGACCGTAGCGGTGAGGTGGGCCGTACGTTGAACGTGAAGGATTTCGATCTGGAGCGCATCTTCGGCGAGGAGGGCGTGCAGATTGTACACCTCTCGGGTCTTGTCGGTGCACTGAGCCCCGAGACGAGCAAATTCTGCCTTGAGATTGCCCGCGCAGCCAAGAAACACGGCACCCGCATCTCGTTCGACCTCAACTACCGTGCTTCGTTCTGGAAGGGACGCGAGCAGGAGTTGCACGAAATCTTCTCGGAGATTGCAAGTGTATCTGACATCCTCATAGGTAACGAGGAGGACTTCCAGCTGTGCCTCAACATCGAAGGACCCGAGGCAGGCGGCAAGGACATCGCAGCCAAGATTGACGGATTCAAGGAGATGATCAAACGTGTGAAAGCCTCCTATCCCAATGCACAGGTGTTCGCAACGACCCTGCGCGAGGTAAACAATACCAACAGCCACAACTGGGGTGCCATCATGCTGGAAGAGGACAACTGGCACGTAATCATGCCGCGTGAAATCCATGTACTGGACCGCATTGGCGGTGGCGACGGTTTCGTAGGCGGTCTGCTCTACGGTATTCTCAGAGGCTGGGAGCCCGAGAAGTGCATCCAGTTCGGATGGGCAAGCGGCGCATTGGCCACCACTTTCCTCACAGACTATGCACAGCCCGCCGATGAGGAGCAGGTTTGGAGCATATGGCAGGGCAACGCTCGTGTAAAACGCTAACGGATACCACGCCATGATATACTTCAGTAGAGGTTCAAAGAAAGACTGTATCTCGCCTGCAGAGATCAGGGAGATACTCAACGGTGTGTTCGACAAGTTGGGCAAGAAGAAACGTGTCATAGCGTTGCCGCCCGACTTTACGAGATTCAACTCATACGCAGGCCCCATTACCGAGATGGCCTACGACTACTACGGTGAGGCTCTCACGGATGTAATGCCCGCTCTCGGCACCCACTCTCCCATGACAGAGGAGCAGATGACCAAGATGTTCGGCCATATTCCCCACTCGCTTTTCAGGGTTCACGACTGGCGTCACGACGTGGTGACAGTCGGCGAAGTTCCCGCAGAATTCGTGCACAAGGTTTCGGAAGGCCGTCTGAACTATGCATGGCCCGCACAAGTCAACAAGCTGTTGCTTGAGCCCGATGTAGACCTTATAATCTCTCCGGGACAGGTTGTTCCTCACGAGGTTATCGGTATGGCCAACTATACGAAGAACATCTTTGTAGGTACGGGCGGTTCGGAAGGCATCAACAAGAGTCACTTCATTGGTGCCACATACGGTCTGGAGCGCATCATGGGCCGTGCCATGGGTCCCGTAAGGGAGGTGATGGAGTATGCGGTCAGGAATTTCATTCCCAATCTGCCGATACTCTACATCCTGACGGTAATCGGCAAGGATGACAACGGAAACCTCGCTGTGAAGGGTCTCTTTATCGGTGACGATGTGGAGTGCTTCAAGAAAGCTGCAGAGCTTTCGCTTGAAGTCAACTTCATAATGGTCGACAAGCCTATCAAGAAATGTGTCGTATACCTCGACCCCGAGGAGTTCAAGAGCACATGGCTTGGCAACAAGAGCATCTACCGCACACGTATGGCATTGGCCGACGGGGCGGAACTCATAATCATCGCCCCGGCATTGAGGGAGTTCGGCGAGGACAAGACCATGGACCAGCTCATCCGCAAATACGGTTACTCGGGTACCCCCAAGGTACTGAAAGCCGTGGACGAAAACAAGGACCTGCAGGACAACCTCGGAGCACCGTCGCACCTGATTCACGGTTCGAGTGAAGGCCGTTTCACCATCACCTACTGCCCTGGTCACCTCACCAAGGAGGAGATTGAGAGCGTTGGCTTCAAATACGGAGACTTGCAGGAGGCCATGAAACGATACAACCCTGAGACGATGAAGGACGGAGTGAACATCATGCCCGACGGCGAAGAAGTGTTCTACATCTCCAACCCCGCATTGGGATTGTGGGCTCACAAAGACAGATTCAAAGACTGATGAAGATAGTTTGCGACAACAAGATTCCCTTCCTCAAGGGAGCTCTGGAGCCCTTTGCCGACGTAGTCTATCTCCCTGGAGCGGAGACCACGGCAGAAGTGGTGAAGGATGCCGACGCCATAGTGACCCGCACGCGCACCAAGTGCCGTGCGGAGTTGCTGGAAGGGTCGTCGGTAAAGATGATAGTGACAGCCACCATAGGTTTCGACCACATCGACACGGCATGGTGTGAGGCCAACGGCATAGAGTGGACCAACTGTCCGGGATGCAACTCTGGTTCGGTACAGCAATACATCGCCTCGGTGCTGGTAAACCTCGCCAAGGAGTATGGATTTGACTGCAAGGAGCAGACAGTGGGTGTGGTCGGAGTCGGCAACGTGGGCAAGAAAGTGGCCCGCATAGCCGAGCTGCTCGGGTTCAAGGTGTTGCTCAATGATCCCCCGCGTGCCCGCAAAGAGGGCCCGGACGGATTCGTGACACTCGATGAAATCATCTCCCGTTGCGATATCGTCACCGTGCATGTTCCCTTGCAAAGAGAGGGAGAGGATGCCACATTCCACCTCTTCGGCAAGGAGCGTCTGGCACAGCTAGGCAAGGAGCAGATTCTCATCAACAGTTCGCGAGGAGAGGTAGTCGACTGCATGGCTTTGAAAGAGACCCTCAAAAAGAAGAGTATCAAGACGGCAGTGTTGGACGTATGGGAGAACGAGCCGGGCATTGACAAGGAGTTGCTCGGACTGCTCTTCGCAGGTACTCCTCACATCGCCGGATACTCATTGGACGGCAAGGCCAACGGCACCACGATGAGCGTACAGGCCATAGGGCGCAAGTTCGATTTGCCCTGCAAGACATGGCAGGCGCAGAACGTTCCCCTGCCGGCACAGAGCACGGAGCTGTGCATCGATTGCGCAGGAATGGACATACAGGAGATTCTCGGCCGTGCGGTACTGCACACCTACGATGTAAGGAGCGACTGCAAAAGGCTGCGCGATTCGGTGGAGACATTCGAAAAGCAGCGTGCCGATTATCCCGTACGCCGTGAATTCCCGCTCTTCACTCTCTTTCTGAAGAGTGCACCGCATGAGGCAGTAGAGAAGCTGAAGGCCATGGGGTTCAAGGTAATTGAGGAGAGATAAGGACAAACAAAATATTATTAACCATAAAAACTCAAAAAGAGAAAATGAAAGCAGTTTCAGACATCGGTTTGATTGGTCTCGCCGTGATGGGCGAGAACCTCGTATTGAACATGGAGAGCAAAGGCTTCCATGTAAGCGTATACAACCGTACGGTTGAAAAAGTGGACCGCTTCGTAAACGGACGCGGCAAAGGCAAGAATATCTACGGCGCACACTCGCTTGAGGAGTTGGTGGCTTCGCTGAAGGCTCCCCGCAAGGTGATGCTGATGGTCAAGGCAGGCCAGGCGGTGGATGATTTTATCGAAAAACTGATTCCCCTGCTGGAGCCGGGTGATGTCATCATCGACGGTGGAAACACCCACTTCCCCGACACCAACCGCCGTACCGCATATGTCGAGAGCAAAGGACTGCTCTACATCGGAACCGGAGTATCGGGCGGTGAGGAAGGTGCACTGAAAGGTCCATCCATGATGCCCGGCGGTTCGAAGGCCGCATGGCCCATTGTAAAGCCCATCTTCCAGGCTATCGCCGCAAAAGTGGCTGACGGTCCCTGCTGCGACTGGGTTGGTGAGAATGGTGCAGGCCACTTTGTAAAGATGGTACACAACGGTATCGAGTATGGTGACATGCAGCTCATCTGTGAGGCTTACCAGATAATGAAGGATATGCTCGGCATGTCGGCAGAAGAGATGCACGAGGTATTCGAGGAGTGGAACAAGGGCGACCTCGACAGCTATTTGATCGAAATCACCCGCGACATTCTGGCATACAAGGACGAGAAGGGCGAGACCACGGTGGACTACATTCTCGACACGGCAGGTCAGAAAGGTACCGGCAAATGGACGGCAATCGCCGCTTTGGACCACGGTGTACCCTTGACGCTTATCGGTGAGGCAGTGTTCGCACGTTGCCTGTCGGCCCAGAAAGAGGAGCGTGTTGAGGCTTCGAAGATTCTCGAAGGTCCCAAGCCTGCATTCAAGGGCGACAAGAAAGCCTTCATTGAGGATCTGCGCAAGGCTCTGTTTGCATCGAAGGTCATCTCATATGCACAGGGATACACTCTGATGCGTACCGCAGCCAAGGAGTTCGGATGGGATCTTAACTACGGTGGCATTGCCCTCATGTGGAGAGGCGGTTGCATCATCCGTTCCGTATTCTTGGGCAAGATCAAGGATGCCTTCACGAAGAATCCCGCATTGGCAAACCTCTTGCTCGACCCCTATTTCACCGAGAAGATGAAAGAGGCTCAGGCAGGTTGGAGAAACGTGATTTCGCAGGCCGCAATAAACGGTATTCCCGCACCTGCAATGTCGGCAGCCCTGTCGTACTATGACGGTTACCGTTGCAACCGTCTGCCCGCGAACCTTCTGCAGGCACAGCGCGACTACTTCGGTGCGCACACCTATGAGAGAATTGATCGTCCGAGGGGCGAGTTCTTCCACACTAACTGGACTGGCGAAGGCGGCGATACCGTTGCCGGAACCTATATTGCATAATAAATGCTCCGAGAGATTTAAACTGTATATTTGAAAAAATGGAATCGACAGTAAAACTCTATTCATTATCGGCCAAGGAGAGCAAGACATGGCTCTTCTCGGCAATATTCGTTGTGGGTAACATTCTGTTGCCCCAATTGTGCCATTTGATTCCGCAGGGAGGACTTATTTTCCTGCCCATCTACTTCTTCACGCTCGTAGCCGCCTACAAATACGGTCTCACGGCAGGAGTGGTAACGGCAGTGCTCTCCCCTGCAATCAACTCGTTGCTCTTCGGAATGCCTGCCTTGGCAGTACTTCCTGTCATTATGGTAAAATCAGTTCTGCTGGCATGCGCTGCCGCTTTGGTTGCAAAACGTTTCGGCAGAATCTCCGTTCTGGCAGTTGTTCTGGCCGTATTGGCTTATCAGATTGCAGGCGGTGCCATTGAGTGGGCTATGACGGGTAGCTTCATGGCTGCCGTTCAGGATATCACCATCGGTCTGCCGGGTATCGCCCTGCAGATTCTGGGCGGCTATCTCTGCCTCAAGGCTATTGCAAGAATCTAACGGGTCTCTGTTAAGAGGCCATAAAAAAAGGGCTTCCGGTTTCGGAAGTCCTTTTTTTATGAATAATGTAACTCGAATCAAGCTTCTCTTTCTGTCACATCATGAGAGTTTATTCCCTACGCACCGAGTCCACACTCTATATGGGCACGAGTACGCTCAAGTGGCGAGAAACAGTTCAAGTATTTCTACTAAACGCCACCGAATGCGCTGTAACCACCATCTACGGGGATGCAGATACCTGTTACAAACGATGAGATATCGCTCAACAGATAGAGCAATGTACCGATCAGATCCTCGGGCTCACCGAATTTGTGGGTCGGGGTGTTGGCAATAATCTTGTGTCCGCGGGGTTTCAGTTCGCCTGTCTTCTCATCGGTAAGCAGGAAGCGGTTCTGGTTGGTCAGGAAGAAACCGGGAGCAATTGCATTTACACGGATACCCATCTCGGCAACGTGCACTGCATACCACTGCGTAAAGTTGTTGATCGAACCCTTGGCAGCCGAGTATGCGGGAATCTTGGTCAAAGGACGGATTGCGTTCATCGAGGAGATGTTCACAACGTTGCCCTTGCCAGCCTCAAGCATATCGGTCGTGAAGACCATGGTTGCGAGCAGGGTGCCCTTGAAGTTGAGGTCATAAACCTTCTGGAATCCCTCCATTGCCAGACCGTAGAAAGTCTTGTTGAGGTCATTGAGGTCATCCTTGGTCATCTGCTCAACATCGCAAGTGGCCATAGGTGAGTTACCACCTGCACAGTTGATGAGGAAATCGATCTTGCCGAGTTTCTCATTGACCACCTTCTTTGCAGCAACGAGCGACTCTTTGTCGAGAACGCTTGCGCAAACACCTATCGCATTGACTCCAAATTCCTTGGAGAGCTCTTCGCCTCTCTTCGGCGTGTCGGGATGGAGGTCAATGACCGCCACATTGATGCCGGCGCCAGCCAGTCCCTTGGCCAATGCAGTACCGATAATGCCGTATCCGCCCGTCAGGACACAAACACGACCTTTCAAATCGTCAAATGAATACTTCATGTTCAAGTTCAGTAAAGTTAAATTATAATAAGTTCTGAAATGTCCGTACAATAATCGCGAGCGAGCTTAAAGCCCCTCTTTTTTATTGTCTGATTTCCGCAAATTTAGTCAAATCCTTATAATTAAACAAATTTAATTTTGTATTTTTGCGATGTATGAAATCCCCTCAAGGGGCTGCCGGAGACCTTCTGCCACATGGCAGGTAAATGCTACGGAATTCATATCAACGACACATATAAAACTACAATAACAATTAAATTACTTACTATCATGAAAATCGGAAAATATTCATTCGGCGTGGGTGACCGCTTTTCGCACGAAGGCGAGGCTCAACTCAGCGCAATCCTCAAAGCACGAAAAGAACTCAATCTCGACATCACTCCCGTGTGGAACAAATCCAACCGCGAGCACACCATCGTACACTCGGTACCTATGGATACCCGCAAGGAGGCCGACAATGCCGTAAAGGCAATGGGATATACGGGTCCCTACTTCGTTGATGCCGACCATATCAACATGTCGAATGTGGACAAGTTCATCGAAGCTTCTGATTTCTACACGATTGACCTGGCCGATTTCATTGGCAAGCAGGCTGACAAGGCTTCCGTGGAGGCTTTTGTAAAGCAGAATTCCAAATATGTCGGTTCCCTCGCAATTCCCGGAATCGAGAAACCTTTCGAGGTAACCGAGAAACTGCTCACAGAAATGGCCGACAAATATCTCTATGCTGCCCAGGAGGCAGGCCGCATCTACCGTCACATTGCAGAGGCCAAGGGTGCCGACAACTTTGTACCCGAGGTTTCGATGGATGAGGTGAACGACCCGCAGACTCCCATTGAGATGTTCTTCATTCTGAGCGCACTGGCTTCGGAGAAGGTTCCTTTGCAGACCATAGCGCCCAAATTCACCGGCCGCTTCAACAAGGGTGTCGACTATGTAGGTGACATAGCACAGTTCACCAAAGAGTTCGAAGAGGACATTTTGGTCATAGATTTCGCAGTCAAGGAGTTCGGATTGCCAGACAACCTCAAGCTCAGTATACACTCGGGTAGCGACAAATTCTCCATCTACCCCATCATGGGCCGTCTGATCAAGAAATACAACAAAGGTATCCACGTAAAGACCGCAGGCACCACTTGGTTGGAGGAGATTATCGGTCTTTCGTTGGCTGACGAGGCTGCTCTGGCTCTTGCAAAGAAGATCTATGCCGATTCGCTCGGCCGTTTCGACGAACTTTGCATTCCCTACGCAACTGTCATCGACATAGACAAGACGAAACTCCCCTCGCCCGAGGAGGTAAACACATGGGACGGCAAGAAGTTTGCAGAGACAGTACGTCATGACCAAAGCAATCCCAACTACAACCCCAATCTCCGTCAGCTTATCCATGTAAGCTACAAGATTGCGGCAGAGCACGGAACAGAGTACACCGATGCACTGAAACGCAACAAGGAGATTATTGGCCGCGAAGTTGCGGAGAACATCTACGACCGCCATATCCTGAGAATGTTCGGCAAATAGTTCTGCCCCACAAGCGAGAATTTTGTCGCACCATACAACTTTTCCACAGCATGTCTCTCCGCAAGGGGAGATGTGCTGCGGTTTAAAAACAGAGCGGCTCCAAGTGGATGTATAAAGGAGAAAACGAAGAAAACAGTAAACAAAACGACAAGGAGAACAGAGATGAAGGTAACAGACATTTTGAAGAACAACCCCAAGAAAACGATATACACATTTGAGATTATCCCGCCCATGAAAGGCGCTGAGATAGAGAATGTCTACTCATCATTGGCACCGTTGTTGGAGCTCAGACCAGCCTACATAAACATCACGTCACACCGCGATGTAATAGAGCACCGCCTGCAATGCGACGGCACGACAAAGAATTTCACGACCACCAAACGAGTGGGCACCATTGCCCTTTCGGCGGCCATCATGAAACGGTTCAACATTGAGGTTGTTCCCCATGTGATCTGTGCCGGACGTTCACGCAACTCTATCGAGAATGACCTTATAGACCTCAGTTTCCTCGAAATAGACAACATCATGGCTCTGCGTGGCGATGCCATGAAAGGCGAGCCATATGTTGCGCATCCCGAAGGACACCGCTACGGCAGCGAACTCGTGAAACAGATTGTGGACATGAACCACGGTGTATATCTTGATGAGAACATAACCAATGCAACGCATTCGGATTTCTGCATAGGTGTAGGCTGTTATCCCGACAAACATTTCGAAGCGGCATCGCTCGATGATGACATCGCCAACCTGAAGAAGAAGGTGGATGCCGGTGCCGACTATGCCGTAACACAGATGTTCTTCGACAATGCCACCTACTATGCATTCGTAGACAAGTGCCGTGCGGCCGGCATTACGGTACCCATCATTCCGGGACTGAAACCGGTAAGCCTATTGAATCAGGTGGACGTACTGCCCAAATCGTTCCATCTGCCAATGCCACATGACCTGGAGAAGGAACTTCGCCGTTGCAAGAGCAACGAAGATGCGAAAGTGGTAGGCACGGAGTGGTGTCTGATGCAGACGCGCGATCTGATGAAACACGGAATAAACCACATACACCTCTACACTCTCATGGCCCGCGACTGCATCACCCGCATCGTGAAGGAGGCTTTCTAAAGAGGTATACAACACTATACAACAAATGCGACAGGCAAGCCTGTCGCATTTGTTGTATAGACTCTGCCCGCAATTAGGATAAGACAAGGCAGGCAAAATGTGCTTCACTCCTACCAGAGGCAAGGAATTCCAAAAAGTTCCGCCTCCGTTACAGCGGGGTGACGTATGGACAAAAGCTATGCGTCGAACAGTTTCGCACACAACTCCATATGCAGCGGACGTATCACGACATACGGTTGCGAATTGCTGTAGCACACATACATATACTCTATTGAGACATTGTTGTCGGCCAACTTCTGCAACACCTCTGCCAATGAGCCGATTCTGTTGTCAATAGGAATCCAGATGACATCGGTCAGAATGGTCGATATATGCGCCTGTTTCAACAATACCGATGCTTTTTCGACATCGGAAACTATCAGGCGAAGAATCCCGAATTCGGCACTGTCGGCAATGGTAAAGGCGAGAATGTTTATTCCGCCGGCTGACAGAATCTCAACCACCTCTTTGGTGCGTCCTATTCTGTTCTCGAGAAAAATGGACAATTGCTTGGTCATCATGGCTTCTGGATTTTATTTTATTACACGTTTGTCTATGACATGGAGAGACTTGCCCTGACTGCGGTCAAGTTGTCCGTGCTCCACGAACTTCACTATTGTATTGACCGAAAGGACTCCCTTCATGCGGTCTGCAAGACGTTTCTTGAGCGCCAACATGGCATTTATATCGTCGGAATAATATCCCTCACGGACCTCCACCTGCACTTCGAGTGTATCGAGATTGTTCACCCTGTCAACCACAAGCATATAGAGAGGTTCGAACTCCTTCATCTCCAGAATCACGCTCTCCACCTGCGACGGGAAGACATTTATACCGCGAATAATCAACATATCATCGCTACGTCCAACAACACGTGTCATGCGCACTGCCGTACGTCCGCATTCGCACGGCTCCCCTATCAACGAGGTAAGGTCACGTGTGCGGTACCTCAAAAGCGGCATACCCTCCTTTGTAAGGGTCGTGAATACGAGTTCGCCCTGCTTGCCATAACCTAACGGTTCACACGTCTCGGGGTCTATGATTTCGGGGTAGAAATGATCCTCGGCAATGTGCGAACCGCATTGGCACTCGCACTCGTACGACACACCGGGTCCCATAATCTCGCTCAATCCGTAGATATTGAATGCCTTGATTCCCAATCTATTTTCTATCTCCTCCCTCATGGCCTCTGTCCACGGCTCTCCGCCGAAGATTCCGGTCTTGAGACGGAAATCCTTCATTGACAGTCCCATCCGTTCTATAGTCTCGGCAAGATAAAGCGCATACGAAGGGGTGCAGGCAATAGCTGTTGCACCCAGATCACGCAATAATCTGATGTGTTTCTCGGAACCTCCCGTAGAAGAGGGAATCACTGTGGCTCCCAGATTCTCCACTCCATAGTGCAATCCCAATCCGCCAGTAAAAAGGCCGTATCCATAGGCCACCGACACTATATCACGATGTCCTATGCCGTATGAAGCCAGACACCGCGCCACACTCTCGGCCCAAATCGACAGATCCTTGCGGGTATAGCCTACCACTGTAGGGGCGCCCGTTGTGCCCGAGGAGGCATGCATGCGCACAATTTGTGATATGTCGGCGGCAAACATGCCGGTAGGATAGTTGTCGCGCAGGTCTTTCTTGGTGGTAAACGGAAGTTTCACTATATCCTCAATGGTCCTTATATCATCGGGAGTGACATCCATCTCCTGCATCTTGTTCCTGTAGAAAGGAGTGTTGTGATAGACAAGACTCACTAACTTGTGCAGTCTCTTGCCCTGCAGCTCGCTCATCTGTTCACGGCTCATGCACTCCTTGTTATTGTTCCAAATCATCGTACAATCTGTTTTTAACGATTCTTGTTGTTAGAGTTAAATATCTTCATCCTCTCTTCAAGCGCATCGTATTGGTCATTGCGGATGAACGAGGTGCAGACCCTCAAGCCCTGCTGCTCACTGCCCGTAGTACTCAACGATATGGCGCTCACGCCATAGAAGAGCAATTCGTACATGAGTTCTCCTCCTGTCATATTGCCATAGCCTATCGTGAAATAGAACCCATCTCCCACCGGGCGGTCGATATCTTTCTCATAGACCATATGAAAACCGTTGCGCATGAAAATCTCCTTCAGACGTGCCGCACGGCGTCCGTACTCATGCACATCCTCCAAAAAATTGTACTCGCCGTCCACTGCCGACTGCATCATGGCCGCCAAAGCATACTGGGCCGAATGCGCCGTGCCCGATGACAAGGTATAGAGAATGCGGTTGACCAAAACGTTTCCGAACCCGCCTATACCGTAACGGCTACGCAGGTCGTCGTATTCACGATTGTAAAGCTTCTCCGATACGGCCGCTATGGCTATACGCTGTCCGGCATAGCTGAATGCCTTGGAGCCTGATATCATCAACATGTAGTTGTCGGTATACTTCGCCACTGACGGCTGGTAGGGAGGCTCATATGGGTGGGTGATGTCATGACGGAAATCCATGCCGAAATAGGCCAAATCCTCGATTACCACCACATCATATTTGGTCGCCAGATGGCCTATATCTGCCAACTCGCTCTCTGTCAGGCAAGTCCATGCGGGATTATTGGGATTGGAATAGAGCATGGCACAGACTTTTCCGCTGGCGAGATACTCCTCCACCTTGTCCTTGAGACGTTCGCCACGATAGTCATAGGTGTCGAACGAGACATATTTCAGTCCCAATACCTTAAGTTGTGTCTTCTGCACAGGGAAACCGGGATCTATGAACAACACCGTATCTTTCCGGCTGTCACACTGACCGCACAGCAGGAACGAAGCAAAGCACCCCTGCATGGAACCCACTGTGGGCACACAGCACTTCTCGGGAATATCCACATCCATGAATGCCTTGATGAACTGCGAAGCCGCCTTTTTCAGACACGGTGCTCCCTCCAGCGACGGATACTTGGCCGCAATGCCACCACGCAATGCCTCTATCTCAGCATCCACTCCACGGCGTTCTGGGGGCAGGCCCGGAGAACCCATCTCGAGATGCACGAACTTCTCGCCCGTAAGCTGTTCTATCTTGTTGGATATGCCCACAATCTCCCTGATTGTGGCCTTGCCGAAGTCGGGCAAGCCGAACGAATCTATGACCGACTTGACTGATTCGTAATCAATTGGTGTCTGTTTCTTCTCCATCGTTCTATCTCTACTCCACGAAACTGCGTCCCAAATCCAATGCCTTTATATTCATCTCCACAATGGCATCTCCCTTTGCCCCGAACACCGTTCTGACACTGTTCTCCAGCTTGTCGAACCCGATTCCGAGCACATCCGATGCCGCTCCGAGAAGAATCATGTTCACCGCCTTGGGCATATTGTTGGCCTTGGCCATGGTGTCCAAATCGAGCAACTTGACATTGCCGCGTCCTTTGAGTTCATCCATAACCGCCTGCGTATCGGGATAATTGGGTATATTTATGAACGGAGTCGATGAGGTAATAATCCACCCCTTCTTCGACAGATACGGCAGATACCGCAATGCCTCCATCGGTTCCATGGCGATAATCACATCCGCACCGCCCAACGGTATGAGGTCCGAGGCAATTGGCTCAGTGGATATGCGCAGATTGGACTGCACATCCCCACCTCTCTGGCTCATTCCATGAACTTCGGCCTGCTTGATATATAGCCCCTCATTGAGAGCCGCATGGCCTATTATAGTGGCAATCGACAGGATACCCTGTCCGCCGACGCCAGCAAGAATTATATCGGTTTTCATTTCTTCTTCGATTTTGCTTTACGGGCATGGGTCTGAATGCACTCCCTGCGCGGAATGATGACCGACACGCCCCTATAATCTATCTCCTGTTTCATGATGCGGGTAATCTCATCCATATTCTGCGGCAACGGGTTCACCACATGCAGATGTTCCCTCTCCACACCGAGACCGAAACAGATGGCCTCAAACTTGTTGGTTCCCGCCGAATCCTGCCCACCGGTCATGGCAGTGGTAAGATTGTCCGAGATAATCACAGTAATGGGTGACTTGCAGTTCACCGCATCCAACAGACCCGTCATGCCAGAGTGGGTGAATGTGGAGTCTCCGATAACCGCAATGGCGGGGAACACACCCGCATCGGCGGCACCCTTCGCCATCGTTATGGAGGCACCCATATCGACACAGCAGTTTATAGCCTTGTAGGGTGGCAAGGCTCCCAGAGTATAGCACCCTATATCGCCGAACACACGTGCCTCGGGCATATCGACCACTATGCGGTTCAATGCCTCATAGACACTTCTGTGTCCACAACCCTGACACAGCGCAGGCGGACGGGCCACCACATTGTCGCTCGGCTGGAACACCTGCGACGAGGCGATCCCCAACGCTGCCTTGACATTGTCGGGATTAAGTTCTCCTGTACGCGGCAACTCACCTGTCAAACGTCCCTTTATCTCGCATCCGGACGGCAGAATACCCTTTATCTGCTCCTCCACGAACGGTTGTCCGTCCTCTATTACAAGCAGCGCCCTACACTCACCGGCAATCTTTCGGACAGCCTGCTCCGGCAATGGATACTGGGAAATCTTCAACACGGGACACGGCGAGCCCTGAGGATAGTTCTCCATATAATAATTGTATCCTATACCGCACGCAATGACACCCATCTCATGTTTGGGGGCATCGGCAAACACATTGTAAGGCGAAGTCTCCGAAAGTTCATGCATCTGCGTCTGCAACTCCACAAGCGCACTGTAACGACGTCTTGCGATGGCTGGCAACAGCACCCAGTTCTGTGACCGTTCGGGAGCGGCGAGTCGGTTCTGCGCACGGCCTTCGCCAGTCTCGACCACGGCACGCGAATGCGCCATTCGGGTCACGACTCTCATAAGTACCGGTTCGGCAAGCCGCTCGGACATCTCATAAGCATACGACATCATGTCGTATGCCTCCTGCTGGTTTGAAGGCTCCAGGACCGGAATCAGCGCAAACTTGCCATAATAGCGCGAATCCTGTTCGTTCTGCGACGAATGCATCGAAGGGTCGTCTGCCACCAACACCACCACTCCACCGTTGACTCCGGTAACGGCCGAGTTCACAAAAGGATCGGCAGCCACGTTCAAGCCCACATGTTTCATGCAGACCAATGACCGTTTTCCGGCATAGGACATTCCCAAGGCTGCCTCCATGGCCGTCTTCTCATTCGTACACCATTTGCAGTATATCTCTCCCTCGCGACCTTGCTGCGAGTCCTGGATATACTCCGTTATCTCTGTCGAGGGGGTTCCAGGATAGGCATACACACCGCTCAGCCCTGCATCAATCGCGCCTTGAGCTATCGCCTGATCTCCCAATAACAATTTTTTACCCATAGTTTGTTCACGTATATATTTTTAAGACGCTACCGTCAATGGACAACCATTTGAAATGTAGCGCGTTACAATATTTTACAGTTTCATTGTCAAGCAATTACAAAGATAGGGATTTTATCCTATTCAATGCCACAGTACACACATTTTGTTATAACAAACCGGAATATAAAACAAAAAATGAGATATAAGTTAAAAACAGAACACCGCAACAAACTGCATTTCAGTCTATTTATCCTCACAATCACCGTATTACAATATGTAATCAACAACCAAACTAACTCGCATGCCACGATGATGTAAAAATAATCATTATCTTTGTATGAAGATTTTATTTCAATCAGAAACAATCAATATAAAAATATCGACTATATAAACTACTAACACAATGAGTGACAGTGCCTTTTTTAATCCAGAAATTGAAACTATGCCGCGCCATAAATTGGAGGCGCTGCAAACAGAGCGTCTCAAAAAAAGTATCACACAGGCCCTGAACTCCCCTTTCTACAAAGAGAAGTTCGGTAAAGCGGGGATTACGGCCGATACTATACAGTCGCTCAAAGACCTTCAGAAAATTCCCTTCACCACCAAGGCAGAGATGCGTGAGGCCTACCCCTTTGGATTGGTGGCTACAGACATGAAGAATATCGTACGTCTCCATTCGTCAAGCGGTACGACAGGCAACCCCACTGTAATATGCCACACCGCCCACGACCTTGATTGTTGGGCCAACCGCATGGCTCGTTGCTTCTACATGGTGGGACTGCGCAACACCGATGTATTCCAGAACTCTTCGGGCTACGGCATGTTCACCGGAGGACTCGGCATACACTACGGAGTGGAAAAGCTGGGAGCCATGGCCGTTCCGGCCGGAGCGGGCAACAGCCTGAGACAGATCAAATTTATTACCGACTTCGGTACCACCGCCATCCATATCATCCCGAGCTACGCACTGCGTCTTGCCGATGTGTTCGACGAGGTCGGCATTGACCCCAAGAAAGACACCAAACTCACGACGCTTGTCATCGGTGCCGAACCGCACACAGAAGAAACGCGCCACAAGATAGAGGAGAGACTTGGAGTAAAGGCATATAACAGTTTCGGCATGTCGGAGATGAGCGGCCCCGGTGTGGCATTCGAATGCAAGGAGCAGAACGGAATGCACTTGTGGGAAGATTCTTTCATAGTTGAGATCATAAATCCCGACACGCTTGAGCCCGTACCCGATGGAGAAATCGGAGAAATGGTACTCACTACACTTGACCGTGAAGCCATGCCTCTCATACGTTACCGTACCCGTGACTTGACGCGCATACTGCCCGGTGAGTGTCCCTGCGGACGCACACACCGCCGCATAGACCGCATAAAGGGCCGTAGTGACGATATGTTCATTGTAAAGGGTGTCAACATCTTCCCCATGCAGATTGAGAAGATACTGATGCAGTTCCCCGAGCTCGGCAGCAACTATCTCATAACCATACAGACCGTCAACAACTCCGAGGAGGTATGGATAGAGGTGGAACTGAGTGATCTCTTCACCGACGATTTCCAGAAACTGCAGTCGCTCACCAAGGAGATCACACGCCGTCTGAAAGACGAGATACTGATTACACCCAAGGTAAAACTCGTGGACAAGGGTTCTCTGCCCCAGTCGGACGGCAAGGCGGTAAGAGTAATAGACAAACGAGACAAATAAACCACCTAAAACCCAATAACCATGTCAACCATAAAACAACTCTCCATTTTCATAGAAAACAAATCGGGCCGTCTGCATGAGATCATGGAGTTCATAGGCCGAGCCGACGTAAAGATCATAGCAGGTACAGTGGCCGACACCTCCGAATACGGAATATTCCGTCTGATTGTAGCCGACCCCGACAAGGTGTGCGACATTCTCCGCCAGAACAATGTCAGCGCCCAGATAAGCGATGTATTCGCAATCGTCACAGACTCCAAGGCAGGTTCGCTCATCGGCAGTCTGAGGCACTTCTCGGCAAGCGGCGTGAGCATTGAGTACATGTACTGCTTTGCCATAAACGGAAAGGCTCTTGCGATAATCCGTGCCGGTGACAGCGCAGCTGCGCAGAAGGTCATCGATACACATGGCATAAAGACACTCTCTGACAGTGACCTGCACAATATGTAAGGCCATGGGGAACAAACTACTAAAAGATCTGCTGTTCTGTGCGGCAATCATCATAATCGTTGCTCCTTTCTTTCTCTTTGAACCAGCCATGCAGTGGTTCAAAAGTACCACCTCTGCACATCCGTATGCCATGGCTTTCCTCAAGTTCTTCATTCTCTCCACCTTGGGCGAAATGACAGGATTGAGGATACAAAGCGGTGTATACAGCTACAAAGGGTTCGGATTGCTGCCTCGTGCGATAGTATGGGGATTTTTCGGAGTCCTCATAGCTGTAGCCATGAAGATCTTCTCGACCGGTGTACCCGTCATGCTTGAAAGTTTCGGTCTGAATGGTTGTGTAGCGGCAATGGCAGGCGGTTTCACGCTTAAGAAATTCATCGGAGCGCTGTTCATTTCGACATTCATGAACTCGCTCTTCGCCCCAGTGTTCATGACGCTCCACAAAATCAGCGACACGAACATACTTGCCAACGGCGGAAGCCTGTGGCGCTCAATAACCAGACCCATCCCGTTTGGCGAAGCTTTCGTAACGCTCAACTGGAAGGTGCAGTGGAACTTCGTATTCAAGAAGACGATACCGTTGTTCTGGATACCTGCGCACACGATAACATTCCTTCTGCCGGCAAGCATGCAAGTGCTTTTTGCCGCATCATTGAGCATTGTTCTGGGAACATTGCTTTCGATTGCAGCTGTCATGTCAAGAAAACAGGCAGAGTAGGTCACTTGAAATCGCACATCGTCTCTGCATAATTTGGCTGCGGAGGATTTCCACAAACAAAGAAGCCGGTTCGAATCTGATTTCGAACCGGCTTCTTTATATCGCAAGCGACATCTTGCTTACCTCGAAATGACATATATATACGCCGCATAGGACAGCAACATCAGCAGAGCCTGCCAACGAGGTATCGGGCGGCGGCGATATGCCACAGCCCACACCATGAGCAACAGCACTGCATAAATCATGACAAACATATCGAACGGTCCCACACCCTCGGCCTGCAACGGAGTTATAACAGAACATGCTCCTAGAATGAATAGTATATTGAAAATATTGGACCCCACTATGTTTCCAAGTGACATGTCGCTATGGCGTTTCAGCGCCGCCGTGACCGAAACCGCCAGCTCGGGCAGCGATGTACCTCCCGCCAACAAGGTTACTGCAATGAACGAGTCGCTGACATTCAGCAGATGAGCTATCTCCACCGCATTGTTGACGAAGAGTTTGGCTCCGCCCACAAGCAGGACCAGTCCGCCCACAAGTGCCACAATACTGCGCCACAACGGTTGTGATGCCTGCATAGAATCAGTTTCAACAGCATTGGCTCGCCCCACCTTGAGTGAGCGCCAAAAGAACAGGACAAACAGAACCAACAATATGCCTCCGTCAAGTCGTGAAATCACACCTCCGCGCTGCACGGTAAATCCGAAGCCCATAAGATAAAGCACAACCGAAGCCGCCAAGCAAATGAGCATGTCGGCCATAAGTCCCGACCGGGGCATCTTCTCGGGCCGAATCAGCATTGCCAGACCAAGTATCAGCAGAACATTGAAGATATTGGAGCCTACAACATTGCCGATAGCCACATCACCGCTGCCGTTCACTGCCCCGAAGAGACTAACCAGCAATTCAGGCATAGAGGTGCCGAAGCCCACAATCACCATTCCGATAACAAACTCCGATATGTGGGCCCTGCGTGCCACGGCCGATGCCCCATTGACTAAAAAGCATGCCCCCGACACCACTCCCGCAAGTCCCAACAAAGACAAGAGAACCGCTAGTAACACAATCATAATTTACATATTTTCTAATATTTCAACAATCATTCATTTCAGTTGCAGACAGTCGGCATGACTTTTAGGCGCACACCCAACCACCCATAACAAAAAGACCCATAAACAGCACTTCGCATGCCATTTATGAGTCTCATTCTTTATGACAGCCCCGGACTTGAAAGTCGTGATGACGAGACCATCCCGGCATTGCTGCCGTAAATTACTCCCTCACAAAGAGAACAGACTACTTCTTTCTGTCGTAGTGTTTCTGGTAACGCTGCATAAACTTATCCACACGACCTGCAGTGTCGACCAATTTGATTTTACCAGTATAGAACGGGTGAGAGGTATTCGAAATCTCCATCTTGTATACGGGATATTCAACACCGTCGACCTCAAGCGTCTCTTTTGTGTTCACAGCCGAACGGCAGAGGAACACATGCTCATTTGACATATCCTTGAATGCCACCAAGCGGTAATTGCTGGGATGAATATTTTTCTTCATTTCTTAAATCCGTTTTATCGTTAATTACTCTTCGGCAACAACCGAGAATTTGACAACGGCCTTGACCTCCCTGTGAAGTTTTGCCGTAGCCTCATACTCGCCCAACTCCTTTACAGCCTCGAGAACTATGGCCTTGCGGTCAACCTCGATACCCTGTGCAGCCAAAGCATCTGCAATGTCACCTGCGGTAACAGTACCGAAAATTTTGTTCTCCGAAGCGGCTTTGGCCTTGATGACCAATGCGGTTGCTGCGATTTTCTCAGCCAGTGCCTGTGCATCGGCCAAAATCTTGGCGTCCTTGTGGGCACGCTGTTTCAGATTCTCGGCCAGAACCTTCTTTGCCGATTCGGTGGCAAGTTTGGCATATCCCTGCGGAAGAAGGAAATTATTGGCATAACCGGGCTTTACATCAACGATATCGTTGGCATAACCCAAATTTTCTAAGTCTTTTATAAGAATCACCTGCATAGTTTCGTCCTCCTCTGTTTATTATTTCATCAAATCGGTTACAAACGGCAGGATTGCCAAGTGGCGTGCACGCTTTACAGCCTGAGCCACCTTCTTCTGGTATTTCTGCGAAGTACCTGTCAAACGACGGGGAAGGATTTTGCCCTGCTCATTAAGGAATTTCTTGAGAAATTCGCCGTCCTTATAATCGACATACTTGATGCCGCTCTTCTTGAAACGGCAGTATTTTTTCTTTTTAACATCAACCGATACCGGATTGAGGTATCTGATTTCCGACTGTTCGTTATTTGCTGCCATAATTTATTCCTCCGTGGTTTTTTCGGGTTCTACCTGTTTGTTGGACAATTTAGCGCGACGCTTTACAGAGTATTCGACTGCATCCTTGTCCTGTTTGAAAGTAAGGAAACGGATGACGCGCTCGTCGCGGCGATACTGGGTTTCGAGAGCATCCACGATGGGACCTTCGCCCGTAAACTCAAGCAGGAAGTAATAACCGGTAGTCTTTTTCTGAATAGGGTATGCGAGTTTTTTCAAGCCCCATGCCTCTTTATTCACAATCTGACCGCCGTTCTCGGTAATGACACCCTGGAATTTGCCGAACACCTCGTCAAGCTGCACATCGCTCAACACGGGAGTGGCAATGAAAACGGTTTCGTAATTGTTCATAAAATCCTTTAATTTAGTTTGATGATTGTTTTTGTCACGGGACAATATGTTCCGCGCGGCGCAAAGATAATAATAATTCGTTATTTACAAACAATCTTCGCGCATTTTATTTATTTCATGCCGTAGCCTGCTGCCTCGGAAATTATCTTCGGCAGATCGGTGTTGTCCAGACCGCCACGCATAAACTTCTCGGCTCCAGCACCCATGACAAACACGGGGACAGTAGTGCCTGTGTGGGCTCCCGACGAATAGCTGACCAGTGCATTGGCATAGAGTATCTCCATGGCTGCATACGAAAGTTTCTCTTCGCGGTTGCGGCTATTTTTCGCAGGCTCGCCACCACGAGAAGGACGCTGCGGTGCACCGAACGTCTCATCAAAGACCTGCATGAGCTTTATCTCCTGCTGTACCGTTACTGGCAATTTTGTCCACAGACCTATGTAATCCGCAATGATGCTCTTGGCCTGTTCCCAAGTCACCTTGTCCTGCTCTCTCAACTTGCTCAAAGCCAGCGACATCTCTCCGCGCGAGGCTTTCTGTAGTTGCAACACTTTGTAGTTGAGCGCATATATGCCGTTGATACCGAGCGCCAAGCCACCGGTCTCATGATCGGCCGTAACGACGATCAGGGTCTCCTTGGGGTGTTTGTTGTAAAACTCTATGGCAACATCCACCGCGCTTGCAAAATCCTCCGTCTCCTTAAAGGCTGTAGCGGCATCGTTGTCATGACCGGCATAGTCTATCTTACCGCCCTCCACCATAAGGAAGAAACCCTTGCGGTTGTCCTTGGAAAGGAAGTCTATTGCACAGTCGGTAATCTGAGCCAAAGTCAGGTCGTCAGCCTTGCGGTCAATGGCGAAAGGCAACTCCGTTGCAGTCGAGTCTTTCTGGAAAAGAATCATCTTGTCGGCCGAAGATTTGTACTTCCCGTAATCGTCTACACCCCAAGCTATCGTGTAGCCGGCATCACGGGCCAAAGTCTTGAGATAGGGTTTCTCGGACGGATTCTTCGATTCGCCAAGGAAACCGCCAGCACCGAAGAAATCGAAACCGCTCTCGGTCAGCTGTTCTCCTATTTCATAATAAGCCGTACGGCGCTCGTTGTGTCCATAGAACGCACCGGGAGTGGCGTGATTGACACCCACGGTACTCGTAATGCCCACCTTGTAGCCCGCCTTCTTGGCGAACGTGGCAACGCTATATACCGGGGTCTTGCCATCCGGCAACACTCCAAGCATACTGTTGTTTGTCTTGTATCCCGTTGCAAGTGCCGTACCCGCAGCCGACGAATCGGTCACATAGGTCGAAGCCGACTTATTGGTGGCAAATGTGTTTACCGGGAACTTTGAAAACGCAAAACGGTCGTAGCCCAGAGAATCCCCTTTCTGGACAGCACGGAAAATCTCGGCACCCAACACCTGGTTGATACCCATTCCGTCACCTATGAAATAGAATACATACTTGGCCTGCGGCTTGGCCGACAATGTTCCCGCCATGAGCAAGAGCACTGCCACCAACGAATATTTTCCAAATAATTTCATGACTTTCAATTTTTTCACTTCCCCTTAATTGCGCACCTGACAGATGCGTCTTTTCTTATTTTATTGCATCGATGGCTGCGCAAAGACGGCCGAAGATATCGTCGATACTGCCGACTCCGTCTATTTCGATGTGCTTTTTCTGGGCTGCATAGTAATCGGCAACCACGGCTGTCTGTGCCTTGTAGACACTGATTCGGTTTCTGATTACATCCTCGTTGCTGTCATCGGCACGTCCGCTGTCCTTACCACGCAACAGGAGCCTCTTTACCAACTCCTCGTCGGGCACTGTGAGCGAGAGCATAACATCCACCTTGAGACCGTTCTTGGCAAGAATCTTGTCGAACTCCTCGGCCTGGAATGTCGTGCGGGGAAAACCGTCGAAGATGTTGCCCTTGCCGGTCTTGTGTTTCAGGACATAATCGGCAATGATATCTATAACAACCTGGTCGGGAACGAGCTCACCCTTCTCGGTGTAGGATTTAACGAGTTTGCCCAATTCGCTGCCGCTCTTGATTTCGGCACGGATAATGTCACCTGTCGAAACATGGTCAAGACCATATTTAGCAACCAACTTGTCTGCCTGAGTACCTTTTCCGGCTCCCGGAGGGCCGAACAAAACGATGTTTTTCATATCTTTTTATTATTAATATATTTTAAAATGCAATATGCAAAAATAGCCTCTATTTTCATCAATTCAAAATATAATATAAATTTGCATATCGTTTTATCAAAAATCACTTCTGCGTATGACAAAGCACACGGAGATATCTTCGCTCGGAGAGTTCAGTCTCATTGACCGTCTGACGTCACATTTCGCTCCCACCCTACCCACGACCGTGGCGGGATGCGGTGACGATGCAGCCGTAATCGACTGCGGCGACAAGAACCGTTACACGCTTCTTTCGACCGATATGATGCTCGAAGGCATTGATTTCGATTTGACATATTTCCCGCTCAAACATCTCGGCTACAAGAGTGTGGTAAAGGGTATCAGCGACATAATCGCCATGAACGGCACACCCCGCCAAATAACCGTTTCGGTAGGTGTTTCAGCACGTTTCAGCGTAGAAAATCTGGACGAGCTGTATGCCGGTATCCGCCGTGCATGCGATGACTATGCACTTGACCTGGTCGGCGGTGACACATCCGCCTCACTGACCGGCATGGTTATTTCCGTTACCGTTCTCGGCAGTGTAGACCGCAAACGTCTGTGCCGCCGCAACGGAGCCAAGCCCAATGATCTGATATGCATCACAGGAGACCTCGGTTCGGCATATATGGGACTGCAACTGCTGGAACGTGAGAAACGCGTATTCAAGGGCAACGACAACCCACAGCCCCAATTCGAAGGGCACGAATATATCCTGCGCCGCCAACTCTCGCCCGAAGCCCGCACAGACGTGACAGATGCGCTTGAAAATGCCGGAATCATACCCACCTCAATGATTGACATTTCGGACGGTCTCGCCTCTGATCTCCTGCAGATATGCAAAAGCTCGGCCTGTGGAGCCAGAATTCACCTCGACCGCCTGCCCATTGCCAAGGAGACCCATGCCATGGCCGATGAGCTCAATGCCGACCCCGTTGTGGCAGCACTCAACGGTGGCGAGGACTACGAACTGCTCTTTACGGTTCCGTTGGACATACGCGAACAGATTGCCCAAGTGGGCGGAATAGATGTCATAGGCTATATCACCACTCCCGACAAAGGTGCCTGTCTTGTGACTCCCGACGGCAGCGAAATCAAAATCAAGGCGCAGGGATTTCCGGAGAAGGAAGAAGGAATCTGCACTGCGGCAAATTAATGCAACAGCTATTCGGTTGCGGACAAAGCATGCACCATATAAATACAAGAGAGCGGGACGCAAATGATTGCGTCCCGCTCTCTTTATTCTGTCCGTCCGACGGATCCGGCAAAGGCATTCCGGTTACAACATGCCGACAGCCGTTGTTCTGTATCGTTCCAGCCGTCCGATGTTGTTCATTGCACCTACTAATAGTTGTCCTTCATAGGCTCGAAGTATGCCCGTGGATGCTGGCATGCCGGACACTCCTCAGGAGCTTCCATGTCTTCATAGACAAAGCCGCAGTTGCGGCACTGCCACTTGATCACTCCGTCGCGTTTGAAGACAGTGCATGTAGCCACTCTGTCCAGCAGACGGCGGTAACGTTTCTCGTGCTCGGCCTCAACCTTGGCAATCATGCGGAACGTATTCGCAATCTCGGGGTAACCCTCCGTGTCTGCCATTTCGGCAAATGCGGGATAGAGCTCCGTCCACTCCTCGTTCTCCCCATCGGCGGCGGCCTTGAGGTTGTCGAGAGTCTTGCCGATTATGCCGGCCGGATACGAAGAGGTTATCTCCACCGTACCTCCTTCGAGATACTTGAAGAATTTCTTTGCATGTTCCTTCTCCTGCTCGGCTGTCTCCATGAAGATGGCCGATATCTGTTCGTAGCCCTCTTTTTTAGCTACACTCGCAAAGAACGTGTAGCGGCTGCGTGCCTGTGATTCGCCGGCAAACGATTTGAGCAGGTTCTTTTCAGTCTGCGTTCCTTTCAATGATTTCATAACAACAATTTTTTAATGGTTTCTCTAATCCTCCGTTACAAAAATAAGAAATCATTTGCCATTCGCACAACATTGTGCCACAAATCGTTCATCATTAATTTCTATACGCATATTTGGAAAAACTATACTTCCCCCGCCACACTTATGCCTCTTTTTCCGTGTGCCATTCCTTCACCCGCAACGGACGAAGACGGGACAACAGCTCTATGCCATACACAGGCCAAAGCGGAATTCGTCTGACATTGGTCCTGACAGCAGGCAGGTCGAGCAGGAAGAACATGGCACTAAGCGAACCCGCTATCCATATGACAATTCCGTAAATCTGCTTTATCGTGACCGACATCATGCTGCGGACAAAGTAGCCGTCCATGAAATCACCCATATTAAACGAACCCATATCCAATGCGGTCAGTGTGAGCTGGCTGCCATAGCGCACAATATTGTCGTTCATGAGATGCGAATAGAGCGTCGTATAGAGTCCCGTTCCCGCCGCACCGGCCAAGTACATGTGGAATATGTTGAATATAAAAAGCGACATGAAGAACCCTTCGAAATTGTGGATCGATTCGTCCAAAGACCACATGAGGGTCGGCGCCAATATTCCGCTGGCAAATCCACGGAAGAATATGGCCGTCCGATACTGCTCGATGTTCACATTGACATCCACGGTAAAGTACATCCCGGTAGCATAGACAAAGATTCCTGCAAAGCCTATGGCTATCAGTTTCCACACCTTCCATTTCTTCATATGCAGCCAATAGAGCGTAATGCCCACACCCACATATACTCCCGGCAGTGCCCACAGAGAGAGGCCCTCCTTGGTCAGTTCCTCAAGATGGTTCACTCCGCCGTGGAGTATGCTTCCTACGGCATGCTCGCATCCCAACAGCAATTCGGCCAATGCGGTAATGGCAAGAATCGGAATGACATTCCGTTTGGTCAGAAGTTCGGGCGATATATAGGGATTGTTGACATGTGTCAGACGGTACATTGTCAATCCCAACAGAAACAGCGAAGCACCGAGTGCCACCCGTATATTCCTGCTGTCCATCCATTGTTCATAGTCACCGTACACAAAGATATATGACACCGTAAGCATGAGCGCACTGATGAGAATGCCGCTCGTAAAGTCGATACCCTTAAGCGGCATTCGCTGTGGCATGGGACAGTAACCACCAGAAAGGACGGCAACACAGCATCTGTACCAAAAGGACAAAGCACATACACCCGACAATGACCACATGCATCATCTCCCACGTATAGTGGTAACTGAAATATGCCGCCACAAATCCACCGCCTTCGATTGCCGTCAGCAGAATGACGTGGAGTACAGGAAAGAACTTGCTCACATCGCGGGTAGGAGTAATCCACAGCTGTACATTACTCATGCACTCGAATGTCCCCTGTATCTTCGCTATGCCTGAAATGAAACATATCAACATCAGCCACGGCAGTTGTATGGAGGCGCAATGCATGCTCAGAAAATTGCAAATACCCACAACGAGAGCGGCACTGTAAAGGAGCTGCTGGTTGGTGAACCGGAACTTCATGCGGATGAGCATCGGAAACCATATGGCCATTCCGGCAAGGTTGGCATAAAGGCACATCTGCACATCCTCGTTCATGAAGTCGGTAATGCCCCGCATCTCATTCAGCGAGCCAAGATAGACACCGTTGGAGAACTGGAAGCACACCGCCATCAGCACATACAGCCACGGTCTGACCCTTTCGGGGACCCATGTCCTGTACATCGGCATGGAAAAGGGCATGGCCTGGCTCTTTTGATTCATGGAAGCCATATCAGTATTTCACTTCACATTCCACATTGTAGCCGGCATGCAGTTTGCCGAGTTTCTCCGCGTCATTGCCTTTTAGGGATATCCTTATTGTCACACGCTGTTCAACCTTGACAAAATTACCTGTCGCATTGTCGATAGGAATCAAGGAGAATGCGCTTCCGGTTGCATCCGAACAGCTCTCCACTATGCCTTCATACTCCTCGCCGGGAACCGCATCGGCCGTAATCTTCACTTTGGCCCCAATGGCAATGTTGTGCAGCTGACTCTCCTTGTAGTTTGCCTCCACCCACATGTCATTGGCATCCACAATGCTCACTATGGTCTGCCCCGGATTAACCAACTGTCCCTCGTTGATATCCTTCGTGCCTGTCACGCCGTCACAGGTGGCAATGATATAGCAATAGCTCAAATTCAGACGCGCCAGATCAACGGCTGCCTTTGCGAGCTTCACGGCCTGCTCCGATTCCGACAAATAGTGCTCCTGACCCGCCTTTGTGTTGGTCTGCACCGATTGCGAGCGCTTGGCCTGTTCGTAGCGTGCATTCGCAGCAAGGTATGCGGTATGGACATTGTCGTACTGTTGTGGCGTGACGGCATCCTTTTTCAAAAGCTCCGCATAGCGCTGGTCCTCCTTTTGGGCATACTCGTAGTTTACCCGTGCCTCCTCTATGTTGGCCTGCGTCACCTCAATGCTTTTTTCGGTCGTCTGTATGTTTATTCCGCTTGCCTTTGCACCGTGCTCGGCACTGGCAAGTCCGGCCTCTGCCTGCAGGAGTTGCAGACGGTATTCTGCATCTTCGATAATGGCCAGCGTGTCGCCTTTATGGACATACTGGAACTCGTCGAAACGGATTTCTCGGATGAATCCCTGCACACGGGTACATTGCGGCGTAATGTGTTGGCGCACACGTGCGTTGTCGGTAAACTCCACTCTACCGAAATGGCAGAACTGAAGCACCACATATGCAGTTCCCACAACAAGGCAGCACAGTATCATAATGTTGTATACGTTGCGGACAATCTTGGTCTTTTCCATATTTCTATAAATTACTTGTTGTATACTTGAGTTTGAAATAATTGTACAATAGATTTATGCGGGCATCCACAAGTGACATCTCAGCAGAGAGTTTCGTATTGGATGCATCCAGCATATCCGTGAGCAGGGCGAGTTCGTTGTCATACCTGTTCTTTATGACTTCGTAGTTCTGGCCAGCGAGTTCGACCTCCTTCTCCCTTGTCTCCACTTCGGAGAATGAGGTAAGCATGTTTACATAGCAGGCATGAACCCCCTCGCGCACACTCTCCTTCCCCAAGACAAGTTCCTCGTATGCCTTGGTCGACTTGGCCCTTGCACTTTTAAGCGAATGGCGGTTGTTCCATATACTGCTGAGATTATACTTTATACCTATTCCCACGAACCATACATTGACATTGGAATTCACAGGAATGAGGTCGTTTGTATAAGGACCGAACAGATCGTTCTCGGCCACGAGAGCCACCGACGGCAACGACGATGAGTGAGCCTGCACGACCGCCTGCTCGGCCATTTCTGTTGCCAAAGACATCTGTTTCAGCGCAATATTGTCCGTATCGGCCTGCTGTTGCCAGTCGCTTTCCGTTCCCAGCATGGAAGCGGTCAGCGCATTTATTCTCCGCTCTATGTCCTCTTTGTCTATCCGCAGCTCCGTATCGGCAGGCAGATGCAGCGTCGTGGCCAACTGATACTCCATTATCGCCATAGCATCACAGAGCCTCTTGCGGGAGAGTTGCAGAGACTTGAGTTCCAAATCGTAGCGAGTGATGTCATTCGCAAGCACCGTACCCTGACTTCGGTGTGCACGGATATTGCCGATGAGCTGTTCGGTCAGTTCGATATTCCGGTCAATGACATCCACCTGATTCTCCATGCTATACAGGTCGAGAACATACCCGGCTATAAGGAAACGTATCTCCTGAGTGTTGCGGGCCACATCGAGAGTGGCCGTTTCCATGCCGAGTTCCGCCATGCGTACACCCGAACGGACTGCACCATCGGCATAGATTACCTGTGTGACACGGGCTGTGAAACTATTGCCCCAATGCGGAATATCCTGCTTGCCGTTCGCCACTTGTTGGGGACCTGCACCCGGCACTATAACCGTAGAGGTTCCCGATGTGGAGAATCCTCGCGACATGAGCAATGCATTGCCGGTATAGCTTCCTGATGCTTCGAGTTCCACTTCCGGGAACCGGGCACTCTTTGCCGATTTGAGTTCCTCGGCGGAGACATCCACACCGGCCTTGCTCACCTTAATCTGCTGACTGTTCTCCTCTGCCATCCGATACAGTTCTTCGAGCCTGTATCCATCTTGCTCCTGTGCGACAACCAGTCCAGAGCCCGACATTGCCGCTACCAATAATACTACCAATCCCTTTCTCATAAACATTCTTAAATGGAGTGTGCAAATTTACCGTTCCATTTTTTCAGGGCATTTCCTTTTGGTAATCCATAATTGTCAAAATCTCGTTTTTAGAGGCTATTGCGGGGCTTTTTTATGCCATGCCATTGCCAAAAAAGGAAATCGCATTGTCTTTTTTGCATAACTTTGCCGCATGGAAAAGACAGAATCTATAACATTGGACTGGTTGCAGAAAACATTGGCCATGTTTTCCGACACCCAAAGCCTCCTATGGGGCAACGACTACATCATCCTTGACCACAGCCGGTTTCTCAAGAAATTCACAAAAAAGAAAACACCCTACCGCATGAACGATTCGCGGGTCATATTCGTTGAAAGCGGAGAGGCAGACCTCACCATAAACCTCACACACTACCATTTGTCCCCCGGTTCGCTGCAGTTTCTGGCAAAAGGCAGCATGATTCAAGTGGATATGATACAAAAAGAGTTCAGCGTCTCCGGTATAATCTTCGGGGAAGAGTACATGAAAAACCTGCACGGCAGCCGAGTCGCCATGGTGTTCGGCGGGCTACCCTCTGAAATCATAATCATGTTGAAGGAAAACGAGCAGAGGATTTTCAAGGCATTCATGCAACTTCTGACCCTCTATGCCACAGAGAATGCCCTGTCTAACGAACTGCTGACCTCTCATATAGCCTCGTTGCTTTGTCAGATAGAGCTGTTCTATCGAGCCCACACCGAATCATCCCAGCTGCCCGGTATCCGTCGTGAGGAGATATTCCACCAGTTCATCTCCCTGGTAAATGCCAACCACGAGAAACAGCACACGGCACTTTTCTATGCCAGCCAGCTTTTCATCAGTTCGAAGTATCTCTCCTTCGTTGTAAAGCAGACAAGCGGTTACACTCCCAAGGACTGGATAAACAGAGCTCTGATAACCAATGCCAAACACCTGCTGACACAGACCAGCCTGCAGGTAGCGCAGATTTCGTGGAAACTGAATTTCCCGAGCCCAAGTTCCTTCTGCAAGTTTTTCAGGCACATGACGGGCAGCACACCGCAAGAGTACAGAAATGCCAATATCTGACAAGCGGAGTTGATCCCGCAGTTCCTTTATAGATTCGACGTTTCTGCTCTTTCGAGAAAACACATTATATTCAGACTGTTGCGTGTTTTTTCATAGGGCTGCCGCTATATTTCCAATCAAGACTTTTTTGCGTTCCAAGCCATCGGGTATTATTTTTTATAGGTATTCGCTGTCGAAATACAACTGAAAACATTATATTTGTGTAATAAGGTGTAATTGCTACCTATTGACAAATTTTCATAAACCAACACAAACAAACAATGAAATCATTAAAACTTCTGGCAACGGTTGCATGTTCTGTTTTTGCATGCGGCGCGTTCGCCCAAACTGGTATTCTCGACAGTAGTGCCGAATACAGAAAATTACCGCAACGAGCCATGACTGCTCCCCAGCAGGGGCAGATGCCGCAAGGCCAAATGCCTCCCCAGGGCCAGATGCCGCAGGGGGCTCCGCAAGGACAAATGCCTCCTCAGGGACAAATGCCGCAGGGACAGATGCCGCAGGGACAGATGCCGCAGGGGGCTCCGCAAGGACAAATGCCTCCTCAGGGACAAATGCCGCAGGGACAGATGCCGCAGGGACAGATGCCGCAGGGGGCTCCGCAAGGACAAATGCCTCCTCAGGGACAAATGCCGCAGGGACAGATGCCGCAGGGACAGATGCCGCAGGGGGCTCCGCAAGGACAAATGCCTCCTCAGGGACAAATGCCGCAGGGACAGATGCCGCAGGGGGCTCCGCAGGGACAGCAGGGACAGATGCCAGGCATGGATAAATTGGGACAGCCCCTGCAACGCGTACGCTACGCTCCCGTCAATTCAGACAATCTCAACATCGATCCCATAATCGACAGCATCAATACCACCCGTACCGAGCGTCCTGTAGCAGGTTCGCACCGCAAAGGCGACAATCCCGTTCTCTTCCTCATTGGCGATTCTACAATGAGAACAGAGGTGGAAGGTAACGGAAGCAACGGCCAGTGGGGCTGGGGTTACTATCTGGAGAACTATTTTGATACCGACAAAATTACCGTCGAAAACCACGGTTTGGGCGGTCAGAGTACCCGTTCCTATTTCAAGGAGTGGCTGTTCCCCCTGTTGCGTGGCATAAATCCAGGTGATTGGGTTGTCATACAGCTCGGGCACAACGACAAAAAGGGAGGCAGCGAAATGAATGACGGCCGTTACCGTGGTCTGCTCCCCGGTATGGGCAAGGAGTATGAAGAGGTGATTCTTCCCGGTTCGGGTACGCGTGAGAGGGTTTACACCTATGGCGAATACCTGCGCATCTATGTCAATGAAGTGCGTGCACGTGGCGGCAACCCCATCCTGCTATCGCTCACTTCACGCAAGAGTTGGGGCGAGGACGGCAAGATGAATCCCGATGCCAACACCGAGGTAATCAAAGCGGTAGCAGAGGAGATGAACGTTCCGTTCATTGACTTCAATGCAGCAATCAGATACAAATATGACAATGTATTCGACCGCAAGAAGGTGGAATATCTCTATTTCAGCGACGGAATCCACTCCAGTTCGTTCGGTGCAGTAATCAATGCCGAGACATTTGTTGAGGAGTTGCGCAAACATCCCGAGATAGGATTGAGCAGCATGCTGTTGCCCGAGAAACACTACACGAGTGACAAGCGTGTGGGTGACAATCCCGTACTGTTTGTCATCGGCGACTCAACAGTGAAGATAGACAACTCCGAGCAGAGCGGCCAGGTCGGCTGGGGACAGGTCATAGAGAAATATTTCAACACCAAGAAAATCACGGTTGACAACCAGGCCAAGGCCGGACGCAGTAGCCGCACTTTCCTTGATGAGGGTCGCTGGAATGTGGTTTACGATGCTCTCCGCCCCGGTGACTATGTGCTCATACAGTTCGGACACAACGACGGTGGTGTAATCAACACCGGCAAAGCTCGCGGTGTTCTGGACGGCAACGGTGACGAGAAACAGGTCATGACCATGGAAGCCACGGGAATCAACCAAGGAATATATACCCATGGCTGGTATATCCGCAAATACTGTCTGGATGCCATGGAAAAGGGTGCAATACCCATTGTATTGAGCCACACTCCACGCAACATGCGTGATGCCGACGGCAAGATAATCCGCAATGCCGACACATATGGTTTGTGGGACAAGGAGGCGGCCGAGCAGGTGGGCGCATATTTCATCGACCTGAACGAGATTTCGGCAGCCAAACTTGACAAACTCTCCAAGGAGGAGGCCGACACACACTTCATGCGCGACCACACCCACTCGTCGGCAATAGGTGCCGAACGCAATGCCAAGAGTGTTGTAGAGGGTATCAAGAAACTCAACATACCCTTGAAGAAGATGCTCAAATAACCATCGGACGCAGAAGCGGTGCAGCCGGAGTACATGGCATTTCAGGCCGGATTGCTCCGACTCCGCAAACGGAAAGTCTCTGCAAGAGAAGGGCGCATCCCCAAATGGGGTGTGCCCTTTGTTTTCAACCTTATAGGTTCATTCTGATAAATTCATTATATTTGTCTACTACATAAACCTATCCTCACAAAAGCAAATGAACAGATGAAAAAACAACTTGCGACTCTACTGCTGCTTCTGTCGTCCGCACTCGTATCGGCACAGAAGACCGAATGGATGGACCGCTCCGTGGCCGCCGTGAACAAAGAGTATCCTCACACCGACTATATGCTCTACACATCACGCACCGAAGCCCTTGAGAACCGTTACGGGACATCGGAATACTACCTGTCGCTGAACGGCAAATGGAACTTCAAATACGAAGAGGATTTCAGAGATCTGCCCGAAGGGTTTGAGCAACCCGGATTCGATGACTCGGCATGGACAAAGATGGATGTTCCGGCCAACTGGGAGACCAACGGATACGGAACCCCCATTTATGTCAATTCTCCATTTGAGATGGATCCCAATACTGGCGCAAAGGTGGCTCCGGCATTTCCCGAGCATATTCCCGGCGGAGCATACCGTCTGCGTTTCACGGTGCCAGACAACTGGAGTGGCCGTCAGACATTTCTCCAGTTGGGCGGAGTAAAATCCGGTTGCTATGTCTATCTCAACGGGAACATGGTGGGATACACGGAAGATTCCAAGAATCCAGCTGAATTCAACCTCACCCCTTACATGCAGGCCGGAGAGAACCTGCTGGCGCTGGAAATACACCGCTGGTCTACGGGAAGCTATTACGAATGTCAGGATTTCTGGCGCATCAGCGGCATAGAACGCGATGTCTATCTCGCTTCGCGCCCCGACATACTGATCAGAGATGTACGTATCGACTCTACGCTCGATGCCGGCAACCGCAACGGAGAACTTGACGTACAGGTAAAACTGGCCAATCTCTCCGATATTGCCGCCACGGTCGATGTGGGGATCACCCTTCTCTCGCCCGAAGGAAAGAGCATCTACTCACACTCCGAGCAGGCATTTCTGCAAAAGTCACAGTTGCTTACCGATGGCACATATGTAGGTTTCCACCACACGGTAAGCGATGTGCAGGCGTGGAGTGCCGAAAACCCCACACTATACACAGCCCTTGTTACCATAACCGACGCCAAAGGCCACAAGGAGTATACAAGTTTCAAGGTGGGATTCCGCAGTGCCTACGTAAACGGAACCAACTTCTATGTAAACGGCAAACGGGTAATGATAAAGGGTGTGAACATTCACGAACATGCCATGCAAGGTGGCCATGTCGTGGATGAAGAGACGATGATAAAGGACTTTGAGCTGATGAAACAGCACAATATAAATGCCATACGTACCAGCCACTATCCGCAGCAGCGCCGTTTCTATGAGCTGTGCGACGAATATGGATTCTATGTGTGCAGCGAGGCCAATGTGGAGAGTCATGGATACCGTGGTTTCGCCCGTGACTCAACATTGTTCCCTCTGCAGATAGAGCGCGAGCTGAACATGTATGAGCGAACGAAAAACCATGCTTGTGTGGTGTTCTTCTCAATGGGCAACGAGTGCAGTGACGGCATCAATTTCGAAAAGACATATGCCGTACTGAAAGCCAAGGAAAAGATGCGCCCCATAGTCTACGGCGGTGCAGGTGTCAAGGACCACACCGACATCCAGTGGCCCATGTACCCCACCGAGCAGAGCCTTCGCATGACCGACAGTCAAACACTCACAAAGCCCTACATCGCCTGCGAATATGCCCACTCGATGGGTAACAGCACCGGCGACCTCATAGACCTATGGGATGTGTTCTACAATGCCAAGCAATTGCAGGGCGGTTTCATATGGGACTGGGTGGACCAGGGCATATGGGTTGACAAGGATGGCGGATATTGGGCCTATGGCGGTGATTTCGGTGAGACTATGCCTTCTGACGGCAATTTCTGTTGCAACGGTCTCATTGCACCCGACCGCACGCCCCACCCCGCACTTGAGGAGGTCAAAAAGGTGTATCAGAACATTCTTTTCGAAGAGTCCGACTTGGCAAGCGGCAAAATAAAGGTCACAAACCGCCACTTCTTCACGAACCTCAATGCCTACGACTACACATATTATATAACGGCCAACGGCAAGGTCGTGGAGCGAGGGACTGTTTCTGCCCCCAATGTAGCGCCCGAGGAGGGCGGCATCATCACCATTCCCATAAAGCTCCAGCAGCGAGAAACCGGCACTGAATACTTGCTTACAGTATGTGCCAAGGTTAAGACCGCCTCGACAGGACTGCCCAAAGGACATCAGGTCGCTTTCGAACAGTTCAATCTCGGCACTGCCGGTGACAAGCCTATGGCCGATAACGGTAAACGCGCCAGATTCAAGACGGCATATGCTACCGGCAATCTCTTCGTCTGCACCGCCTCGGGCAAGAGCGGAGACATTGAGTTTGTTTTTGACACAGCGAAAGGCATTGTCACCAAATATGCCGTCAACGGAGTGAACTACATAAAGGACGGTTTCGGTTTCCAACCCAACTTCTGGCGCGGACCCACCGACAACGACTATGGCAACAAACTGCCGGGCCGTTCGGACATATGGCAAAAGGCTACGGAATCGTTCTCCGTGAGAGAGATTATAGGACGGCAGAGCAGCAAAAGCACTGCTGACATTACTGTTGTGTATGACTTGGCTGCAGCCGGCACCACCTATACAGTATGCTACACCATACATTCCAACGGAATCATGAACATCGCTGCAGCACTCGCACCGCTGACCCAAGAGAAAGAAGAAGTGGTGGCACCGGCCGGAGACCGTCCGGAAATACCTGCCGAGATGAGAGAGATGATGCGCAAGGCAGCCAAAGCAACCATACCGAGAGTCGGCATGCGCCTACGCTTGCCAGCAGAATATAATAAAGTCACCTACTACGGACGTGGCGAAAGCGAAAACTACTGGGACAGGAAGACAGGGTCACCGATAGGTTTCTACAGCACGACTGCCGAAGAGATGTACTTCCCCTACATACGTCCGCAGGAGAACGGTCACCGCACCGATGTGCGTTGGCTGGCACTCACGGACGACAGCGGCCGTGGAGTGGCAGTCGTTGCCGATGACACCATTGAGTTCAATGCGTTGCGCAATTCGGTGGAAGATTTCGATTCGGGAAAGAGTGCCCGTCCATATCAAGTCAACAACTACAACAACAACGATGTGGATGTGGTGAACGGCCGCAAGCAGACCCATTGGAACGACATCCGGCCACAAAATTATGTAGAACTATGCATCGACAAGATAATGATGGGCATTGGAGGAGACAACTCATGGGGCGCAAGCATCAATCCCAAATATGTGATTGACGACTCGGTGGAACAGGCCTACCGTTTCACCGTGGTACCCGTAAACAGTACAAAAGAGTTGGAGGAGGCTGTAAAGCTGAAGTACTGACAGAATCCTATTACAAACACTTATGCGTTAAAAGAATTAGATGAATCTATAAGTACAGGTAACTGGACAAAAGAGGCTTTAGAACAATTAGATAATTTAATAGAAGAATTTAACAATGGAAGAAATGAAATTACCCAAATCTTGGGAAGAAGCTTGTCGGAAGCGAGCAGAAGAAGTGAAGTATATGCAGCAGCATCCATTATCGTTAGAAGAAGCCATAGCACAAGCTCAAACAGGGGTGGCTCGGTATCATTCCTTGAAGAGTTCACCTCAAAAAACAGAGAAAGAAGATTAAAAGAGCAGGCTCTCCCTTTCCTATAGTGGAATTTCATTACAACTTTTCTTGTCTGCCGGAGATTTTTCGGGCAATCCTTTCCGACAATGGTACTGTCTGGTTACATCAACTTGTCGAATCTGTGATATCCTAACATATAGCGCAACAGAATAGAACCACGGTAAACGGTATCCACGTTGTAGTTTTTGGCCTTGAGTGCAATCTGTCCGCGTTTCTGCTGCAATCTCTTGTGCCAGGAACGGTAATCGCGGTGGGCATTGTAGACAGCCGACACAAAGCTCCATCGACCCATCAGCAGATAGACCGCTGCCGAACAACCGTCCAGAACCATACGCGCGAACAACACGCGATGCAACCGCTCGGGCGGCAAGTTCTTATAAAGCATTGCCAGATTGTTGCGGAAATTGTAGTATAGTTTTTTGGGCGAGTTGTTGGGCAGTGTGCCTCCTCCCAAATGACAGACAACGCTCTGCGGCACAGTCATCACATCATAGCCGAGAATCTGCGCTCGCCAACAGAAATCGATCTCCTCCATATGAACAAAAAAGTCATTGTCGAACCCGCCTATCTCAGCGAACCTGTCCGCCCTGACTATCATGCATGCCCCCGAAGCCCACAACACACGGCGTGCATCATCGTACTGCCCATGGTCCGCCTCTATGGTAGAGAGTATCCTGCCCCGGCAGAACGGGTATCCGAGAGAGTCTATGAATCCGCCCGCAGCTCCAGCATACTCAAAGTTGCCACGCTCGTCGTACGACAATATTTTCGGAGAGGCGGCAACGAGATTGCGGTCGGCCTCCATTGCGTCCATAAGCGGTTCCAGCCACCCTTCACACGGTTCCACATCGGAGTTCATCAGCACAAAGTAGTCACTCTCAAGTTGCTCAAGAGCCCTGTTATACCCCTCCGCATAGCCGTAATTCTCCTCCATAACAAGGAGTTCCACCTCGGGGAAACGCTGGCTCACATACTCCACCGAAGCATCCGTGGAGCCATTGTCGGCCACCACTATACCCACATCGACAGGCGTGGCCGCAATGACCTTGGGCAGATATTGCTCCAAATGACGGAGTCCGTTCCAATTCAATATGACGATTTTCGCCGTTGCCATTTCTGTCCGGGTTTGTGTTTCCATCTACGATGCGACCACATCCACAATTCGGGCGAGTCGTTTATCATGCTCTCCAGTTTGGAGACATAACGTTGCATGAGTTCATACTCCTCCAACTCCTCCTTGCCGTCATACAACTCCTCGAACCACAGTTCATAGTGCGCCGTGGCAGTCTTTTTCAAATGGGCAAAATAGACTGGCATATGGAATTTGAAGGCAAACCGTTCCATACCCTCGAAAAACGGTGTGGGCTGGTTCAAAAAATCAAACCAATGCTTTATCTCATAATACGGCGGGGTCTGGTCACACAGCAACCCCACCTCAAAGCTGTCACCGGCACGGGTGTGTTTCACCACACTCTTCATCAGCCCGGTCATGGTAGTGGGCGTGCAGCCGAAACGGCGGCGCATATTGTAATAAAAATAGTCTATGACCTTGTTGTGCAGCGGGCGGTAGACCCCAAGCATCACATAGTTGTGGAAGAACAGAGGGAATGCGCAGAAATATTCCCATGAGCCGTAGTGCCCCAATGCACAAATCCAGCTTTTGCCTTCCAATGAATCGTGGAACTTGTCAATATCGACATAATGCACCCTTTTGGCTATTCTCTTTGGCGAGATTCCTACATACGAAAATGTATCTACAATCACCTCGGCAAGGTGTCTGTAGAATTTCCGCTCTATCTCCAGCCGTTCCGCCTCACTCTTTTGGGGGAACGAACGCGACAGATTGATTCGTGTTACACTCCGGCGATAATGCAGCACATGATACAAAAGGAAATAGTTCACCTTCGCCAACACACCATACAGAAACCAGTCGGGCAACCATCCCACCACCTTGCACCCG
This sequence comes from Tidjanibacter sp., assembly GCA_963640325.1. GTDB lineage: Bacteria > Bacteroidota > Bacteroidia > Bacteroidales > Rikenellaceae > Tidjanibacter. The sequence continues at coordinate 54,118 of CAVHXY010000008.1, forward strand.
TAAAAGAGCGCATCACCGCACAAACGTGCCCAAAATCCGATTTTTCCGTTATACTCCATCACTCCTCCATAAACAATTTCACATTATCCTTATCGCATTTCATTCTCAGTGCAAGCCACGAACGAATCTTCTCCCCGTCAATCGCCATCGTCTTGTCCTGCACCTTGAGCAAGCACACGACAACTGTATCCAATGGTGTGCCGTCCGCTTGGTAGTTTACCTGACGTCCAACCGACAACGAAGCCACGTTGCCGACAATGGTCCCCGCCTCACGCGAGATGTCGGTCATGAGCGATGCATTTGCCACTCCCGCCTCCGAGGCACTCTTCTCCAGCTCGGCTATGCGGTTGTTCTTCTCCGCAATTATCTCCGAATAGCTTCGCTGCAGACGGTTTATGTCCACCCGCTCACCGCCCAGATCGGTCTGGTGTATGACCAGTTCCGTATTGACCAAACCGTAGTTGGCCATTTGGGCACGTGCCATGTCTATCATATCTTCGGTAAGCCCGTCGCCTATCACCCTCACCTGTATGCGGGACTCACGGCCTTCGTACCTGTAGTCGGCCGAGTGATCCAACACCACGAAGTTGTCACCCTGGAAAAACTGCGAGACGAACTTGTCGGCATTGTTCTCGAAACGGGACCTGTTCATGATATTAAGACCGATGAACACGCTCGGAATCGTAACCACCACAACGATAACCGTCATGATGCGTCTCACGCGTTTCTCCTTCCCGGCATCCAGAAACGCCTTCTTATCATAACGGAGAAACTTGGTCATCAAGTATCCTGCTATGGCGATGAATATGGCATTTATACAGAACAGATAAAATGCACCGAGGAAATATTTCCACTCACCGGTGGCTATTCCGAATCCTGCCGTACACAATGGCGGCAAGAGAGTAGTGGCAATCGCAACACCCGACACGACCATTATCGCACCACCCTTGCGTGTCTGTGCCACCATACCTGCCAGACCGCCAAAGAGGGCGATAAACACATCGTTGGTAGTGGGGGTGGTACGCGCCAACAGTTCGCTCTGCGCGCTGCCTGGCGAGAATACAAGGAAAAACAGGGTTGCCGAGATAAGGCTCACCACAACCATGAACAGGAAGTTGCGGAAAGACTCCTTGAGCAGTTCGAAATCGTTCGTGCCCAACGAAAGGCCAATGCCGATTATTGGTCCCATGAGCGGCGATATCAGCATCGCACCGATAATGACAACCGTCGAATCGATATTCAGGCCCAGACATGCAATGAATATGGCAAATATGAGAACCCACAAGTTGGTCCCCTTGAACTCCACTCCCTTGCGGATATTCTCAACAACCTCCTGCTGGGGCGCACTGTCGCTCGAGAGTTCGAATTTCTCCCGGACAAAGAGCCAGAAATCGCTCAGGATATTGTTGAATCCCCTTTTCATCGCTTATTTCCATTGGTTTTCACCTCATCTATACTTCCCCATCATCTTCCCCGGCACAGCGGTCATTGCAATACTCCTTGTCCGCCTTGGCATTCTTGCCAGCTACCACTACAACGAACTCTCCCTTGGGTTCATTCTGTATGAAATATTCCCGCAGACTACCGAGAGACCCTCTCACGGTCTGTTCAAATTTCTTTGTAAGCTCGCGCGACACAGAAGCCTCCCTGTCAGCCCCGAATGTTTCGGCCAGCTGTTCCAGCAGTTTGACCACCCTATAGGGAGACTCATAGAATATCATCGTGCGGCTCTCGTCGGCCAACTGAGCTATCCGTTTGCTGCGCCCCTTCTTCTGCGGAAGGAATCCCTCGAAACAGAACCTGTCGCACGGCAGTCCGCTCTGCACCAAGGCTGTGAGCGAAGCACTCGCGCCCGGCAAGGTTTCAACCTCCACACCGTTTTCGACACACGTACGCACCAGCAGGAATCCAGGGTCGGATATGCCCGGCATACCGGCATCCGACACCAAGGCCACGCTCTGCCCCGCCTCTACGCGTTCGGCCACAAGATGCGCCGTAGCATGTTCGTTGAACTTGTGGTGCGACTGCATCCTGTTTTCTATACCGTAGTGCTTCAGCAACACCGATGTGGTGCGGGTGTCCTCGGCAAGTATCAGATCCACTTCGCGCAGAATCCTCACGGCCCGCAGGGTCATGTCCTCAAGATTGCCTATCGGAGTGGGAACTATATAGAGTTTCGCCATAGCACTACATCAATTTGCGCATGAGTGCATCCATAACAAGTTTTGTCCCCTCGCGTGTTTTGTCCCACTGATAGTGGTCGTATATGTAAAGAAGGGCATCGTCTATGTTCTGCATCTGCTCGAGTGAATCCAGAGCCTCCTCGCATGCCTTCACATTGCCGTCAAAGAGGTCGCGTGCAATGAGGAACTTGTCGTTTATTCCGATGGCACTGTGCAATGACTTCAGTTTGCCCGACATCGCAGAGGGTCCGTCGCCATGCCCGGCATCGCCCAACGTGTCGGCCACGACCTTGCGTCCCGCATTCAGCACATCACCCAGCACCGTCGTGCCTTCTTGCGCCGTATGCAGCTCGCCGTTCTCCCCGTCATTTTCCGCCGGAACGTCTTCTTCAAGCGTCATGTCGAACATTCCTCTGCTGTCGGGAGTGGACACGAGCGTGAAATCATCGTCCGTCACCTCCCCCTCGTCTTCTGTCCCCGCAGCGCCGCTGCTCTTGACGGGAGTTGCCTCCTGGCGGGGTTCCCCCAGACAGGCCTCGTCCGACTCTGCCATACGCGATTTGGTCTGCATATCCGCACCGGCAACTTTATTCTCCTCCTCCCGCTGGCCTTCTTCCATTTCTTTTGTCCTGCCGGAAGGGGTCTCGGGGCTTCGGGTACCAGCAGACGCTTTCACCTGCTCAGATGCAAACGAATCGTCATCGCCATAGAGACGGTTTATCGTCTTGCGGTCAAGCTTGCGGTGTTTGTTGAATCCAGTAAACTCGCTTTTGCGCCCCATTTGGCGGGGTGCCGGTGCAGCCGACTCCATATCGGGAAACATTACGGTCTGCATTCCCTCGTATCCTTTACGCTCCTCTGGCATCTCTTCTGCCCCCACGGCACCGTTCTCTGTTTTCGGTTGCGCATCCTGCACGTTCTCCTTTCCAGTCATGTCAGATACACCCGCCTCCTCAGGTGCGCTCTGCTCTTGGGGCTGTTCTGCGACAACTGACATTCCCTCTTGCTGGGGCTCGTCCGGAATGGAGATAAATTCGAAATCGGTACTGCCATCCTGCCCGTCATATACTGTCTCCACGACCTCCATTGTATCGTCTTCCCCAAAGGCCGAATCGGGAACGAGTTCGAAGTCGGGAATATCCGTATCGTCATCTGCAACATCCGTTTGCGTCATGGCGTCATTTGCGGGCATCTCCTCTGGCCCCTGTTGCATCTCCTGCTCCTCGGGAACTGCACTGTCATGTCTCTCCATACCGGTTCCGCTTTCCGGTGCCTGCCGGTATTCTTCCACCACCACATATCCTGGTTTTGGCTTAGGAGCCTCCTGCGGATGGTCCGGCACGACGACATCAGGTGCCTGCTCTTGGAGCGGTTCTGCAGCAGGCTTATGTTCCAATGTCTCGACAGCCTCGCATATCTCGTGGAGTTTCCTGACCACCAGAGCCCTCTCCATCTCGTCTATCTTGTTGTTCTCTATCCAGTTCTTCACTATAAGCCCCGCTATCTCGAGACCCGTTCCTATGCTTTTTAGCTCCATCTTGCGGTATGTTGTTTCTTGTACTTGTTTTCCGGCGGAAGAACTCCGCTCCATTGAAATCCAAAAATACAATTTCTCCTTTGAATAGGCAAGTAGAGAGTAATTTTTTCGGATAATAATGATTATATTTGCGGACTTTCAACAAAAATAAATTTAACTCGTTATGTCTTTAAGATGCGGAATAGTGGGCCTGCCCAACGTAGGAAAATCGACCCTGTTCAATTCGCTGTCCAATGCCAAGGCGCAGGCGGCAAATTTCCCGTTTTGCACCATAGAACCCAATGTGGGCATGATCACAGTGCCGGACGAAAGGCTCATCAAACTTGCCGAAATCGACAAACCGAAGAAGGTAATACCCACAACGATAGAGATTGTCGACATAGCGGGTCTTGTAAAAGGAGCATCCAAAGGAGAGGGTTTGGGCAACAAATTTCTCGACAACATACGCAATACCGATGCCATCATACATGTGTTGCGCTGCTTTGAGGACAGCAACATCACCCATGTGGACGGCACCATCGACCCTGTAAGGGACAAGGAGATAATAGATCTTGAGCTCATACTCAAAGACCTTGAGACCATAGAGAAGCGCATCGGCAAGGTGCAGAAGCAGGCCCAGACGGGAGGCGACAAGGTGGCCAAGAAACAATACGACCTGCTGGTAGAGTATCATGAGGCCCTCTTGGCAGGCAAACCCGCACGCAGCATAGTTCTCGACAAGGAGGACCGCAAGGCTGTGGCCGACCTGTGTCTGCTGACCGACAAACCGGTAATGTATGTCTGCAATGTGGACGAAAAGAGTGCAGCCACCGGCAACAGCTATGTGGAGCAGGTCCGCAAGGCAGTCGAAGGGGAAGATGCCGAGATATTGGTAGTGGCAGCCGCAACGGAATCCGACATTGCCGAACTGGAGAGCTACGAGGAACGGCAGATGTTCCTTGAAGAGCTTGGACTGAGCGAATCGGGTGTATCGCGTCTTATCCGCTCTGCATACAGTCTGCTCAATCTCGAGACCTTCTTCACCACCGGTCCCGATGAATCGAGGGCATGGACCTACATGCGTGGCACAAAGGCACCGCAGGCGGCAGGCATAATCCACACCGATTTCGAGCGAGGTTTCATCAGGGCCGAAGTGATCAAGTATGCCGACTATGTGGCTTTGGGCAGCGAGAAGGCTTGCCGCGAGGTCGGCAAGATCGGTGTCGAAGGCAAGGACTACACGGTGCATGACGGCGACATAATGCACTTCCTGTTCAACGTTTAGACGGCACTCAACCGGCGGCTATCCGCAAAGAAAGAGCGAGAGGCGGACTGCTTAATATCCGCCCGGCAATAAAGCGGATATTCACAAATCAATGACAAGAAAAAAGACAAGATATGGAGAGAAAAGTAAGAGTAAGATTTGCACCGAGCCCCACGGGAGCACTGCACATAGGCGGTGTGAGAACCGCGCTGTACAACTATCTGTTTGCACGTCAGCATGGCGGCGACTTCATACTGAGAATCGAAGATACCGATTCGCACCGGTTCGTACCCGGAGCCGAAGAATACATACTCGAGTCACTCAAGTGGTGCGGCATAGAGATTGACGAGGGTGTCTCCGTAGGCGGACCCCATGCCCCCTACCGTCAGAGCGAACGCAAGGAGATCTATCTCCAGTACGCACTGCAACTCGTCGAATCGGGCAATGCCTACTATGCTTTTGATACTCCAGAAGAACTCGAGGCCCTGCGTAAGGAGTATGAGGCCGCAGGCAAGACATTCGCCTACAACCATGAGGTGCGCAAGAAACTGCCCACATCTCTTTCGCTTCCGGCCGAGGAGGTCAAGGAACGTCTGGCACACGGCAACGGCTGGGTGATAAGGTTTCTCATGCCCGAGAACGAGACGGTCAAGATGGATGACCTCATAAGGGGACACGTGGAGGTAAACACCTCGACACTTGACGACAAGGTGCTCTACAAATCGGCCGACGGTCTGCCCACATATCATTTGGCCAACATAGTGGATGACCATCTGATGGAGGTTTCGCACGTGATACGCGGCGAGGAGTGGCTGCCGTCGCTTCCTCTTCACTATCTGCTCTACAGGGCTTTCGGCTGGAGCGACACGCAACCGCTCTTCGCCCACCTGCCTCTGCTGCTCAAGCCAACCGGACAAGGCAAGCTGAGCAAACGTGACGGCGACAAACTCGGATTCCCCGTATTCCCTCTACGCTGGGTCGCTCCTGACGGAGAGGTATCGCGCGGATACCGCGAGGACGGCTATTTTCCCGAGGCCTTTGTGAACATGCTGGCGCTGCTGGGCTGGAATCCCGGCACAGAGCAGGAGATATTCACCATGAAGGAGCTCATCAACCAGTTCTCGCTGGAGCGTGTGGGAAAGGCCGGGGCACGTTTCAGCCCCGACAAGGCGCATTGGTTCAATGCCCAGTACATGCACGTGAGGGACAATGGCGAGTTGGCCAAAATATACATCCCGATTGCCAAAGAACACGGTTACGAATGTGATATGGAGAAGGCGGAGAAGATTGTATCATGCATCAAGAGCCGCGCCACATTCCCCGGCGAATTTTGGGATCTCTCCAGTTTCCTCTTCGACCCCCCCACAAAGTATGACGAAAAGGCAAAGAACAAATACTGGAAAGAGGGTGCACACGAGCTGGTGGCAAAACTGAGAGACATCCTGTCCGGCATAGACGATTTCGGCAACAAAAACACCGAGGCAATCTGCCACGAGTGGATTACCTCCAACGGCATACACATGGGATTGATCATGAATGCATTCCGGCTTGCCATAGTCGGTGCATCCAAAGGTTTCGGCATGTACGAACTTTGCGAGATACTCGGCAAGGAGGAGACTCTGGCCCGTCTTGACAAAGCATTGGCCATCCTGCCCGAATAGGGTCGGAATAACTGCCGTTATTTCTTGCGTGCCAACTGCCAGCTGTTTATCACATTCTGCCACACCACATAACATGCGGGGGCGATGGATGCAAGCGGGTTGAGAAACGAGAGAGACATCCATATCGCAAGGGCCGTATTCTTCTGCCCCAACGATTGGGTTCCTGCAACGGCATCACCATACTTCTTGCCCACATAGTGCCCGAAGAGAAACTGCACCATGCACAACACCAGCGACGAGAGGGCCAACAATATCTCAACAAGATAGTTGTCACTACCCTGCGCAATAAAGAAATCGGTGGTCGTACCCATAAGCAACATGAGGGTAAATGCCCAAATATAGAATGACCACTCCTGATGGCGTTTCACGACATCATGCGCCCGAGGTGCCACCCATTCCAGAATCCATGCACACAGAAGCGGCAACAAGAGCAGTTTGGCCACACGGCGGAATATCACCCACGAAGCCTGCAGAAAAGAGTACTCTCCCTCTATCCCCACTATGGCAAAGAGAATCGGCGCGAGCAAGGCCACGCAGATATTGCTCATCAGTATGAATGTGGTCATGACCGTCACATTGGCTCCCAAGAGTCCGCCCACTGTGGCCGACGCCATGGCAGCAGGCATGAAGATGCATATCATGACACCCTGCGCCAGCACCTCGTTCACACCGCGCAACAGGAAATAGACACCGAAACCGAGCACCAACTGAAATGCCAGCAAGGGCCAGTGCATCCTGTGGGGACGCATGTTCTTGGCCGACACCTTGGAAAAGGTAACGAAGAGCATGGCGAAAATCGCATAGGGGCTCAAAAAATATATCGAATGCCAAAAATTATGGAACACGACTCCCAAAATGAGGGCAGCCGGCAATGTATAGGTCTTTACCTTGGGATTCATATCTATCTAACCTAACCTGATAACCACTTAAACAATAATAATCAAAATGTAGGCGGCTTTCTGCATGTCTCTTTCAACTGACTTCGGTCGCCTTGGCTGTGCGCATCATACAAAGCCCTGCACGACGGCCGTTATTTTTTGCGGAAGAATATCTGCAGCGGCACTCCAGAGAAGTCCCAGTTGGAGCGTATCTTGTTCTCGATGAAACGACGGTAGGGATCCTTTATGTATTGCGGCAGATTGGCAAAAAATGCGAATGACGGCGTGGGAGACGGCAACTGCATGGCATACTTGATGCGGATGTACTTGCCCTTGGTGGAGGGCGGCGGAGTCTCCTCTATCACAGGGAGTATAAACTCGTTGAACTCCGAAGTGGGGATACGGCGCTTGCGGGAATTGTAGACCCTTATGGCCACCTGAAGTACCTCAAGTATACGCTGTTTCTCCAACACGGAAGTGAAGATTACAGGCACGTCACTGAACGGCGAGAGCTTGTTCATTATAGCCTCGCGCCAATGTTTCATGGTGTTGTTGTCCTTGGTCACAAGGTCCCACTTGTTGACCACTATGACACAGCCTTTCTTGTTGCGCACCATTAGGCTGAAGATGTTCATGTCCTGCGACTCGATGCCCTGCGAGGCATCCAGCATGAGGATGCAGACATCGGAGTTCTCAATGGAGCGTATGGAACGCATCACGGAGTAGAACTCGAGATCTTCGTTCACCTTTCCCTTTTTGCGGAGTCCCGCAGTGTCGACAAGGTAGAAATCGAGCCCGTATTTGTTGTAGCGCGTATGTATCGAATCGCGGGTGGTTCCCGCCACCGGAGTGACTATGTTGCGGTCCTCGCCAAGCAATGCATTCGTAAGCGATGACTTTCCTACATTGGGGCGCCCGACCACTGTTATGCGCGGCAACTCGTCCTCTTCCTCGGCCTTCACATCCTCGGGCAGATGGCGAAGTATCTCGTCCATCAGGTCACCCGTACCGCTACCGTTCATGGAGCTGATGCAGAACGGGTCGCCGAGTCCCAACGAGTAGAACTCGGGAGAGTCGTAGATGCGTTCGTAGTTGTCCACTTTATTGACCACCAGAATAACTTTCTTGGCTGCACGGCGCAACACATCGGCCATCATCATGTCAAGGTCCGTGACGCCCGTTGCGATGTCAACCATAAAGAGTATCAAATCGGCTTCTTCGATTGCGATGAGTACCTGTTTGCGGATTTCATCCTCAAAGACGTCATCGCTTCCCACCGAGTAACCGCCCGTGTCAATAACGGAGAATTCGCGGCCGTTCCAGTCGGTCTTGCCGTAATGCCTGTCGCGCGTGGTGCCCGCCGTGGCATCCACTATCGCCTGACGCATCCCGACCAAACGGTTGAAAAATGTACTCTTGCCGACATTGGGCCGGCCTACTATCGCTACCAAACTCATAATATTCCGATTTTCAGCGTTGCAAAGATAACCATCTTTAATTTAACGACAAACTAATTGTCTCCAAAAAGCGGACAGCACGGAAGAGTGAGTGATAGAAACAAATGCACATGCATCCGACAGTTGGAGACGCTGGAATTGGGCGCAGTGACAGTACAAACAGAAGAAAATTTCATTATATTTAACACGATTGTAAATCTCCTGCAAAAAATAAAGCCAGGCTCTGCCTGTCGCATTGCGATCTCATTTGCGGTGACGCCAATATAGGATGCGCCTCGGCAATGCTGAAATAAATTTCGCATTGCACTCGGCTTTCACTATATTTGCAACCTGAAAGCATATTATTCAACAAAAACGATTACAAATGAAAAAGTACATTGTTACCATTCTGTTCGCCCTTGCGGCCATGACCGCCACGGCAGGCGACATGTTGAGATTCGGAATCGGTGCAGGTCTCACGCACTCTGAATTCAAATCACCAAGCGACTGGACTCACAGCGAAGACATCTTCAACGATGCCGGTACTGGATACTTCATGAAGATGTTCCTCAAATTCAACGTTCCCGTTCTTCCCATCTACATCCAGCCTGAGGCTTCGTACTCATTCCAGAAGTCAATAAACACCGATGAACTCAAGAACGTGACAATCGAAAAACTTGATTTTCCCATCTTGGTGGGTGCCCAGATGTTCTCCGGCAAGATTATTGGTCTGAGAATCAATGCAGGTCCCGTATTCAACGTATCGGACTCCTCGGATGAGAAAACCCAGGCACTGCGCTGGACTGCCGGTGCAGGCATTGACCTGCTGGATCATCTCACACTTGACGTAAGGTATCACGGCAGATTCAAGGACAACTCTTACAACAGCATCGACACCAACTTCAACTACTGGAGCTACAGCATCGGCTTCATGTTCTAAGATGGGGTGAGTGTCTGTGGAGAATATGACTCTCTACAGAAGACTCTCTATGTCAAACGATAAAAAACGGTAGTGGGAACGACTGTCCCCGCTACCGTTTTTTATTCCGCCTCCATTGACCACACGGTTATGTCATGCAAAGGCCGAAACAGACAGCCCACCCGCAGAGTCAGAGTCACCACATGCCATCGGCAAACAATGATTGCGTTTCACGGAAGAATCTTCCGATTTTTTATTATCTTTGTTAAACAGACCCTTCGGAGGCAACGCTCCGGGCCCAAATGTTTTCAAATGGCAGAAAAGAGCATACATATAGACGGCATCGACCTGCTCGACTTCTACGGAATGGCAAATGCCAACCTGAACAAACTCGGGGAGATGATGCCCAAACTGAAGATTGTGGCACGTGGCAGCACCCTCAAGGCGATAGGAACCGAGGAGGACTTAACCGTCTTCGAATCGAAAGTAAATGCCCTGCTGGACTACCATGCAAAATACGGCCATATTTCCGGTGAAGTCATTGAGCAGATATTCTCCAAGGGAATCGCCACACCCGCATCTATCGGTGATGCCATAGTCTATGGCAACGGAGGCCTTGTGGTGAAAGCCCGCACGGAACATCAGGAGTTGCTCGTGAAGATGTATTCGTCAAAGGATCTGCTGTTTGCGATAGGTCCGGCCGGCTCGGGAAAGACATATACGGCCATTGCCCTTGCGGTGAGGGCATTGCGCAACAAGGAGGTACGCCGCATAATCCTCACCCGTCCTGCCGTGGAGGCCGGAGAAAAGTTGGGATTCCTGCCGGGAGACATGAAAGAGAAACTCGACCCATACCTCCAACCGCTCTACGATGCACTGAACGACATGATTCCACCCATGAAACTGCAGAAGTACCTTGAGGACGGCACGGTGCAGATTGCCCCATTGGCATTCATGCGAGGACGCACGCTCGACAATGCATTTGTCATCCTTGACGAGGCACAGAATGCCACCCTACCCCAGATAAAGATGTTCCTCACCCGCATGGGGCGCAATGCGAAATTCATCGTCACTGGCGATTTGACCCAAATAGACCTGCCTCGACCGGGAGACTCGGGACTGAAACGCACGATAGACATCGTGAAGGGAATAGATGATATCGGCATTGTGGAGTTCTCCAACAAGGACATCATCCGCCATCGTCTGGTAACCAAGATAGTGGATGCCTTCGAGTCACACAAACACGACGAGGAGGAGGACCGTACGGCAAACCCCAATGCAAGGAGGGACGCACGGAACGGAACACATCATAGGGGCTAACACAGGAACAGGAACAAGTCAAACAACAAATAAAAAACTTATTAAACCAAGCTACGAATATGAACAAAGACCTTTTGAAACTCGAGCCCGAAGGCATATGGAGACATTTTGCAGAGATTTGCGATGTTCCGCGCCCTTCCTACCACGAAGAGAAAATCAGAGAGTATCTGGTGGCATTTGCCAAAAAGAACAAACTCGAGTGCATAGTTGACGAAGGCAACAACGTCATAATGCGCAAACCTGCCGTAAAGGGCATGGAGAACCGCAAGACCATCGTTCTGCAGGCCCATGTTGACATGGTTCCGCAGAAGAACAACGACAAGACATTCGATTTTACCACCGATGCCATACAGCCCTACATTGAAGAGGGGTTCGTGACAGCCGACGGCACGACACTCGGAGCCGACGATGGAATAGGAGTGAGTGCGATACTGGCGATAATGGAGTCGAAAACACTCAAGCACGGCAAGCTTGAGGCGCTCTTCACTGCCACCGAAGAGACCGGCATGGACGGTGCCAACGGACTGAAAGCCGGCGAACTCGAGGCCGAAATCCTCCTCAACCTCGACACCGAGACCGAGGGTGAGCTGTGTATCGGATGCGCCGGAGGCCTTGACTTCAAAGCGTCTATACCATATGAGACCATAAGGTTGCAGAACCCTGACTTCACCGGATTCAAGATTCACCTCAAGGGCCTTAAGGGAGGCCACTCGGGACTCGACATAAAGCTCCAGCGTGCCAATGCCAACAAGTTGCTCGCCCGTTTCCTGAAGAACACGCAGGAGAAATACGGCATCATACTGAGCGACATCGACGGGGGCGGATTGCGCAATGCCATTCCCCGTGAAGCCTCGGCCACTGTAGCCGTAATGAAGAAACACCAGAAGGCTTTCCTGGCTGCAATAAAGAAATTCGAGGCACTGTACAACAAGGAATATGACGGCATAGAGGACCACATATCCTTTACGGCCGAGGCCATAGCCTGCCCCAAGAAATGCATCGACATATTCGACCAATGCAATCTGGTGGATGCAATTATCAGCTGCCCCAACGGAGTGGTGAAGATGAATCCCGCCATAGCAGGCATGGTGCAGACCTCAAGCAACCTTGCACGTGTAGTGTCCGAAAAGGGCAAATTCAACATCTCGGCACTCCTGCGCAGTTCTGTTGAGAGCGAAAAGGAGGATCTGGCACTCAATATGAAGACTGTCATGGAGCTGGCCAACGGAAAGGTAAAACTCTCGGGCGGTTACCAGGGATGGATGCCCAACACCCACTCGGAGATTCTGAACATCATGACTGCTGCATACGAGAAACTCTTCGGTAAGAAACCCGAGGTGGGCGCAGTCCATGCGGGACTCGAATGCGGTATCATCGGTGGCAAATATCCCCACATGGACATGATATCGTTCGGTCCTTCGATTTTCCATCCCCACTCGCCTGCAGAGAAGGTGGACATCGCTTCGGTTGAACGATTCTGGCGATATTTGACCTATACTCTTGAGCACGCACCCGAAAAATAGAACGTGCTTATACTGCAAACAATGAAGCGTCTGGGATTGAATCCCGGACGCTTCATTGTTAAGGGGCCATTTTGGTGGTTACTGCATGAAGGGTTGTACGTCTGACATGCAAGCGCCTGATATGCAGTGAACTATCAGCTACTTATCCACCGCAAAGACTGCCACGTTCTTCGGATTGTACAAATCCTTGCCCTCGGCAGTATACATATACTTTATGCGGTCGGCATAGAGTTTCTCCACCTTGCCGCGCACCACCTTCATCGTACTGTTCACCAGACCGTTTTTCTCCGAGAAGTTTTCGTCCAGAACAGCAAACGTTGCAGGCAGCCAGCGATCGGGGAACTGACCGTTGAACTCACCGCCACGATGGTATTTACCCATCTCCTGTTCCAGCAGTTTCACCGCAACTCGTCCCCTCTCCTTGCCGGCGACACCCCGCTCGTCAAGATATTTGTTCACAGTATCGAAATTGGGGACAAGCAACATGGTCGTATAAGGTGACTGATTGTTGTAGAGAACCACATTCTCAATATAGGGTGACTGTCCCACGAAGTTCTCCTCCATTCCCTCCGGGCTGTATTTCTCGCCATCACTCGAAATAAGAAGACTTTTGTAGCGACCCAAGACATAGAGCAGACCGTCCGTCTTGCCGATATATCCCATGTCGCCCGTATAGAGCCAGCCGTCCTTGACCGTAGCGGCCGTAGCTTCGGGATTCTTCCAATAGCCGGCCATGACATTCTCGCCCTTGATGACCATCTCTCCCTGCACTCCCAAAGGCAGGTCATTGCCGTTTTCGTCCTTTATGCGCATCTCCATCGGGCGCACCATAACACCCGACGAGCCGAAACGGTGTCGGGCGGGAGTGTTCGTGGAGATTACGGGAGTGGCCTCCGAAAGTCCGTATCCCTGATAGATGGGTACTCCTATCGCATAGAAGAAGCGCTGCAACTCCGAATCGAGCAATGCTCCTCCTCCGATGAAGAACTTCAGGTTGCCTCCGAAATTCTCGCGTATCTTGCTGTAGAGAATCTTGTCAAAGAGAGCAACCAGCGGCTTGAGCAAGCAAGAGAGCCCCTGCCCCTTGGTATAACCGTCCCTATTGTAGGCATACGAGACCTTGAGCGCGAACTTGAAGAGACGTTCCGTAGCTTTGCCTTTGGCCGCTATACCCTTCTCGATGTTTTTGCGGAAATTCTTCGACAAGGCAGGAACCGACAGAAGGAAATCGGGCTTGAAATCCTTTATGTCGCCCGGAATGTTACGGAGTGTCTCTGCCGGCGTTTTGCCGTGTACGGTTGCAAGTGAAGCACCTTTGTGAATCATGAGGTAGAACCCCACCACATGTGCAAAGCAATGGTCCAACGGCAGTATGATAAGCGTCCTGTATGTCGACGGGATGTCGATGCAGGAGAGCGCCTGCTCTATGTTGGCCGTGTAGTTGCGGTGTGTGAGAACAACGCCTTTGGGGTCGGCCGTGGTTCCCGAAGTGTATGTTATGGTGGCATAATCTTCGTTCTGCAGGTTCTGGCCCACTGCCACAAATGCCTTGCGGGCCTCTGCATCACCGAGCAACTTGTTGCCTTTGGCCACAAGCTCCTTGAGTGTCATCTCCTTCTCCTCCAACGGAACATCGTCCATGACAATGACATGTGTCATGCATGGCAACTGCTCTTTGACCCTACGCAATTTGGCCAGTTGCTGGGCGGAGACAAAGATAACCTTCACCTCGGCATGCTGCAGACGGAACGTAAGGTCGTTGCTCTCCTCCAGCTTGATGGACAGGGGGACACTCACTGCTCCTGCATACAGCAGACCGAGTTCTGAAATAATCCATGCATTACGCCCCTCGGACAAGATGGATACACAGTCTCCCTTTTTCACCCCAAGCTCCGCAAGGCCTGCCCCTATGGCCAGTGCCTGTTCCTTGGCCATACTGTAAGTGGTAGGCTCAAACTTGTCCGTACTCTTTTCCCACAAAAAAGGGCTGTCGCCATGTGCGGCAACAGTCCCTTCGAATAGATCGATAATTGTTTTTTTCATGATTTTTGTCAAACGTATTATTCTCTTTTTCCTCTCTGCACAAACTCGCTCTACGCACCGAGAATCTCGTTTATCTCAGCAATCTCCTGCTCCGAATAAGATATGTTGTCCAATGCGGTCAGGTTGTCATCCAGCTGTTTGAGCGAACTTACGCCAATGATGACCGAAGTCACATTGCCGCTGCCCAACTGCCACGAAAGTGCCATCTGAGCCAATGTCTGTCCCCTTCTCTTGGCTACCTCGTTGAGCGCACGCACCTTGGGAAGGTTCTGCTCCACAACGGCCGACTTGAGGAATCCCTCGCGGGCCGCACGTGAATCCTTGGGTATGCCGTTGAGATAACGGTCCGTGAGCTGTCCCTGTGCCAAAGGCGAGAAAGTCACGCAACCCACTCCTTCACGCTGTTGGGCATCGAAAAGAGACTCACCGACCTCACGCACCAACATCGAGTAACGTATCTGGTGTACCAGGCACGGTGTTCCCAAACGGCGCAGAATCGCCACTGCCTCCAAAAACTTGTCCACGGGATAGTTGGACAGGCCCGCATACATGGCACGGCCCGAGCGGACGATATAGTCCAATGCACCCATGGTCTCCTCCAGCGGAGTCTCAGGATCGAAACGGTGCGAATAGAAGATGTCCACATAATCGAGTCCCATACGCTTGAGACTCTGGTCGCAGCTTGCAATCAGATATTTGCGCGAGCCCCAATTGCCATAAGGACCCGGCCACATGTCATATCCTGCCTTGCTGGTGACAAGTATCTCATCGCGGTAGGGTTTGAAGTTGCGGGCAAATATCTTGCCGAAATTGCTCTCTGCGCTTCCGTAGGGAGGGCCGTAGTTGTTGGCCAGATCGAAGCAGGTGATGCCTTTGTCGAAAGCGGCCTGCAAAATTTTCTCGCAGTTGTCGAAATCGTTCACGAATCCGAAGTTCTGCCACAAACCGAGAGATATGGACGGCAACAGCAGTCCGCTGTTTCCGCATCTCGCATAGGTCATTGAAGAATATCTCTCTTCAGATGCTTTGTAGTCCATAATATCAAATAATTTGTTGGTTAATCCATTTTAAGTATTGCGAGGAATGCCGACTGGGGTACCTCCACATTTCCTATCTGGCGCATGCGTTTCTTGCCTTTTTTCTGTTTCTCGAGCAATTTGCGCTTACGCGATATATCTCCGCCGTAGCACTTGGCAGTCACATCCTTGCGCACCTGACGCACAGTTTCGCGGGCTATGATCTTGCCGCCTATGGCCGCCTGAATGGCTATGTCGAACTGCTGGCGGGGCAAGAGTTCCTTGAGTTTCTCGCACATGCGGCGCCCAAAATCATAGGCATGGTCTACGTATATGAGCGACGAAAGCGCATCAACCGGCTCGCCGTTGAGCAATATGTCAAGCTTGACAAGTTTGCTCTCCTTGTATCCGGTCTGATGGTAGTCAAACGAGGCATAACCGCGCGAAATGCTCTTGAGCTTGTCGTAAAAGTCGAACACTATCTCCGAAAGAGGCATGTCGAAAGTAACCTCCACACGGTCGTGCCCTACATAGACCTGATTGAGCAATGTGCCGCGTTTGTCAATGCAGAGTTTTATGACGCTACCCAAAAAGTCGTTCTTGGTGATTATCTGTGCCTTTATGTAGGGTTCCTCCACCTTGTCGATGAGGGTCACTTCTGGCATTCCGGAGGGATTGTGCACATCTATCACTTCGCCCTTCTTGGTAGTCACCTTAAAAGAGACGTTGGGAACAGTGGTAATCACGTCCATGTCGAACTCACGGTAGAGACGTTCCTGAATAATCTCCATATGCAACAGCCCGAGAAATCCGCAACGGAATCCGAAACCGAGCGCCATGGAACTCTCCGGCTCAAATGTGAGCGAAGCATCGTTGAGCTGCAGTTTCTCGAGTGAAGCACGCAAGTCTTCGTACTCATCGGCCTCCACGGGATAGACTCCGGCAAAGACCATCGACTTGACATCCTGGAAACCCTTGACAGCGCTCTCGCACGGATTGTCCACATGGGTAATTGTATCTCCCACCTTGACATCCTTGGATGTCTTTATGCCCGATATGATATAACCAACATCGCCGGCCTTTATCTCGTCACGCGGTGACAGTTTCAGCTTCAGCACACCTATTTCATCAGCCTCATACTCGCTGCCGAGATTGAAGAACTTCACTCTATCGCCAGTATGCATCGTACCGTTGAACACCCTGAAATAGGCAATGATACCCCGGAACGGATTGAACACCGAGTCGAATATGAGAGCCTGCAACGGTGCCTTGTCGTCCCCTTGGGGGGCAGGCACACGTGCCACGATAGCTTCCAGTATCTCCGGTATGCCCACACCGGTACGTGCCGATGCCAGCAGAACATCCTCCTCCCTGCATCCGAGCAGTTCCACTATCTGGTCACGGACCTCGTCCACCATGGCCGAATCCATGTCTATCTTGTTTATAACCGGAATTATCTCAAGGTCGTGCTCGAGGGCGAGATAGAGGTTGGATATCGTCTGTGCCTGTATACCCTGCGAAGCGTCCACCACAAGCAGAGCCCCTTCGCACGAGGCGATTGCACGTGAGACCTCATATGAGAAATCCACGTGTCCCGGAGTGTCTATGAGGTTGAGAACGTATTTCTTGCCGCCAGAGACATAGTCCATCTGAATGGCATGGCTCTTGATGGTAATGCCCTTCTCGCGCTCGAGATCCATATCGTCGAGCACCTGCGCCTGCAATTCACGTTCGCTGACAGTCTTGGTAAATTCGAGCATCCTGTCGGCCAGCGTGCTTTTGCCGTGGTCGATGTGTGCGATGATGCAGAAATTCCTTATGTTTTCCATTTAAAGTCTTTAAAAGCTCACAAATTTAATTATTTTTGCAAAACCAACAAACTATGCGACTATGCCATGTCCTTGTTCATGCATGGCATAAATATCGTAAAACACCCCTAATAAAACTTCAAAAATGAGGAAAGGTCTATTCTATGCAAGTTTGTCCTGTGCCGTTCTTTTGGCGCTAAATGCATGGGCAGCCCCCGATTACAAGGACAACCGACGAATCAAGTACAATTTCAACTCCGACTGGCGTCTCATGCGAGGCGACGAGAAGAATGCCCAATTGCCGTCATTCAACGATGCGGCCTGGGAACGCATAACCCTGCCCCGTGCCCACAACGAGGACTATGCATTCCGCAACACGATCAGCGACCTGCCGACCGGCATAGTATGGTACAGGAAACACTTCTCCATACCCACCGAGGACAAGGGGAAAAAGATGTTTCTTGAATTCGAAGGAGCTCGTCAGGCAGCCGAAGTCTATGTAAACGGCCACAATTTGATTCTCAGCGAGGACGGAGTGATGGCATTCGGAATAGACATCACCGACTACATCAATGCCGACGGCGAAAACATCGTGGCAGTGCGTACCGACAGTGACTACAAATACAAGGAGCGCGCCACGGGGACTTCGTTCCAGTGGAACCACACGAGTTTCAATGCCAACTACGGAGGTCTGAACCGCAGCGTCTATCTGTATGTAACTGACAAGCTCTACCAGACCCTGCCGCTCTACAACAATCTCGGAACGACAGGCACATATGTATATGCCACCAATATGGATGTTCCTTCGCGCAGTGCAAAGGTCAATGCCGAGACCGAAGTTCGCAACGAATATGCCGAGCCCAAGAGCGTAGTGCTCGAGATGGTTATAGAGGACATGGACGGCAAGATCATAAAGAGTGTCAAGTCTTCGCCCGTGACAATTGGCGCCGGAGCTACCGAAACACTGAAAATAGACGGCGATGTCTCGGGACTGCACTTCTGGAGCTGGGGCTACGGCTATCTTTACAATGTATACACGGCAATCTACACTGACGGCAAAGCCACCGATGTGGTGAAGACGCGCACCGGATTCCGCAAGACCAGGTTCGGTGACGGAATGTTCTGGCTCAACGACCGCGTGCTGCAGCTCAAGGGTTATGCACAACGTTCCACCAACGAGTGGCCGGCACTCGGCACCTCGTTCCCGGCATGGTTGAGCGACTACAGCAATCGCCTCATGGTGGAGGACAATGCCAATCTGGTACGCTGGATGCACGTAACACCCTGGAAACAGGAGATAGAGTCGTTCGACCGTGTGGGCCTTATCCAGGCTCTGCCGGCCGGTGATGCCGAAAAGGATGCCAAGGGCCGACAGTGGGAGCAGCGCAAGGAGCTCATGCGTGCTGCGATAATCTACAGCCGCAACAATCCGAGCGTCATATTCTATGAGTGCGGAAACGAGATGATTTCCGAGGAGCACATGGCCGAGATGAAGGATATACGCGACATGTACGACCCCAACGGCGGTCGTGCCATAGGTTCACGCGAGATGCTTGACAGCAAGATTGCCGAGTGGGGCGGCGAAATGCTCTATATGAACAAGAGCGCAAGGCACCCCATGTGGGGTACAGAATATTGCCGTGACGAAGGCCTCCGCAAATATTGGGACGACTATTCGTATCCGTTCCACAAGGACGGTGACGGTCCCTTGTACCGCAATGCCCCGGCACCAGTCTACAACCGCAATCAGGATTCGTTCGTAGTGCAGCTCGTGGAGCGCTGGAACGACTACTACATCATCCGTCCCGGAACAGGCCGCAGAGTCAATTCGGGTGCCGTGAACATCATCTTCTCCGACTCGAACACCCACAGCCGCGGGGCCGAAAACTACCGCCGCAGCGGCGTGGTAGACCCGATGAGAATTGCCAAGGATGTGTACTACGCCCACAAGGTAATGTGGAACTGCTGGGTTGATGTAGACCATTACGATTCATACATTGTGGGACACTGGAACTATACGGCCGATGTCACGAAACCGGTATATGTTGTTTCCACGGGCGAAAATGTCGAGCTGTTGCTGAACGGCAAAAGCCTTGGAATGGGTGAACGCAAATTCAATTTCCTCTTCACGTTCCCCGAGGTGAAATGGGAGGCCGGCACGCTCACTGCCATAAGCTATGATGCGAACGGCAAAGAGGTATGCCGCACTGAAAAGAGGACTGTGGGGGGCGCTGTGGCATTGAAGCTCAAGGCCATGACCGCTCCCGACGGATTCCTTGCAGACGGTGCCGATGTTGCATTGCTGGAATTTGAGGCAGTTGATGCCAACGGCAACCGCAACCCGTTGGCCAACGACATGGTAACCTTCACGATAGAAGGTGATGCAGAGTGGCGCGGAGGCATAGGCCAAGGTCCCGACAACTACATACTTTCGAAATCGCTCCCCGTGGAGTGCGGAGTAAACCGTGCAATAATCCGTTCGACAACACACCCGGGCCGTATAAAAATCACCGCCACAGCCGAGGGACTGCAGCCGGCCACGATAGAACTCGAGACAAAGACGGTGGAGACTGTAGACGGTCTTGGCCGTTACATCAGCAGCGAGCACCAGCCCTCCTACCTCTCCCGTGGCGAGACTCCGGCAGGTGATTCCTACACAGTGAAGCGCATAGATGTACCCGTCAAGTCGGCAGTTGCCGGTTGTGACACTCAGGATGCGTACAAGAGCCACGATGACAACGAGCTCTCCGAATGGCGCAACACCGATGACAACGTAGACAATGCATGGATCACATTCACACTCGAACGCGAGGCCATGATATCGGAGATAGACGCCAAGTTCAGCGGATACCGTGTCTACAATTCGCCCATATCCATCACGGTGGGTGACAAGGAGGTTTTCAGGGGATTGACACAAATGACTCTCGGATTCAACTACTTCAAGTTCGACCCCGTGAAGGCAGACAAGGTAACCATAAAGATGCTCGGCCCCGTAACGAAGGGCGATGACTTCTTCCAGTATATCGTGGAGTTGAAAGACGAAAAGGCTGCGGCCGAGAAAGCCTCTGCTTCGACTCAGACCGCACCTACCCCACAACCGGCTCAACAGGGAATGCCTCAGGGACAGATGCCTCCTCAAGGGCAGATGCCACAGGCCGGAATGCCTCAAGGCGGTCCGCAGGGACCGCAGACTGCAATGCAGCGTCCCGCAATGATGCAGCAACCCGGGCCTGTCCAGGAGGCCAATGCCCCCAAGACATCACACTCGCTGGAGTTCGATCTCATGCGCGGTGTGGATGATCCCAATGCCAAGAACCAGTTGCGCATACTCGAGATTGAATTCTACGAAATGCCGGCAAAATAATTTGTAAGATATTACATAAAAGAAGTCGGGCGGAAATGTTTTCCGCCCGACTTCTTTTTATTGTTGCCTTCGGTTACACGTCCCGAAATGGTCCAATGCTATATCTCGCTTACCTCCACATTGCGCTTGGCATCCATAAGGATGGAGAACGCACGGTGTACATCATTGTCGCTCACTACGATGGAGAACTCGTTGGTAGTACTGATCACCTCCACAACATTTATGCTGTCCCAAGCCAACTCCTTGAAGAGATAGTAGTACACGCCGGGACAGATACTGTTGTCTGCCGGCAGTTTCACCGTTATCATCGAGAGGCTGCTGTTTTCGGCAATCTTCTTCTCACCTGCAAAAATCTCGTTCACCAATGGTTTGATGAGATCGCTCACCACAATGGTAGTCTCGTATATTCCCTGCGAAAAAGTACAGAACACATTCTTCATCTCCTGCACCTGATTGAGGAGCTCCGCCTGTTTGTTGTATAGTGTCTGCGAATTCACGAACGTGAAGTCCGAGAGATCCGAACGGACAATGACATCGCCTATATTCTCCACAACCTTGCGCACCTTCATGGTGGAAATCAACTCCAGACGCGGTACCAAACGGTTCAGAGCCATAATCACGGCACTGTCATTGACCTCTTTCCCTACGATCTTCTCCACATCGGGTTTCAACTGGCGTGCAAGTGCAGACAGATTTATCAATCCGTCAACCAATGCGCCTTCCAGAAAAGGTCTCTTCTTGATTACAGCCTCCACGGCCGATGGGATAGACATCATAATTTATACGTTTTTTATCGGATTAAACTACTGCATTAGCTCCATGCAAACGGCCATTCTGCCGACTCACATTTAACAATGCGTAACAAAAATAACAAATCAATCTGAAAAAGAATACTTTTTAATGAACTTTTTTGCAAAACTTAACAATAAGTTAAATCCATAAAATTTTAATAAGCCCTAAAGTGCCCTGACACGGGATTGGTGTTTATTGAAATGAAATTCTTATATTTGCGATACAGATACTGTGGCAAACACACAAATACCCAACATTTTTATGGCAGACGAAAAAATAATATTCTCAATGGTTGGCGTGAGCAAAACGCTGGTCAACCAGAAAAAGATTCTCAACAACATATACCTTTCGTTTTTCTATGGTGCCAAGATAGGCATCATCGGTCTGAACGGTTCGGGAAAATCGACCCTCATGAAGATCATCGCAGGCATCGACAAGAACTTTCAGGGCGAGGTGGTCTTTTCGCCCGGCTACTCGGTAGGATACCTTGAGCAGGAGCCTCAACTGGACCCCTCGAAGACAGTAAAGGAAATCGTTCAGGAGGGTTGCGCCGAGACGGTGGCTCTGATGAAGGAGTATGAGGAGATAAACAACAGGTTCATGGAGCCCATGGACGACGAGCAGATGAACAAGCTCATAGAGCGTCAGGGAGAACTTACGGAGGCAATTGACCGCGTGAACGGCTGGGAACTCGACAGTGTACTGGAGAGAGCAATGGATGCACTGCGCTGTCCCGATCCGGATCAGAATGTGGCGACACTCTCCGGGGGTGAGCGTCGCCGTGTCGCACTCTGCCGTCTGTTGCTGCAGCAGCCAGATGTCCTTCTGCTCGACGAGCCTACCAACCACCTCGATGCGGAGAGCATTGACTGGCTGGAGCAGCATCTGCAACAATACAAAGGTACGGTCATCGCCGTAACCCACGACCGTTATTTCCTTGACAATGTGGCGGGATGGATTCTCGAACTCGACAGAGGCGAGGGCATTCCGTGGAAGGGGAACTACTCGAGTTGGCTGGAGCAGAAGAGCAACCGATTGGCACAGGAGGAAAAGCAGGAGAGCAAGCGCCGCAAGACACTCGAAAGAGAGTTGGAATGGGTGCGCATGAGCCCCAAGGCTCGGCAAGCCAAAAGCAAGGCACGTCTGTCGGCCTATGACAAGATGCTCAACGAGGATGCCAAGCAGAAGGAGGAGAAGCTGGAGATATATATTCCCAACGGTCCGCGATTGGGCAATGTAGTAATCGAAGCGCACGATGTCAGCAAGTCATTCGGTGAAAGACTGCTTTACGAACATCTCGACTTCGTATTGCCGCCTGCGGGAATAGTCGGTGTAATAGGTGCCAACGGAACGGGAAAGACCACCCTGTTCAGAATGATTATGGGACTAGAACAGCCTACCTCGGGAAGTTTCAAGATAGGCGATACTGTCAAGATAGCATATGTAGACCAGCAGCACAAGTCCATAGACCCCGAAAAGAGTGTCTTTGAGGTCATATCCCAAAACAGTGAGATAATCACGCTCGGCAACCGTTCGATAAACGCCCGTGCCTATGTGGGACGGTTCAACTTTTCGGGAGCCGATCAGGAGAAGAAATGCGGAGTGCTGTCGGGCGGCGAGCGGAACCGCCTGCATCTGGCACTGGCGCTCAAGGAGGAGGGGAACGTATTGTTGCTGGATGAGCCTACCAACGACATCGATGTCAATACGATGCGTGCTTTGGAGGAAGGTCTGGAGAACTTTGCAGGCTGTGCAGTGGTAATCTCGCACGACCGCTGGTTTCTGGACCGTATCGCCACACACATCCTCTCGTTCGAAGATGACGGCAAGGTCGTATGGTTCGAAGGTTCCTACAGCGAGTATGAGGAGCACAAACGAGCCATGGGTGTGGATGTCACACCACACAGGGTAAAATACAGGAAACTTATGGAATAGTACCATATTGCAACACAAAGAGAATAACGAACCATAAAAAGCACACGACATGAAAAGACTGTTACTGATACTCGTCAGCATGGCAACATTGCTGTCGTGCTCGGATCAGGAGAGCATGGAAGAGTTGACTCAAAGGGTGATGGATACAGCCGAGCAGCAATATGAATTCCTCTATTCACAACTCGACGGAGTTGCCGTTCCGCAGACGGTAAACGTGGACGGAACGCTGAAGACGACCTCGATATACTCATGGATCAGCGGTTTCTTCCCTGGCACGGCATGGTACATATACGAATACACCTACTCGGAGCAGATGAAGAAGATAGCCGAAGAATACACCCTGCGCCTTGACTCCGTGAAATACGTTACCGACAACCACGACGTCGGTTTCATGCTCTATTGCAGCTACGGCAATGCGTTGCGTCTGACGGGTGATGAAAAATACCGCGAACCGCTCTACACCGGTGCCCGTTCGCTCGCCACACGTTTCAACCCCAATACCGGTGTCATACAGAGCTGGAACAAGATGGGCAACTGGATATATCCAGTAATCATTGACAACATGATGAACCTTGAGCTGCTCATGTTCGTAAGCAAGCAGACGGGTGACACTTCGCTGAGCGACATTGCACTGAGCCATGCCGACACCACCATAAAGAACCACTTCAGGGAGGACTACTCGACATTCCATGTGGTGGACTACGATCCCGAGACAGGTGCCGTGCGGGCACGCCAGACAAAGCAGGGATTCGCCGACGACTCATCATGGGCACGCGGACAGTCGTGGGCTCTGTATGGCTACACGATGATGTACCGCGAGACAGGCAACGAGAAATACCGTGAACAGGCCGAGCATGTGGCCGATATGCTCATCGGACGACTGCCCGCCGACGGCATCCCCTATTGGGACTACGATTCGACAGCCATTCCGGATGACTACCGCGACTCCTCGGCAGCAGCCATAATGGCTTCAGGATTGATTGAATTGTCGCAATATGTAGCCGACAAGGAGCAAGCCACCCACTATCTGGCTACGGCCGAGAAACAGTTGCGTACGCTCGCCTCACCCGAATATCTCGCCGAAACGGGTACCGAGTGCGGATTCTTGCTGAAGCACGGTGTGGGCAACAAACCTTCGGGTTCGGAGATAGATGTTCCGCTCACCTACGGAGATTACTACTTCCTTGAGGCCTTGCTCCGTCTGAAGGCCATCGGTGAAGAATAAATGCCATCAGTGGCGCTTTCCCTCTGAGGAGCGAATTAAAGCCTATATGGAACTGTGTAATCAGTGGGCAAGTAAAATAGAAAATATATTTAACAATGGAAAAGAAGGAAAGTTTAAGGGAATTTATAAGCAAAGATATGGAGAAACGTATGAACAGACTAGGTTTCATCAAGCAGACTCCACAGAAGGTACAGAAAGAGAATACAGGAGTTTCAGGAACAATAACTTTTATCAAGCACAATCCTTACTCTCAGAAAAAGAAGGAAGAGAAATAAAGGATTTCTCAACACACACTGTAATGGAACGAGGATGCTGTAGCAATGCAAAATGATTATAAACCGCATATTCAAGGGCGAGGAATACGGTTGCACCGGTTATTCATTCACGGTTCAAGAACGCACAGATGAAAAACAGCAAGAGATATCCGGACATAGCAATACAGTATGACGTTTTTGTCGATTTTCTGCTCTTCATAGCATTCATGTGGGGCAGCGAAGTGTTGTTGGACTCTCCTTTCTGGGGCATGGTCAGCTATCTCGTTCTGCGAAGTGTGGATGCATTTCTCCGTATCAGACGATGTGGGGATTCGCCCAAGATGAGGGCTCTGCGCAAGATTCGTTCCTACGATGTATTCACCAGCACCACGCTCTACAGCGGTATTGCATTTCTGCTGGGTGGCATGATGTATATGTGCTTTGTCTCTTTCACACACCTCAAGACCTTCTATTCCACATATCTCTATATGCTTCTGTGGATAGGATTTCTGATGGCAGTTTTTGCGGTATTCAAATTCTCGCTGCAGAAACGCGGTCTTGGGCTGAGGGTCAGCACCTTCGTTTTAGGAGCGACGATATGGATTATCGGGTCTGTATTGCTTTACCGCAGCACGGAACTCTTCAAGATAATCATATACACCATGTTTTGGGCTTTCGGCATAGCATCGACCAATGCTGTAGCCCAACAGTTGGACAATGATTTCAAGCTTG
The DNA here is from genome assembly GCA_963640325.1 of Tidjanibacter sp. GTDB lineage: Bacteria > Bacteroidota > Bacteroidia > Bacteroidales > Rikenellaceae > Tidjanibacter. The sequence goes on from CAVHXY010000008.1 coordinate 79,987, forward strand.
TGGCACGGCTGTCAGGCAATAGGATTCCGGTGAAGGAGATGCGCCGGAACGATGAAATAGTCCATTCGGTAGCCATTATGGCGGCCAACCTCATTGCGCTGATTGTCATTGTAGTGTGGTATCTCGTAGTTGCTGGATACAGACACGGCGAAATTCCCAAACTCTTCAGAACCATCATTGTGCAGATTCCGGCCCTGTTCATGCTCGCCGCCGTGATTTTTGCAATGAAGCAACCCATGGACGAACGCAGCCGCGAAAAGCTCTATGATTTCTATGCCGGCTATATCCGCAATGCCCGTACACGCGAAAACCTGCGCAAGATGTTCATTCACAAACACCGTGTAAGAGCCGGTGTGAAGATTGTCATTTGGTTTCTGAAACCATTCTTCCGCCTCAGAGTGCAAGGCAAAGAGAATCTGAACAAGAAGGACTACCCCGCCATCTTCATCTGCAACCATGGAGTTTGGGAGGGTCCCATGGCTGCTGCCATGTATCTGCCGACATATTTCCGTCCGTGGGTACACAACGTAATGCTCGACCGCCAGCATGCGGCCGACGACATGTTCAAGACCTTTTTCCACCGCCTGCCGCTCCTGTCGGAGAAAATGCAGCACCGCTTGGCCTACCTGGTGGCCGGACCTGTGACTTGGGCATTGAACGCTTTCAACCCCATTGCTGTGGAGAGAGGTTCCAACCGCCGTCTGCTCAAGACTTTCAATGATACGATAGAAGCATTGCAGGAATCGGACAATGTGTTGATTTTTCCGGAACGTCCGGTGAGCATCATTGATGAAGATGCCGATTCGTTTCTGCACAGCAAGGAACAGTTGGGTGACCTTGCGACCGGATTCGCAAGTATTGGGAGACTCTATTTCCGGCAGAGCGGCAGATGCATCCCATTCTATCCGATGTATATCAGCCGCAAGGAACGCATTCTCAAGATAGGCAAGCCCATAGTGTTCAATCCCGACAACAATCCGCATGACGAGAAACAACGCCTCAGCAACGAATTGAGACTCGCCATAAAGGATTTGAGCGACGGACTGTTGCAGTTGAGGCAAAAGGCATAGTTGTCAGAGGACTGTCTGTTTTGTGGCGATGGCACCAGGAAGACAGCGACACACCGCCGCCAAAGAGAAGTTTTGCCGGAACAATTGGCTACAGCAATTTCGAAAGGAACTTTTCGCGGTCGACAATATAGCGCACATGCGTGCCCTCGCCTATAACACCCTGTGTATCGGATGCACTCACCGAGAATGTAAGTTTGCGACCGTCCACCTGCTGCAATACTGCAGCGGCTGTGATGACACGACCCACGGGTGACGGTTTGACATGCGACACCGAGATGGACGACCCCACGGTGGTACTGCCATCGGGCAATGCCGCAGCGACCGCTTTCATGGCGGCATTCTCCATCAGCGCTGTCATTGCGGGCGTGGCATAGACCATCAGGTCACCCGAACCGACATTGACGGCACACTTGCTCTCCTCGACCATCTCCGAAGAGACAGCCCTCAATCCTTTCTGTAATTCCATAACACAAAATATTTCGCTCAAAAATAGCATTTTTCCGCAATATACCGAAATGCTTTGTTGGTAACGAGCTGTTCACGGCTTCTGATGCGTCAATGTGGGGTATGCGGGAGACAAACGTTTCCTTTCTATGCGACACCCGCCAAATAATCCGGGATATGACAATATTTTAATTTTATTTGCTATCTTTATGGTTTCATCCTGTTAATTTTCATAAAACAATGTTTATCAATTCCTATCGTTCAGTTCGGCAAAAGCGCATCTCGGCTGTTTGCAGAATATTGTTGTGCATGATTGCATTTACTGTAATGTTGCCTACCGCTGGAATGGCAGGCAAGAAGATTCTGTTTATCGGTGATTCCATTACAGACGGCGCGTGGGGCAACAGCGGCGGCCGATCCAAGCCGTCAGCCGAACGTTCCCTAAGCGACATGAACCATATATATGGACATGGTTTCATGTTTTTGTGCGCAGCCCATTACCAAAGCAAATACCCCTCAAAAGAGTTCTGTTTCTACAACAGGGGGATAAGCGGAAACACGCTGGCAGACCTGGAGCAACGCTGGCAGGCCGATGCCATTGACATAAATCCCGATGTACTGTCGATTCTGATAGGCACCAATGACATTGATGCTTTCATGCAGAAAGGAGAAGGCCCGTTTGATTTTGTGAGCTGGGAACAAAGATACCGCAAATTGCTCAATGCCTCCTTGGAGACCAATCCTGACATTAAGATAGTGTTGTGCGCCCCATTTGTAGCCAATACAGGAAAGATGAAAAACAAGCCCGATTACGACAAACGGGCAGAATTAATTCGGGAATGTGATGCGGTGGTAAAACGTATTGCAACGGATTACAAGGCCGTATATCTGCCTTTTGATCTTCTTTTTGAAAAACTGATGCGCAAAACCCCGGAAACACAGTCCACCTACTGGATATGGGACGGAATTCATCCTACAGCAGCCGGACATCAGCGCATGGCAGACATGTGGATCAAGGCAGTCGACAGAAATGGGCTTTTGAAATGACACAACAAGAATATAGTATTCTTCTGCCTTTTTTCTTAACTTTGTGATTTCATAAACCAATACAGAACTACAGACAATATGACCGTTCAGAAACCATCCATACCCAAAGGCACGCGCGACTTCTCGCCTGCCGAAATGACACGTCGCACCTACATGTTCGACACCATAAAAAGTGTATTCAAAGCCTATGGATATTCTCCGTTGGAAACCCCTGCCATGGAGAACCTCTCCACCCTGCTGGGCAAATACGGTGACGAGGGCGACAAGCTGCTGTTCAAAGTACTCAACTCCGGTGATTTCACCCAGAACATAACTGCAGATGCGATGTCGAATCCCAATGCGCTTGCCTCCAAAATATGCGAAAAAGGCCTGCGCTATGACCTTACGGTACCGTTCGCACGCTTTGTGGTGCAGCACCAGAACGAGATTTCGTTCCCTTTCAAGCGCTATCAGGTACAGCCCGTATGGCGTGCCGACCGTCCTCAGAAGGGACGTTACCGCGAATTCTACCAATGCGATGTGGATGTAGTGGGCAGCAAGTCTTTGCTCTATGAATTCGAACTGATGCAGATTGCAGAGACGGTCTTTGCGAAGTTGGGCATAAATGTCGTGATGAAAATCAACAACCGCAAGATTCTCTACGGAATAGCCGAGACAATCGGCCATGCCGACAAGATGATTGACATCACGGTAGCCATTGACAAGCTGGACAAGATAGGACTCGAGAACGTGGAGGCCGAACTCATGGAGCGTGGCATAGACCGTGAAGCGGTGGACAAGCTCGAACCGATACTGCAACTCTCGGGCAGCAACCGTGAGAAACTGGAAAAGCTGAAAGGCATCATAGGCTCCTCGCCGACAGGCATGAAAGGCATTGAAGAGGTGGAGACCATATTCGGATATGTGGAGAAGACGGGAAACTCGCTTGAGATAGAGGTGGACCTCTCGCTCGCCCGCGGACTGAACTACTACACGGGAGCCATTTTCGAGGTGAAGGCCAAGGATTTCGCTATGGGCAGCATATGCGGCGGCGGACGTTACGACGATTTGACGGGAATATTCGGACTGCCCGACACATCGGGAGTGGGAATCTCGTTCGGTGCCGACAGAATCTATGACGTGATGAGCGGTCTGGGGCTTTTCCCCGACGAGGCGGGCCTCACGACCAAGGTGCTTTTCGTCAACTTCGGCAGAGACGAGGAACTGTGCGCATTGCGTCAGATAAGCGCATTGAGAGCCAAAGGTATACCCTCTGAAATCTATCCAGAGGCATCCAAGATGAAGAAACAGATGGAGTATGCCAACCGTCGCGGAATACCGTATGTGGTAATCATAGGTGACAAGGAGGCTACAGAACAGATGGCCACCGTAAAGAACATGCTGTCCGGAGAACAGAAGTCGGTGGCATTCGGGGAATTGTGCAACTATCTGAAAGCATAACGATGAAAAAGGCCCTGCTCTATATCGCATTGCTTCTGTTGCCGATAGTGGCCGGTGCACAATCGCCCGCAACGAAACAGGCTGACAGCAACCGTGCCGAGGAACAACTGAGGAAATTCACCCAGTTCTACTACTACCTCAATGCGATGTATGTGGATACCCTTGACAACAAGTCGCTCATAGAAACGGCCATAACCGAAATGCTCTCAGCCCTGGATCCCCACTCGTCCTACATCACGGCCGAAGACATGAAATCCGAAGATGAGAGCATGAGTGGCAGCTTCAGCGGAATAGGCATAGAATTCGACATACTCAATGACACCATCACCGTTGTAAACACCATAGCGGGCGGTCCGTCGGCATCCATCGGTGTGATGGCCAACGACAAAATCATAGCCGTCGACGGCAAGAGCGCCATTGGGGCAAGTAAGGGCGATGTAAGAAGACTGTTGCGCGGAGAGAGAGGCAGTCTGGTCACCATAACCGTTGCAAGGCGAGGAGTGAACCAACCGATAAATTTCAGAATTACACGCGACCGCATACCCATCACCACCGTGGATGCCGCCTACAAGGTTACTCCCGAGACAGGCTACATAAAGGTCAACCGGTTTGCCCAAAACACCATGAGCGAGTTCCGCAAGGCGGCAGATGACATGCAAGGTATCGGTTCTCTCATAATAGACCTCAGAGGCAACGGTGGCGGTCTGATGACCCAGGCCATAGAGATGAGCGAATATTTTCTGACAAAGGGAGCTGTGATTGTTTCGACCGAGGGCCGCAGAATCTCCTCATCGAAATACCTGTCCGAAAAGGATGGAGAATTCAAGGGGCGCGTGGTTGTGCTCACCGATGCATCCACGGCCTCGGGCAGCGAGATTGTGGCCGGAGCCCTACAGGACTGGGACAGAGGCGTGGTGATAGGCCAGCCGACTTTCGGCAAGGGACTTGTACAGAGACAAGTTGAGATGAAGGACGGCTCGGCTGTAAGGATAACCATAGCCCGTTACCACACTCCTTCGGGCAGAGTCATACAGCGTCCGTTCGAGAACGGTGATTCGGCCGGATACTACACCGACCACCTCAAGCGTGCCTATGACGAGAAATACCGTGATTCGGTAAATACGGATGCACCGCAATACATAACGCTCCGCACCCACCGTACGGTATATGGTGCAGGCGGCATTACACCCGACATCTACATCCCGTTGGACACCACCAAGAACTACGCATACTGGAACCGTCTGGTACGTGCAGGGCTTGTAAACGAGTATGTCAACACGGTGTTGGGAAAGGAGCGGGAGACCCTCTCGAAACGGTTCGCCACATTCGAAACTTTCGACCAAGAGTTCATGGCAGACGACAGCATGCTTGCCGCATTGCGCGAGTTGGGAGAGAAGAACGGGATAAAGGCAGGAGCGGAGGACGACATATCCGCCTCGGCTCAGGAGATGAAGATTCACCTCAAGGCCCTTTTCGCCCAAAAGCTGTGGAGCACAACGGAGTATTACAGAATCATCAATGCTTACGACGACAAGGCCTTTGCAGCAGCTGTGGAACTTCTCAGCGACCCGGCGAGATACAATGCCGTGTTGGGATTTCCAGTAAAATAAAGTTGCCCGAAATTTGGCAGAACGCATCAAAACGACTAAATTTGTTTTAACGCTGAAACCACATATTAACGACCCAAATAAAGATGAACCAAAAGAATGACCTTGCAAGAGATTATGAGGAGGGACAAGGTGAAGAACTATACTCCAAAGTAATCCGTGCCGGAAGAAGGACATATTTCTTCGATGTAAAAGCCACCAAAGGCAACGACTATTATCTGACCATCACCGAGAGCCGCAAAAAGACCGGACATGACGGAGAACCGGTCTACGAAAAGCACAAGCTATATCTCTACAAAGAGGACTTTGCGAAATTCACGGACGGCATAGAGGATGTGATTTCGTATGTAAAGAGAGCAAAGCCCGAGTTCTTCGAACAAACGGCCTCGCCCGCACACGTCTCGGAAGATGCGGCATCCTCCGCAAAAGAGGCACCGCTATCAATCGACGAGGAGTTCGACAAGTTATAAAAACGTTATTTTATCGAAGGGGAACTTGCTTATGCGGGTTCCCCTTTGTATTTTTGTGCTGTTCCGGTTGCAGGAAAGCATCCTTTTTTATGCGGTGAGAAATAGGGCTTTTTCTAAAAGATCCAACGAACCGTTAAGACCGGATACCACAGAGATACAGAAATGGAGAAACCGAATATAGTAAGACGTTGTTACGACTGGATGCTGGGCTGGGCCGAGAGCAAGTGGGGCTCGCTGGCGCTCTTTCTCTTCGCATTTGCCGAATCGAGCTTCTTCCCCATCCCCCCCGACATCCTTCTGCTGGCGCTCTGTTTCGGAAGTTCCCGGAAATCTTTCCGTTTCGCACTCTTATGTACATTGGGGTCTGTTACGGGTGCCATGGCAGGATATGCGATAGGCTGGGGATTATGGACATCGCTGTTGCATGACTGGTTCATTCCTGCAGTCTTCTCGCAGGAGAGTTTCGACTCGGTGTGCACCATATATCAGAAGTGGAACTTCTGGGCGGTATTCACAGCCGGTTTCACTCCCATACCATACAAGATATTCACCATTGCGGCCGGTGTGTGCCAAATCCGTTTCTCGGTCTTCATCCTGGCCTCGATCGTGGCCCGTGGAGCGAGATTCTTTCTCGAGGCGGTTTTGGTGTGGAAGTTCGGCACTCCCATCAAGAGTTTCATTGACAAGTACTTCAACTTGTGTGTCACCGCATTCACAGTTCTTCTTATCGGTGGATTCGTACTGATAAAATATGTCCTTTAGGGCAAGACTACAGCCCTGCCGTTCCAAGACGACGTGTATTGTGGCAGTAAATTGTGCAGTTTTGTTTTCAACCCCAACTGACCACAGTTCCCACAATCACTCCTGCCTTTCACACCGGGTAGCCATTATCTTGCGGGCAAGCTCATAATTCTCCTTCCCCACCAGAATTCGCACCACATTGTCATTCACATAGGTAACTACAGTGGTGGAAATTTCGTTCACCACCTGTATCTCTATACCCATCGACATCAGCATGGAGGCCACAATATTCGCCTCGGCAGCCGATGAAAACGTCGCCAAAGTAACCACATCGCTGTTCATGACATTTTCTGTTTTGGTTCTTCCTAAAGATACGAAAAATTGTTGATAAATAATAGTGCCGCCGTATATGCAAATGGAAATTATATTCATACCTTTGTTTGACAGGAAAAACTTTTGAGCTATGCCACAATTCATTCACTTACACGTACATACACAATATTCCATATTGGACGGTGCTGCATCCATATCTTCCCTCATAAAACAGGCCAAGAAGTACGAGATGCCCGCTGTGGCCATCACCGACCATGGCAACATGTTCGGAGTGAAAGAGTTTTATGACAAAGCCACCAAGGAGGGTATAAAGCCCATTTTGGGTTGTGAGGCATATGTGACCAAAGACCGTTTCCTGAAGTCTGCCGAAAGCAAAAAGAGCTACCATCTCATATTGCTGGCCAAGAACGAAAAGGGCTACCACAATCTCATAAAGCTCATATCGTTGGGCTATACCGAGGGCTTCTACTACCGCCCGCGAATAGACTCTTCGCTTCTGCAGGAGCTGCATGAAGGTATAATCTGTTGCTCGGCATGTTTGGGAGGCGAGATTCCGCAGGCCATCATGAACGGCGACATAGCCGAAGCCGAACGTGTAATCGATTGGTACAAAAGTGTCTTCGGCGATGACTACTACCTTGAGATGCAACTGCACAAACCCCATACACCTACGCAGCCTCATGACACATACGAAAGACAGTCTCAGGTAAACAAGGTATTGGTGGAGCTGGCCGACAAACACGGCGTGAAGTTGATTGCCACCAACGATGTACACTTCACCCATCAGGACGATGCGGCAGCGCACGACCGTCTCATCCGCATCAACACAGGGGCTGACAGCGACTCCAACCGAATGATTTACACTGGCGAGGAGTATTTCAAGAGTCCCGACGAGATGGCCGAACTCTTTCCCGACCACCCCGAGGCTCTGGCCAACACGGTGGAGATAGCCGACAAGGTGGAGGAGTACAAGCTCGACCGCGGCCCGTTGATGCCGAACTTCGCTCCGCCCGAAGATTTTGCCATAGACCAGCAGAAGCTGAAGGTGTCGTTCCTCAAGAAGATTACTGACGAGGAGACCAAAGAGCGGGCACAGGCGGCCGAATCACTGGACGATTTCGTGGCGGGTGACAAGAAGCTCACCGAACAGCTCATGATTGCCAAGCAGTTCCTCTATCTGTCGTACCTCGCCTACGAAGGTTGCAAGAAACGTTACGGCGACCCGTTCGATGACAAGGTAAAGGAGCGTCTGGACTACGAGCTGAGTGTCATAGAGAAGATGGGATTCCCCGGCTACTTCCTCATAGTGTGGGACTACATACGCGCTGCACGGGAGATGGGAGTTTCTGTCGGGCCCGGACGAGGCTCGGCAGCCGGTTCGGTAGTGGCCTATGCATTGAAGATTACCAATATCGACCCCATAAAATACGACCTTCTGTTTGAGCGTTTCCTGAACCCAGACCGAATATCGTTGCCCGATGTGGATGTCGATTTCGATGAGGACGGACGTGCCGATGTACTGAACTATGTGGTGCACAAATACGGCCAAAAGCGTGTGGCGCAGATCATCACCTTCGGCACCATGGCACCCAAGCTCGCCATAAGGGATGTTGCGCGGGTGGAGAAACTGTCGCTTCAGGAGAGTGACCGCATCGCCAAACTCGTTCCCGACAAGATTTCGCCCGAAAAGGGAGAGAGCACATTTGACTGCCTCTACAGGATGGTGCCCGATCTGAAAAAAGAGCGTGATTCTGCCAACCCACAGATACGCAACACACTTAAATATGCCGAACAACTGGAGGGTTCCATCCGTCAGACGGGAGTGCATGCCTGCGGAGTAATCATCGGACAGGACGACCTGGAGAAGTTCGCCCCCATTGCCACCGCCAAGGATGCCGAACTGAACGTAGTGCAGTTCGAGGGCAAATATGTGGAGAGTGTGGGACTTATAAAGATGGACTTCCTGGGGTTGAAGACCCTCTCGATAATAAAGGATGCCGTCGACAACGTGAAGCGCAACCGAGGCATTGACCTCGACATAGACAACATTCCGCTTGACGACAAGCAGACCTACGAGCTCTTCAGCCGTGGTGACACAACGGGTATATTCCAGTTTGAGTCGGGCGGCATGAAGAAATATCTGCGTGCTCTGAAACCCACCCGACTGGAGGACCTGATTGCCATGAATGCCCTCTACCGCCCGGGGCCCATGGAGAAGATTCCCAATTTCATCGAGCGCAAGCAGGGACGTGAGCCGGTGACATACGAATTCCCCGAGATGGAGAAGTATCTGGCCGACACATATGGCATCACGGTCTATCAGGAGCAGGTCATGCTGCTCTCGCAACTGTTGGCCGGATTCACGGGAGGCGAGGCCGACACACTACGCAAGGCTATGGGTAAAAAGAAGCGCGATGTACTGGACAAGATGAAGCCCAAGTTCCTTGAGGGTGCCTTGCAGCGCGGACACGATGCCAAGACATGTGAGGAAATTTGGGGGCAGTGGGAGGCATTTGCATCCTATGCATTCAACAAGTCACATGCCACCTGCTATGCCTACGTTGCTTACCAGACGGCCTACCTCAAATCGCACTATGCACCCGAGTTCATGGCTGCTCTCATGAGCCGCAACTCGTCAAGCCTCGACAAGGTAACCAACTTCATGGACGAGTGCAGGCATATGGGTATACGTGTGCTGGGACCGGATGTCAACGAGAGTATACACTCTTTCTCGGCCGACAAGGAAGGGAACGTACGTTTCGGTATGGCGGCGATAAAGGGCGTGGGCGAGGCTGCCGTAAAGAGCATCGTGCACGAAAGGGAGACAAACGGCAAGTTCAAGGACATATACGACTTCATGGAGCGCACCGACTTCAGGGCAGTCAACCGCAAGACACTGGAGAACATTGCCATCGCAGGCGGTTTCGACTCCATATCGGGCATGCACCGCAGCAAGATGCTGACCCCAAATCCCAAAGATCCCAACGGCATAGTATTCCTCGACCAGCTCATGAAATACGGCACCAATGTGCGCAACGAGCGCGACAATTCGCAGCAGAGCCTCTTCGGAGGTACGGACCAGCAGGACATTGTACGTCCCATTGTTCCCAACCTGCCCGAATGGAGCACGCTTGACACGCTCAACCGTGAGCGCGAAGTGATAGGGCTATTCCTCTCTGCGCACCCGTTGGACAACTATGCTCCCATCGTAAAGAAGATGTGCAACACACGAATGTCGCAGTTTGCCAATCTCAATGACCTGAAGGGCAAGGATTTCATAGCTGCCGGCATTGTGATAAGCGTTGCCAACCTCTACAGCAAGAACAACAAGCCCTTCGGCAAGTTCATACTGGAGGACTACTCGGGAGCTCACGAGTTTATGCTCTTCGACAAGGACTACGAGAATTTCCGCAAGTATCTCTTCCCCGAATATTTCCTCATGATCCGTGGCAGCGTGAGACCCAAGCGTTTCAACGAGAACGAGATGGAGGTGAAGATCAGCTCCATGATGCAACTCGACGAGGTGCGTGACACCATAAGCGAGATGGTACTGAAGCTGGACATTTCTGACATAAATCCCGACATGATAGAGGGACTTGCAGCCGCTGTGGAGGGAGCCAAGGGCAACACGCAGCTGAAGATAAAGGTGCTGGACTCGAAGAACAATGTGAGTGCGGGTTTTCTGGCCAGCAGGACACGTGTGAATGTCTGCAAGCAGTTGACCGACTATCTCGATGATATGGACATCAAATATAATCTGATATAGACTTACGAAACAAAACCAATAAAAACATAAAAATTATGGCAACCAACATTACAAGCAGCAATTACGACGAAATCGTCTCGTCGGGCAAGACAGTCATGATAGACTTTTGGGCCGAATGGTGCGGACCGTGCCGGATGATGTCCCCTATCGTGGACAAGTTCGCCGAAGAGTATGCCGACAAGGCAACCGTTTGCAAGTGCAACGTAGACGAAGAGGATGACCTGACAGTTAAATTCGGCATCCGCAGCATCCCCACAATCATTTTCGTCAAGAACGGCGAAGTGGCCGACAAGCAGGTGGGTGCATGTTCGGAGGCAGACTTAAGGGCCAAACTGGAGAAACAGCTCTAAAAAGCCTCGGTCACGGCACTCTGGGCAAGGCAACAAAAAAGGGAACGTTCCGATGGACATTCCCTTTTTCTGTGTTGGGCTACCTGGACTCGAACCAAGAATGACAGGACCAGAATCTGTAGTGTTACCATTACACCATAGCCCAAGCTCAACTCTCAAAAACGTTGCAAAGATAACCATTTTTCATCATTTGCAATATTGCGTGTACATTTTTTTCGAAAAAAATCGTTCTTTTTCCAACGTCACCTCGCCTGTAGACGGAGAGAGGTCTGACCGTAACGCAGATTCCGTCCCTACATCACCACATCTCCGTCATCTTCCCGTCAAAAACAAGAGAGACAGGACGAACTGTTTTGATGCAGTCTGGATCATTGCTGATACCTATGGAAATCAACCGGTTACCATTGCCATTCTACCACCAACACTAATCGTTCACAGTGGCGGAGTCAAAGAAACGCCCGTCGAAATTGACGAGATAGACCTGTTCCACAGCCCGTGTGATGGCCGTATAGAGCCAACGCAGCAAATCCTTGCTCATCGTCTCGTCACCGAAGAGCATCTTGTCGATGAACACCGCCCGCCACTGTCCACCCTGGGCCTTGTGGCATGTGACGGCATAGGCAAACTTCACCTGCACGGCATTGAGGTGCGCGTTTTCGCGCATCTCCTTATATCGTTTGGATTTGTTGGTTATCTCGGCATAGTCCTGTTCCACCGCCTTGAAGAGAGCCGCACTCTGCTCTTTCGTCAGCGACGGCGCTTCGCTCGAAAGAGTGTCGAGCAATATCTTGCACTCCAGTTCGCAGTCATCATAATCGGGAAAAGTGAGCTGTGCCTCAGCAAAACGGAAGCCGTAAAGTTCCTCGAAACGGCGCAGACGCCGTATGCAGGCCGTGTCACCGTTGGCAAGAAAGTCAAGACGGCAATCCTCCTCGCCCTCGGTAAAGTAATAGTTGTTCTTGACCACCATTAGCATGTCGCCCGACCCGATCTCCTCCTCGGCATAGAGCACCCGGGCACGTATCCCCTCGTTGAACCTGTTGGCACGTTTGTTGGAACGGGTGACCACAATCACCTCGTCCCGGCCGTACTTGCTGTAGCAATCCTCCACAAGCTCAAGAAATTCGCCGCCGTTGACACTCCTGAAATCGGGATAGCCCATATCGAAACGGGGTATCTCGTATATGCCCGACTCAATCATGCAACGCACCATGGTGGCATTGAAGAGGATGCCGGAATCTGTCTGCTGGCGCACCACATCGTCCAGTGTGCCGTAGACCACATTACCATAAACCGACATACGGTCGGGATTGAGCGCCGGGCTCAACTCGTGCCCCACCGGTGGCAACTGTGCCGAATCACCGACAAACATTATGCGGCACCTCGTCCCACGGCGCACATATGTAAACAGGTCATCGAGCAACGACCCGCTGCCGAAGAGAGCCCCCTCGGTGGAAAAGTCGGATATCATGGAGGCCTCGTCCACAATAAAACAGGCATCCTTCTCGCGATTGAAGTCAAGCGAGAACTTCGATTCGAAGTCCGTGGCGCTCTTGCGGCGGTATATCTTCTTGTGTATGGTGTAGGCCCTCTCGCCCGAAATTTGCGCAGCCACCTTTGCCGCCCGACCGGTGGGGGCGAGTATTATCGGCTTTATCCTGAGTTGCCGCAGCACCTTGACGAAAGCCGACACGAGAGTGGTCTTGCCGGTGCCGGCATAGCCGTTCAGGATAAAAATCTCGTTGAAATCCGTGCCGGATATCCATTGCGACAACTTTTCGATAATTTTTTTTTGCCCAAAAGTTGGTGTAAATGCAAAATTACTGTAAATTTGGGTCGCAATATATTCGTTAAGCATATGGCATTCTGTATATATTGTATAACCGGTGAAAAATTGAACTACAAACTTAATAATTAAAAAACAGAAGATGGCAAAAAAAATCATTCAAATCGTGTTGGCCATAGCGATCATTTTCCTGGGCTATACACTCTACGAACAGATTATGGCTCCTCTCCGTTTCGACAAGACCGTCGAATTCCGTAAAGAGGCCGTTATCGACCGCATCAAAGACATCCGTAGCGCCCAGCAGGCCTACAAACAGGTTTATCAGAAATACACTGATAACTTTGACACCCTTATCAACTTCGTTCTCAACGGCAAAATGGAATTCGAGAAACAGCTCATCTCGGAGGATGACTCGGCAGGTTTGGCAGAGTTGAAGAAACTCGGTCGCCAGAACATCGAGAAGTTCACCGTGGCTGTAATCGACACCATCTTCGGAACCAAGAAACTCACTCCCGATGCAGTGAAGAAACTCAGATATATTCCCTACACCGACAATGTGGAGTTCCGTCTTGATGCAGGCGACCTCACGACCGCGTCGAAAGTCGTGGTCCCCGTATTCGAGTGCCGTGCTCCTTACAAAGACTATCTTGGCGATTTGGACGAGCAATTGCTCATCAACCTCATTGACGAGGCTACCTCGCTTGACAAATACCCCGGAATCAAGGTCGGTTCAATGACTCAGGCAACCAACGATGCCGGAAACTGGGAGTAATACAAAAAAGACTTATGGAAATTTGTCCATTCAGCAACAGCTGGGTGGACAAATTTTCTCTATGAGGGAACGCAAGCGTTTCCACGTGGAGATTGACACGTGCTACACGAAACTCATTCCCTCCAAGGAGAACATTTCGGCAGAGAGCTGTTTTGCGGCCGACGGGCTGGAAATCACTCCGGCGGAAACTGTGCTCAACATCTATATAAACGACAGCACCGACCTTGTGACGGTGGTGCCTGTCGATGCGCTCGAACAGATGCGCATACATTTCAGCGAGCAGAAGACCCTGCTCTACACTCCCTTGCAGCGAGCCATCGAGAAAGCCGTAGGGCGCAAGAATCTCACTGCCGTACTCCATTTCACGGAACACAATCTCCACATTGCCGTGGCCGAAAAGGGAGCGTTGAAATTCGCCGAAGTCTTTCCCATAACCTCCGACAATGACCTGCTTTACTGCCTGGCAGAGGTGGATGACAGTTTTGGCATCGCCCGCAAGGGCCACATGCTCATCACCGGCATTGGAACCGAAGGGCGGCGCAAGTTTCTCAAAAAATATTTCAAGCACACTTCATGCGAATAATTAGCGGCAAATACCGTGGGCGCACAATAGTGCCGCCACGTAATTTGCGGGCACGTCCCACAACCGATTTCGCCAAGGAGAACATTTTCAACGTGCTCTCCAATATAGTCGATTTCGAGGAGTGCGATGTACTTGACCTCTTTGCAGGTACCGGGTCAATAAGCTACGAATTCTGTTCGCGCGGCGCACACTCCGTCACATCGGTGGAGATCAATGCGGTACACCACAACTTCATAAAGGGAATGGCGCAACAGTTGGGATTTGCTCAGATGTATGTCGTGAAGGCCAATGTCTTCCTCTATCTCAAGAGTTGCGAGAAACAGTTCGACATCATTTTCTCCGATGCGCCTTACGACTTGCGCGGTTCGGAGCAGGTGATAGAGCTTGTTTTCGGGCGGAATCTGTTGCGGGAGGGAGGTTTGCTCATCTTCGAGCACTCGCAGAATGCCCATTTCGGCACTCATCCCCACTTCCTTGACGAACGCACATACGGCAGCGTACATTTCTCCGTATTCACGGCAGAAAGACAGCAGATGCAAGGAGGTTCCGAGATACAATCCGAAGAGTAGCGGCTATTGGTCTCGCTTGTCTCCGGTCACATTTACCGTTTCTGCCTCCCTCGCCACATGACAGCATAAAAAAAGAACAATAAAAGAGGAGTCAGCAGATATCTGCTGACTCCTCTTTTATTAACACGTGACAGTGAAATGTCTATTTCTTGTTCTGCTCCTTCAGCAAATCCCTGATTTCGGAGAGCAGCACCTCCTCTTTGGTAGGCTCGGGCTCGGGAGCGGGTGTTGCGGCAGCGGCAGCTGCAGCGGCAGCCTCCTCGGCCTTGCGCTTCAACATGAGGCGGTTCATGATTTTCACCATGAGGAACACACACAGCGCCAAGATGAAGAAATCGATACACTGCTGGATGAATGCACCGTAGTTCCAGTAGATAGGCTCGGCAGCCGCAGCGTCTGAAACGATGTTGTTCAGCGCTTCGGTATTGGCCTCCGAAGAGATAAGGTTCACACCGTCAGCCACGGTGTTGGTCACAAACGAGGTTGCCTGCGAAGTCACGTCCCTCACCTTGGAGATGTCGAGTTTCAGGTCGGAGAAGTTGACATTGCCCAACAATGCCCCTACGGGAGGCATGATGATGTCGTTCACCAACGAGGTTACAATCTTGCCGAATGCGCCACCGATGATTACACCGACAGCCATGTCCATCACGTTGCCCTTCATTGCGAAGGTCTTGAATTCTTTCCAGAAAGCCATAGTCTTAATTTATTGATTCTCGAATATTTGGTTGTTTTTCAGGCTAACAGCAAACTGTCGCACAAGGCGGCAATGTCATTACCACAATCATACAAAGATAACAAAAAATCCTTTAAAGAAAAATCCCCTCGCCATAAAGACGCCTTGCAATATTTTTTTAGAAAATGCATTGCAAATATTTTAATAAATTTGTATATTGTGCCTTACAAAAGGAGGGTATGTGAAGATAGGGACTGCAATAGTCAGGAGAGACTCAGGTCAAACGGACAACACACAAAAATGCGCTGCCTATCTGTCAACGCTCAATTCCCGAATATTACCCCCCCATTCAAACAGCTGATTTACAATATTTTACACCACATTGTCGTAATGGCAATGCGCGCTTCTCCGTACTTTTCATCCAAGACGGTGTCCCCATTGCCATATCTGCGAATTTCGGCTGACAGACCTATGGAAGATACATATGAAACATGTACTCCATGAACGTACCGAAAATAATGGCAACTCAAAATAACCAGAACCTTAAAAAAACATTCATACAAACTTTAAAACTTCAAAAAAATGAAAACGAAAATGATGCGCATGCTGTGCCTATTGGGTATGGCAATGCTTACGGTGAACTGCTCCAAGAGCGATCCCGACATCGTGGTAACGGGCGTCAGCCTCAACCACGCATCCCTTATACTCG
>CAVHXY010000009.1:0-81545 GCA_963640325.1 Tidjanibacter sp.
TGTTCAACAAAATTATTCCTTTTGGGGGAATTGTGCAAATAAATCGGAAAGAATTTGTTTTACACAAGGGGCTACCATTGCAACATCATTCCAACAGTAGCCCCGAGAAAGGGCCCTGCCTCCGGGTCTATTTCTCCCTATAATACAACATCACCGTCTTGCCGTCACAAAGCCAGGTGGTACCGCCGATGGGAATGGTTGCACCCGGAGAAAATCCGCTCCACACAGTCACAACGAACTTGCCGGTACTGTTGCCAGGGAGATTCGCCAACTGGAGCGACGAGAGTTTCGTATTGGTACTGATATTCAACGAGGCCAGTTTGCCACCGGAAACATAAAGCGACTCCAGAGCACCGCACCCGCTTATGTCCAGCGAAGCCAATGCCGCATTGTCTGTCAGCCGAAGATTTTTGAGATTGGGACAATTGCCGAGATTCAGGGCTGTGAGCACCGTATTCTTCAGGCTGAGTTCCTCAAGGGCAGGAAGCGCAGAATCGAAGGAGACAAGGGGGCAGTCAACGGCAAGCGCCCGCAATTTGATGCACCCGTCGAGATTGAGCGCAGAGAGGTTATTGCCGGAGACATTGAGGTCGGCAAGTCCGGCAAGTCCGCTGACATTCAATGCAATAATGGGATTATGGGAGACATCGGCCTTTACGAGTTTCTTGTTCTCACCCAAATCGAGTGATGTCAGCTTTTGATAAGCGACCCGAAGCTCCTCCAACGAAGAGAAGTATCCGATTCCCTTCAGCGAAATCAGGCTGCCCGGAGCGTTCTCACTGCATGAGAGGTCCAATATTCTGACAGCTGCCACCTCGCTCAGAAATATCTGTCCGGCACTCTTTATGTAGCCCCGTTGCTGCAACTCCTTGGCGAATTCGGCATCAATCCCGGCAGTAATTGCCCTGTCTGTCACCGTCACGAGGCACAATGCCGACTTATCGCCCTCCGCAGCCACAACAGTAATGTTGGCTGTTCCCGAAGCCCTTGCCTTCACTGTGCCGTTTGCATCAACAGTGGCAACAGCCGGTCGGTCGCTGCTCCACACGAGGCCCTTGTCGGTGGCATTGTCCGGTGTTAAAGTGGCGACAAGCGTTTCGCTCTCACCGGCCTCCAGAGAGAGGGTCGGTTTGTTGAGCGACACTCCTGTCACGGCAATCACAAGCTTGCTGACAGTCACCTCACATATGGCGGTCTTGCCCCCGTCGGAGGTGGTCACCGTTATTCTTGCCTTGCCCACCGCCACAGCCGTCACCTTGCCGTTGATGTCCACAGTAGCCACGGCCGTGTTGTCCGAAGTCCACGAAACGCTCCTGTCGGTAGCATTGGCAGGCGAAACGGTCGCCTTGAGCACAATGCTATTGCCCTCCATGAGCGAGAGAGAGGCCTCGTCAAGCGACACCCCCGTCACAGCTCTCCGTACGGCCGTTACCGTCACCCGACAGGAGGCTCTTTTGCCACTGTCATCGGCGGTTGCGGTAACGGTAGCCGTGCCGGCTTTCAAGGCAGTCACACCACCCTCTGCATCAACTGTTGCCACCGACATATTGTCCGATGACCATGTAACTCCGGGAGAGGTGGCATTTTGGGGCTCGACAGTTGCACGGAGGCTTCCGCAGTCGCCCTCCACAAGCTCAAGCTCGTTCTTGTCGAGGCTTACACCGGTCACTTTTACATAAGGGTCATTCTCGGAACACCCCATCAGCCACAGCCACAGCAGACACAACAGCAGACATGCTCTTTTCTTCATAGTCGTTGGTTTCCAAACATTCACTGACGGCCGACAGCGTGGCGCCCTTGGGGGCTCACACCACAGCGGTCATCCAACAAATATACGAAAACGCCATATAATACACAAACGCCCTTTGCCAAGCCCCCACAGCACGGAAACAGACCACCGTCAGGACGTTCGGATACAGATTGACATCGGACAGACACAAGTCACAATACCTTGATTTACAGTATCAATATGCCTACGCACTGTTGCCGAACATCGGACCATAAGAGGATTGCGTTTTTTGCCATGTCAAAATAAAAACGCTACTTTTGTAATATTTATAAAAACACTTATTCATGAAAGCATATGTATTTCCGGGTCAAGGTGCCCAATTTAGCGGAATGGGAAAGGAGTTGTACGACGCATCGCCGGTTGCAAAAAAGCTCTTCGACAGGGCTGATGAAATTCTTGGATTCAAAATCACCGAGATAATGTTCGGCGGAACGGACGAACAGCTCAAACAGACAAAAGTAACCCAGCCTGCCATATTCCTCCATTCGGTAATTCTCGCAAAATGCCTCGGCGAGGAGTTCAAGCCCGACATGGTGGCAGGGCACTCGCTGGGTGAATTCAGCGCCCTCACGGCAGCAGGTGCGCTCGATTTTGAAGATGCGTTGCGTCTGGTATCGATTCGTGCAAAAGCCATGCAGAAGGCTTGCGAAGCCAACCCCTCGTCAATGGCGGCAATCATTGCCTTGAGCAACGAGACGATAGAGAAGGTGTGCAAGGATACCGAAGGCATAGTGGTGGCAGCCAACTACAACTGCCCCGGCCAGGTGGTCATCTCGGGAGCCAATGAAAGCATCGACAAGGCTTGCGAGACCCTCAAGGCAGCCGGGGCGAAACGTGCCATGAAACTCAATGTGAGCGGAGCTTTCCACTCGCCCCTCATGGAGCCTGCCCGTGCAGAGTTGGAGAAGGCCATCACGGAAACTCCGTTCCACACTCCCGTATGCCCCGTATACCAAAATGTGGATGCCCTGCCCCACACCGACCCGCAGGAGATCAAGAAGAACCTCATCGCACAGCTCACATCGCCGGTGCGTTGGACACAGACCGTGCAGAACATGGTGGCCGACGGAGCCAACAGCTTCGAGGAGCTCGGACCTGGAAAGGTGCTGCAGGGGCTCATTGCCAAGACAGCCCAGGGGCTTGAGTTGGTTTCGAGACAGACGCTCGAGTAGATCCCAAGACCGACGACACAACAAAGCCCGGCAACGGAATGTGCCGGGCTTTTTCTTTGCAAAGAGCCGATGTCACGTGCAGCCCGTTCGGCCGACAAGACCACCCGCCCAATCATCTACAGTGCCGCACTACGGTCAACACAACTACCGCCTACAGCAATTCTACAACCAGACGAACTGAAAGTTTTGTAGTGTCAGGCATTGCGTAATCAGTGTATGTAGCATTTTCGAGGAGTTCCAGTGCGTAAGCAGTCTCCGCAGAAGGTGGCGAGGCAATTGTACTCGACCAGATCACACAGTGGCCCGAGATCGGCCCTGCTGCCGCATCAGCATAATTCCCATAGGGCAAGGTAATATGCGCCCCTTCAATGTAGCGGTAGAAATTTTATATACATCATAACCGGATACTGTCTTGCCCCAATTGGATGACGAATCGTAACTGCCCAGGGCCTTTAGTTCCTCTATGGTCGGCAGACGGAATGCATTACCCCAAGTGTTTGGACAGATGACCTGGGCTTCATTAAAGTGGTAGTAACCGCCGGGGACAGATTCGTTTTCTGCTCCGACATTCTTTGTAGCGAAAAGAAGGGTTTTTCCCGAGGCACTCTTTACCCCCAGACCCACCATCTCGTGCCAGGACCTGTCAGCTTCGCCACACACCACATACAAGTCCGAACTTTGCCCATGCTGATAAATGCTGTTCAAAATCATGTTAGTATAGCCCTGCGATACCACATCCCCGTCATCCAGGAGTTCCACAACCGGGCGGGCAGAAAATTTCCTGTTATACGTGACCATATCAAAGATATCAAAGCTATAAGTGCTATCTCTAATGAACGACAGAACATACATATAATCGTCATCAGCCGGCAAGCGGAGACAGCAACGCAGCCACAAACAGCGTTACAAAAAAAAGGCGGAGCGGACAAATATTTGTCCGCTCCGCCTTTCAACATTGCATCCACTCGTTAAATGACCTCAATGCCCTGTTCCTCACACAGTTTGAGGCTCATCTCGCGCAACTTGAATTTCTGGATTTTGCCACTGCCCGTAAGCGGAAACTCCTTGATGAAGAAGACATATTTGGGAATCTTGTGGCGCGAAATCTTGCCACGGCAAAAATCCCTCACGTCCTCGGTAGTGACACCGGTCACGCCCTCGTTGAGAACAATGAAAGCGCCCACCTCTTCGCCGAACTTCTTGGACGGCACACCCACTACCTGCACATCGCTCACGCCAGGCATATGATAGAGGAATTCCTCTATCTCGCGGGGATACACATTCTCGCCACCGCGGATAATCATATCCTTTATTCGTCCCGTGATGCGGTAGTTGCCCTGATCATCCTTCACGCCCAAGTCTCCCGAGTGTGCATAGCCGTTCTTGTCGACCACCTCGGCCGTAGCCTCCGGGTTGTTGTAGTAGCCCTTCATGACATTGAAGCCCTTGCAGCACATCTCGCCCTGCACTCCAACAGGGCACTCCTCGCCCGTCTCAGGATCGAGGACTTTCACGTCCACATAGTCGTAGTTGCGTCCCACTGTATTGCAACGGACCTCAAAGGAGTCGTCTATAAAGGTGTGCGTCATGCCGGGCGATGTCTCCGTAAGGCCATAGACGCTCGTGACTTTCATATGCATCTTCTCCTCCACCTGTTTCATCAACTCCACAGGACACAGCGAGCCTGCCATGATACCTGTGCGCAGGCAAGTCAAATCGAACATGCTGAACATGGGGTGATTCAACTCGGCAATGAACATCGTGGGCACTCCATACAGCGCCGTACAACGCTCCTTGTGGACCGAAGCAAGGGTTACAAGCGGATCGAAACGCTCCACCATCACCTGGGTACAACCGTGTGTCAGGCAATTCATGGTAGCCAGCACCACACCGAAGCAGTGGAACAACGGCACGCACACGCACAGTTTGTCGTCCTGGGTAAATTTCATGGCCTCACCGGTAATGAAACCGTCATTGACAATGTTGCGGTGGGTCAGCATGACGCCTTTGGGGAAGCCGGTCGTTCCGGATGTGTACTGCATATTCACCACATCGTGGCAGGTGACCGTCTTCTTTATGGCCTCCAGTTCATCATCATCGGTGTTTTCGCCCAAGAGGAGTATTTCGCTGGTATTGTACATGCCCCTATACTTCTCCTGACCGATATAGACCACATTCTTCATCTTGGGGAAGCGCTTGCTCTCCAAGTGTCCGCGCTGGCACTCGCGCAACTCGGGCAACATCTTGTAGACCATATCGACATAGTTGGTATCCCATGTTCCGTCGGTAACACACAATGTGTGCATGTCGGAATTCTCCACAAGATATTCCAGCTCGTTCTGTTTGTAGTTGGTATTGACCGTGATATAGACAGCCCCTATCTTGGCGCAGGCATAAAGGAACGTAAGCCAGTCGGGGACATTCTGAGCCCATATGCCCACATGGGTCCCCTTCTTGACACCTATTGCAATCAGGCCTTTGGCCATTTCATCCACACGGTTGTTGAATTGCGACCACGTAAAACGAATGTCGCGATCGGAATATACAACATACTCCTTGTCCGGCGTCTTCTCTGCCCAATACTCCAGAAATCCGCCGAGTGTCCTCTCTGATAACTGCTGCATCGTTTCTCTCTGTTAGAATGGTACGTATACGACTGCCAATATCTTTGCGGGCGTATTGTCGGCCGAATGCACGTGGTGCTTTACGATACAGTCATAGTGGATGCTGTCGCCCACGGAAAGAACATAATCGTGCTTGCCGTAGTAAATCTCCACCTTGCCCTCAAGCACATAGATAAACTCCTCGCCCTCGTGGGTCTCGGGGACATAAGCCTCCTTCTCGGTGGGTTTGATGTCAATCACGAAAGGCTCAATATGGCGGTTTTCCTTGGCATTGGAGAGGGGGAAATACTTCATGCTGTCCTCCTGAGACGTAATGTCATTCGAGAAGTTGATTCCGCGTTTACGCTCGCTGGCACGGCACACCACAGCCCCCAGACTATCCATATCATCAAGAAAGGTTCCTAGTCGTACACCGAGAGCTCTCGCTATTTTGATTAGCGGAGACAAAGAAGGCAAAATCCCACTGTTCTCAATAGCTTCCACCTGCTCTACCGTTAGAAGAGCACGCTCGGCTAAAGTTTCCACATCCATGTTCTTCGATTCGCGAATCGCGCGAATTTTCATTCCTGCACTTGTTTTACTTTCCATAGTTTTTGTACTCATTAAATATACGACTAACCTTTTATTTTTGGTGTTTTGCAAAAATATCAAAAAAGAACAAACCGTCTACCCGACCGAGCGATTTGGACGGCATTTTGTAAAATTCATAACAATAAATTAAACTTGGTGCCTATTTTAAACATCGCTCTGCAGGCAGGGTTCAACAACTCTCTTTTTGATTAAATTTGTGCCGAGTAAAAAACGCATTGATATGGGCAACAAAGCTTATCTTTTTCTGGCCGACGGGTTTGAGACCATAGAGGCCCTCACCCCGGTAGATGTCCTGCGCCGCTGTGGCATAGAGGTAGCCACAGTATCCATAACCGACAATAAATGTGTGCGTTCCTCGCACGGCATACAGGTAGAAGCCGACACGACGCTTGCCGCATGCGACATGTCCGACAGTCACACGCTTATCGTTCCCGGAGGATATCCGGGTTATGTAAACCTGCAGAATTCAAGCAAAGTCGGTGAGCTACTGAAACGGCACTATGACAACGGCGGAGTAATTGCCGCCATTTGCGCTGGTCCCACACTATTGGAGGTCAACGGCATTGCAACCGGAAAGCGCATAACATGCCACTCGAGTGTTCGTAGCCTCATGTCGGTCCATTACACACTGTCAGACACCGGTGTCGAACAGGATGGCAACATAATCACCGCCGCCGGAGCCGGCCACTCGATTGCCTTCGCGCTCGCCATCGCCAATGCAATGACCGACAGGAAGAAAGTTGCGGAAACAGAACGCAAAATGGAACTGTAGCATATGGCCTCCAAAACGATACTCGTCATACACGGTTTCAACTCGGCCGGTGGCGGAGCCAAGGCCGAAGCCTTGAAAAAGATGTTCCCCGGCGCAACGGTACTCTCCCCCACTTTCGACTACAAGAATCCTGCCGCCACGCTCAAAACCCTTGATTCGTTGTGTCTCACACGCCGGCCCAATATCATCATAGGAACTTCGCTCGGCGGGTTCTTTGCTCTGTTGTGCGGTGCCACACATCACCGCCCCGCAATGCTGATAAACCCCACCACCGAGCCATCCGTAACACTGCGCAAATTCATCGGCCAAAACAAGAATTTCGTGACGGGGCAACGCTACATCTTTACCGAACAGGATGTGGAAAAGTATGCCACATTGGAACGCGAACAGTTCAACAAGATTGTTCCCGAGGACGACCTGACCTGCTTCGTGCTCTCCACCGATGACGAGGTTCTCGGCGACCACACATACCTTGAGCAGAAGTATCCGCAATGCAGCAACTTCAACTATTTCACGGGGCAAGGGCACCGTTTCAGCAGCCTCAAGTCAGTACGAGACCTGATAGAACATTATCTGGACAAGAAATAGCATCTGAACAGTTCAATTGCTTCGTCATTTTGAGGAACGGCAAAGACATGACGGCAAGCGCTTGTTGTCCTCCTACTTCACTCTCAATCGGTCGCCAATCTGCAATTTGTGCGCATTGGCATCCATTATGCCATTCATGGCACACAGTGCCTTAAGGGAGATGTTGTAAACCTTTGAAATGCGGTAGAGCGTATCGCCCTTGACTACCGTGTAGTATTCGGGAGCGGATGACTCCGTTTGTACAGAAGGCTGCTGGCCATTTACCGGTTGGGCGGTGTTGGCCATAGTGTTTGTCTGATGGTTCTGTCCGGCAGATGATTGTGAGGTATTTGCAATGACAGAAGCTGGTGCAGCAGATTGTCGGGGCGAAACTGCTTCTTTCAGTTCAGTCGCCTGGCGCAATGTTTCGGCAGCCTGTTGCGATGCAGCCTTGTCGGCATTGAGGATGTTCAGATGTTCATCCGACGCATGGACATAACTCTCCGAGGCGCCGCGGGAACCAGCATCCGCAATTTCGGCCAGATACTTACCCTCTGTCTCCATCTTGTCATATTCGGGCAGGACTCTTTTGGCTCCTATATATCGTTTCACATAATATGGGCTCACTGCAAAATTGGTCACACACACACCCAATGATGTGGAGGCATGTATGAACGAGAAATTGCCATTCTCTGCATCAACCGATGTAACTATACCCACATGCCCGACCGATGAGGAAGAACCTCGGGAACCAAAGAACACCAAATCACCCGCCATAAGCGAATCCCGCTGAACACTCTTCCAGACAGACGAGCGGTATTGGTTACGGGAACTGTTCTCCAGCACATATCCGAATTTTCTGAACACATACCTCGTAAATCCGGAACAGTCGAATGCGGAAGGTCCTTTGGCAGAGTATCTGTATGGAGTGCCTATAAACTCCTTCGCATATGCCACAAGCGCATCTGCCGTAAAAATATATCCGTCCGGCAATATCCGGCGCCTGTCCAATGTGTCCGTGGCAATGGTATCTATTTTTATTGTGTATATGACCTGTAGATTGCTGTCCAATTCCTTGGCAATAAATACCGTATCGGCCATAGTTGCCGTTGTCTTTGCAGGGTTCATGCCCGATGTTGCGACAAAGGCAAGGGCAAAAAATGCAATAGATACAAGATTGGCTCTCTTCATTTTCGTTCCGATTCAATGGTCAATTACAGCAATGCCCGCAATGTTTTTCACTCCTGCTCTTTCCGCAAGAGCACCCTCCGGGACACCCCGGACACTCCCCCGCACTTCTCCGGTGAATCCGGCGCACTATCCGCATCACAATAATGCCGATTGTTGCCACACCAATAACGGTTACTATCAGATCCTGCATCACAATAAAATTATCAACATTTTAGCCAAATATGCCACAATCCAAGCCAAGGTCGTATTGTAGACCACAGAGAACACAGCCCATTTGACTTTACCGCTCTCGTTGGCAATGGCCGCCAAAGTAGCCATACACGGACAATAGAGCAAGATGAATATTATAAAGGCCACAACCGAGGAGATGTCGAAATCCCACGACTGCAACAATCTTTCCGAAAGCGCACTCTCGTCCGCCTCGCCGTCACCCGTATAGAGCACTCCGAGCGTTGACACGACAATCTCCTTTGCCGCCACGCCAGAGAGCAAGGCTATTCCCGATTTCCAGTTCAGTCCCAAAGGCTTGATGGCCGGCTCGCAGAATTTTCCGATACGTCCCAAATAGGAATTCTCCGACTCTGCCTCTGCTTCCGACAACTGGGCGCCATCAAGCACTGGAGTCTCCAAAACCTCCGCAACTTCGGCGGATATTCCCGAGGACATATCTCCCCTCCCTTCCGCGTCAGGAGCCATTCCGTCGGCTGCAGCCAGAACATGCGTAGTTGCAGTCCCTGTCTGCTCCACTGCTGTCGGACGCGGGTAATAGCTCAGGAACCACACGACAATAGAGGCAAGAAGTATCACGCCTCCAATCTTTTGGAGATATTGCCGGCACTTGTCCCACATATGGCGCAGGGTTGCATTTACGGTCGGGACACGGTAAGGGGGCAACTCCATGACAAACGGTGTTTCGTCCTTTTTGAACAGCACCTTGCGCAACAGGCGTGCAGTAAGGACGGCCATGAGTATTCCAAGAAAATAGATGCAGCCAAGCACAAATCCTGAATGGTGCGGAAAGAATGTACCCGTCAACAGAATGAACACCGGCAGACGTGCGCTGCACGACATAAACGGGTTGATGAGTATGGTTATCAGACGACTGCTTCGGCTCTCTATCGTACGGGAAGCCATTATGGCCGGCACATTGCAACCGAAGCCCATTATCAAGGGAATAAACGATTTGCCGTGCAGACCTATCTTGTGCATTATCTTATCCATGATGAATGCCGCACGGGCCATATATCCCGAGTCCTCCATCAGTGATATGAACAGATAGAGAATCAATATATTGGGAAGGAACACTATAACGCTGCCCACACCCCCTATTATGCCGTTTACCAAAAGGTCCTTCAGCGCCCCGTCGTTCATCACGGAGGCCACCAAACTTCCGATGCGTTCCACCAAAGCCTCTATCCACTCCTGCGGATAGGCACCGAGGGTAAATGTGGCCGAGAATATCAGGAACATGAGAACGATGAATATCGGGAAACCGAAATACTTGTGCGTAACTATGCGGTCTATGAGCGAGTTCTTGCTGTCGTCCTCCTTCTCGCCCGGAGTGTATGCCTCGGCCAGCGCACCCTTTATGAAACCGTATTTCTCACTTGTCACAGCCCCCTCTACATCTTCGTCCAGAGCTGTCTTTATGTGTGCTACACTTTTGTCCCGATGGGCTTTCCAGTCACTGTAGCTGGGACTCAAGGAGAGCATTCCCTCCACACTCTTGTCCTCTTCAAGTAATTTCAATGCCCAGTACCTCAACGGGAAGCACTTCGGCAGCTCATCAACCGATTTAGCCATCAGGGCATTCATCGTATCCAGTTCCCGTTCTATAGTACCCGAATAATGTATATGGCGCACTCGCTCCTCGCTGCTCTCATAAACCTTGATTACCGCATCCAGAAGGTCGTTGAGTCCACGGCCGTTACGTGCCACTACCGGCACCATGGGAATTCCCAACATGCCGCCCAGACACTCGTAATCCAATTTGGCCCCACTCGCCTCCAGTTCGTCATACATATTAAGAGCCACCACCATCTTGGGATCAATGTCAATCAATTCGCTCGTCAGATAGAGGTTGCGCTCAAGGTTCGAAGCAACCACAGCATTGACAATCACATCGGGAGTGTTGTCCATCAGATGACGGCGCACATAGAGTTCTTCCGGTGTATAGGCCGACAAGGCATATGTTCCCGGAAGATCGGTTATATTGAATTTGTAGTCCTTGTATTTGAATTGGCCGTATTTGGCATCCACCGTGACACCGCTGTAGTTGCCCACATGCTCGTGTCCACCCGAAAGGGCATTGAAGATGGAGGTCTTGCCACTGTTGGGATTTCCGACAAGCGCAATATTTATTTCGTGCGACTTGGCTTTCACCGCCTTCTGCACGACATTGTAGTCAAAAGACGTGAAATGCTCCTGTTGCGCCAAATAGACTTCGGCTTCCTTTTCGGTCATCACCTCAATCATTCGGGCCTCATTACGGCGCAACGAAACCTCATATCCCATCAGTTTGTATTTAACGGGGTCCTTGAGGGGCGCATTGAGAATAGATGTTATCGTTTCACCGCGCACAAACCCCATTTCCAGAATTCTGCGCCGAAATCCGCCATGGCCCATCACCTTGACAATGACGGCTGTTTCACCAGTTTGCAGTTCCGATAAAAACATATCTCTACAATTTACGCGCAAATATCGGATAAATTTCCCCAAAAAGCAATCACCAGTTGTAGGTATTGGCGCTTCGGCAATCACAATTTATAGTGATTACCGCGTTTCGCCCCTTCCACATAAGCCGTCTCTGCACATTTGTTTTCAAGGCTGCTGGGGACGAAATCACAGGAGCCGCTACCGTTTCAACGCAACACCTAATCGAGACGGGCAAACTTGAAGTTGGAAAAACGCACATTGCCTTCTCCGCTCGCAAAGAGCCCGGGCAACAGACTTTGGAATTCAGAAAAGTTATTGTGATTATACCCCTCAACATCCACACCCCATGTTTCCCGCTGCCACTGCTGACCGTCAGGACTGTAATATCCCGTGACGACATTTTCACTGATTGCAAGCTTGAGCCACAGATGCTCTGTCTCGCACTCCCCGAAACGGCTCTTTTGGGCTCGGCGCCAACGATATCTGCTGTGCCCGTCGAAACTTATGCCCATATAACAATCGTCATCATAAAAGAACAGCAATCCGGCACTGGCCGAGGTGTCTTTGTCTATCTCGACAGAGAATTCGTAAGAATGCAGACCCGGATTGAACAGCAACGGAACGGACGTATGAGGCGAATCCCCCCTGGCCTCCATTGTAAGCCTCCCATCGGCTATCGTAAACCTGTCGGCATCATACTCCCTATAGCTTTTCCACTCGCAACCGATTCTGAACTCGCCAAGGCGTGCCGTGCGGTCCACAACGGCAGACTCACCCTCCGGTTTTTTCATGGGACGCTCTATGAGAGTTCCCGAAGGAGCCTTCAGCCAGCCGTCTTCCGTAATGGTCAACGGTTCCAGAAGCGTCTGTCGTCCCATGTTCAGATAACCCTTCTCATATGAATGATATACAATCCACCAGTCGCCATGCGGAGTATCAACAATGGATGCATGCCCTTTGGAACGCCAACGCTCTTGCGCACTGTATGTGTGAATCAATGGGTTGTCGGGATCGTTCTCCCAAGGGCCGTCAAGCGATTTGCTGCGCGCCGAAATGGCCATATGGCTCGTAGGGGGACCTGCCGTGCCGCCTTGGGCGCATATCAGATAATAGTAATTGCCCACCCGTTTGACTTTGGGACCCTCAAGGGCAGTCCCTTCGGTAATCCAGTCTTCGGGAATCGGCCAGCCGTCATAGACGTGTTCCATAGTTCCGGGAACAATGCCCAAGCCGTCATCGGTGAGTTTCACCCGATAGCCACCGCTGAGGAAGAGCCACCGCTGTCCGTCATCACCCACCACCAAGCACGGGTCTATCTGCCCCACATGCAAATCTATCGGCTCGCTCCACGGTCCTTCGGGCGATTCGGCCCATACGACCCAATTGTCGTACTCGCCCTTATCCTGATTGGCTACGGTGAAGTAGATATAATACCGGCCGTCACACTCGGCAATATCCGGAGCCCATATGGAGCCGAGATATTCATCGAGCGCATATGACACCGGTTCCCAATTGACCAAATCGAACGAACGCAGGACGGTCAATGCCGGCATATAATTGAACGAAGAGTGTGTCATGTAGTATGCATTCCCGACACGCAACACCGTAGGGTCGGGATAGTCACCCCCAAGCACCGGATTCATATACATGCCGTTGCCCATATCCCCGCCGTCCAACGGAAACACAGTGTCCGTTGCCTCGGGAGCACACGAGCCACATGTCGCGACAGCCAGAAGAATTGCCAATTTAAGTGTAAGTCTCATTTCTCTTTCGAATTTACATAAGGGCCATTCAGTGGCAGAAAGCCGCCACAGACAGTTACAAAGATAGCACATGAAGGCCAAAACCCATCACTCGGCATGAAGAAGAATCAAATAAAATAAGTATATTTGCATTTAAGAAACTTATTTGAAAAACGCTAACAACCGCATCAATATCATGAGAAAGACAATCGCCTTATCACTTCTCGCCTTATTGGCCACAGTGGGTTTGATTGCAAATCCGCTGGACAATGTACAGATTCCTTCCGACAGAAACTCAATCATGACGCTCAATGGACAATGGTCATTCATGTTCATTGACAGCAATGACTGGAGTACATACAAAGACTTTTACAAACCGTCATACAAATATTCCAAGTGGGACAAGATTCCCGTTCCGGGTTGCTGGGACGCAATGGGCTATTTGACACCAAAATATGCACATCCCGATGATGTCAACGGTTTATACCGTACCGAATTCAAACTTCCTTCTGTCTGGAAAGGCAAGGCTGTCTACATCAACCTCGACGGAGTCTTGAGAGCCTATGACTTGTGGATTAACGGGCAATATGTCGGCAAATGGGAGTCGGCATACAACAGTTGCCAGTTCGACATCACGGACTATGTCAAGAGTGGCAAGAACACGATTGCCATGCGTGTATACACCCGTTACAAGGGGTATGAATTCGACGGCAACGACGATTGGGGACAGGTAGGTATCTATCGTGACGTAAAGCTCTTCGCCGTTCCCAAGACACACGTGAAGGATTTGCGTATCGTGTCGAAAGTCAATGAGGACATGAGTGCTGAGGTGCATTTCGGCATTGACGTTGATGCCGTCTCCGGACTGGATTCCGGCACAACTATAAAGGGACGCATACTTTGCCCCGGTGGCAGCACGAAAGATGAATTCGAATATAACGTAACTAATGACAACATGCATGCCATCGAACATGTATGGAAGATATCCTCGCCCCATTTGTGGAGTGCGGAGACACCTTCGCTCTACACCTTGGAGTACTCTTTGTGGCAGAACGGTGAGCAGACCGAATCCTTTTCCCAGAAATTCGGAATACGCGAAATACGCATCGAAGGCAGCAAGCTCCTGCTGAACAACAAGCTCTTCAAGTTGCGCGGTGTGAACATCCATGCCACCGACCCGTACAACGGCAAGGTTATCAGCGAAGAGCTCAATCTGAAAGACATGAAGATGATGAAAGAGGCCAACATCAACTTCATCCGCAATTCGCACTACCCCCGCGAACCCCGTTTCTATGAGCTTTGCGATTCGTTGGGATTCTATGTCATGGACGAGGTCCCCTTCGGTTACGGTGATGAACACCTCACCGACACCACATATCAGGACAACCTCATAATGCGGGCACAGGCAACTGTAGTGCGTGACAAGAATCATCCGTGCGTGATAATATGGAGCATTGGAAACGAGAATCCCCTCACCCCCATCACTGAGGTGACCGGACAATATGTACAGAAATACGATCCGTCTCGCCCCATCTGTTACCCGATGATAGGCAGCTACTTCAACAGCAAGGATTTCATCCTGCCCGAGTTCATCGACATCTTTGCCCCGCACTATCCCACGCCCGACAGACTCCGCAACTATGCCGAGCGCAGCGAGCGCCCCTTGATAGCCACAGAGTACTGTCATACATTGGGACAGGCCCTGGAGCACCACAAGGAACTTTGGGAGATCATGCAGGCCAACGACAACCTGGCCGGCGGTGCCATTTGGGAGTGGGTCGATCAGGGCATGCCCGCCCCGGATGCCGAGTTCCCCGGCAAATACGCATGGACCGACAAGGTTTGGCTCAGTGAAACGGATGTTATAAAAATGGAAGGCAATCAGGGAACCGACGGTCTGCTCTATGCCAACCGCACGCCATTGAGCAACTACTACAACATTCGCAAAAACTATGCGCAGGCTTACGTTCTGACCGACTCCGTAACGGCAAAAAGGGGTCACAACACGTTCGCAATAGAGATGGAAAACCGTTATGACTTCGTTGATTTGGCAGACAAGGCAACGTGCCGTTGGACCATTACGGTCAACAACCGCACCATTGCTTCGGGCACTGCAAGTCCCGCATGCAAGGCTCACGAAAGATGCACTCTCAACATCGAGGCAGACATCAATGCCGACTTCGACAAGGAGCTGTGCATCCTCTCGCTCGAATTCTTTGACAAAACCAATGGCCTTGCCGTAAACGAAAAGACATTTATACTCAATTCGTCCGCCCAGTATGCCAACGTAATCGCCTCTCTCCCACAGGGGCTCCGCTCAAGCAAGGGCGTGGACGACTACATTGCCGACTATCCCATATGGCGTACGGGAAGAAAGCCCTCCATTGCCGAGGACATGATTCTCTCCAAATCGGGCGGCGAGTATGTACTCGACTACCTCATGAAAGGCGATGACCTGGGCGACGGCAAATATACCTTCATCAATGGAGAGATGCGTTATGAGGGAACTGTAAACAAGAAGGCAAAGGACGACGGCAGCATGGAAATCGACTTTGAGGTAACTCCCAAGCGTGGCGGCAAACTCATTCTCGAAAGCGGCCTGGCTTTGTTGCTCAACGACAGCATCCGCTATTTCCAATGGATAGGTCAAGGCCCCTACACTGCATGGCCGGGCAAGAACAGCGCCAACATGGCGGGCATTCACTCGCTTGAGGCCGGAGACCTCTATTTCGAGGGCAACAAGTGGGGAGTAAATGCCCTGCTTTGTACCGACGAGGCCGGCAACGGTCTGCTCTTCATCCCATCAATGGACAATATTGATTTGGAGGAGACCGACCAGGGTGTGGTTGTCTCGTTCAATCCGATAGTCTCGGGCATGGGACGCAAAGGACAGATAACGAGTTTCCCCAACTATTCGCAGAGCATGGGAACTGTTAGCGGCTCTGTAAAGGTCATCCCGGTAGAGGGCGGACATTGGAGCACCGCCATGAACGAACTGTTCAAGAAACCTTCGGAAATCAAGAAGTTCGCTCCGTTCATTTCGGAATATGACACTTACCTGAGGAACTATTCGGACGTCTGCAAATAAATTCACAACGACCTATTACTACCGGACCAATGAAACGTTTGACAAGGATTACAATGCTCACGGTGCTTGTGACAAGCTCGTGCATCTCGCTGACGGCACAGCAGAAATATGTTATCAATGGAATTGATATGACCAAGGTGGAGTACGAACAGTTCAAGAACCCCGACAGGGAGTTCCGGGGAGTCCGTTTCATAGGTCTGCCATTGGACAACATCTCAGACTCGCTCATGAAGGCAGCAGTACACCGTGACTTCAATGCCGACAAGTGGGGCTCATTCATAATGATTGCGGGGGGCGGCAGCACCGAAGGTCTCACAGACGACTATCTGCGCCTGTCGGGACGCAAGGCACAAAGTAATGGCGTGGCATACTTGAGCGATGAATATTTCAGAATCTACAAGAACACCATTGACGAAGGCTTGAAACTAGGGTTCAGAATGTCCACTCTCTACGACGAATGGGCCTATCCGAGCGGCATGGTAGAGGGTCTGTTCTACAGCAAATACCCGCAAGACTGTGCAAAAAGCATCGAACTGGAAGAGGCAAACGTTTATGGGAAGCCGGGCGCAGTAACGATAGACCTGCCCGAGAACGGCATCTATATCGGTAGCGTGCTGATGAATCTCGACTCGCGGGAGCGCACCGATATCAGCAAGCACTTCAACAACGGCAAACTGACCTATAAAGTCCCCAAAGGCAATTGGAAAGTAATGCTATTCTATCTGGATCCGGCATTTACGCCACGTTCGCAAAAGGGCGGTTTTGTCGATTATCTCGACAGCGATGCCGTGGCCAAGTATATCAACCTCAATTTTGAGCCTTATTACCAACACCTCAAGGAGTATTTCGGCACGGTGATTCGACGAACCTTCTATGACGAACCAACCATGTTGCTCAACAACGGACGCATGTGGACACCCAAGTTCAACGAGGGTTTCGAAAAGCGCTACGGATACAACCCCATGACTCTCTACCCCGCCTTGTGGTATGACATAGGCGATGACACTGCCGCCGCCCGCAACGCACTGCACAAGTACCGTGCAGAGCTCTTCTCGGAGAACTACATAGGCCAGGTGTCAAAATGGTGCGATGAGCACAACATCCAGTTCGGTGGACATCTGGACCAGGAGGAGACCCGCAACCCCGTGGGCGCAAACGGTGATTTGATGAAGGTGTTCAAATACCAGACTGTACCGGCCACAGATGACATCTACTACCCAGGGCGCTCCAATGTAGCCTACAAGATAGTCTCGTCGGCAGCCTACAACTACGACCGCCCGGAAATGTTCACCGAGACCTTTGCGGCATACAGCCGTCCGCAATACAATGCGCTGAATCCAAAGAACTACATGCGCGTATCGCTTGACCAGTTGGCAATGGGCGTAAATATCCAGATCGAATTTGAGAACAAGTTCGACGGCATTGACTATTTCCTTGGACGGGGCGGTTACATGATGCGCGGAGGCCGGCATGTGGCCGACATTGCCATGATCTACCCCATCGCAGCGCTTCAGACAGCCTACACCTTCTCGGGCAAAGAGACCAATGGGCACTACTATGCATACATGGGAGGCGTGGTTCCAGCCGAGATAGACTACATGGATGTGGGCGAGAGCATCTTCCGTGGACTGCATCTCGACTACACCTATATCCATCCCGAAGTGCTCACCGAGAAATGCACAGTGGAGGGCAATGAACTCATGATGCACAACACCAACAACTGGGAACGCTACAAGATTCTCATACTTCCCGGCGGAGACACCTTTTCGGCCGATGCAGCCAAACGGGTACTGGAGTTCTACCGCAACGGCGGAACAGTTATCGCCACAAGCAAATTGCCCAGCAAGTCAGCCGAATTCGGACGTGACCAGGAAATAAAGGATATGGTCTATGAAGTATTCGGCTTGTCAGACATATTGCCCATGAAATGCCAGGTGCGCCATGCCTCCTACCGTTTCATGAATATATTCTCCAAGAAGAACGACAAGGGTGGCATGGGATATTTCCTGCCACACCCATACACTTCGGCCCTTGAGGAGGTCATCAACCAGTCTTTGCCGGTGAAAGATGTAGACATGCAGACTGCACCCGAATACTATGTAAAGATGGACCATGACTATGAGGGCGGTATAACATACACCCACAAGGTGCGTGGAGGCAAGGACATCTACTATTTTGCCAATTCGACCGACAACCCGCTCGAGACCACAGTGGCCGTTCGCGGAGCCAAGACCTCCATGGAGGCATGGAATCCCCACACCGGAGAACGCAGCGTAGTGACTGCCACCGTAAAAGAGAAGAACGGGGAACAGATTACGGAGTTTGCACTCTCCCTGCCTGCCGTAAGCGGTATGTTTTTTGTGGGAGAATAATGCCTTGCGAGAAGAAAACGACAAATACAGAGTAACAAAGAGACAAAAAAGAGTCGACCAATATCGAAACTTAAAACAAAAAAGTACAACTCAAATTTAAACAACATGAAAAAGAAATTCTTTGCAGAGATGCTGGGAACCATGGTTCTCGTACTTATGGGCTGTGGAGCAGCCGTTTTGAATGGTGGTGCAACTACTGTTGCAGCCGTCTTGACAATCGCATTTGCGTTCGGTCTTTCGGTAGTCGCAATGGCCTACACCATCGGTGGTGTATCGGGATGCCACATCAATCCCGCCATTACACTCGGAGTATGGTTGAGCGGACGTATGAAAGCATGCGAGGCGCTCACCTACATGTGCGCACAGGTAATCGGTGCATTCATCGGTTCGGCAATTCTGTACGCAATCACCGCCCCTATGGGAATCGAGGGCACCGGAGCCAATGCTTATGCTGACGGTCAGTTGCTGCCCGCCCTGATTGCCGAGACAGTGTTCACATTCATCTTTGTGCTGGTGGTGCTCGGAACGACTTCGGCCCGCAACTCAGCGCCCAAATTCGCAGGCCTTATCATCGGTTTGACACTTGTCCTGACCCATATCGTCTGCATTCCCATTACCGGCACCTCGGTCAATCCTGCACGAAGCATCGCACCTGCCGTATTCGCAGGCGGTGCCGCTCTGTCCCAGCTGTGGGTGTTCATCGTGGCACCTCTCTTGGGTGGCGCGCTCGCCGCAGCAGCCTGGAAACCTTTCGACAAGGAGTAATTTTCATAAAACCAAATGTTGGCCAACCAGGTTCTCCAAAGACCTCGTTGAGCCTACTTACAACCAACAAAGAGACCGCAATACTCGATTGCGGTCTCTTTGCTTTATTCTGTCACGCCCCGTGCGGGCGTGACCTGCCGGTCAATTCAATATGCGCCATTCAAGCGACCGTTGGCTCGGAGTCATACGGTCCACATCGTAAAAAAGCCATGTATTTGGTAGTATTACATACTCACTCCTAGTAGATTTGTGTTATTTTTGCGCACACGTTTGGGCAAGTCGGGGTTGCTGACATATAGCATAGGGACTGGGTTTGACCAACGGCATGATATTTTCAATCATAGGGGGTTATTATGAACTGCAATACAAAAATAAAACACTCGCATCTGTTGCTGATATTGTTTTTTGCTGTGCCATTTTATGCATCCTGCGCCAACAGACCAGACGGAAATGACGACAAGACATCGGCAAGCCATAAATCGTTGAATTGGGCCGACACGACATTTTGGTACGAAGGCGGGAGGTGTCTAAATGCCATAGATGCATCACGGCCTGACGTCTTCTATCTGTTGCCCACCTGCGTATTTGCTTGGGATGACGAAACAGGTGCCAGACAATTCAATGCCGACCCGACAAAGGCAGACCATCGTGAAGCATGGCAACTGTCGGCAGAGCTGGCCGACACCATATTCGCCACTGGCGCAAACCTCTTCCTGCCATACTATCGTCAAGCGACATTCGATGCACTGGAAGGCGAGCATGCCACGGCAGCCGACAATGTGGCCACCAACGATGCTTTGGCTGCATTCGACTACTACATGGAACACTTCAACCACGGACGTCCCTTTATCCTCGCCGGATACAGCCAAGGCGGCAAGATGGTGACCGACATACTGAAGCACATGGACGACAGCACTTTCAGTCAACTTATCGCAGCCTACGTGGTGGGTTATGGGGTAACCGCCCAGGACACCGTAACACAAGACGGGCATCACACATCGCACATCAAGCTGGCACAAGATGCCGTTTCGTGCGGAGTGACGATAAATTTCAACAGCGTAACATCTGCCGATGCCGTCTGCCAGCTGTTGTGCCATGACAATATCGGTTGCATCAATCCCATTTCATGGTCCACATCCGCGACCCCTGCAGTGCTCCTTGATGCCGGCCAAGAGGCTCAAGCGGATGATCCACGTTTCCCGTACGGCACGGCGGTAGTCGCAAAAGACTCCGGAACGGCCGTCACAGTGAGTGTAGACCCGCAGCAGCATATTCTTTTGGTCAATGGCATAGACCCTCAAAGGTACTATCTGGCCGCCCTGCAGAATTTCTTTCCCGTGGGCAATCTGCATCTACAGGAGTTGTTTTTCTATGGTGATTACCTGAGAGACAATGTATTGTTGCGAAGCAACAGTAAAAAATCTTCAGACGGCCGAATAGAGTAAAAGCACACAAACTGCGGTTGCATAACAATACGGTATTCAGAAAAGGTCCGGAAGTTTGTTGCCCTCATTTTGTCAGCCACGAGAGTCGCTCCTTGAAATCCGCCTGGAAGTCAGCACGCCATCGTGATATATTTTCGGCAAGGGACAGGGCATCTTTTTTCTCGCCATCCACATAATGCCGGGTTCCTTTCACCTGCCTAAAATTTCCGCCCCAGCTGTCAAGCAACGGGTTCTCCGGCTCTCCGGGAGAGGATGGCAACAGGTAGAGGAACGAAGGTGTGTCCCCCTCCTTGATTCCCGCAACAGCGCCCCACGGGTCGCCCCCTTTATAACAAGGGTACATCTGCGCCAATGGTGCAGGGTTGGACAAGATGTTGGTTTCGACCCACTCGGCAGAAACCAATGAAGCATCTCCCGTCCTATACATTCCACGGAAACTGGCATTGCAAAGCACAAAGAACAAATCCTTGAAATTGTCCCTGATCCAGCCACCTGCATTATCATACTGGTCCATTATGGAGTAGACCCGCATGGCAGCCACAATTTCATCCGACTCCTTTTGTGGCAAAGTCTCTCTCATCTTCCACAAAGCCTGAGCCAAATCGAGCGAACCTCCCCAAACCAATATCCACAATGGCTGCTTGTGGTTTGTCTTCAGCACCTCAATGAGATGTTCCGACAGCTCGCTGTCATTCCCCGGCCCGATATGTTCCGTTCCCCGTTTGGCACTGCCGCTCCTTATCTTGCCCGACAGCTCCTGCTCATCGGGAAATGCACCGTGTCGGGCAAGGTGCTCCTGCGACTTGCCGTAAGCGGACAAGATTGTCCGGATATGTTGCGGGTAGATTGTGTCGCCGTGCGAAGAGTATGTCGCACCAAGACCCTCTATCTCGAACTCGTTGGCATAGAGCAGGAAGCGTATCAGTGACTGGGTGTCGTCGGGCTCCCCCACACCACCCTCCAACGAAGAGATGTCAGTTAGGACATAGACCCTTGTGCGCTCCGCCGTCGCAGTATGCTCTGTCCGTAATGAAGCGTCTGCCGCCTTGACCGGCTGGACATAGCACACCAACGCTACTGCCAGGAAAGTTGTGACAACAATATGTTTCATCTGAAGAATCTGCATTTCGTTTATTGGGGTTCCTTTCATTGAAGCAACACCGATAGAGAACGGATTACCAATATTGGGGCGCCTGCCATTCTTTGTATCAAGCAACACAAATGCAAAGACTCCCACCGACCCCAAGTCAGGCAAGAGTCTTTCCTTGTCTCAAGCAACAGGCGACCGATTGATTCGCCTTATCGTTTGTCTTTCAATGCAGTGTGGATATTGAACAAATTCCTTGAAATATTCACGAATACCCTTAGGAATGCCCACATAAACACACTCATAAATACACAGTAGACACTCACAAAAAGGCATACCCAGGCCGATTCGGCCTCATAACTGGAGAATAGTGCAATGGAAGCCAGAAACAGGATTACTGCCACCACGATTCCGAGCCACAACAAAACCTTTGCAAGGCCACTGACGAATTTTTCCGCTGCCGGATTCACAAACAGATCCTCTTTTGTCGGATTGGACGCACCCTTCGCTTGCGCACCATCCCGGAGCACGGCATTGTCATTTTCTAAATTTTCCATCTCGAACGCTTTATTGGTTAGACATTACAGGAATCATAACACAAAGCCCCGCTCTTTAGAAGCGGTAGCTCACTCCGGCAACTATGGTACCCGCCATGCCGAGACCTCCTTCAAGGAAACCGGCCACGCTTTTACCCACTTCTATACCAAGCGGATATACCTGCCATGCAAACAGCAGCGAGCTGTCATGCTGATTGTCATAGGAGGTAGCGGCATTGAGCACCACCCCTGCCCCGGCGCGCGAATAGAGCGACACGACTTTCCCGTTCACCCAGTTCCATTTCACTTCCGGCATCAATGACCAATAGGCATTCGTGATTTCCTGTCCGGTACTCTTGCCGGTTGTGACATTCGAAGAATATCCGAGCCGTGCACCCACGCCGAGAGTACGGGTCACACGGTAGTTGTAACCGACAGCAACGCCGCCCCATGTCGACAGAGATGTCGCCTGCCCTGTAAGCATGACCGAGAACATACCGCCAAACACGCTGGCCCAATCCGAAATAGGCATCGTACCATAAGAGGCAGAAAGTTCATGACGTGTGTCCGGTTGCTGTGCCGACAAAGGGGCAATCATAAGCAGTGACACTGCCAGAATCATCAGTTTCCGTTTCATAATTTCTTTTTTTAAGCATAGTTGCAAACAAAAATAAATAAAAATACACGGAAATAAAAAATATTTTCCATATATTTATCGCGAAGCCGGTTTTGCTGTGCCGGTTCAGGACCCGCCCCGGTCTCTACCCCGTTCGGACTATACTTAAAGATTGTTATCCGAATATGAGAAGTAACTATTTGTTGCTATTGACATCCACCTGTGGTGCCGATACTTTTGCAGCGTGGTTCCAATGATGGATTTTACATTTATTACGATTTATTAACGGAAATTTAACGCATAATTATGCACTTGACAAGCAAATTGGCCGCATAATTATCACACAACGAAATGCGAAGATATCAACACATTACGTCACAATGCCATTTCTTGCGCACGAAATGCGGTATGCAAAAATGCGGTAAATCCCCGCCAGACGGGGCTGACGGGGGGATAAATCAAAGGTAAAAAAGTATAAATTTGTAACCGTAAAAACAAGAGACCGATTATTATGCATACGGTAGAAATCACCGGAAAGGTCGCTCTATCGCCGACCGCAGTCCTATGGTGCAGTCTCATTGCAGGCAGCAACGCTGGGGGTGTCGGTTGTTTTTGCTGTAACCGGAATTGTTGTAACGAACAATATGACAAAATAGCAAAACCGTATTCCCAAATTTTGGAAGTGCGGTTTTCCCGTTTTTTATAACCATTGAAAAAAATCAAACGACACAGAGAAAAAGGAAGAGAAGGAAAACAATCGCGAAAAGAACGCAAAGAAAAGAGAATCAATTTTTTGTTTAATCCAAATAATATTATTTATGAAGAACTTTACAATTTGTAAATGCCTGCTTTTTGCAGCGGCTGTTTGCGTTTCGGCAAGCTCGGCTGTTGCACAGAACAGTGCAAGCGTAGACTTCAAAGGTAGTGTTACGACATCGGACGGAGGAGGCGCGGTTCCCTTCGCCGTTGTCACGATCAACGACCTTAAGATGTCCACCATCACCAACAATGATGGTGATTATTCATTCAAGAAGGTCGCTCCCGATACCTACGAGATCACCGTATCCTCGCTCGGTTTCGAGACCCTGACCACTACCATCAACGTGAACAGCAAGCAGACCAGCTTCGATTTCACACTGACCCCTGCCGACTTTTACATCGATGACGTTGTCGTTACGGCACGTGCATCGAAAGCAGGTGCCTCCACGGCCTCGAGCATCTCGAGGACTGCCATGGACCACATGCAGATGAACTCTCTGGCAGATGTAATGGCTTTGCTGCCTGGTGCCGACATTGCCAGCTCCAACTTCAAGCCCGACTTGCAGGGTGTCAAGACCCAGTCGATCCGTGGTGCACAGGCAATGGGTACCGCAATCATTCTCGACGGTGCGCCCCTGTCAAACAACGCCAACATGCAGACCATGTCGGGTGCAATGGGTGGCGGCGGCACTGATGCCGGTGGAATCGCCCCGGCGAGCGGTATCGACCTCCGTACCATCACGACCGACAACATCGAGTCGGTGGAGGTTATCCGCGGTGTGGCTTCCGTTGAGTACGGCGATGCTACTTCCGGTGCAGTCATCGTCAATGCAAAGGCTGGACGCGAGCCTCTCACAGTCCGTTTCCAGACCAACCCGAATGTCTACTCGATCGGTGCCACCCAGGGATTCGGTCTCGGTGACAAGAGCGGTTTCATCAACTACGGTCTGGATTACGCCTACTCCGTTTCCAACCCCCGCGAGAGCTATGATACATACCAGCGTTCCACTGCCCGTATCGCATACTCCAACACCTTCTTCCAGGGCAAGCTGAGTACCAACTCGGCCGTAACCTTCAACTGGGACAAGACCAAAGGCGAGCCCAACCCCGATGATGACAGCGATTACGAAACCAAAAACCAGAAGAACATCGGTTTCCGTATCACCACCGGCGGTACATGGAATGCCAACAAGGGCTGGTTCAAGAACATCAAGTACAATGTCGCATTCGGATACACCGACCGTCAGAGCTACTATCAGGATTTGGCATCCAACGGTGATGTCGCATACTCATATGTCAAAGAGGACGGTGTTACCCTGTCGAGCGGAAAAGGTCTGAGATTCTACGACAAGTCGGGCAACGAGCTCACCAACTTCGATGCCAACAAATACGGCGACCAGAGATCGTGGTACACTCCCTCCGAATACCTTTATGAATACAATGTATACGGCAAGGAGCTCAACACCTATGCAAAGGTCGTTGCCAACTTCGCCGGCAAGATAGGTGCCACAAACCACCGTTTCATTGTCGGTGCCGACTTCAAGAGCGACGGCAACAACGGTAGAGGCAAGGTGTTCGACATGGATACCCCCCCGTACCGCAGCGTCAGCTACCAGTTCGCAACCCAGCGTGAGCGCGCCTACAAGGACATTCCGTTCCTGAACCAGTTGGGTGTATATGCCGAGGAGACTTTCCGCGCCACCATTCTGGACCGCGAGTTCAATGCAACGGTTGGTGCCCGTTATGACCATGTGTTCGACTTCAAGGGTATCCTCACCCCGCGTGTAAACGCATCGTATGAGATCATCCCCGGCATGCTGAGCATCCGCGGTGCCTATGGCGAGACCGCCAAGACCCCCTCGTTGGCATATCTCTATCCCGACAAGGCATTCTTCGACATGACCAACTTCAACAGCGCAACGGCTACGGACAACCCCGACCAGCAGTTCCAGGTAATCACCACTCATGTATATGATTCGGAGAATCCCGACCTGGAGATGATGAAACAGACCAAATATGAGTTGGGTATCGACTTCAACTGGAAAAAGATGAACTTCAGCATCACGGCATACAAGGATTTCTCGCACAACGGATACACCTTCAGCCGCACGCTCAACTCCACCAAGTGGGTCGACTACACAAAGTACAAGGCCTACCGTACCGGCTACGATGCCGACTGGAACCCCGTTTACGAGGTCAATCCCACCAACAATTCGCTCTATCTGCAGGTATCCTCCGAGGACAAGTACTTCCTGCAGTACACCACCCCGAGCAACAACGCAGCCTATGAGCGCAAGGGCTTGGAGTTCGTCATGGACTTCGGCCGTATCGACGCCATCCGCACTTCGTTCGTATTGAACGGCGAGCTGTAT
This sequence comes from Tidjanibacter sp., assembly GCA_963640325.1. GTDB lineage: Bacteria > Bacteroidota > Bacteroidia > Bacteroidales > Rikenellaceae > Tidjanibacter. The sequence goes on from CAVHXY010000009.1 coordinate 26,144, forward strand.
GACGAGAAGGGCTGGAACAACGGCATCACCTTCTACAACACCGAAGGCGACGGAACCACCGATTACGGTATCTACTCCAGCAAAATAACAGGAGGTATCAGCCGTGAGCAGAACCTCATCACCAACCTCATCATCACCCACAACATTCCGCAGATCGGTTTCGTAGTCTCCCTGACCGCCAATGTAAACTGGCGTTACAAGAGTTGGACGACCTATGAGGCAGACGACACGGTTCCCATGTCGTACCTTTCGATTGCCGACGGACAAGTGCATGATTTCGACCCCGCTTGGGCCAACACCGCAAGCGCAGACTATGCAACCTACAGCCACATCATCCGCAACGAGGCCAACGGTGCAGTCAAACCGACTCGTTTCATGATCGAGCCCTCTTACAAACCCGTTCTCTGCATGAATGTAAACGTAACCAAGCAGTTCGAGAAATTCGACGTGTCGTTCTATGCAAACAACATGTTCCGTTCGACACCGTTGCAGAAGAGCGTTGTAAATCCCGGCACCTACTACAGGCGCAACGGCAGCGTATTCTTCTTCGGATTGCAGCTTACAGCAAGATTTAACTAACAGAAAGGAGAGATAAGATATGAAAAATTACCTTATAAAATTAGCAGGAATCGCATCTGTGGCAGCCCTCTCGTTCTCATGTATCGACATGATGGAGGATGTAAAGGATGTGGATATCGTGAAACCCATCACGGTTTCATACAAAGTGAATGCCGTAACGGGATTCGTTCCCAAGAGCGGAAATGTCACCCCCGACCCCAATTTCCCGACAAAAGGGCTTGACGTTACGTTCACCAACATATCAACCGACCAGGTATTCACAGCAAAGACCGATGAAAACAGCATCGCAACTGCCGACATCGAGCCGGGTGTATACTCAATAGGTATCAGCGGCCGTGTCACCAATGGCGGCAATGACTATTTCCTGAATGGAAACATACCGAGCATCTCGCTCTTTACCGATATCACTCCCGAGGAGGCAGCCGCCAACAAGGAGTACCAGACTTCGGTACGTCCCGCCAAGGTGGGTTCGCTTCTGTTGTCAGAGATCTATTACTGCGGAGCGACGAACTACTACTTCCGCGACCAGACCTACCGCATCTACAACAATGGAGATGCCCCTGTATATCTCGACGGTCTGTGCTTTGCACAGCTCCACCCCAACATTGCATCCGCCGGTTCGACTTTGCCCGTATGGCCCGATGAGGACGGTGACAACAACTATGTATATGCCTTGTGGGTTTGGCAGTTCCCCGGTTCGGGCACGGACTTCCCCCTGCAGCCGGGCGAGAGCGTTGCCATCGTTCAGGAGGCACGCAACCACACCACCAACAATGCCGACTCGTATGACAACTCGCAGGCCGAATGGGAGCTTTGGACCGGCAACACAAGCCGTGACAATGCCGATGTTCCCAACATGCCCTACATCTTCTACAATTACCTGAACAAAATGCAGTTCCTCTCGTCTGTATTCGGCGGTGCATTCGTAATCTACAGGCCCGATGACGGCACGGTAGTAAACGAGGCATACTATGACAAGAGCGGTTCGAACGTACAGAACGAAGTGAACAAGAGCAGCAAGTATGCCAAGATTCCCGCAGACTGGGTACTTGACGGCGTGGAGCTCCTGGGCAACATGGGCCTTCTCTCGCAGAAGCGTATCCCCGGCTTCGTGGATGCAGGCGCTTCGAGCGTAGGCGAGACCTACTGCTGCAAGACCGTTTCGCGCAAGGTCACTTCGACCCGTGCCGACGGTACCCCCATCTATGCCGATACCAACAACTCGACCAACGACTTCCAGGTGAACAACAGGCCAGAATTACGCCGCAATGGCGAGAAGGCTCCTGCATTCAGAGAGTCGGCTGCTTATCAGGCATTAAAGTAATGGAGTGTAAAACACATTAAACCAAGAAAGATTATGAAAATAACGAATACAAAGATTGCAGTAAGTGTGTTGTCCGTACTCTTTGCCGCCACGGCGATGAATGCGCAGAACACCCCTGCCTCAATCGACAAGTCAAAAATGGAGAGCATGTGGATCAACAACTCCAACAATGCCGCAGGCGGTATGATAGATGCTCCCGAGAAATCGGCCCAGGCCTATTTCGGATACGACAAGACCGACGGTGACTTCAAGAAAGCCCAGCTGGGTGATGACAATTCGACCGTGAAGTTCCACACCGACGGTGGCGGTATCTACAAACAGATCAACAATATGTACATCTGGGGCGAGTTCAACTACACCCGTGATGACATTGCAGGTGCCCGTTGGAACTCCACCTTGGTGGACCCCACCCGCACCATGCCCTTCTTCCTGGCCGACTCGACTGCCAGCAAATGGAAAAACCAGATTTACGAGATGAAGTTCAAAGCCGGTTTCCCGAAGCTTTTCGACAGGCTCTATGTAGGTATCGGCGGTACGTATCAGGTGGCACAGGCTGCCAAGCAGATCGACCCCCGTCCCCTGACGAAGATGTCGAAAGTGCAGATTCAGCCCTCCGTAATCTTTGAGATCAACGAAAACAACCACTTCGGTGCCAACTTCGACTACATCAGCTACCGTGAGGACGGTTCGGCAGAGAACTCCAACACCCGTGTCGATCCCCAGGGTTGGGAGATGGTCGCTCCGGGTTTCTTCACCCAGGGTGTCGTAAGCTACTTCAGCAGCGTCCGCACTCTCCGCAACTACAATGCCAACACATTGGGCGGTGGCGTACAGTATGGCGTGAACTACGACAACTTCAAGGCCCTCGTAGCCGGTGAATACAGCTACAAGGTAGAGGACGTCACGATGAGCTACACCACGCCCCGCATGGCCGGTACTGTCAAGGAGGACACCTGGAAAGCCACCCTGGCTGCCCAGTACAACTTCGATGACGGCAACATCCTGTTCTTCAACTACAAATACCAGTCGCAGAACACCGACGGCATCGAGTACTTCCAGACCTACGACAACACCTACGAGGTTCAGTCGTACATCACCGACGCCAAGTTCATCCGTTCGAACTTCAATGTGGAGACCCACACCGTTGCGGCCGACTACATGATTACCGACAGCGAGCTGGCATACAAATGGAAATTCGGCGCCGAGGCTTCGGTCATCAAGGACGACTATATCTACTATGTCCCCGAGACCACCCGCAACGTGAACACATTCAACCTCTCGGCCTACGCAACCGGAAACTTCAAGATGAATGACAGTTTCACCGCAATGCTGACCGTAAAGGGTGGACACAGCTTCAACAACAAGGGCGAGTTCGACTACAACGGAACCCGTAGCGGCAATGCCGCATACACCGATTTCGCACTGAAGGACTTCAACTACATGTGCACCGAGTACACCCACATGGGGGCCGAGCTCACGGTAGTATGCAACAAGATCTTCAAGAGCAGCACTCCCGTATTCGCAAGCTGCGGCTACACGTACTACAAGCCTTCGGGCGATCTGTTCGATTCGCGTTCGATCATTACCTGCAAACTGGGTATGACGTTCTAACGCGGTCTGACCGATATTTCGGACATTTATATACTGAACGGCACGGATTGTATTCGCGCCGTTCAGTACGTAAATGAAACACTACTTCCACAATAAAAAAACAACGACATGATTATTAAACGTTTATCACTATTATTAGCGATATTTGCCCTTTCGGCGGCCACGGTATGCGCTCAGAACATCACCAAGCCGAAAGTGAAAGGCAAGACATCATTTGCAATAATTGCAGACCAGAAAACAGCCGAGAAATGCGCTGCAGAGCTGATGGAGTACAAAACCGTGGTCGAGAGCGAGGGGTTGCCGACCTATCTCGTTTCGGCCGATTGGGAGTCTCCCGAGCAGGTGAAGACGCTGCTCAAGAAACTTTACAGGAAAGCGCATCTCGAAGGAGCCGTATTCGTGGGCGACATACCCATCGCAATGATAACAAAAGCGCAGTTCATGACATCGGCATACAAGATGGACGAGCGCGAATTCCCCCTTGCTACCGTTGCGGTTCCGAGCGACCGTTTCTATGACGATTTCGACCTGACATTCGACGCACTGCGCGACTCCACACAGGGCAACAAGTTCTTCTATGAACTCGACCCCGAGTCACTGCCCTACATCGAGTGCGACATATACACAGCCCGCATCGTACCACAGAGCACCAACGGTGACCGGTATGAGCAGATTTCGGCTTACCTCAAGAAAGTTGTACGCGAGCACCGTGCCAACAATCCATTCGACCAGTTCGTGTCGTACACGGGCGAGGGTTCCTACTCCAACTCGCTGGTTGCATGGCGTGCCGAGCAGCAGATCCTCAATGAGCAGTTCGGTGACACGTTCAAGAGCGGCCACAACAATGCCAAGTTCCTGCGCTACTCCATGGCCGACTACATGAAGGACAATGTCATCAAGGAACTGCGCCGTCCCGATCTGGATCTCATGGTGTTCCACGAGCACGGCGACTACGACCGCATGTACCTCTCGGGAAATCCCGAAGTGCGTGAGCCCGACGAATACATCCGCACCACCCTCCGACAGAGGGCTCGCCGTGTGGGCATGGAGAAGACCGCCGAAACGGCCGACAAGTACGGTTTCGACTCTTCGTGGTACAGCGACTATGACACCCCCGAAATGATAGAGCTCGATTCGTTGAACGACCTCAAGACAGGCATTATCCGCGAGGAGATCAATGCCATTGCCCCCAATGCCCGCTTCGTGATTTTCGATGCATGCTACAACGGTGACTTCCGCAACGAAGACTTCATCGCCGGCAAGTTCGTCATGTCCGACGGCAGTTGCGTGGTTACGTTTGCCAACAGCGTGAACGTGCTTCAGGACAAGGCAGCGTTCGAAATGCTCGGACTGCTCAAATACGGTGTCCGCATAGGGTTGTGGGCACAGCACAACAACATACTCGAATCGCATATCATCGGTGACCCCACTTTCCACTTCACCGCCACTGCAGGCAGCGAGGACATCAATGCCGCAATGGCCATCAAGGACAACAGCTACTGGAAAGGACGTCTGAACGATGCCATTCCCGATGTGCAGAACGTGGCCCTCAAGAAACTCTTCGAGGGCAACGAGCCCGGCATTTCCGGTATCCTTTTCGACAAATTCTGCAACTCGCCCTATGCAGTGGTCCGTTACACGGCGCTCTCGCTGCTGGAACGTCTGGCAGACAGCAATTTTACCGAGGCACTCAAGCTGGCCACAACTGACCGTTTCGAGTTTATCCGCCGTGTGGCAATCACCCGCATGGGTGATGTCGGTGACGAGTCGTTCCTCCCCTACCTTGTGGATGCCTATGTTTGTGACAGGAATGCCGCCCGCGTCATATTCAATGCCACCTCTTCGCTCGTATGTTTCGACAAGGACAAGGCAGCGGCTGCCATCGAGGAGTACTTCAAGGACAAGACCTACTACAACATGGCCAAGGACAAGGAGACCCTGCTGAAACTCGTGAACGACAACCCTTCGGCCGAGTCGCTGGCCACCATCAAGGACAAGAGCAAGAAAACAGCCTACCGCGAGATGTACATCCAGTTCCTGCGCAACCGCCCCTATCACCAGAACACAGACGAGTTGCTCAAGATTATGCTCGACCCGACGGAAGACGAGTACATCCGCACCCTGCTCGCCGAGTCGTTCGCATGGTATGAGTGCTCCGTAAAGAAGGGCGACATTGTGAATGCATGCCGCACACTGTTGGCAAGCAAAGATTGTCCCGAAGGCATGGAACCGGCACTCAAGAGCGCATGCACAAGACTCACTTCCAATAAATAACCCATATAAAGCTGAAGATTAAACATGAAAAAGATATTCTTATTTATAGCAGGTTTGTCGCTCTGTTTGTCTGCAACGGGACAGAATGTGAAAATCGAACAGCCTACCGTCAAGGCGGGCAACTCGTTCGTGATTGTCATCGACAAGGAGACCCTCAACCGCGACCGCGCCGAAGTGGTGGCCTATCGCGATGCACTGCAGGAAGACGGACTTGCAACATACATCCTGAGCGGCGAATGGGCCAACCCCTCGCAGGTGCGCTCGGAACTTGAGAAGCTCTATGCGCAGGCCCACATGGAGGGTATCGTGCTCATAGGTGACATTCCTGTGGCCATGGTGCGCAATGCACAGCACATGACCACCGCATTCAAGATGAACGAGGAGACATTCCCCATGGACGAGTCATCGGTCGGTTCGGACCGCTTCTATGATGACCTGCACCTCTCGTTCGACTTCATAGAGCAGGACAGCGTCTACACCGACCATTTCTACTACAACCTGCGCAACGACTCGCCGCAGAAGCTCAACCCCACCTACTACTCGGGCCGTATCAAATATCCCGCCGAGTTGGGTGGCGACAAATACGAGGCCATTGCGACATTCCTGCGCAAAGTGGTGGAGGCGAAGAAGAACCCCCAGACACTCGACAACATGGTCACCTTCGCCGGTGACGGTTACAACTCCGACTGTCTGCTTGCATGGCAGGACGAGAGCATTGCAATTGATGAGAACTTCCCGTTGGTCGGCAAAGACAGCCGTTCGCTCAAGCAGCTCAATTTCCGCATGGACACCTTCATGAAATACCGACTCTTCGATGAATTGCAGCGCATCGATGTGGATGTAATGTTCTTCAACGAGCACGGTTCGATAGACAAGCAGCACATCAGCGGCCAGCCCAATCCGGACTCTTTTGCCGACTATGTCGAGCAATACAAGTATGGCTACGGCTGGGTTTACAGCGCACTCAGTTCCATGTCCCGCAAACAGGATGTAGCGGTGGCCAAGGAGGAGCTGAAGAAGGAGTTCCACCTTACCGATGCATTCTTTGAGGATTACTTCAATGAGGAGGCAATCAAAGCCTACGACGAGAAAAGTGACAAGATATCGGAGGAGATGATTATCTCGCTCGAGGATCTCAAGGGATTCAACCCGCAACCCCGGTTCGTGATGTTCAATGCATGCTACAACGGTTCATTCCACCGTCCGGGCAATATTGCCGGATACTACATCTTCGGCAACGGCAAGACTGTAGCCACACAGGGCAACACCATAAATGTACTTCAGGACCGCTGGACATACGAGATGGTGGGGCTTCTGTCGCACGGTGTACGTGTGGGCGAATACAATCGCATGATTGCCACTCTCGAAGGCCACATCGTGGGTGACCCCACATTCCATTTCAACTCGATTTCGGGTGATGACCTCCGTGCCGACCTCGCTGCCAAGCCCAACGACAAGGCTTTGTGGGAGAAATATCTTCAGGAGCCCCACGCCCCCGTACAGGCTGTGGCACTGCGCAAGCTGGCCGACATGGGAGCCATCGGTTCCAAAGAGGTACTGGCCAAGATGCGTGAGAGCGAGTTTGCGACAGTCCGCATGGAATGTCTGAAACTTCTGACCCGTTGGGGCGGCAAAGACTTCGTGGAGGGTATCAAACTCGGTATGTATGACAACTACGAGTTGCTCCGCCGCAATGCAGCCACATGGAGCGGCAAGTGCGGAGACCCCGAACTTCTTCCCGCCATGCTCGACATCTATGTCAACTATCCCGAATCGCAGCGTGTGAACTACGCAATTTCGATTTCGCTTCCCCTATTCGACACCGACAGGGTAATCGAGACCCTGAACGGGATAAAGGATTCCCTCACCTACCTCGACACCGACAAAGTGATGGCAGAGACATTGGAGGCCATTTCGTCCGTTGCAGAATTGAGAGAGTCCAACATAGAGACCATATTCGACAAGTCGGCCTCCTCGAATGCCCGCATGATGGCTATCCGTACTGTTCGCAACAGCGTATATCATTGCTACATCGACAAGTTCCTGGAGATGATTGCCGACGAAAGCGATGATGCACATTCGCGCATGCTGCTTGCCGAGGCTCTCGGCTGGTTCGTTTTCTCTCACGACAAGGCAAAGATTGTGGATGGTTGCCGCAAGATCTGCGCTGACCCGAACATCAATGCCGATGTAAAGGCTGAAGTGGAACAAACTATCAACAGATTGAAATAATCTTTTTTGAGCTATGAAACGTAAATTGCTATTGCTCGGCCTGCTGTTCATGGCAGGCCAGAGCCTGATGGCAGAGGTGAAGGTAATTTCACCCAATATAAAATCACCGTCATCATTCGCCATATTTATCGACAGCGACTCCTACAAGGCTGTGGAGCCGAAAGTAGCGGCCTATCGCGATGCAGTGGAGCGCGACGGCCTTGCGACCTATATCCTTGTGGATGATTGGGCATCGCCCGAAGCTGTCAAAGATCAGATCGCCAAACTTTACGACAACAAGAAGATGCCTTTGGAGGGAGTCGTCTTCATGGGCGACATTCCCATTGCGATGCTTCGTGATGCACAGCACCTCACTTCAGCATTCAAGATGGACCAGGAAAATCCCTGGAACGAGTCGTCGGTTCCTTCGGACCGTTTCTACGATGATTTCGACCTGAAATTCACCTTCCTCAAACAGGACGAAGAGAACAAGGCTTATTTCTACTACTCGCTTGATGCGGAGTCTACCCAGTATGTCCGTTCGGACATCTACTCGGCACGTGTGCGTCCCACAGGAGAAGGGGCCAACGAGAAACTTGCCAAATTCCTCGACAAGGCCGTTGCGGCACATGACAACGTGAATGCACTTGACAAGATGTTCGTCTTCCGCGGACACGGATACAACTCCGATGCGCGCGATGCATGGGCAAGCGAGCAGGTCGCACTGAGGGAGCAGCTCCCCACCCTGTTCTATGGCAATTCCAACATCCGTTTCTACGACTTCGACCTCAAGAACCCCGTAAAAAACTATCTGTTTGAGATGATGGGCGAAGAGGATATGGACTTCACCCTCTTCCATCACCACGGTGGCGAAGACCAGCAGTACATAAACGGATATCCTACTTTCACGGGATTGCAGAGCAGTATCAACTACATCAAGAGCTACCTGCGCAGCAAGGTTGTCGGCACCAAGGATCCCGAAGGCAACCTGAAACACTACACCGAGATGATTGGCGTGCCCGAATCGTGGGTGGACATGTCGGACTCGACACGATTGGCAGACGAGGCTACCGAAAAGATGCGAGACATCTATCTTGAGGACATCTATACCCACAAGCCCAACAGCCGCTTTGTGATATTCGATGCATGCAGCAACGGTTCGTTCCATTATCCCGACTGTGTTACCAACGCATATATCTTTGCCGACGGCAAGACAGTCATCACCCAGGGCAATACGGTCAATTCACTTCAGGACCGCACACCCGACCGCTATTTGGGACTCCTCGCCTATGGAATACGCATCGGCGAATGGGGCCGTTATCAGCAGACCACCATCGAGACTCATCTTGTCGGTGACCCGACCTTCCGTTTCACCAACACGAGAGACTCCAAAATTGCCATCAATGCAATGCTGGCAGCAAAAGGTGCACCGAATTCGGCATGGCTCAAAATGCTGGACTACGACTCTCCCGACATGCAGGCAATCGCAATGCGCCGCCTCAACGACAATGGATATGCCGACATTCAGAAGGTTCTGAGAGAGAAGTTTTTCAACTCTCCTTACGGTTCTGTCCGTCTTGAGGCCATGATACTGATGAAATCGAAGCACTCCGAAGATTACGTGGAAATCCTCAAAAAGGCCGTTTCGGACAACTTTGAACTTGTACGGCGTCTGGCAGCAGGTTTGTGTGCCGACTGCGGAGACCCCACACTCACTCCTTATATGGCGAATTCGCTGATAGAGGACAAACTCTCTACCCGTACCTACTACCGCATGAGAGAGTCGGTTTACTCCTTCGAGCCGGAGGCGATGTTGGCCGCCGTAAACGAAGCCATAGCATCCCACCCCAACCTGGTAGATGGCACAGAGACATTCGACCCACAGAACATCACCAAGCACTATGAAAGCACCGTTGCGGACTTCAAGGAGGGTGTTCTTGACCGTGAGCGCTCCATGAAAAGGCGCCTAAGCGATGTTTCGTACTTCCGCAACTACAACTGCCATTACATGATCCCCGAACTGATAAAGCTGGTGGAAGACACCACTGAAGACCCTTCGTTGAGGGTTAAGGCAGCAGAGGCTCTCGGCTGGTTTGCCGAGTCGTACCGCTATGCCGAAATAGAGGACATGTGCGACAGAGTCATTGCTGCCAACGGCAATGCCAGCGTTGTAAACGAGTGCCGCAAGACCAAAGCAAGACTTTCAACATACTAGAATTAAGTGTATCATATGAAAAAGATTTTTTTACTATTGACGACAGCTGTCGCTCTTTGTGCTTGCGGCAACAAAGCTACCGATGAGCTGAAACTCGATTATGAGAAGTACTCGCTCGACAACGGACTCGAAGTGGTTCTGCACGTCGACAAATCAGACCCCATTGTGGCTGTAGCCATACAGTACCATGTGGGTTCATCGCGTGAGACGTTGGGCAAAACGGGGTTTGCGCACCTCTTTGAGCATATGCTTTTCCAGCGTTCAGAGCATCTGGAGCGCAATGCCTTCTTCACAAGAATAGACGAAATGGGAGGTGATTTCAACGGAAGCACCAGCAATGACGGCACCAATTATTATGAGTGCGTACCGCGCGATGCCCTTGAAAAAATACTCTGGATGGAGTCGGACCGTATGGGCTTCTTCATCAACACTGTAACCCAGGACGGTCTTGAGCGTGAAATCGACGTAGTGTCAAACGAGAAACGTCAGGGAGAGGAAGGTGCATTCGGCAAGGGCTACGGCATTCTGGTCCGTAACTTCTATCCCGAAGGCCATCCTTACAGCTGGCCTGTAATCGGCATGATTTCAGACCTGAAGCGTTCGACTGTCGATGACGTAAAGGCCTTCTACGACAAATACTATTCTCCCTCGAATGCAACTTTGGTCATTGCCGGAGATTTTGATGTAGATGGGACGAAAGCACTCGTGGAGAAATATTTCGGCGAGATAAAGGCTCATGGCGATGCCGGCCAGGTAGAGCCCCAACCAGTTGTACTCGACAGTGACAAGGTGCTCTACTACACCGACAACTACGCAAATACAGCAGAACTGGACATCATGTACCCTGCAGTGGAGCAATACAACCCCGACTCGTATGCATTGCGCATATTGGCCATGTTGCTGTCCAACGGACAGTCTTCACCGTTCTATCAGGTCCTCGTCTCTGAAGACAAAGTGGCATCCGGTTTCAATGTTGCCTATCAAGCGTTGGAACGTGCCGGTGCCATCTCTGTATCGGCAAGCGCCTACCAGGATGTGGATCTGGACGATGTTTATGCATCCATCAAAAAAGCCTTCGCCAAGTTCGAGACCGAGGGAGTCAACCCTGCCGAACTGGAGCGCATAAAGGTACTTCAGGAGACCATGACCTACAACATGACAACCACTGTACTCGGCAAGGCGATGCAGATGGCACGCGCCAACGAGTTCGCCGGTCGCCCCGACCAAGTGGTGGAGGATCTCAAGCATTATCTTGCCGTAACTGCCGAGGATGTCATGAGGGTATATGAGAAATACGTAAAGGGGCAGAAGAGCTTCACTCTTTGCGGTGTGCCTGTAGCACAGCCCGAATTGGCCATAGAGGGTGCAGAGCAGGTATTCCCCGTAGCCGATAACATGTTCGAGGATTCGCTCAGTTCAAAGGGCGGTGCGATTGTCGACCAGCAGGACTATGAGTTCACGCCCTCCGCGTTCGACCGTTCGGTAGAGCCCGGACTGCTTTCGAACACTCCCAAATTTACGATGCCGCAGATGTGGAACACGACGCTGGGCAACGGTGCCACCCTCAAGGGTATCGTCTATAAGGAGCTGCCGGTAACCTACTTCTCAATCATATTCAACAACGGCAAGATGAATGACCCCGCCGACAAAATCGGTACGGCATACATGACTGCTGCTGTAATGAACAAAGGTACCGCCAACAAGACCCCTGAAGAGTTATCTTCGGAACTTGGCCGTCTCGGTGCAAGTGCCATGTTCGGTCTCGGCGATGAATACTTCTTTTTGTCGGGACACTGCCTCTCGAAGAATCTGGACAAAACAATAGCCCTGGTCAAGGAGATGATTCTTGAGCCCCGCTGGGACGAGGAGCAGATGGAGACAATTCGCAAGATAATGCTCCAATCGTTACAGGATGAAGAGACCGAGCCAAGCTACATTGCAAACAATGTGTTCTCGGAAGTCATATACGGCAAAGGCACACGTCTGGCAACCCGCATGGCAGGAAATGAAGAGACCATCAAGTCGCTTACCGTTGACGATCTCAAGGCATTCTACAATGCAAACATGTTCTACAAGAACGTTGCCATAAACTATGTGGGAGGTTTGACTGCAGCTCAGGCCAAGAAGGCATTCGCACCGTTGGCTGAAGCATGGAAACTGACCGACGATGCTCCAGTAATTAATAATGTAGAGCCCACCGAAGAGAAGACTCATGCCAAGGTCTATTTTGCAGATTTCCCCGGGGCTGCACAATCTTACATCATTCTCGGGCGCAAGGGTATGCCCCAAAACGATGCTGACTACTACGAGACTGCTGTAGTGAACAACGAGCTGGGCGGTTCTTCGGCCGGCATACTGTTCAAAGTGCTGCGTCTGCAGAACGGCTACACATACGGTGCATACTCGCGTGTAAGTTCCAAACTGTTCCACAATTCCATCAGGGCCTATTCAAGCGTCCAAAGTGCGTACACCGTCCCGTCCATGGATTTCATGCGTGACATCTTGACCACATATGAGGACGATTTCACGCAGGAGACATTGGACAAGACCAAAAATACGCTTTTGCGCAGCAACCTCTCCAAATATGAAAGTCCGAGCAATTTGGACAACATTCTGGAGAGCATTGCCATCTACGGACTTGCGGACAACTATATTGAGCAACGTCAGCAGGAGCTCGAAAGCATGACCCTGGATGAAGCCAAGGTTGTAATAGAGAAATGGTTCAACTACGATGACATGATATTCGTCATCGTGGGCGACGCAAAGACCCAGTTGCCTGCAATCAAGGCAGCCGGTTTCGATGTGGAATTCGTAGAGAGATAACCGCCCTAACGGACTAAAAAGCGAGAGCCCCTGGCATATGGCCAGGGGCTCTCGCTTTTTCATGCACTTCAATTATGTTTCCCATTACAACGGACAAAAATATTCGGTACGGTCAGCACTCCCCTCCTTTTGTCGGTGAAGGCAAAAAAATCAAAAATCCTTCAGGTCTATCAACTTGTTCAGAACAGCATATACGGTTAAGCCCGAAATGGTATTGATGCCCAATTTGTTCGAAATGTTCTTGCGGTGTGTCACCACAGTATAGACCGAGAGATTGAACTCATCGGCAATCTCCTTGTTGGTCTTTCCTTGGGCCACAGCAGTAAGGATAGAACGCTCGCGGGCCGAAAGTTCGTTGCTCTCAGTCTTCACAACGGGCTTTACATTTTCGAGCACCGCCTTGAGTTTCTTCACTATCTGTTCCTTGGTGTCATTGATGTATATGCAACCGTCGAACTGGCGCAAGACGCTCTCCTCGTAAGGATGATATGACAAGGCCACAAGCTGTATCGCACCGCCCGATGACAAAAGGGGTCTCACATCTGCACGTCGCGCATAATCCACCACGGCAGGATTCACAACCAGCAAATCGCAGGCATCGGAGCGTGCCGGATTGTAGTACGACAAGTCGGGCAGCGAAGAGACGATTGAAAATTCGCTGTACGATTCGAGCATCGAGGCCAACCCCGCCCGCAAAATCTGCGAAGGCTCAATGAGCACTATTCTGTATCTCTGTACACTATTCATTGCGCTCAAGTTTTGCCACGAGAGGAATCAGCAGTTTGTTCTCCACGAGAGTGTGCTTTCTCAAATCGCGCTCGATTTGGAAAATATTGGCAATCACCTCGAATCTCACAGGGGTGGAGAATTCCTCGGGTATATATTTTATCACAATGTTCTTCAAATCATTCAGAGTCTCCTCTATATTGCTGTGGTTCTCAAAGAAAGTCTCTATGCAATATTCGTTGCCATCGAGATTGCGGTGTGCCACAAGGCGCTCTATGTAGGGAAACACCACATGCTCCTCATATCCGAAATGGTTCGTAATCTCGGCATCGTAGTTGTCGTAAAACCGGTTGAGAACCTTGCTGTTCACCTCGTCACAGTCATTCAGCATGGAGTGAATGTTTCGGTGCAGGCGAGGGAAGAAACGCTCCGTATAGTAGTTGTGCGAAGCCCGCAAATATGCCACCAGGCGCGGAATGTCGGAATCCTTGAGGTTCTCGATATTGGGCATATAATCTTCGAAAGAGTAGATGTTGCATATCATCAGGAACAGATCGGCCGAAAGCTCATATCGTCGGCAAACCTCCCCCACATCGGCATCGGCAAATCCGAGTTTTATGTTCAGCCGCTCCAGAATCGACAGAAGACCACGGTCAGCAGCGATTATGTCGGCAAGTTTCATGTCTGCAGTGTAAGGCATATTGGGGCTCATAAGGATGGATTGTTGTTGATTTTATGCAAAGGTAACGAATATTGTCGATTGCCAAGTAGTCAAATATAGTGATTTGCCAGTGGACAATACCTAACATTGTGTATTGTGGCTGCGGGAATGGCACCATTACTTTGCAAATGAAATGAAATTCTTTTCACGAGCCACCCTTTTCGTGATGACAAATGGGTCTGCAAGTAAGCCGGCAGAGCCATTGTTGTACGAAACATCGGAGCCGGTCAGCTTCTAATCCGTAACCGTCCTCATGTGACGGCATTCCAAGACCGCAGTGGTGAGTTTATACTAAATTTTGCCGATGGCTGCATCTCAACGGTGCAGCCTTTTTTATTGCGTATCGGCCCAACAGACAGAAAAAACATCACAACTATCCGAAATAAAAAATCACACGTATGACAAATTTGTAATAAATGATTAAATTTGTAATATTATATAGGCAATAACAAAACAAACTCAAATAAAACGGATTATGAAAAGATTTGGACTGTTTACATTTGCGGCACTGCTGCTCATATGCGCAACATCGTGCCAGTCACAAAACAAAAAAAGTTCGGTTCCCGATGTCTACTTCACGAGTGAAATCTCACCTGAAAGCATCATGGAAATCTACGATGCCCTGGGCCGTAAGGCAGAGGGGAAGGTGGCAGTAAAACTCAGCACCGGCGAGCCGGGCGGACACTATTACCTGCAGCCTTCGCTCATCAAGGACCTCGTACAGAGTGTGAACGGCACTATCGTCGAGTGCAACACAGCATACGGTGGTGGTCGTGCCAACACTGCTGACCACTTGAAAGCCGCAGAGGACCATGGATTCACCGCCATTGCCCCTGTGGACATCATGGACAGCGAGGGAGAAATGGAGCTCCCCATTGAGGGCGGCAAGCACCTCACCTCCGACAAAGTGGGCTCGCACTTCGGCAACTACGATTTCGTCGTTGTCCTTTCGCATTTCAAGGGACATGAGATGGGTGGTTTCGGCGGTGCGCTGAAGAACATCTCGATAGGTATCGCATCTTCGAGTGGCAAGGCCCGTATCCACTCGGCAGGCCAGAGCGACACCAATGCATGGATAGGCACAGAGCAGGATGATTTCCTGGAGTCGATGGCCGAGGCTGCCAAGGGTGTAATAGACCATCAGGGTGACAAGATTCTCTACATCAGTGTAATGAACAATCTTTCGGTGGATTGCGACTGTAGCTCACACCCCGCAGCCCCCGAGATGATGGACGTGGGCGTGCTCGCATCTCTTGACCCTGTAGCACTTGACAAGGCTTGCGTGGATTTGGTCTATGCAGCCCCCGAGAATGAGCGCAAGGCACTCGTTGAGCGCATAGAGAGCCGTCACGGCCCCCACATTCTCGACTATGCAGAGCAACTCGGCATCGGTTCGCAGACCTACAATCTTGTAAATCTGGACAAGTAACAGGAAACAGAATACCGCAAGACCTCTATCGAAGAGGTATATTCGGAAGAAATGGAGCGGGAACATCTATTATTTAAGATGTTCCCGCTTTTTTCGGCAACGGCTGGGCACATCTCGACCAAATAATTCGCAATTGTCGAGCCGTTTTGTTATCTTTGCAAAAAGGGCACAGTGAGTGGCTTCAGGATTTGGACCAATGCCCCGGGCGGTCCATTCCACGTTATCCATTTTGCCTTGGACCGCAAACAACAAAACACTGCATACGCCATGATTGAAATCAAGAGAATCACATCGTCCGACGAGCAGACCTTGTTGCCGCATCTGCATCCGCTCTACGAGCTATCGTTCCCTCCCTACGAAAGGCGAAGCCGCGGGCAACTCCACTACCTGATAGACAACACTCCCGCAATGCACTTCAATGCCGTGGTGTACAATGGTGAGTTGAGCGGGTTGCTGGCCTATTGGGACATGGAGGATTTCTTCTATCTCGAGCATCTGGCCATATTCCCCGAGATGCGCAATAACCATATCGGCACACATGTTCTAAGATGGATTGCAGAGAATCTCGACGGAGTACGCATACTCGAAGCGGAACCTGCCGAGGACGAGCTATCCACCCGACGGATAGGCCTTTACCGCCGTAACGGATACGAGGTTGTGAAAAAGGACTACATCCAGCCCCTCTATCAGGAAGACAAGGGGGCATGCAAGTTGTGGATTATGTCGAACCGGCCCACGGTGCATCTCGAAGATTTTCTGAAACGGATTAAAACCGAAGCCTACATCAAGCCGTTGCAAGAGTGCAAGTAACCATTTGGGCCACGGTTGCATCGGCAGCCTCCGGGCCGGTATAGAAGGATGGTCCGGCGAACAACGAAGTGCAGAGTGCGCTTCCCGCAGACCACCGGAGCTTTCCCGATGAATGTCCGGGCCAGAAGCACGCGAAAAAAGCGCCATTGTTTCTCTGCTTCGGGAAACTTTATTATATTTGCATATTATTCCTTGCCGCGAAAGTGGCAAAATGGTTGCAGTTCAATAAAACCGGGACGAAATGAAACGATACATACTGTTTTTTGCGGTATTGGTACTTGCCGCGACATCCTGTATAACGCAAAAGGAGATTCTCTACTTCCAGGACATAGAGACCCGCGATAGCGAAAAGATTCTGACGGGTTACGAGCCTGTCATAAAACGTGACGACGAGCTGAGCATCATTGTGAGCGGTCCCGACAAGTCCGTAATAATGCCTTACAACCTCACCCTGTCTGACAATATCACCTCTTCGGGCAACATTTCGCAAGGCGTACTTACGTACATAGTGGATTCGGACGGTTACATCGACTACCCCACAATAGGCAAAATATATGTCCTCGGGCTCACGCGCCGCGAACTCACCGACCGTCTTACAGAGGAACTGAAAAAGGAGATCAACGACCCTATCGTCTCCGTGTCATTCAAGAATTTCAAGGTCACAGTCTTGGGCGAGGTCAAGTCACCAGGTACCTACAATGTGACATCCAACCGCATAACGATTCTGCAGGCAATAGGTATGGCCGGCGACCTTACGCTATCGGCACGCCGTGACGGAATCATTCTCCTCAGGGAGATAGACGGCGAGCAGACCCATCAGTTGATAGACCTCAAGGAGAGCGAGATACTCAATTCGCCTTATTTTTATCTGCAGCAGAACGACGTGCTCTACATTCCGCCCAGTTCTTCGCGTGTAACGGTATCGTCCAACAGCCAGTTGTGGTCGCTCATCATCTCCACCATCACGGCAACAATTGCCGTAATCAGTCTGATAAAATAACGATTAAAGGAAAATCCCATGGCAGAAGAGTATAAAAAACAGGACATAGAAGAGACCATTTCGATTCGGGAAATCATCGGTTTCGTATGGAGCCTCAAATATTGGCTCATCAGCGCTGTCGTGTGTGCAGCCATTGCAGGATACATTTATCTCCATTTCTCCACCACCACCTACGAAACGACCACTTCGGTACTGATAACAACCGACAAGAACAACCAGTCTCTCAATGAATTCAGTCTTCTGTCCGACATCGGATTGGGTCAAAGCAGCAATGTCAACAACGAGAACGAGATACTCAAGTCGGTGCCTATTATCGAGGAGGCGGTAACCGCTCTCAAAGCCAACATCAGATACTTCACAAGCCGAAAGCTGAAGACCGAGGAGCTCTACAGCAAATCCCCCGTTGAGGCGCAGATATATCAGAGCGAGAGCAGTACCGTCAAGGCGCTGAAGATGAAAATAAGCGTGACGGACAAGAACAAATTCAATGTGCTGTCGGCAGAAGACGATCGTGGCTACGACATAGCGCTTGCGGAGTTGCAGAACCTCTCCTTCGGCAAGGAGATTCTCGTTCCGGGCATAGGATACATGGTCTTGCTGAATGACGAATCGAAAAACGAAGCTGCAGAGCTGGGTTATCCCTATGACCTGACCATACGCTACTCCACTCCGGCAGTTGCAGCCAGGAACCTCCAGAAAAAGCTGTCAAGCATCATCAAGAAAGGTACGCTCACTTCCTCGCTCACGAGTGTCATACAGCTCACCTTCACCGACAATATCCCCACAAGGTCGGAGACAATACTGAACGAGATTATTTCGGTCTACAACAAGAAGAACAAGGAGATTCAGACACAGACCAACACCAGCACCATCAATTTCCTTGACACACGTCTGGAAGAGCTGAAGGCAAGGCTGGAGTCCATTGAGTCGAAACTCAACGAGTTCAGTGTATCACAAGAGGTGGTGGACATCTCCACCCAAGGGCAGTTGTCTCTCACGATTGACACCGAGTACCAGGACAAGCTCACAGCTGTATTGATGCAGAAGAAACTGTTGGCCATAATAAAGGAGTACATGAACGACGAGTCCAACAAGGACAATATCATTCCGGCCAACATAGGAATCGCGGACGACGGCATAAACACCGCCATTTCCGGCTACAATGAGCTCATCATGGAACGCAACAGGTTGTTGCACAGCGCTTCGAGCACCAACCAGACGGTGGTCATGACAAATGCCAAGATTGAAGATATGCGCAAGAGTATCTTCATGTCGATAGACAATCTCAACAAGTCATACGACATACAGGAGAAAGCCATCTCGGAAAAGCTTGAGGAGGGCCGCAAAAATCTGTCGAGCCTGCCCACCAAACAGTTGACCCTGGCACAGATAGAGCGGGAACAGGCAATTACGGAACCGCTCTACACCACCCTGCAGCAAAAGCGCGAGGAGGCACTGCTGGCAATTGTCGCAACTCCGGATATCGCACGCGTGATAGAGATGCCATACACACTCCCCGAATCGGCCTCACCGGCTCCGGCAAAGGTTTATCTCCTGCTGATAATGCTGGCCATTGTTGCCGTAGTGGGCATTGCATACTTGAAGATAGCGTTGAAGCACACCATTGATACTCCCAAAGACATCAAGACAAGAACATCGTTGCCACTGTTGGGCAGCATTCCTCATTTTGACGGTCTCGAGTCGGACAGCGATGCACTCAATGAAATCAACGACCGAAGCAACTTCATGGAGTCCTTCAGGGCAATACGCTCGAGCATTTCATTCCTGCAGGGTAAGGTCTATCAGGTCATCTCCACCCAACCCAACGAAGGAAAGTCTTTCGTGGCTGTGCGTCTGGCACTCTCCATTGCCAAGACCAAGAAGAGAGTGATCCTCATCGAGGGCGACATGCGAAACGGGTACTTGAGCAAGATCATCGGTCTGCCGCAGGACAAGGGCAAAGGTCTGTCGGGATATCTTTCGGGACGCATCGAACTTGACGAAGCGATAAGAAAAGACGTAAAGGAGAGCGGATTGGATTTCCTCGCCAAAGGCTCCATACCACCCAACCCCAACGAGTTGCTGTCGAACGACCGTATGTCCCGCATGATGGAGACACTCAAGGCGCAATATGACTACGTCATTATCGACTCGACACCATATATGTATGTGTCAGACCCGATAGTCATAAACAAATATGCAGACTATACGCTCTATGTGGTCCGTGCCGGCATAACTGAGCTGCAGGTACTCGACGAGCTGGAAAATGTCTCCAGTTCGGGCACGCTGAAAAACATCATGCTCATCCTCAATGATGTGAATCTTAAGTCTAAGGGATACGGATACGGATACGGATACGGATACGGATACGGATACGGATACGGATACGACAAAGACAAATAGATTCAGACGGATGTTTCCCTTCGATACCGACATACATTCACATGTAATCCCCGGCGTTGATGACGGTTCGCAGAGCATGGAACAGAGCCTTGCGATAATAAGGCGCTTGCATGCAAACGGGATAAGGCATCTGTACTGCACCCCGCATATCAACCCGGAAATGTTTTCGGTACCTGTGGAGAAGTTGCGGAGCGGTTTTGACTCTTTGGTTAATGCCGTAGCGGAGACCGGAATAGACATGGAGCTGCGGCTGGCTGCCGAGTATATGGTTCACGAAGGGTTTCTGGAGCAGGATTTCTCTGACAAAAGCAAATTTCTGACTTTTGACGGCGAGCACATCCTCATAGAGATGTCATACCTCTTCGAGAGCCACAACATCAAGGATGCCATATACGAGCTCAATGTTGCAGGTTTTTCGCCCATACTCGCCCACCCCGAACGATACACTTTCTACTACGACAACATGAAGCGCATCAAGGAGCTTGCAGCCATGGACTGCGAGCTGCAGCTCAACATGGCATCATTGGGCGGAAAATACGGCAAACACTCTCTGAAAGTAATCGACTATCTGCTCGACAACAAGCTCTATTCCTACATAGGCACCGATTCCCATACCCAAGGGCAGGTGCAGACAATGGAGGAAATCCGCATCAAGAACAAATTGGCCGACCGGCTTTTGCCACTGGCCGGAAACAACAAGCGGCTCTGGGCGGGAGCATAGTTCCTTTCCTCGTCCAAAATAGTTTGCACAAAAGAAAATCTTGGCTACCTTTGCAATGCAACGGTTTCCTTTTACGGCACTTCGTCGCAGAGTAAAAGGAATTAAAAGGGAATCGGGTGTGAATCCCGAACAGTTCCCGCTGCTGTGAGTTCCGAGGAATGATTCGTGCATGGACGGCAAGGTCATAACAACGTATTTTTACATAGCAAAGCCAGAAACACCGCCCGACAAGCGAAAATCCTCCATTTCGAGCAGGCACTCTCTGCCACTGGTCCTGGCGACCGGGAAGGCGCCCTGCACGAGGAACAAGTCAGAAGACCTGCCTTGCAGTTTGGGGAATTTACAGCCTGCGGGTCAATGGGCATAAATCGACAACAAGTCAAGTGCTTTCGTTCCGTAATCACGGCGAAAAATCATTGCGCACGTTTGCTGTAAATCCGAATGAACGACCAACTTATTCTGAAAGAACAGCCTTCATGCTGAAAAGAAACGTCATATTCGCATTAACATTACTTGCGGCCGCCAGCTCTGCCAATGCCCAACAGCCGGCAGAGAACGGGACTTTGCAGGACTCCATACAATACATCGGCGAAGTGAGGGTAACGGCCGACCGTCTCAAACGCGAGGTCATTCCCGTACAGATGCTCTCGGGCGGGGAACTCGAGAAGCTGAGCGTCCACTCGGTGGCCGATGCGGTACGCTACTTCTCGGGAGTGCAGGTAAAGGACTACGGAGGAATAGGCGGCCTCAAGACCGTGAATATCCGCAGTATGGGCTCGCATCATGTGGGGGTATTCTACGACGGAGTGGAGTTGGGCAACGCACAGAACGGTGTGGTCGATTTGGGAAGGTTCTCTCTGGACAACATGGAGGCCATATCCATGTATAACGGACAGAAGAGTTCCATATTCCAGACCGCCAAAGACTATGCCTCGGCAAGCGCCGTCTACATGACCACCCGCAAGCCCGAATTCAAGGACGACAAGGACTGGAACCTCAATCTCGGCATAAAGGGCGGTTCGTTCGAGACCATAAATCCGTCTGTACTGTGGGAGAAACGTTTGGGCGAAAAGGTGTCATTGTCGCTCAGCGCAGAGTATCTCTACACATCGGGACGCTATAAATTCACATATGCCAAAAAAGACGGTTACGACACCACTGAAGTGCGCAAAAACGGTGATGTGAATATGCTCCGTGCCGAAGCCGCCCTGTTCGGCAAAATCAAGGACGGCGAGTGGAAAGCCAAGGCATATTATTACAAGTCGGAGCGTGGCTATCCGGGTGCATCGGTACGCGAGGAGCCGGGCAAGTTCAAGCATCAGGACCGTCAGTGGGATGATGATTTCTTTGTGCAGGGCTCCCTCCGCAAGACTTTCGCTTCGTGGTACAGCCTCATGCTCAACGGCAAATATGCCTATGACTATCTGCACTATCTCTCCGACCCGCGTCTGGATGTGACCACGATGTATGTAAACAACCACTACGCCCAGCAGGAGGCCTATTTCTCTGCCGCACACCTGTTCTCCATAAAGCCGTGGTGGTCAGTCTCTGTGTCGAATGACTTACAATGGAACAAACTCGATGCCGACCTGGTCGATTTCGTCTACCCCAACCGTTATTCGGTGCTCTCGGCAGCGGCAACATCCATTGACTTCGACCGCTTTAAATTCCAGGCCAGCATGCTGCACACCTATGTGAACGAAAAGACCAACTCTGAAGGAACGCAGGCTCCGGACAAGAGCGAGTTCACCCCTTCGCTGGTGGTCTCCTGGCGCCCGTTCGGCACTACAGACCTCAATCTGCGCGCATTTTACAAACGGGTATTCCGCATGCCGACCCTCAATGACCTCTACTACACATTCATCGGCAACAAGGACCTCGACCCAGAATTCACCAGTCAATACAATGTGGGCGTTACATATGCCAAAAATTTCGCCCACGGTACCCTGTCCCGCATGGAACTGCAGGTGGACGGTTACTACAATCAGGTGGATGACAAAATCATTGCAATGCCCACCTCCAACCAGTTCCGCTGGACGATGCTCAATCTGGGGTATGTGGAGACAAGAGGAGTGGATGTGGCCGTCCAGGGATATCTCAATATCGGTAAAGTGACCATATCGCCCCGCTTGAGCTATACATACCAGAAGGCGCAGGACTTCACCGACCCCACAAGCGAATGGTATGGTGGCCAAATACCTTACGTCCCCTGGCACAGCGGCAGCGTAATTGTGGGTGGTGAGTATAAATCGTGGTCATGGAACTACAGTTTCATCTACACGGGCGAACGGTACGAAGCTGTGGCCAACATACCGGAGAACTATGCCCAGCCATGGTACACACACGACATGTCGGTATCGAAGACTTTCGCTCTGAAAAGATGCGAACTGAGGACAACAGCCGAACTCAACAACATTCTCAACCAACAGTATGAGGTGGTTCAGTGCTACCCAATGCCCGGAACGAATTTCAAAATAAAAATAAACGTGATATTATGACAAAACGAATTTTACTGTTGCTGTGCCTCCTGATGGCGGTCATGACATCATGCCGCAAAGAGGAGGAGATCGTACCCTCAACCGACAAAGATGTTATAGAAGGTGTGGACGCAGGGAGCGTCAAGGGATTCTTTCTGCTCAACGAGGGCAACATGGGCAGCAACAAGGCCACTCTTGACTACTTCGACTACGAGACGGGAGTCTACACCAAGAACATCTATGCCGAGCGCAATCCCGGAGTTGTCAAGGAGCTGGGGGATGTCGGCAATGACCTCCAAATCTACGGTGACAAGCTCTATGCCGTCATAAACTGCTCCAATTTCGTGGAAGTCATGGATGTCAACACTGCCAGACACATCACGCAAATCTCCATTCCCAACTGCCGTTACATAACATTCAAAGGCCGGTATGCCTATGTGAGTTCCTATGCCGGCCCCGTACTTGTCGACCCCAATGCCCGACTGGGTTATGTAGCCAAAATCGACACGATGAGCATGACGGTCATAGACACCTGCACCGTGGGCTATCAGCCGGACGAATTGGCGGTTGTTGGCGACAAACTCTATGTCGCCAATTCGGGCGGTTACCGAGTCCCCAACTACGACCGCACCGTCTCTGTCATCGACCTGAAAACATTCAAAGTAGTAAAGACCATCGATGTCGGTATCAACCTCCATCGTCTGGAACTCGACAACTACGGTTTTCTTTATGTCTCCTCGCGTGGCGATTACTACAACACGCCATCCAAAACCTACATAATCGACACCAAGACCGACAAGGTGGTGGAAGAGTTGCCGCTATTGCCCAACAGTGACATGACTCTGAGTGGCGATTCACTATATGTCTATAGTGTCGAAAAGAGATACATTACAAATACCAACACGGTCTCGTATGCCATTTTCGACACAAAGATCCGCCGTACCGTAACCCGGCAGTTCATCACCGACGGCACTGAAAAAGATATAAAGATCCCCTACGGCATAGCGATCAATCCCGAGACAAAGGAGTTCTTCGTAACCGATGCCAAGGACTATGTGACTCCCGGTACGCTGCACTGCTACTCGCCCGACGGCAAGCGCAAATGGAGCGTCACCACGGGCGATGCACCTTCACACATTGCTTTCACCCACAAGAAACTGCAACCGTTACAATAACAATGAAAACGAGACTCTACATTTTGTCCATTCCCCTATTGCTGTTGTTGGGCATGGCAATGGCCTCTTGCAACAAGGAGGAAGATACACCGTTACAGGCACCTGAAATATTTCTGGAGAACGACACTGCGATTTTCCAGGTAAAGGTGGGCAAAACCCTTACAATCGCCCCCACCTACACCAATGCCGAGACGGCTGCCTTTACATGGAAAGAGGACGGTAAAGTCATCTCTACAGAGCCTCGTTTGGAATATATGGCCACCTCTGTCGGTGACAAATACGTCTCTCTGAGCGTTGTCAACAAAGTCGGAGAAGCCTATGTGGAAATGAAGATTTCTGTTGTCAAACTTATGCCGCCCACCATTACATTCGGCTTTCCCGAAGGCGGCTACACAATCATCGAGGGCGGAAGGCTCGAACTGAAGCCAACGGTGGACAACAGTGACAGCGCCACATTCTCATGGAGTGTAAACGGAACTACTCAGGCTACAACAAAAGACTTCACATTCACTTCTGACAAAAAAGGCTCCTACTCTCTCGTACTGACCGCCACCAATGAAGACGGCAGTGACAAGATAGAGATTCCCGTGAAAGTATGCACCGCTGACGAGCTGCCGTTCAAATGGTACTTTGAGCAGACCGAATACAATCTGTCTGCCAACCGCAGCATACGCATCAATGTATGGGACATAGAGAACGATTTTGACGGCGAGTATATCTGGACAGTGGACGGGAAAGAGGTGCAACGCAGCAAAACCCCCGACTTCATCTTCGACTCAACCAAGTACTCAACCAAAAGCAGCGGCCCTACAACTCCCCACAGCGTGACCTGCACCATGAAGAATGCCTACACGGAGGTGACGCAGAGCCTCACTGTGAACGTGTGCCCCGCCGAAGGATTCTACAAACGCACAGCAACGGCCAACTCGAGCAACACTTGGAACAAAGTGTATGAATTTACAGCAGCCCCCGGTCAGTTCATCAACGAGGGATACACTGCAAACACTGCCGAGGAGGCTGCCGAGTATGCAACAACCCGCATGAAAGCCGAATCGTATGTTTCGCTCGGTGGTTGGGGCGGATATGTTGTCGTGGGATTCGACCATAGCGTGGAGAACGACGGCAGCTACAACATCCAGATAAAAGGCAACTCCTTCAACGGTTCCTCGGAGCCGGGAGTCATATGGGTCATGCAGGACGAGAACGGTGACGGTCTGCCCAACGACACCTGGTATGAGCTCAAGGGCAGCGAATTCGGCAAGGCAGGTGAGATACGCGACTATGCCGTAACCTACTATCGGCCGAAAGGAACCGGAATGCCGGTATACTGGACGGACAATCAAGGCAATAGCGGTACAGTCGACTATCTTGCCACACACAATCAAGACTATTACTACCCAAATTGGATCAAGGCTGATTGCTACACTCTGCGTGGCACATGTTTACCGAGCAATATCCGTGAGACTTCGCCGGGATACTGGTTCAACGGCAACCTTGAGTGGGGATATGCCGACAATTTCAGCTCCGTAGACCGGCTGACAACCGACTCCAATAACAGTGCATCTGCCAACAGCAACCATTTCCGCATAAGCGATGCCATAACGTATGACGGTCAGCCGGCCAATCTCAAATACATTGACTTTGTGAAAGTGGCTACGGGATGCAACGGGAAAGCCGGCGGACTTGGAGAAAACTCCACAGAGGTATACAATATAAAGGATTACAATATGCTGAAGAGCAAATAATGACAGTCTGTCTGCCTTTCAGGATTCGGCAATTCTCTGTCTCTGCACAAATTACAGATTCCACATGTCGTTGAGCATTCCTATTGCCGAGGCAGACCTGAATACCCTATTGCGGAAAGCGACGACATCCTCTACCGCAAGGTTATCCTCAAATGAATTGACAAGGAAATCGGCCTCGAGCAATATCCGGTGGTCGGCTTCCGAGACATTGCTGTAAGTGTGGTGATGGCCGACAAGCCAACAAATGCGGTCAATCTGCCTGTCGGAAAAACCGCCCGTTTCCACAAGCAGTCCGTGAGCATCTTGCGGACCCAACTCCTCTTGTGCCTTGCCGTTACAGTTACCGTATTTTGCCTCGGCCGGATGTATGCCTATATCGTGAAGAATTGCGGCGGCTTCAAGTATGAACTGTGTCTCTTCGTCAAGTCCCTCGCAGAGACCTATGGTGGCAGCGAAATCATGTACCTTCACGAAATGCTGGATACGCAGGACATCTCCGCTGTCATATCTTATCATTGCCCTCATCAGGCGGGCAAGCAACGCATTCATGGGCTTTGTTTGTTTATTCCTCTTTATGCACTAATATAACGGCCATTCCGAGTTCCCGCCAATCTACTCCTCTTCAACCAGATACTCCTTCAGACGTTCAACCCACAACGGCAGCAACGGCATGGAGGTCTGCTGCTCGAAATTGAACCCAACCATGACCGTATGACATACCGAATGGACCTGACCGTCTTCTCGGTTTATGATTTTCTGGATAAATGTAAAACTGCGGTTGCCAATCTTTTCAATGGCGGTTTCGACATATAGGTCTTCTCCATACCGTGTTTGGGACAAATAGTCGCTGTGAATGGAGACAATGACAATGGAGTCCTTGTGCCAGCTCATCGTGCTGCCCAAGACCTTGCTATAGAACTCCGTCTTGCCCAAATCGTAATAATCCTGCATGTGGGTATTGTTCACATGCCCGAACGAATCCACATCTGTGAAACGTTGCTGTATATCCGTAATAAGTTTTTTCCCCATAACCTAAACCTGCTTTATGCCCTGTTTTATCTTATTATCTTGAACTCACCGCCTTCACCCAACATGATTATTGACGAGGCCTGACGGGTGGGATGTCCCTCGCATGACGGGTTGACGACATAATCCACCCCTCGCTTTATCTCCTCAGATATGTCATCGAATCCAACGGGGGTACTTTCTCCCGATATGTTGGCCGATGTGGACACCAACGGATGCTCCAATCGTGCTACAACCTTTTGGCAGAATTCGTGTTTCGGAACCCTTACGGCCAATGTCCCCTCTTCGGGGATAATATTCGCAGCCACACCGCAGGCATTGGGCAGGATAAGAGTCAGCGGTTTGTCCGACAACTCCAGTAAATCCCATGCCACGGCAGGAGTCTTGGAGAAATAGCGGGCGACATTGTCCACCTTGTCTACCAATACAATCATTCCCTTCTTGTTCACGGAGCGTTTCAGGTCGTATACCCTTTTCACCGCATCGGCATTGGTGGCATCACACCCCACGCCCCAAACTGTATCGGTGGGATAGAGTATCACTCCCCCCTTGCGCAATATCTCAACAGCCTTTTTGATCTCTTCTTCCATATCTTTACCTTAAAATCAACTTCCATGTTTCTCAAATGACTAATTTATCTTCTCGTAATACGGCAATCTGTCCAACGGAACATCGGTCATGATGGTCTGGCCTCCCTCGAACACTTCGTCACGGTCGTCGCGCCACATTCCCGAAGGCAATACGACGTTGCGTTGGGTTCCGCTTTCGACCATCGGTGCCACCATATATCTGTCACCCAACATAAACTGGTCATTGCACCTGGCCAGACCCTCATGCGGAAAATCGTACTCCAAATTACGGACTATCGGCTCACCTGTCCGGCTTGCCTTGCGGGCAAGGTCGAGAATACGGTCACCGAAAGCCACATGCAACGCAGCCGCTTTCTTCACCGCATCGAGGTGTTCCGCATCGAGCACCCGCCACGGTGCCACCGAAAACTGCATCATGGGCATCAGGGCATGTATCTGCGCCGAACGCACTATGAGTTCGCCATCGAAATCGTCCGAGTCCAAATTCAGGAATGTCTTGTACTGTCCACCGCCTATCATGTCGGGACAACCGTAGGGATATCCCTCCAGACTTGCAACCATCATCTCGGGAATCAGCGACTTCACGGCCTCCCACGAGTAGTCCTTGTCACCAAGCCGCATCACGAGAGGTTGCAGTTGCATCTGCCATCCTGCCCGATATTCATTGTACGGGAACTCCAACCCGAGCCGTTCCCAGGCAAGCGTGTGCGTCACACTCATTGCCTCAGGGTCGGCACCCTCCATGACACCCATGTCATAGAAAGTCACATCGCCCGCATCGAACTTGAATCCGTCCACACCATAGCGTTCCTGAACCGACTTCAGCTCCGCCGCAAGGTGGGCAAAAGCTTCGGGATTGGTCAGATCGTAGCAAGCGCTCTCGCCGTTCCACCACTTTATGGCACAAGGCTCCTGAGTGCCTTTCTTGCGTATGAGCCAACCGTTAGCGGCTGCGAGTTCGTATTCGGGAGTATCGAAATCCACAAACGGACACACCCACACCATAACCTTGAACCCCAAAGCATGCAGCTCGTCCGTCATTGCTTTCGGGTCGGGAAACTGCTCCGTACGGAAATCGTGATTGCCGTAATGGTTCTGCCAGTTGTCATCAATCATCAGCACTCCCGGCGCGAAACCGTTGTCGATTATGTCATGTGCATACCGCAAGACATCTTCCTGGTTCTGGTCATACATCAGCTCTATCCAGGTATTGTATTGCGGAGCAAGGAAAAACTCTTCGGGAGGAATGGTGCCAGAAGAAGCAAAATAATTCCCTGAAGCAGCCGAATATGCATCCCTAAGTGTCTTTCCTGCACACACGGCCTTTACTTTTTCGTACTTCGAAACGATTCTTATCTTGCCCTCCTTGAGATATTCGAACTTGAAGGGACCGTCGCTCCAGATGTATCGGCCATCGCTCGACAGCAAAAAGGCCGAAACCTTATTGTTGTTGTTCGTTGTCTCAAGGTCATAGGCGGCAAACTCCTCGAATGGCATTAGACTCCCTCTGGAGACTGGTCCACCCCACCAGTACTCGCCCTCGTTTACATCCACAACCGAGGTGTATGGTGCATGGGCACAAGCACATATCGTCAGACACGACAATACGGCTATCATCTTGAATTTCATAATTTGGACATATTATTAATGGCAGCAGGGCTCAAAAAAAACTTTTCCCGCCCCATCCGTGGGCAAAGATACCCAAAAATTTGTCTTTTCATTAAAAAGGTTATATTTTTGCGCAACCAAACAAAAACATAAAACATCTTATCATACACACATTATGGGAAGGGCTTTTGAATACAGGAAGGCGCGCAAGCTGAAACGCTGGGGCAACATGGCGCGCACGTTTACGAAAATCGGCAAAGAGATTGAGATCGCAGTAAAACAAGGAGGCCCTGACCCGTCCGGAAATGTCCGTCTGAGAATTCTTATCCAGAATGCCAAGGCTGAGAACATGCCCAAGGAAAATGTGGAACGTGCCATCAAGCGTGCCATATCCAAAGACACCAGTGACTACAAGGAGATGGTTTATGAGGGATACGGCCCCCACGGCATCGCAATCATTGTGGAAACCGCCACTGACAACTCCACCCGTACAGTTGCCAATCTGCGTTGCATTTTCAACAAATGCGGTGGCACTCTGGGCAACAGCGGTAGCGTAAGTTTCATGTTCGACCACAAGTGCGTATTCAAGACCCCGCTTAAGGACGGCATCAATTTGGAGGATCTTGAGTTCGAGCTCATCGACTACGATGTGGACGAGATGTATGTGGACGGCAACGAAATCGTAATGTATGCCCCCTTCGAGTCGTTCGGCAAAGTCCAGGGCTACCTTGAGGAGCACGGCATGGAGATCATAAGCGGAGAATTCATCCGCATCCCGACCGATGTCAAGGAGCTTCCTGCAGATCAGCGCGAGAGCATTGAGAAACTGATTGAGAAACTGGAGGAGGACGACGATGTCACCAACGTGTTCCACAACATGCACGAGGTTGACGAAGAAGGCGAGGATGAGTAATCCGCGCTATTACAACACAAAAAGGCGACTCGTTATGAGTTGCCTTTTTTATTTGTTGTGCCCGATTATTGTTCTGTATTTCCGGTTTCGACAGGCGGGTCTGTCGGTGCTGCGTTCTCGACATCGTGCCCGTCATTGTTCCGCGTCACCTTCACAAAACCGCGTTCGGCAGCCAGGCTCTCCATCAAGGCATAGGCCTGCGCATAGTCATTCGCTATCTTGCCGTCCAGTATAGCATCCTTTATCACTGCCTTTATCTCGCCGATGGCACTGCATGGAGCCAGGCCATATGTCTGCATTATCAGTTCCCCATTGATGGGCGGCTGGAAATTGCGCACACGATCCTTCTCCTCTATCTCTTTCATTTTGCGTCGCACAAGAGCAAAGTTGCGCAGATAGCGCTGCACCTTGGCATCGTCTCCCGAAGTTATGTCGGCCTCGCAAAGAGTCATCAGATCCTCCACGTCATCACCCGCCTCGAACAGCAGTCGGCGCACAGCCGAATCCGTAACGGCATCTTCCGAAAGGACTATGGGGCGCAGATGCAGAAACACAAGTTTCTGCACATATTTCATCTTCTCGTTCAGAGGCATCCGCATCTGGCGGAAAATGGCCGGCACCATCTTCGATCCGACCACCTCGTGCGAATGGAACGACCAGCCCACAACGTTGTCAAACGATTTGGTGGCAGGTTTGCCTATATCGTGCAATAGAGCTGCCCACCGCAACCACAGTTTGTCACTTTTGCGGGCCACATTATCAAGCACCTTGAGCGTATGCAGGAAATTGTCCTTATGGGCTCTGCCGTTCACCTTTTCCACCCCCTTTAAGGCACTCAGTTCGGGGAAAATAAGCTTCAACAGTCCCGACGCATCCAGCAGCACGAAACCGATGGACGGAACCGGAGACATCATTATCTTGTTGAGTTCGGTGACGATGCGCTCCTTGGACACAATGGAGATGCGCTCCTTGTTGCGTTCTATGGCATCGAATGTGTCCGGAAATATATCGAAGCCAAGCTGGGTAGCGAATCTCACTGCACGTATCATGCGCAACGGGTCATCGGAAAAAGTTATGTCGGGGTCGCATGGTGTGCGTATTATGCACTCCTCCATGTCACCCATTCCATTGAACGGGTCCAGCAACTGACCGAACGAATCACCATTGAGCGACCAGGCCATTGCATTGATCGTGAAATCACGGCGCAACTGGTCGTCCTCAATCGTCCCCTCCTCCACTATCGGTTTACGTGAGTCGCGGGTATACGACTCCTTGCGGGCCCCTACGAACTCCACTTCTATTCCGTCGGCATGCAACATGGCTGTTCCGAAAGTCTTGAAGACCGACACTTTGGCATGCAACTCCCGCCCCAAAGCCTCGGCGACTTCTATGCCGCTCCCGATGACGACTACATCGATATCGGTCGAGGGCCTGTGCAGATAGTAATCGCGCACATAACCGCCCACCACAAAAGCCCGCAGGCCTTTACTGTCGACAATTTTGGATATTTTTCTGAATACAGGAAGGCTGAGCGGTTCCGTCATACTGTAGGCTTAATGGTTCTGTGGCAGAGAAAAGCCGGGTGTCATGCCGTTCTCACTGCCCGAAGATTATTATCGCGACTGTCTTAGATACATCTGCACGGTATTTTCCAACCCGTAATACAACGCATCTGAAATCAAGGCATGTCCTATGGAAACCTCCTTTACAAACGGTATCCTTGAAATGAAATACTTCAGGTTGTCAAGGTTCAGGTCGTGCCCCGCATTGACATCCAAACCTATCGATGCCGCGTGCTCGGCTGCTGCTACGTATGGCTCAACGGCACGCTCGGGATCTGCTGCGAACCCGCTTGCAAATGATTCGGTGTAGAGTTCCACACGGTCGGCACCGCACTCGGCAGCACCATCCACCATTGCCTTCACGGGATCGACAAAGAGCGAGACCCTTATTCCGGCCGAATGGAACAGCTGTACCCGCTCCTGCAAAAATGCCTTGTTTGCAACCGTATCCCAACCGGCATTGGAAGTAATGGCATCGTGTGCATCGGGCACCAAGGTAACTTGGGTGGGCACCACCTCCATAACCAACGAAGCAAATGAGTCTATGGGATTACCCTCTATATTGAATTCGGTAGTAAGTACCTTCTTGAGATTACGCACATCGTCGTATCTGATATGACGGCCATCGGGACGCGGGTGCACGGTAATGCCCTCTGCACCGAAACGTTCTATATCAGTTGCAGCCTTTATGACATCGGGCAGATTGCCGCCGCGGGAATTCCTGATAACGGCAATCTTATTTATGTTCACACTTAATTTTGTCATAATTAAACACTATTTTTGCGAGGTAAAGTTACCACATAATTTTATGATATGAAAATTATTTTATATATACGTCCCGAATACGAAATCTGTCAAGGAGAGCTCCGGTATCTGCTCGACACCATAGCAGAATACGGATTCGACTACATGCTCAACCGCTCGTTTGCAGATGCCAACGGTGGTTGCGAGAGCGTGGCAGTTGAAGCCGAGAAGTGCTACACCAAGATATCCAGAGAGATGGCCAGCGATGCGATACTTGTCACCTATGGCGGTGACGGAACGTTCCTTGAGGCGGTGAGAATGTCGGGCGGAGTCACAATCCCCATGCTCGGCATCAACTCCGGGCGGCTCGGTTTTCTGGCCAACACGCCCAAGGACGGCATTGGTCAAACGCTCTGCGCCATAAAGGAGGGACGGTATGACATAGAGAAGAGGTCGATGTTGAAGATAGAGGGCGACTTCGACGGCAAGAGAGAGACATGCTTCGCCTTCAACGAATTTTCCATACAGCGCCACAGCGTCAGCATGCTGGAGACCGATGTCGAAATCGATGGGCAAAAAGCCGTAAACTACTGGAGCGACGGAGTGTTGCTGGCAACCCCCACCGGCTCTACGGCCTACTCACTAAGTGCCGGAGGCCCCATAGTCGCCCCCGAATGCAATTGCTTTATACTAACCCCCATAGCTCCTCACAACCTGTCAATGCGTCCAATCGTGATTCCCGACAACAAGGTTGTAAAGTTCAAAGTGATAACCCGCGAGGAGTATGCCTATGCAGGCATTGACAACCGCAATCTGCAGGTGCGCAACGGTTCGGAATTCACGATTTGCAAGGCCAAAAAATTCGTTTTTTTGGTAAAACTGCAAAATATATCCTTTTACGACACGTTAAGGAATAAGATGATGTGGGGAATCGACAAGCGCGACACCAAAAAATAGCCGTCGCAATTTAGATATCCCGACATAAATGTTATATTTGCATATTTATTTGTCTAATAATGCAGCAGGAACTCGACACCGAAAAAATTCCGCAACACGTTGCCATCATAATGGACGGTAACGGCAGATGGGCCCAGCAACGCGGTTTGGAGCGTAGCGAGGGGCATATTGCCGGTGTGGAAAGTGTTCGCAAAGTACTTAAGGCTGCTGCCGACATCGGCATCAAATACCTCACCATATACGCATTCTCCACCGAGAACTGGGGCCGTCCCAGGCAAGAGGTGGACATGCTGATGGCGCTCTTCTGCAAATGCATAATCAACGAAACTCCGGAGCTGGTAGCTTCCGGTGTGAGAGTGCGCATGATAGGAGACCGGAGCGGCCTCTCGGCAGATGTATGCCAACATATCGAAGAGATAGAACAGGCCACGGCACATTTGGAGCGCATCACGCTGGTGCTGGCCATCAACTACTCTTCGCAGAGCGAGATTGAGCATGCCGTGAAAGAGCTTGCAAGAAAAGTCGAAACCGGCGAATTGAAGCCGGACAAAATAGACAGACAATGTATCGGACATGCGCTGTATACAAACGGCATACCCGACCCCGACCTTGTAATCAGGACAAGCGGCGAGTGCCGTTTAAGCAATTTTCTGCTCTGGCAATGCGCCTACAGCGAGTTGTATTTCACCCCCACCCTATGGCCCGACTTCGGCAAAGAGGGATTGATTGAGGCGGTGAAGGAGTACAGTTGCCGGGACAGACGATACGGTTTAGTAAAGGAAAAAACAGACAATATTATTTAATGAAAACTCGAATCTCAATACTTTTGATTGCCGCAGCAATCGCCTTCTCGGGCATGCAGGCACAGGAAGTCGTGGAAAACGAAGGCGAAACGGCCGTAGCGGAGAGCACAGCGGAGGATATAGACGACCTGCCCTTTGCCGACTACAAGAACCCGAAGAGATACCTCATAAACGACATCAATGTACACGGCATAAAGTATCAGAACAGCGAAATAATACTATCATCGGCCGGGCTGAACAAAGGCGACTCGATCTACATACCGAGTTCATACATATCTGAGGCCATCTCGAAACTGTGGTCGCAGAGATACTACTCCGACATAAATGTTGTGGCCGAAGTTCTCGACGGCAGCAAGGTAAATCTGGATGTCTACATGAAGGAGCGGCCCCGTGTATACAGATGGCTGTTTGACGGTATCCGCCGAAGCGAAGGAACAGACCTGTTGGAGGAGTTGAAACTCAGGCGAGGCAGCGAACTTTCGGACTATGTAATAGACAAGAACACCAACCTCATCAAGGAGCATTTTGCCAAGAAGGGGTTCCGCAATACTGACGTAGAAGTCAAGGTAGAGAACGACTCGATAGTGGACAATGCTGTGAATGTGACGTTCAGAATCAACAAGAACTACAGGGTCAAAATCGGAGAGCTCGACTTTGAAGGCAATGAAATAGTGAGCGACAAACGTTTGAGACGTGCCATGAAGAAGACCCACCAGGTATCACCCAACTTCTTCAAGAGCACACGTCTTAAAGAGGAGGATTACGAAAACGACAAGGACCTCGTCATTGACTACTACAACTCACAGGGTTACCGCAATGCCAACATCATAAGGGATTCGATATACAACATCAGCCACAACCGTATCGGCATCCTGATTACCGTGGAGGAGGGCAAAAAATTCTATTACAGAAATGTCGGCTGGGTGGGCAACACCATATACAGCACTGAGCAGCTCAACAGCATCCTCAACATCAAGAAAGGCGAAGCCTACGACAAGAAGACTCTCCACAAAAGATTGGGCTACGGTTCGGAGGACAGCGCCGAAGATCCCTCCACTGTCAAATCGCTCTACCAGAACCAGGGATATCTGGCTTCGGTGATAGAACCCACGGAGATAATCGTGGGAGAGGATTCAATCGATTTGGAGATAAAGATATTCGAGGGTAATCCCTACACGATAAACGAAGTGAACATCACCGGCAACAACCGAATCAACGACGAGGTGATACGCCGCGAAATATACACCCAGCCGGGCGAGCTCTACAACCGCGCCCTCATCCTGCAGACAATTACACAGTTGGCACAGATGCGCCACTTTGACGAAACATCCATCATGCCCGACATGCAACCCGAGGGAGACAACCTTGTAAATATCACATGGCCTCTTACGGAGAAAGCCAGCGACACGTTCGACATCTCGGGCGGTTGGGGCTCGGGAATGTTTGTCGGCT
Source organism: Tidjanibacter sp. (assembly GCA_963640325.1). Taxonomy (GTDB): domain Bacteria; phylum Bacteroidota; class Bacteroidia; order Bacteroidales; family Rikenellaceae; genus Tidjanibacter. The sequence continues at coordinate 62,043 of CAVHXY010000009.1, forward strand.
CCATTGGTGTCACACTGTCCAACCTGTCGGTAAAGAACCTCTTCAAGAAAGATGCATGGCGCCCCTATCCGCACGGACAAAGCCAACAGTTCTCCATATCGGCATCGACCAACGGTTCGTACTACAGCTCATTCTCGCTTGGATTCGTGGAGCCGTGGTTGGGTGGCAAGAAACCCAATGCACTCTCGGTGAGCGCCTACTGGTCGGAGCAGACAGCAGACTATTACAGCAGCTACTACGGTGTAGTCCGCAGTAACCAGTTCTTCCGTGCCGCCGGTGTCAGCGCCGGTATCACGCGACGGCTGTCTTGGCCCGACAGATACTTCTCGCTCTACACCGGATTGGGTTATTCGAGATACAAATTGAGGGACTGGTCCTATTTCGGCAACATCTTCTCGGACAATACCGGTGTGTCAAACATCCTGTTCCTGTCTCTGAAACTGAGCCGTACCTCGACCGACTCGCAGATATTCCCGCGTTCGGGTTCTACATTCATGCTCGGAGTGGATGCGACACCGCCCTACTCTTCGTTCGACGGCAAGGACTACGGTGCCAGCATGGATGATCAGGACAGGTACAGATGGATCGAATACCACAAATGGGAGTTCAAGAGCAACTGGTACTACCCCATCTCGTCGAACAACAATCTTGTCGTAATGGCAGCTCTCCATATGGGTTACTTGGGACACTACAATTCCAACAAGCTCTCGCCGTTCGAGAGATTTGATGTCGGTGGTGACGGTATGTCCGGATACAGATATTACGGAGTGGACCTTATCAGACTGCGCGGTTATGAAGACAGTGCGCTCAACCCCGATCAAGCCCAATATGCCAACATGTTCAACAAGTTCTCGGTTGAGTTACGATACCCGATAGTCATGCAGCCACAGTCACAAATCTTTGGACTGGCATTTGTCGAGGGCGGTAATGCATGGATGGGTTGGGATGACTACAACCCGTTCAACCTGAAGCGTTCGGCCGGAGTGGGCTTGAGAATGTACATGTCGATTGTCGGTATGGTCGGTATAGACTGGGGCTGGGGATTCGACAAACCCGCCAACGAATCGAGCCGAAGCGGCAGTCACTTCCATTTCACGATTGGACAGGAATTTTAACAAGCTGGAAACTAACAATAAAACATACTGTTATGAAAAAGATTTTTTTAACCTCGCTTTTCGCATTGACGGCAATGTTTGCATTCTCGCAGAACTACATGGTTGTCAACACGCAGGAGATTTTCAAATCGTTGGATAGCTACAACAAGGCCATAACGGAACTGGACACCCTCTCATCGCAATACCAGCAGAAGATCGATGCCGCATATGAAGTTCTGCAGAACATGTACGACTCATACCAGAACGAGAAGGCAAGTCTTTCGGAGTCGGCACGCCAGACAAAAGAGAACGACATAATCAAAGCCGAGCAGAAAATTGCCAACTATCAGGAGGAAGTGTTCGGACAGAACGGAACTATGATCAACAAGCGCATTGAGATGCTCAAGCCCATTCAGGACAAGGTATTCGAGGCAATCAACACATATGCCGAGAAGAACCATTTCGAGCTGGTGCTCGACATCGCGTCCAATCCGACAATTCTCTATTATCTTCCTGCCAAGAACAAGACCGAACAAATTATAAACCAATTAAAATAAAAGTAAATTATGAGAAATCTTTTAAAAGTAACCTTGATTGCTGCATTGACTTTCATTGGAGCCAATGCCTACGGTCAGAAATTCGGGTACATCAACTCGCAGGAACTGATTGTTGCCATGCCCGAAACCGACTCGATAAATGTCAAACTCGAAGCAATGAGCAAAGAGTGGCAGGAGCAATTGGAGGTGATTCAGGTAGAATTCAACAATAAGATGCAGGATTTCCAGAAGAATTCCGCCACATATTCCGATGCCATCAAGCAAGTGAAGAACCAGGAGCTCAGCGATCTAAGCCAGCGTTACCAGCAGATTCAGAACCTTGCCAGCGAACAGCTCCAGCAGAAACAGCAGGAGTTGCTTGCTCCGGTTCTTGAGAAGGCTCAGAATGCCATCAAGAAGGTCGGCAGAGACAACGGATTCACCTTGGTGTTCGATTCGGCAGCCTCGTCGCTCCTCTATTGGGAAGATGCAGTTGTGGATGTATTGCCCCTCGTGAAGAAAGAGTTGGGCATTCCCGAAACAGCAACGAAATAACAAAGAACAAGGAGACAAAAATAATGTCCGGTGTATCTCCCGGGCATTATTTTTATTAGGACTGCCCTGCCTTTGAGACATCAACTTGCTTTTGCCTCAAGTCGTTCGACATTACACCGATACAATAGGTAAGCCGGAAAGGATGGCAACACAGTCCGCATACAACAGAAAAATCAATAAGACAAAAATGAAAACATTTGACCCCACAAGACGGCACGAAGAGAGTGCCGACAGAAACAGTTTCAATCGTGAGGATTCAACGGGGCGTGGAGACGATGCCTACAAGGCCTTTACGAAAGACAAACGTGTACGCACGGCATCGAAACCCAATCGAGAGAATTCATCGGAGCACAGAGAGTTCTCTGGGAACCGTGCTTACGGTGAACACAGACGCAGATCATTCAATCCCAATTTCACCAAAGACAACCGCCCGGTGAATGAGTCGGCATCCGACAGGAGCTATGGCCATACGACTGACAGCGGTTCCGGTGATACGGAGAGGAGCTACAGCAGGCCGAGAGACAAGTTCGAAGAGAGACGTAATTTCAGCGAACGGCATTTCTCGCCACGGAATGATTTCTCCCGTCGTACTTCATTCAGAAGAGACCGGAATGATTATGGAGAGAACCGCTATCGCCGCAATGACTTTTCGGACCGCCCGCACTACAACACAGAGGCCGAAGGGGACAACGAAGGAAACATCCAGACTAGCACCGACAATTTCGGACACCGGGACTCCTTCCCCCGAAGAAACGACAACCGTCGCTATAACAGCTACAAACCGAGATTCGGCAACAACAGCCGCTACAACGACAACAAGGAAGAAAGCAGCGAAACGTACATGCGCCCAGCATACAGGGACGATGCAACACCCCGAGAAGAAGGCGCCCCAAGACGCGAATACGGCAACAGACCTCGTTTCAACAAGCGTGACCGTGACATGGGCGAAAGGCACGGATACATGCCGAGGGAGAGACGCGAATACGGCCAGCGGGACAATTACAAGACGCATGACAGATATGTAAAGCAGGAGACACAGCCGGAATACACGGCCGAGAATTATCCCAAGTTCCCCGCCCCGGTAATCGAAAACGAAATAAGATTGAACCGCTACATATCCATGTCGGGAATATGTTCGCGCCGTGAGGCTGACGAGTACATCACAGCCGGCCGCATTACGGTAAACGATACCCCCGTCACCGAGCTCGGAACAAAAGTGTCGCAGAATGATGTAGTCAAACTTGACGGCAATGTTATCGAGAACGAGAAAAAGGTCTATATATTGATGAACAAGCCCAAAGGCTATGTGACATCCATAGATGACCCGCATGCCGACAAGACTGTCATGGACTTGTTGAAGAATGCCTGCAAGGAGCGTATCTATCCGATAGGGCGTCTTGACAAGAACAGTGTGGGAGTGTTGCTGTTCACCAATGACGGTGATTTGGCAAAGAAGCTCACCCACCCTTCGTTCGAAAAGAAGAAGGTCTATCAGGTTACCCTCAACAAGCCTCTCACAAAAGCCGACATGGAGCAGATTGCCGAAGGCATAACACTTGAAGACGGCGAAATCCATGCCGACGAAATCAGTTATGTCAGCGACAAGAAGAACGAGGTAGGCATCGAGATACACTCGGGCCGCAACCGTATCGTGAGACGAATCTTCGACCATTTGGGGTATAAGGTAACCAAGCTCGACAGGGTCTACTTTGCAGGACTTACGAAACTGAAACTCAAACGTGGCATGTGGCGTTTCCTTACTCCCAAGGAGGTTGCCATGCTCAAGTCGGGCAGTTTTGAGTAACCGCCCCTTTGCCAGTCGTTCCGGTACGGGGCATTGCCTCATCGCAAAATCGCATGGAGCAATGAATTACGAACGGCAGTCCTCCCAACGGAGCCTGCCATCAAGTGTGCCGGGAGGCAAAGGGTCGGAATTAAGACCAGAAAAAAAGAGCAGAAAAAATGATTTTTTCTGCTCTTTTTTTTCGATATTTCTTTGCAGGAATCGAAATAAGAGCTATATTTGCACGCTGTTTAAGAGAAAACGACAGTTCATACAAAATGCTTCTTTAGCTCAGCTGGTAGAGCACGACACTCTTAATGTTGGGGTCCTGGGTTCGAGCCCCAGAGGGAGCACTGAAAAGAGTAACTTCGGTTACTCTTTTTTTATGTCCATTAGGCATATATAGCGGTCTGTCGGCATGGTGCCAAGCCACTCTTCTCAAAATACTCGCCGGAAATTTAACGGCATCCTACGTGGGGCTTAAAGAGGCTGGTTGAATGCAATTGCGGAAACGGAAATTTTTACCTAAATTTACTTGAAAATTCAGTCGGCCCTGCCGATGCGTTGCCGTTGTTCAATTGAATTTTGGAGCACTAAAAAATATCGAAAAATGAAAAAACTATTTTTGCTTTTGTCAGTGGCTTTGTGTTGCAGCTTCGCAGGCTTTGCACAAAGCACCAAGACCGTCTCCATTCTCGGAGACTCCTATTCCACCTTTGAGGGGTATCTGCAACCCGCCACAAACAGCATATGGTATTATGCAACGCCCTATCATGAGACCGATGTAAATTCTGTCGAACAGACATGGTGGCACAAATTCATCAGCGACAATGGCTATCGTCTTTGCGTGAACAACTCATTCTCGGGTTCAACCGTCTGCAACACGGGATACAACAAGGCGGACTATTCCGACCGCTCATTCATCACCCGCATGGACAATTTGGGCTGTCCCGATATGATATTCATCTACGGAGCCACAAATGACAGCTGGGCCAATGCTCCTGTCGGGGAGTACAAATATGCCGGTTGGAGTACGGCTGATTTGTATACCTTCCGTCCGGCAATGGCATACATGCTCGACTACATGGTGAAACGTTATATTAATGTCGATATGTATGTCCTGCTTAATGCTGACCTGAAAGACGAGATAACCTCCTCGGTCAAGACCATCTGCAAGCACTATGGCATTGCCTGCATTGAGCTGCACGACATCGACAAGAAGAGCGGACACCCCTCCATATTGGGTATGCAGCAGATAAACGAGCAGATAAAGGAATTCCTCGCCACTGAGAAAAAGTGACGGGATGCACCCCGGCCGCAATAAACGGAGGGGTATTGATGACAAAAAAGGAGATGACCTGTCGGACATCTCCTTTTTCCGTACGTATGCGTTTCTGACTACTTCGCTACAATCACCTCGTTGGCGCTCTTTATTCCCTTTGAGGTGATACTTGCTTTCGCCTTGCCGGCATTGTGCGTACTTCTCACAACAACAAGAGCCCTCCCTTTCCAGGTAGTAATGTCGGTGCTGTTGTAGGGAGTCATCTCCTTTATGTTGGCATTGCCGGCTCCGGCAAGCGTACCCTCTCCTGAAATTTTGATTTGCAAAGGCAACTCGGCCTGCGGGCAGACCCTGCCTTTGGCATCCACCACCTCCACCTGTATGAAGCTCAAGTCTTCGCCATTGGCTTGCATCTGTCTGTTTTCCACTGTAGTACGAATGGCCGCAGGCTCCGATGCTGTGGCAAGTATGCGGGTTTCGGCCACTGTGCCATCTGCCGCAATACCTTCAGCCCGCAGAGTCCCCGCCTGGTAAGAGAGTTTGAACACCGCCTTCATCTCGGTGGAACGGCTGACCTCCTTTGTACCCACGAGCCGGTCATTCAGATACAGGCGCACTTTGGGATATCTGGAACAGAGCTCCACTTCGATCTCTTTGCCCTCATGTCCAGGCCAGTTCCAGCACTCCCAAGTAGGCCATACAGCCCAGAGTCCGGTATGGATCTGACCATAGTAGCCATCGGGTTCCTTTACAGCCATATATAACTTTTCGGTATCGTTGTAAAGCATACTGCGGTAGTGCGATATAGGCTTGCGCCAACCGGTCAGGTCGATGTCACCGCAATAGGCAGCATGACAAGGATAGAGTCCGATACTGTAGTGCTCACCATCGGGTTCTCCCGTATACCAATATCGGCCTATACCGGCCTCTCCGAGGTAGTCAATACCAGTCCATACGAAATCGCCGACGATATAACCGTTGTCGTGCACCTTCTCCCAGTTCTGGAAAGCATCCTTGGGGTATGACTCCGTTTGCCACATGATTCGTGACGGTACCCGCTTGTGGTCATCCTCAGTATAGTGCATCAGATAGTTGTATCCGGTGATGTCAAGCTCGGCAGCCAAAGGATCGTAGATTTCCCAGTCACTGTCCCACGCCGCAAGAGCCGAAGTCACGGGTCGGGCATCGAGCTTATGTATCTCGGCAGCCAGTTTGCGGGCTGTGGTCACAACCTCAAGTTTCTTGCGCTCTATCACTTCGTTGCCGATGCTCCATGCCATGATGCTCGGATGGCGACGGTCCCTCAACACCATACCCCTTACATCCTCTTGCCAATAGCGGTCGAATATCTCCGAATAGTCGTGTTGGTTCTTGGCATCTCTCCATCCGTCAAAGGCCTCGTCAATGACGAGCATGCCCAAACGGTCGCATGCATCCAGGAAAGCCTCTGAAGGCAAGTTGTGCGATGTACGTATGGCATTGAATCCGCCGGCCTTCATCAAGAGCACCTTGCGCTCTTCGGCACGGTCGAATGCTGCAGCACCGAGAATTCCGTTGTCGTGATGGATGCAGCCTCCGTTGATGAGGATATTTTTGCCATTGAGGAAGAATCCCTCGGTAGTAAACCGCATCTCTCGTATTCCGAAATTCTGCATATGGGTATCAACCGTATCGTCGCCCTCCATCAGCGAGAGCTGTGCCGTGTAGAGATGCGGCGAGTCGAGCTCCCAAAGTTGGGGCGAGGGAATCTCAATCCGTCTCGTTACGTTCTGTTCGCCATAGGCCGGTATGGTAACCTTGTCGGAGCTGTCTTTGATGTCTCCGATGACAGTGGCGAGAGACAGGCAGCGTGGTGCTGTGCCCTCGTTCTTTATAGTGACCGAGAGCTCTATTACGGCTTTCTCCGGCGAGATGCTCAGCGTGTTGATTGTTGCACCCCAGTTGTCGATATGGGCTGTGTTGCAGTGTATGAGCGACACATGACGGTATATTCCCGAACCGGAATACCAACGGCTGTTTTTCTGCTGTGCATTGTCCACCCGTACGGCCACGACATTCTCCTTGCCTGTAGTGACGGCCGAGGTGATGTCGCAGAAAAAGGATGTGTATCCATAAGGATGACCGCCCACGACTTGGCCGTTTACATAGACAGAGGAGTTCATGTATACGCCTTCGAAATAGAGGAAGATCTTCTCTCCCCGGTATTCGACCGGGATGTCGAATGTCTTGCGATACCATCCTATGCCGGTGGGAAAGTAGCCTCCGTCATTACCTGCCGGTGCATTCTGGTCCACCTGATGCTCGATGCTCCAGTCGTGCGGCAGGGTGAGTGTGCGCCAGTCGGAATCATTGAATCCCGGTTCCGAGGCAGTGCTTTCATCGCCAAGCATGAATTTCCATTGCTTGTCGAAATCCGTTTTCACCGATGCCGGGGCGGTTCCCACTGTGAAAGCCGCAAGTGTCAGCATCATTACGATGTGCAATAAGTAGTTTTTCAAGCTCATTGATGTATGTTTTTTAGTTTTTGTTTTCCGCATGTCGGCAAATCGGTTTCGCATTGACTTGCCGCATATGGATATCGGACAGAATCGCAGTCGGGAACTATCGGATATTTATATCCGCATAGTACTCGGGGATTACCCGTATGCCGTTGAGCACACCGACATCACCGTGCGAAAAATCTATCTCAAGGTCCTCTGGCAAATCTATCATATACGGGGCATCCTTATATATGGGGCGCATATGGAAATACATCCCCGGAGTCTCCATTCGGCCGGCAAACCGTTTGAGGCCTATTTGCCAAGGAGTTCCACAGAAGAAGTTGTCGGTAACCATATATCCGTCGATAAATGCGGCACAAGTATCACCCGTATAGTCTATCTCCAGGATCAGATCGCTCACGCCATTGAATGCCGACTCGGCAACGTTCACGCTGAAACGGCTGTCATTCTCCTTGTAAACGACAGGTTCCACAGCGACCCTATTGTGCCGGATGGACAGCGCTGTATAATATTCATTTTCGTCTGTCACAAAGTCGGCATCCTTGCCCGCCACTGTGCCGAAGGGGAACACCACAAGTGAAGTCTCCTCGGAAGTTTCCTGCAAACGTATGCAATCCTTGTACTGCATCACATCGGCAGAAGTTATCAGAAGGCGTTCGCCCGCCTCGGTGACAATCTTACATGCGCCCAACGCCTGACTGCGTGTAATCGTGGTGAGCAGAACCTCGGTTCCAGACTGTGAACGGAGTTTCACTGTGCTTCCAATACCCGGCGCAGGCTTAATGACACTGTCACCAGATGCCAACGTACTCTCGTCAAAGATATACTCGGGTACCATACCGTCGTGTGCAAAGAAGAAGTAGTGGGGTACCGGGCCATCGTGGAGAACAGCCAATGGTTGCGCCGTGGATGTCTTGAGCAATACGCCGTTCATGTCAAGATTGAACGGCATAATGGCGCTGACATTCTTGGGAACGGTCATAGTACCTTCGTGCGGAAACCGCAATGTCTCACCCTTAGCATTGACCTGTATGCTTACATTCTCCAGGTCCTGACGTGGACTGTGGTCCTGGAAATTGGTCAAGAACACAAATCCTGAATTGCCTTTTTTACGCACAGCATAGCGCAATGTCGTATCGTCCTCGGGCTTGACAAGGTCATATCCATCGGGCAACACCACACCCATGGGGGCCAGAATATGACCGAAATCGTTGGTAAAGTTGTGGATAATCCTCAACGAGCCATACGAGTCGCGCGTATGGCCGAACTCCCCTATCGGAGCCTGGAAATCATAAGACATCTTGGGCACGCCCATAGGCTCGTCGCTGAAGAAACCGTATTTGCCACGCGGAGTGGTCCCGCCATGGTACATATAGTAGCCTATGCCGTTGGCACCGCTGCCGAGCGAGCGCAGCATAAGGGCCTCGGCCGCATCGGCAGAGACGCGGGGACGACGCGAATATATCATCTGGATACCCACCCCCATCTCGGCAGCGAACGAAGGATAGTCCTCCGTGACATACCTTACAGGCGCATAATCGGGATTTTTCTGTATATCCTTGAACAGGAAGAAGTCCGACGGTTCCACAGTTGCCGTCCAGAACGGATAGGGATAGGCTGAAGTGACGGGAATGACTTCGTTGGGAAGTATCGCTGCATTGCCCCACCCTGTGGCTGTGTAAAACGGGGTTATCATTCCCTTGGAGAGAGCCATCTCCTTGAGCGTACGCATGTGGCGTTCGCCTGCCTCGGCACTCGTAATGGCATTCTCCTGCACCGAAACGCCCACTTTCGTGTTGTCCACATCGTAATCGGCCACAGTGTTCTCCTTTGGCTGTCCGGGATATGAGAACGACCATGGTGCCGCCGAATGCTGGAGTTCGTTTTCCAGCTGGATGCCGACCACTATTCCGCCGTCCTTATAATAGGTTCCCTCCAACTGGCGGGCAACTTCCGTCCAATACCTGTCTACATATTCGAGATACCTGGCATCATTTGTACGAATCTGGAACGTGCGGCCATAAAGCCAGTCGGGAATACCGCCATTGCGGATTTCACCGTGACAGAACGGACCTATGCGGACAAGGGTCTTCATGTCATGCTTGCGGCACAGCTCAAGAAAACCGCGCAGGTCCTTGTCTCCGCTCCAGTCGAAAACGCCCTCTGTCTCCTCGTGCATGCTCCAGAAAACATATGTGGCTATGATATTGATTCCGCCGGCTTTCATCTTCAGTATCTGTTCTTCCCATGTCTCATGCGGCAGACGTGAAAAATGTATCTCGCCCATTATGGGAATGAACGGATTGCCGTCAAGTTCCATGTAATAGCTGTTGAAGGCCATACTTCCGCCATCGGGAGAAGTTCCGCCCAAATTGAGGTGCCCCGTCTTGATCTGTTTGTCGGGAACATTGATGTCAATGGAATAATTTCCCGATGAGGGCTGTTGCGTGCAGGCCGATGCCAACAACGCCACAGTTGCCAAAAGTAAAAATATCCTTTTCATATAGTGGTCTTTTAAGTTCATGTAACGTTATCAATAGGAACCATTAGCGAAGGCCCTTTCTGTCAAGCAACTCAAGATGCATCTGTACGCCCTGATGGTTGTTGTCAAGCTCTGCCGCCTCCGAGAGGTAGCGTCTTGCCTTTTCGTCATCGCCCAGACCGAGATATCCCAGTCCCATAAGATAGTTGCAATGTATCCTGTTGCGCAAATTGAGATCGTCCTCCCAAATCAGCAGATCGGGCAACGAGACTGCGAAGTAGTCTATCTTCACCTCATCGAACAGGTGTTTCTCTCCATAGGATATGAGTTTGTTGAAACGTCCCTTGGCCTTGTCACCCAATCCCAGCTTTTTGATGGCCATGCCTTGATAGAAAATCTTGTCGGGCTTCTGGTCATTGTAGTATATTGCCGCAGCCGGTTCGCTCAAGCCCTCCGAAGCAAGGCGGAAACACTTCTCGGCCTCGGTCTTGTTGCCCAAACCTTCATAGGCACATCCGAGCCAATAGTTGAAGTCGTTCTCCTGTGCCCCGATAAGTTTGCCTTCGCCAAGATTGTGGGGATATGTAAAGCATTCCACAAGAAGCTTTTTGGCATCGTCATAACGTTTCTCCTCCAAGGCCTGTTTGGCAAGCTCCACACGGGCAGTCTGATACTGTGCAGGCACCTTGCCTTCACCGCCCTCCCACGGATGGAACTTGCGGGCATCTATCATCCGGAGAGCCTCCCCGTAACGGCCCGATTGGTTCAACAGTGTTGCATACTCAAGATACAAATCATCGCGTTCGTCCACCTGGGTGCGGTATTTGTCAAGGAAGGCGAGCCTCCATTCGGGCTGACGGTTCATGCGTTTATACAGCTGGTCAAGCTCCATAAGTATGCGCGTGTCCGACGTATCGGCAGCAAAGGCCTTCTCAAGCAGGGCTACAGCCTCTTCCTTGCGGTCGAGTTTGTTGAAATATCCCAATGCCAGGTTGCGAAGTGCGGTCGGGAATGCAGAGTCTATCGACACTGAATGTTCCCATGCCGAGATGGCATCCATATGCTGGCGTTTGTCATACCACAGATTTCCCAGATAGTACCACGCCTTTGCATCATCGGGATTCAACTCCATTGCAGCTTGAAGTGCAAGGATAGCCTCCAGACGATTCGGGAAGCAGTAAGCCGAATCGGCCGACGAGCCAATGGCAAACGATTCTCTGGCCTCCTGCTCCCGACCGTCAAGCAGTTGTGCATATCCTTTATAGTAATATACCATAGGTGATATGGCGGTGCATACCTTTTCGGCTTCGTTGAGAAGCATTTCCGCCTCGGAATAAAGGCCTGCATTCAGGTAATCCAATGCCACCTCCTCCCAGTTGTGGCTGTCGTGGCGCATGACGGATGCGAATGCCTCGAAATCAGTCTTGGCGCCGGTCAGAAGATATTTCTCATAGAGACAGCCGAAATTGAATCGGTCCTGTTTTACCGACTCCTCGGCAAAAGCGGCAGCATCTTCCATCCGTCCGAGCCTGCGCAGAATAGCCGTCTTCAGATGACGTCCCAACAGACTGGTGACATTGCGCTGCAAAGACCTCTCAATCTCATAAAGAGCCTTGCCGTAATCGCCCCGGAGAGTGGAAATCTGTGCCAGGGAGAAATATCCGCCATCCTGCCATGCTCCATTCCAGGTGGCCTTGTAGAATGCCTCGTAAGCCTCGTCATAACGGCCCAGATATTTCAGTGCCAGACCAAGATTGTAGAGAGGTTCACCGTCATACGGATTGGGATTGCGTTTCAACTGGCGGGCAATCGCCTTGCGGAAATACTCCTCGCTTTCGGCGAACTTGCCGTGACGCATGAGCCACAGGCCCAATGCATTGTTGTTGCGGATATCCGACGGATCGCGCTTGAGTGCCTCACGGTAATATACGGTAGGGTCATATGTGGCATGGCGGTATTGCTCAATATGCTGTCCTGTAAGGAAGAGCTCCTCATTGGTCATTATCTCCTCCGGAGCCTTGGCAGCCTCTGCCGGCTCGGGTATAACCTTTATCTCTTCGGGCAGGCCATGCCATTCCAGCAATAATTTTCCTGTGTCCGGATTTGAGAGCACAAGCGAAATGCCGACAAGATTGTCGGCATGTTTGGCGATCCTCTTCTCATACACTCTTTCGGGTGCTATATCCACCGTTTCGGCCAACAGGTTCTTCCCGTCCAAGGTCAGCTTCACATTCACTTTCTGCGACGAGGTTGCAAACGCTTTCACCACAATGCCGTCACCGGTATTCTCCACATTCAGCATCAGGTCTTTCGAGGCATTCTTCACCACACCGAGCTCCCGGTAGGGCATGAAATACTGCACAAATGACTTCTCCTCATACGGCTGCAACCATGCAAAATCGGGCTGGTTGTCGCAATACATACCCGTCATGAGCTCTATGTAGGGTCCGTCCACATCTGTCAGATTCCTGTCCCACGCGCGGCCGAAATCACCATTGCCCCACGTCCACTGCTTTTTGCCGGGCGAGACATTGTGGTCGGCCACATGCAGCAGTCCCGCACGGGTATCGTTCTCATATCCTCCCACAAAATCGAAATCCGAACGGACGGCCATATATGACGTTGGAACCGGAATGTTCTTGTAGCGTGAGATATCCACCCCGGCCGAATAGTCCATCTTGTAGTAGACTCCAGTTGCAATCGGGAATGAAGAGACATCGCGCCTGCCGTGGTCGAAAACGGCATTCACATCGGGCGGAAAGACGCTTTGGTACTCGTCATTGACGGAGACGGCAGGATTGGCCCACCACAGGAATGTCTGCGGAATGGGAGTGGGATTGTATACGCGTCCCTTTATCTCAAGGTATGCCGTTGCTGGGTGCAGTGTAAATCCCGCTGCACCGCGCTGGTGGAACATGCGTTCGCGCTCATTGACCCATATCGTGGCGCCACCGTCGGCGAGTTCCTCAATGCTCCAGTCGACAGGCATGAATGTACTGGGACGATGATGCTGGGGCCAGTTGAACTCAATGCCTCCCGAAATCCATGGTCCGGCCAAACCGACCAGAGCGGGCTTTATCACCTGGTTGTAGTACACAAAATGGCGTCCCTTTATCTTGTCGTAAGCCATCTGCACCCGTCCGCCCAACTCGGGCAGGATCATTATTTTAAGGTATTCGTTCTCAATATACACCGCCTGATAGCTCTTGTCGACAGGCTTGTCGGATATCTTCTCTATTACGGGATAGGGATACACCACTCCGCTGCTTCCCTGATATACTCTCCTTTCGAAAAACATGGGGTTTTTCTCCGGCTTGCCCACCTCATAAGTGGGAATCACCGTCTCTTCTTGCCAAACTTTTACTTTCATATCTTTTAGGGTTGTTGATTTACATTTCTGTTCGGTGTCGGGCTGTAAGATTTGCAGGCACTTCCAAGGATAGTTCAATACTGTTTCCCGGGCCATTTTCCACAACGCACAGCACAGTTTCAGTAACAATGTAAAAATATGGAGATTAATCCGTATCCAAAATAGACGGAGTTACTTTTACAATGTAAAATATTGCCCTTTATAAAAATCTGAAACAAATTGCCGTCTATCCGGCAAATGACGGATATTTCCACTCCGTTCCATTCCACGGATGATATAAAAACGCTATCTTTACGAAAACTTATCTGGAGCAATGAAACTAAAGGACGGTTTTAAGGGCAGTCGGGCAATAGTGTTGCCCGAATCGATCGTAAAGGAGATGGAGCAGGATGCCTTCGAGTCAAAGCTGCACATCACCGACATCGGCTACTACCCCAAAGCCCACCATCACTTCAGGGAGCGCAGCAAGGGAATCGACCAGTTCGTATTCATCTACTGCATCGACGGACATGGCTGGTTCGAAATCAAGGGGCACCGCTACAAGATAGAGCCGAACATGTTCTTCATCATCCCAGCAGGAGCGCCACACCTTTACGAAGCCGACAAGAAAGACCCGTGGACGATATATTGGATTCATTTCAAGGGAGAGATGGCGGGATTCTATGCCGAAGGGTTCGATGTGCCCTCCACAATTCCGCCCTCAGATGACTCGAGAATCGCAGAGAGGATAGAGATATTCGAGGAGATGTACAATGTCCTCAAGAACGGATACAGCAAAGAGAATCTGAATTTCGTGATTTCGAGCCTCTACTATTTCCTCGGCTCAATCAAGTATTTAGGAAAATACCGCGAGTCTTCAAGGCATCCCGAGCACGGCAAAAATGCCGTGGAGCGTGCCGTGCTGTATATGCGCGAACATATCGAAAACGACCTCTCGCTCGATGACCTGTGCGAGTATCTCGGATATTCTCGTTCGTATTTTTCGAGGATGTTCAAAAAACACACAGGCTACTCGCCCATAAGCTATTTCATTCAGCTGAAGATGCAGACGGCGTGTCACATGCTCGATTTCACCGACATGAAAATCAACCAGCTATGCCACAAGATAGGCATCGCCGACCCATATTATTTCACGAAACTCTTCACCAAGACCATCGGCTATTCGCCCACGCATTACCGCGAACTGAAGAAAGGATGACGGCACCAACTTGCCGCCTTGTTACAACATACCGCCAACATTCCGTCCTCTGCCTACCGGAAGCAGCGGAACATGCATTTAACAAAATCTATTTCTTCGACTTGTTCCTCATGGCAGCCACCTGCTCCTGAAGACCCAAATCGGTATTGTTGAACCAGCGGTAAAAGGTTCTGAGAATCACATCTGCCATATCCTCGTCATTCACCACATCCAGTTCGACCATGTATTTTCTCAGCGCCGAAGGCAGATTCTGCCCCGAAGTGCCTTTGGTATACAACCAGTTCTGCTGCACCCACTTGGCCAGTGCAGACTTTGTGCCGAGCATAAACTCCTCCTCCGTAACGCCCCTGACATCCGCTTTCTGGGCCTCCGACAACACTTCGTTGAGCTGGAACACTGCCTCGGAGATGGTTTTGGGTTGATAGCTCGTTTTGGTATTCTGCGCATTCACACCCGAGCAGACAAGCATGACAGCCATTGCCAGAACAGAAAGAAACCGTTTCATTTTGTCGTGAATTATATCCCTATACAATTGTCCAAACAAAGATATGTATTTTTTTCTTCTTTGTCCACTCCAGTCAAAAAAAAGAAGGCACAGCCCTATCTATCAAGGCTGTACCTTCCTTTGCAATTGCCCTTCTGGACCTAAAGGCTCTTCAGACAAGCCGTCACGTTCTTCTCTATGCGTGCAAGCACATCACCGCTCTCGCCACGGACAAACTTCTCGCCCGTGATGTTCTCATAGAGCTCTATATAACGGTTGGTTATGCTCTCCACGACCTCGGGTGTCATTTCGGGAACCTTCTCCCCTGCCCTGCCCTGGAAACCGTTGTCCATAAGCCACTCTCTCACGAACTCCTTGGAAAGCTGTTTCTGCTTTTCGCCCTTCGCAAGACGCTCCTCGTAACCGTCGGCATAGAAGTAACGTGACGAATCAGGCGTATGGATCTCGTCCATCAGATAAATCTTGCCGTCTATCTTGCCGAACTCATATTTGGTATCGACAAGAATCAGTCCCATCTTGGCGGCAATCTCGCTGCCTCGCTTGAACAGTGCGCGTGTGTATTTCTCTATCTGCTCATAGTCCCCCTTGCTCACCAGTCCGCTCGAGATGATCTCCTCGCGTGAGATATCCTCATCGTGTCCCTCGGCGGCCTTGCTTGTAGGGGTAATCAGTGGCTCGGGGAACTTCTGGTTCTCCACCATGCCGTCGGGCATCTTCTCGCCGCACAGAGTGCGTTTGCCGTCCCTGTACTCTCTCCAGGCATGACCCGAAAGATATCCGCGAATCACCATCTCCACCTTGAATGGCTCGCACTTGCGGCCCACGGTAACCATCGGGTCGGGAGTGGCTATCTTCCAGTTGGGAAGGATGTCGGCCGTCGCGTCCAGGAAACGTGCCGCAATCTGATTGAGCACCTGCCCCTTGAAGGGAATGCCCTTGGGCAAAACGACATCGAATGCCGAAATGCGGTCCGAAACGACCATGACAAGATATTTGCCGTCTATGTCATAGACATCCCTTACCTTGCCCACATATTTGGATACCTGATGCGGAAAGGAGAAATCGGTTTTAACTATTGCTTCCATGATAAAGTATGTTTTTTGAAGTTGTATTCCACGTCTTTTCGACATGCGAAATTAGTGTAAAAGATTGGATTTTTAAACACTCCTGTGGCAAATAATAAACCGTGGCGGGAAACAAGCTCCCATAACTTGAAAATTTTTCACGGCAAGAGACCGGTTTTTTGGAAAGCAATAGGTATCTTTGTCATCTATTTCCGGTCCGGGCAGGACCAAACAGGACTAAAAACAGACAACATGAGCGGATTTTTCGGCTGCGTATCACGCAGGGAGTGTGTCGCCGATGTATTCTACGGCACCGACTATCATTCACATCTCGGTACAAAAAAGGCAGGTATGGCATTTTTCAACGGACAGACCATAGTCCGTTCGATCCACAGCATCGAGAGCGCCTATTTCAGGAACAAGTTCGAGAGCGAGCTGCCCCAGTTCGCCGGTTCCACAAGCGGCATCGGCATCATCAGCGACCTCGAATCTCAACCCGTCACCATACTCTCCCACCTCGGGCTCTTTTCGCTGGTCACCGTGGGGCGTCTGGACAATCTCGACGAACTCGCTGCCGAGCTCATTGCCGAAAACTTCCTCTTCACCGAAATGTCGGGCAACTCCATAAATCCCGCCGAGGTGCTGTGTGCGCTCATCAACCACGGCCACACCTTCAAAGACGGCATTCAGTATGCACAGAGCAAGGTCAAGGGCTCATGTTCGTTCCTCATACTCACCGAAACATGCATCTATGCGGCACGCGACAAGTTCGGCCGCACCCCCATAATCCTCGGCAAGAACGAGTTCGGCTATGTGGCCGCCAGCGAGAGCACCTCGTTCACCAACCTCGGCTACTCCTCCGTGCGTGACCTCGGTCCCGGCGAAGCGGTCCGCATCTCCAAGGACGGCGTGTCGACCCTCATCGAGCCGGGCCGGCGCAAGCAGATCTGCTCGTTCCTGTGGGTCTACTACGGTTATCCTTCGTCGTGCTACGAGGGGGTCAATGTCGAAGCGGCACGCTACCGTTGCGGTGCGGCACTGGCAAGGCGCGACGACATCGAAGCCGATTTTGCGGCCGGCATTCCCGACTCGGGCATCGGCCACGCCATAGGCTACTCCAACGAAAAGGGGATTCCCTTCAAGCGCCCCTTCGTGAAATACACCCCCACATGGCCCCGCAGTTTCATGCCCCAGAACCAGAGCATGCGCGACCTCATTGCCAAGATGAAACTCTTGTCCAACGAGTCGCTTGCCAACGACTCGAAGGTTATTTTCCTCGACGACTCCATAGTCCGCGGAACGCAGTTGAAGGACAATGTGGTGAAGTTGCGCGAATGCGGCGTCAAGGAGGTGCACATCCGCATCGCCTGCCCCCCGCTGGTGTATCCGTGCACATTCCTCAATTTCTCCACATCGCGTTCGTCGTTTGACCTCTTCACCCGCCGTGTGATACGTGACATCGAAGGTACCGACGAACTCACCGAGGAGATACTCAAGCCCTACTCCGACCCCGACAGCGAGCAATATGCCAAGATGGTGGAGGCCATGCGCAAGCACCTGCAGCTGGAGTCGTTGCGTTTCCAACGTCTGGACGACCTGGTGGAGGCCATCGGCCTGCCCAAGGAGGAACTCTGCACACATTGCTGGGACAACAGCTCCTATATGGAGTAACGGTCCGGCCGCCAACGTGCGGAACATCATATATAACAGACGAGCCGCGCATCAGCTGATGCGCGGCTCGCTGTCTTTCATGCGGTACCCCGTCAGAAGGTGTACTTCACGCCGAAGCCGAAATCGATGTCACCGTAGAAGTCGAACTTCTCCACAAAATTGAGTGACGGACGGTAATCTATGGCAAACGCTATGGGGGCTGCGGGAACCTTGTATTCCAAGCCCACTATACCGTCTATTCCGAAACCGAAATAGTCGCTGCCGAAACCGAGGTGCGCACCGGGACCATAGTAGAACGTAAACCCGTCGCCTATCACGGGTGTCAGAAAGTCATAATAGCCCGTAAAGTGGTATCCCTCCCTGTAGAATGCCGAGAAACTGCCCTCAATGGCATTGAATGCGCTGAGATTGTGCTGCACGGTAATGCCCGAGGTTCTTGCGCCACCCCTCACGCCCAATGCCCAGTCGTACTCCTGGGCCTGTGCGCCCCATGCGCACATGAACAGCAATGCAAATAAAACGGTTATCCTTTTCATATCTCTGTTGGTTAAATAAAACTCCGCTCCGGCCATCTTGCCGACAGCACTTGTCATATCGCAAAAATAATAAAAAATCCCCACAATCGCATGCCCGCCCCGCCACAGGCGACAAATATGCGAAAAAGGATGCCTTCCGAACATTCGGAAGGCATCCTTTAGTGGTGCTGTTCCCGGCAAAGGAGAGAACCCCTGCCCTGACGGCAGCAAAGAGTTCTACTTCTCCTTGTACTCCAGGGTTATGGTCTTGCCGTCCTTGTCCCAGGTCTTGCCGGCAGCGGTGAAGCCCGAAGGTGCCGTAAATCCGCTCCATACCGTCACGACGAACTTGCCGTCCGCATTACCCGGATTGTCTTTACAGCCAAATTTTGTCAGCTTCGTATTGGCGCTGATATCTATGGTTGTCAGCTTGTTGCCGGAAACCTGCAGATCTTCCAATTTCGTATTGTTGCTCAAATCAAGAGAGGTCAGTTTGCTGTAATTTACCCTCAGTTGGGTCAATTTCGTATTGTTGCTGACATCAAGTGAGGTCAGAGAGAAGTTGTTGTTGGCATTCAATGTGGTTAATTCCGTATTCTTGCTCACATCAAGCGAGGTCAGAGAGTTTTGCTCTAAACTCAAATATGTCAATTCCGTGTTCTTGCTGACATCAAGCGAGGTCAGCTTGTTGTCGGAAACTTCCAAATATGCCAATTCCGTGTTCTTGCTCACATCAAGCGAGGTCAATATATTGTTGCCGACATACAGCTTCTTCAGTCCCACGAAGTATTCTATTCCCTTCAGAGAGGTCAGGGTCTGGTTCGTGAGATAAAGGTTGGTCACCTTCGCCACCTCTGCATCCAATATCCTCGTGGCATCGGCAACATAGCCATTGTTCTGCAGTGCCTCCGCAAATGCGGCATCAAACTCCGAAGTGATGTCCTTGC
>CAVHXY010000010.1:0-74540 GCA_963640325.1 Tidjanibacter sp.
ATCCAGTCCTATGTCGGCGTGGTGAATAAGATGGTGTGGAGGAATTTCTAGGACGAAATTTGCTTTAATTTTCTCTCTCAAAATGTGATGGAGAATCAAGCTTGCTTAGTCGCCGTGAAAGAAAAAGTGCGTAAAGTAAATTATCTTATTATAACTCTTATTATTCTGTAGCCAATATGAGAATCATCTTAGCTGTTTTTCGATGCAATAGGCATCGGTTTCGTTTGGGATTGTATCCTTCCGCAACCATTAATACCGAAAATGCCACTTTGGTGGAAGTGACTGGAATTACTGCCAACACAGTTAATCCGAATTTGGTTGCCTACCGTAAATGGAAATCTATTATTTCTGCCGAAGTTGGGCAATTTATCGTACGAAAGGGGCTTACTCATGAAAAGGACGAAAGCTTGCATTTGCTAAAATTTGAATTGGAGATAGATAATGTAGATAATGCAGAATGCCACAGACTAAAATTTGTCGGTGTATGTCAGTTCCGCAAAAAGCCTCGTTATAATATTTTGATAAATAACCAAGGACAAGAAATTTGCATAGAACAACAAAATGTTGTAGACTACTTGTACTCAAACAATTAACCCCTCAAATCAACCATCGTAAGTAGTTGTGTGCTTTTTTTGAGCAAGATATTGCTAAAAAACAATCGATGGTATGTAAAAAGATACTCCTTGAGCCCCTTATAACTGGTATCCAGATTCCGAACCACACCGCCAGAACCGTTTCCACCAAAGTCATTCTTATTCCCCAGCCCTACGTGGGCATGGGGAATAAGATAGTGTAAGGAAAGGTAGAATCAATACCTTTCTTTTAGCATGCCATGTCTGACTCCTCTGCAAACAACAAACGCATAGCCAAGAATACGCTCGTGCTATATGTGCGAATGTTCTTCACGATACTTGTTTCGCTCTACACCTCACGAGTCATATTGCAGACTTTGGGTGTTGATGATTTCGGCATATATAATGTCGTTGGCGGTATCATCACGATGTTCACCTTCATAAACAGCGCTATGATATCATCCACTCAGCGATACCTAAACTTCAATCTTGTCACAGATAATGAGACCAAACTTAGAAGCGTGTTCAGCACATCCCTACAAATTCACGCCTTGATTGCTGTAGTCATAATCATATTGGGAGAAACAGTCGGCCTTTGGCTACTTAAAGAAAAGCTTGTCATCCCAGAGCCTAGACAGACAGCAGCGATGTGGGTGTACCAATGCTCGATAGTGGCCTGTGTCGTCAACATAATGTCCGCCCCATACAATGCTGACATAATAGCGCACGAAAAGATGTCGGCGTTCGCGTACATCTCGATATTGGAGGTGACGCTCAAACTGACCATTGTATACCTTCTGATGCTGTCTCCTTACGACAAGCTGATTGTCTATGCATTGTTGCTGCTCTGCGTGCAGCTGCTCATCAGAGGTATTTATACGAGGTATTGTCACAAACATTTTTCTGAATCCCATTTCAAGGCCGGAATAGACAAAGGCCTTTTCAGAGAAATGTTTGGATTCGCCGGCTGGAGTTTCTTCGGAAACATGGCGTTCGTCCTGTACACACAAGGCCTGAATATGATGCTCAACATATTCTTTGGCACAGCGGCAAATGCCGCAAGGGGAATCGCAGTGCAGGTCCAGTCGGCGGTTCAGCAATTCGTGGATGGATTCCAGACAGCTATTAATCCTCAGATTACTAAGACCTACGCAGTTGGAGATCTGGAGCAGATGCACAGCTTGATGTTCAGAAGTGCAAGGTTATCATTTCTGCTGCTCTATTTCATTTCTCTGCCCATCCTAATAGAAACCGATTTTCTTTTGAAAATCTGGCTTAAGACAGTGCCGGAGAACGCAGTGGTCTTCACGCAGATAATAATCTGCATCTCCTTGATCTATACGACCGCGAATCCTTGCGTGAAAGCGAATCAGGCGACAGGTAAAGTGAAAGCTTATCAAATAGTAGTCGGCGGAACTCTTTTGATCATCCTTCCGATATCCTATGTTGTTTTGAAATTGGGTGCTCCTGCATATTCTGTATTTATCGTGCATTTTTGCATAGAATCCATAGCGCAGTTTTTAAGAATGTTTATGTTGAGAGACCTCATCAATCTACCTATGAAGAGCTACTTGAAGAATATTTACCTACCTGTATTCTTGACGGTCATTGCCTCTGTACTGCTTCCTGTATTTGTCAGAATGCAATTTGACGAGGGTTGGCTGAGATTTATAATCGTTGGTTTTACCTGTGTGATTTCCGTTGTGCTATGCGCAATGTTTATAGGCCTTACACAACACGAGAGAGAATTTTTCTGGGGCAAAGCAATGAAAATCCTGAAGGTAAGATAATGATACAGATAACAAAAAGGCAGAACTGCTGCGGATGCAGCGCGTGTGCATCGGCTTGCCCGAAGCAATGCATTGCTATGCGCTCGGACAGCGAAGGATTCCTATACCCGGAGGTTGACAAGGAGATCTGCATCGATTGTGGACTCTGTGAGAAGGTCTGTAATGAATTACATCCGTTTGAAAAACAAAACCCTGTGAAAGTTCTTGCCGCAATCAACAAGGACGAATCCGTTAGGCTGAAGAGTTCTTCCGGCGGCATTTTCCATATTCTCGCGAGCCAGATTATTGCTGAAGGAGGAGTGGTTTTCGGAGCCAGATTTGATGAGGATTGGCAAGTCATGATCGACTATGCTGAAGATATGAAGGGCATTGAGGCTTTTATGGGGAGTAAGTATGTTCAGGCCAGAATTGAGAATGCGTATAAAGATACTAAACGCTTCCTGTCAGAAGGCCGGAAAGTCCTCTTCTCAGGAACGCCTTGCCAGGTGGCTGGACTTCATCAATTTCTCCACAAGCCCTATGACAATCTGCTGACTATTGATTTCGTATGCCACGGCACCCCTAGCCCCAAGGTATGGAAAACGTATCTGGATGAAGTGGTCGGCTCACATAAAGATATAAGAGCCATTGAATTTAGGAATAAAAAACACGGTTGGGAAAATTTCAGTTTCAATCTGGAATACAATGAAAGTGATAACACGGTATCATTGTTATCATATTTTCATCAGAACCCGTATATGAAAGCTTTCCTTGATGATGTCATTCTCCGGCCATCCTGCTATGACTGTAAAGCGAGAGGTGGAAGCAGCAGAAGCGACATCACTATCGCAGACTTTTGGGGAATAAGCTCCGTGTTCCCGGAAATGGATGACGACAAAGGAACTGGGCTGGTCTTTATAAATACGTCAAAAGGAGAAGCTAGTTTTGATTTGACAAAGATTTTCTACTCCGAAACGAGCTATGAAAGAGTTAAGCCTTTGAATCCAGCCTGCTATCGCTCCCCGAAAGTCCATCCTAAACGCGAGTTATTCTTCAACCGTTTAGGAAATGATAACTTGATTAGCCTAATTCGGAAATGCACAAAACCTACACTTCGAAAACGATTAAGAATTTTATTGAGTGGGTGTAAGTCGCTGATAAAGAAAATGTTGATAGGGGGGGATAACACTGCCTCGACAAGATAATGCTACCCTACCTCAACGACAGATTTCAGACATCCTTGAACACCCTACAATTGCGGCTATAAAGTTCAGAAATAAAGGACACGGTTGGAAGAATTACAGAATGGAAATTAGACTCAAATGCGCATCGGAATCATAACTCAGCCTCTTACGACTAACTACGGTGGAATCCTGCAGAACTATGCGCTGCAGGAGGTTCTGCGGCGGATGGGGCACGAGCCGTGGACGGTCGATTACAACAAAATGTCCTGGCCGGTCTGGCTGAACTGCGCGTGGCGGGTGGTCGCGCACAAGATATTGGGCCACAAAGCCACTTTCCCATCAACGCCACCTCAGGTTAAACGGAGAGAAACACCATTGAGGCGATTTGCCAAGACCCACATAAACCTGACGCAACCCAGAACCCGACTGATAGAAGCATCCGTCATAAAGAAATACCGCTTTGAGGCATTGGTCGCTGGAAGCGACCAATGTTGGCGTCCGCAATATAACGGAAGGCTCGGAAGGTGCTTCTTCGATTTCGCCTCGGAATGGGACATCCGGAGGATTGCCTACGCAGCCTCATTCGGCACGGACGAATGGGAGTTTTCGGAGGAACAGACGCGCGTCTGTTCCGCTCTTGTGAAGAAGTTTGACGGTGTGTCGGTGCGGGAACTCTCGGGTGTGGAACTCTGCAGGAATCACTTAGGCGTAGATGCCGTGCACGTGCTTGACCCGACACTACTGCTCGGTAAAGAAGATTATTGTAAACTGTGCGACTCGGTTCCGACGCGTGAGCCTTTCGTCTTTGCCTATATATTGGACGAGTCCCCGGAGAAGATTGAGGCCGTCAAGGCGTTTGCGCAGCAGAAAGGTTTGACATACTTCATCAAAAGTGCTGGTCCGAATGTGTCGTCGGACGATACTGTGGAGCTTTGGCTTTCCTATTTCAGAGATGCCGCCTTCGTAATCACAGACTCATTCCACGGAACTGCGTTCTCCATAAACTTCAACAAAAATTTCTATGTTTATGCCAATGCCCATAGAGGAAACAGCCGGTTCGAGTCGCTGCTTGGCATGCTCGGGTTGGAGAGACGGATGATAGAAAGTTTGCCGGGAAATGAGGAGGCAATAGACTGGCCGGGAGTCAACCGTAAGTGGAATACGCAGCAGGAATGCTCCCTAATGTGGTTAAGGAGACAATTTGAAGAGAGATAAGAGGAACTTGAATAATATGCCCAAAATAAGTGTCATAATCCCGGTTTACGGGGTAGAGGAATACATTGAGAGGTGTGCTAGAAGCCTGTTCGAACAAACTCTTGACGATATAGAATATCTGTTCATTGATGATTGTTCTCCTGATAAGAGTATAAAAATACTCAAAGATGTGTTAGAAGAATACCCCGATCGTAAACAACAAGTCATCATTCATAGAATGGATCAAAATAGTGGACAAGCTGCCGTTCGCAAATGGGGTATGCTCAATGCTACCAGCGAATACATCATCCACTGCGACAGTGACGACTGGGTTGATGCCGACATGTACGAACTTATGTATAATGAGGCTAAGCGAATCGATGCCGATATGGTCCTTTGCGGCTATAGGGCCTCCGACGGGGAAAATGTGCAGCAAGAGTACTATCACACACATACTAATAAGGACGGATTGCTCAGAGCAATGTTGACCCGAAATGAATCCTGGGCGACTTGGAATAAACTCTGCAGGCGTTCTTTATACGCCAGTGATTTCGTATATCCGCAATATGCAATGGGAGAGGATATGGTGATGGTTATTCAATTAGCCCTTCGCTCAAACACATTTGGCATTGTTGGCAAGGTCTTGTACAACTATTTTTGCAACCCCGGCTCGATTATGAATACACGCTCCGAAGCCCAACTCAGGCATCGCGTTGAAGCTATAAAAAATCTTGATGTACTGCTGTCTATTTTTGATGAAAAGGGCTTGTCGAAACAGTATGAGAAAGAGCTGCTTTCTATGAAGTTTTATCAAAAATGGGCACTTGTCGCTTATATAGTTATCAGCAAAAATTATATCAGCGATTGGAAGTCTGTCTATCCGGGGATAGATAGGCAGGCGTGGCGATTATCAATCGTCCCAGCCAGCATCAGACTGAAATACTATATGGCACTCTTGATTTTGAGAATCTCTCCAATCTTTAACAAACGAGTTTCAATGTAATACTGTTTGGTCGTCCGTTATGTATTATTTATTTGCGATAGCCTCACTTCTCATCTATATCTTGGCCCCGATGGAATATTCGTGGGGCTATTGTTGCCTATGTTCTGTTGTGTACATCCTAAATGCTATCATAGGACTACTCCCTACTATTAAAAAGAATCTTATTAGCTTTGAGTTAATTTTTACCGTAGCTTTATTCCTTTGCTCATATTTATTTCCGCTTGTCGTCTATCAAGTAGACAACGCGTATTCACTATTTTCTTTTGGATATAATCCCCAAGTTATTACCAAATGTACCGCCCTTGTGAATGTAGCATATAGTTTCTATTGGCTGGGGGCATATAATTCAAGGTATAAATACTATAAGAACTTTATCGCAGACCGTGTCATTATTGACAATCATTCGATAAACGTTACAGCAAATATTGTCCTTTTTTTATTCATAGTATGTGTGGCCCTTGGAGGATTGGAATACTATACGGACAGATATGTCAGAGGGGATATGTCGACTAATATGTCTTTTTCATATATAAATTTAATCTTCACGACATTTGCAGTATTGCTCTCATGTTCACTTTACTTTGCGTCAACAAAAAAGACATTACTCAAGGCAACGATTATACTTCTGGCAATATGTGTAATCATTCTTTTCACTGGGTCTCGTACCTTGCCGATGTATGTGCTGCTCCCACTATTGTTTTGCTTTCAAAAGAAGCATGATATATCGGCTGTTAAAATGGGAGTAGTGTTACTGGCTTTATTGGCTATTTTTATTATCATAGGACAAGTGCGACATTCTGTTATCACCCTGGATTCAATAGCCTCCTTTCAATCATCACAATCCAGTATCGGGGTATATGATAATTTTATTGATTTTATCGTCAACAACCGAAACCTATACGATATTTATGATAGCGTGGAGCAGGATGGTTATTTGTATGGCAAGAATTTCCTGTCTTCGATATTGTCCGTCATCCCATTCTCGCAAGGAATTATTTCAAATATATTTAATATACCTCAGTGGCAGATGGACTCAGCCTATTTCTGCACCTATAAAGTCCTCGGCAATAATCCTTCGTTAGGTTTAGGGACGCACGTTGTAGGAGATGTCTATTTGGCTATCGGCATTCCTGGGGTAATAATTCTCTTCTACCTGTTGGGTGTTTTCGTGACAAAGGTCAAAAATGGCGCAGAGATGCGCAATAACGCGTTTTTATACATTACATATGCCTTTATGGTATCGTACGCAGTATTCATGGGTCGCGGATCATTCTTCGGCCCAGTCAGAGGAATCCTTTGGTCCGCGCTGATTCTTGTCGTTATGAACAGATTCCGAAGACGGAGAAGTTATTAGTAATCTCTGACTATATAGATTATATATCGCTATAGGGACATGAAAAGTATTTTAATAGTATCCCCTGATACAACTGGGACAATACCAAGCATTGCCTATACCCTTTATAAAACATTGAAAAGATGTAAAGAGTGTAGCGTGTATGTTGCTGTAATGAGAAATAGTGGTCCCAATCCATTTCCGGTTGATTTTACGTATGTATACAATTCAAAGAATGGCGGTTATTTGTTCAAGATTCAATTTCTGAAAAAAATAAAGAAGGAAAGGGCCATTGATATAACTATTTCCACATTGACTGCTTGCAACACATTTAACGTCTTGAGCAAAGTAAATGATATAACAATAGGTGTTTTTCATGCTCCGCTTGCCCAGACTAAGAATGTCAGTTATTTGAACTATTTGCGCTGCAAATTCTCTTATTCTTGCATTTTTAAGAAATTAGATAGGAGATATGCTGTCAGTGAAACTGTTAAAGCTGATGTTGAGAAATATACAGGTTGTAGATCGGAATTGGTGTACAATATTCACGATTTTGAAAGAATATCTTCACTGGCATCGGTGAAATTATCAAGTACTGAGCAAGTTATATTCAATAAACCTACAGCTTTATATGTCGGCCACTTATACGACTCAAAAGGTATACGGAGACTGATACAATCTTTTTCTATGGTAAACGTGGATGCAAATCTCGTTATAGTCGGTGAGGATGAGAATAAAACGATCCCCAATGCCTATAAAGAACTTGCAAAAGATTGCAATGTCGACAAGAGCGTATTCTTTTTGGGGTATCAAGACAATCCCTACAAGTATATGAAAAACTGCTCGGTTTTCATTCTCCCATCATATAGTGAAGGGCTCCCCGGAGTCTTGATAGAAGCTCTTTCCTTGAACAGAAAAGTTATCACCACAAATTCTTCGAAAGGAGTCTGGGAGATTATGCAGTGTTATAACAGCTATAAAGATACATTATCGGCATCTTTTAAGACAGCGTTGGGAATAATCACGTCTAATGACGACACAAATAATGAATGTGTCATACAGTTGGCAGACTCGATGAATACGCTTTTGTGCGAATCGGATGATGCAATTTTGCCATTCGACAAATCAAAATTTGAGGGGGATTCTTTAGCGCATTACTATATAGACATTTAATGATGAAAAACAACGCTATATGCTTTTTTGTGGATTCTGTGACTTGGAATTCACTCGGAACGCGTCAAGCCAGTGTAAGCCCGACGCCTTTCTTGGATTCTCTTAAGAAAGAGAGTATCACTACAACGAAATTATACTCTCACGGACCATACACAGATGCTGCCACTCACAGCCTTTTCACCGGCCGTGATTGTCTGGATGATTTTGGCTATTATTTTAAACTGAATACAGCCCCGATTCATCATTATAAGGCTTTTCACGATGCCGGATATGAGACATATGATTTCAATTATCCATATTATATCATCGGGAATGAAGTCGCTAAATACATAGACCATCCCATTCATACATCAGGGTTCCTCTATAGCAGTGAATGGGGAGGCATATACAAGTACTATCACGATATCATCAAGGAACGCCCATTGGATAAGGATGAGCATCTGCTGTTAAAGGCTCGTATTGAAGTAATGTTCGAGTCATGGGTAAGGTATCTTGAACAGACCATCAATAGGCCAGAGACAATGATGATTCATAAAAAAATATTGGAGACCTATGATTCCAAGTCAGCACTTGAGACATTGAGCAGAGAGCACGAGGCATTTCAAAAAAATCCAATTGCATATATTGATGACTTCATCAGACAAGGGCAAGAACATGTGTTAGCCACGCTTGATTCTTCAGGAATAGAATCTTACATCGATAAAGACTTCATTGACAACTACTGGGAAAAGAAATACGGATCATTCTTCAATAAAATCGCCCGGCTTAACTTCAAGGCTAATGTTTGGAACAATTTGCCATCAGTCAAACGTATTACATTCGGGCTAAAGAGATATCTTAAAACAAAAAATACCGACAACTTACTCTTCTTGGAAAACTATCTTGGTAGTCTGACGACGATGGCTTTGATGCGTAAGCGCTGGAAGACCAAGGGATGGCAGAATCAGCACACTGCACACACGATTTATCAGGCAGGATTGGATATTCTGAAGAACCGGAAAAGCGATAAGCCCTTCTATTTCTTTTTCGATGTTGAAGAGCCTCACAATAATATAGCATTCTTCACATACGACACGACTGACAAAACTGTCCTAGATGATGAGATGAGAGTTCTGCAGGAATATGTAGATCAACTTGGCTCAAATTTTAAGGGAAATCTCATATACTTGTTGTCACTTAGATATTCGGACTATAAAATTCAACAGTTCTGTGAGTCTTTAAAAAAAATGGGATTATGGGATACGACAACTATCCTAGTAATTGCAGATCATGGTTCTTCATATACCTTTAATCCGCTCCATAACCGGAGAGTCAATAATTTTGATGACGAATGTTACCACATTCCTATGCTCATCCATCATCCGGGACTTGAAGGCAAGGAGGTGACAACATATCAGTATTCTAAAGATGTCTTGCCAACATTTATGGATGTTCTTGGTTTGGAGTTACCGCAAGAGTTTAAGGGCCGATCTATGCTTGCAGAAACGAGGCATCGTAATTATGTGATTGGAGAATATATGGGACCTGGTTGCCCTGACATGAACGAGAGGCAGATTTGGTTTAGTGTAAGAGACGAAAAATACCTTGTCGCATATAAGGTCGGTGTATTTGAAGCATTTGAAGACGGAGAGCTGGCAGAAGTGTATGATCTCTCAAATGCCCCCAAGGGATATTACAACATTAATGATAAGATTGAAAGACGCAAGATAGAATATCTTTTAACTCCATTGCGTGAACGGCATTTGGTAGTGCGTAAGGATACAGAAGAATTTATGAAACGACTTCGTGAAACTGGAAAAATAAGATGAAGATTTTAGTGTACAAAAATGGTTCTATACCGCAGACGGTTTTGGAAACTGTTTCTTTGCTTCTTCATGATGCTTTTGAGGAAAGACGTCAGGTCGGATTAAATATCCCTTGTGGGATGTTCTCTACACAAGATGTTGAAAATAAACATATTAGTGGAGGGGGCTATATTTTAATTGCATACGATGAAAAAGATGAGGCAGTCGGTACTAATTGTCTGCTCGAACATCGGAAAGGACGATATCGGTATGCTTCATGCGACTATCTTGCCGTGTTAAGTAGCCGCAAACGGAGTGGTGTCGCCAGATGCTTGTTTCAAGAAATTTTGAAAGTAGCAAGAGATGAAGGGTATGATTTTATAACTATCACAGCAGCGACAAAGGCATATAGCTCTGTCGCCTATCATCTGAAAATGGGTTGCGTGATATATCAGAAGTGTTTTGGTTTAGTGCCTGGCTCGTATGATTCATATGCTTTTATTTATCCGCTGAAAAGGTTTCGATTCATGCGCGTGAAATTCCTCAGAGCAATGTTTTATGCATCAATGACATCTTTAAGACGGATAAAACAGTTCTTACACAAATGATAAGCTTTACAGCTAAGTCCCGTCAGTCTTGTGGCACTATTATGTTTTCCTGAACAACCCTATTTCAGACAGAATGGTAACGAAAGAATGTATGAGGGAAAAAGATTAAAAGAGATAAACTATGTATTATTTAGATCCGAAGATTAAAGATTTATACAGAATCTTTGACCAAAATGCGAGAAAAGACTTTTTACGTCTTGACTTAAATGAAAATCCAGGAGGATTACCACAGGAGTTCATTAATGGCGTGCTTTCTAAGGTTGATTCTCGTTTTGTTGCGCAGTATCCTGAGACCCTCCATTTTACAGAAATTTTAGCGGACTTTCTAGGAACCGATATATCTCATCTGTGCTTGGTAAACGGATCTGCAGAGGGAATTCGCTATGTCATTCAAGCATTCACATCTCCCAATGGACGTATTGTCAGCGTTGTTCCGTCATATTTCATGTTCCAAGTATATTCAGAAATGTACGGCCGCAATTTCGTCAAAGTCCCTTATAATGAGGACTTGACGATGGATGTGAATAAGATCATTGAAGCAATTACCGAAGATACTCAACTCTTGATACTTCTGAACCCTAACAATCCAATGGGTAATGTCTACACCGATGAAGAGTTTGAGCGAATCATTAAGGCCGCAAACGCGAAGCAGGTTACTGTTCTTATAGATGAGGCATATCATTATTTTTATCCTAAGACATTTATTGATAGTGCCTTGAAGAAGGAGCATATATTTGTGACACGAACATTCTCAAAACTTTTCTCAATGGCGGGATGTCGTTTGGGATATGTGGCAGGGTGGCCGGATGGCATAAAGATGGTACAGAAGCTTTGCACTCCTCATAACACGAATGCCTTTGCAATGTTATTTGCGGAAGAGATTATTTCCCATCCAGAAGTTTTGCAATCCCTGATTGACCGATTCAATGAAGGACGCAAATGGTTGATTAAAACTATGGATGCCAATGATTATAAACATAAAGGAGAAGCTGGAAACTTCATTTTTATTAAGACAAAAACCGATGCAGAAACAATTGTTGTAAGGATGAAAATTGAGAAGAAAATTCTGATTAAATCTTATCCGAATGTGGGTAATTTCGGAACTTGTCTTCGTGTTTCTATTGGCGAGAAAAAGTATATGGAGCAATTCTGGAATGCTTTGGTTGAATTAGACAGATAGTTCTGATGAAAAAAGTCATCACATATGGTACTTATGATCTATTTCATAGAGGTCATTATAATCTGCTTAAACGCGCCAAGGAGCTGGGCAACTACCTTATTGTCGGTGTCACCACGGATAATTTTGACCTTGATAGAGGGAAAATGAATACCTGCAACAATGTGATGGAACGCATTGAGGCAGTTCGGGCGACAGGTCTCGCAGATATGATTATAATTGAAGAGTATCGGGGACAGAAGATTGATGACATTCAAAAATATGGCGTGGACATTTTTGCCATCGGCTCCGATTGGGAAGGATATTTTGATTATCTGAACGAGTTCTGCAAGGTCATTTATCTTCCTCGTACAGAAGGTGTTTCATCCACCAAACTTCGCAAGAAGCGCCCATCTGTTAATCTCGGCCTAATTGGGACAGGCAGTATAGCCTCTAGATTCGTTCCAGAATCCAAACACGTGAACAGTGTACAAATCACAGCTGTTTTCAATCCGGATTTTGGCCAATGTATTTCTTTTTGCGAGAAGTTCAGTATCGCAAAAGCGGCAAAAGACTTACAGGAACTCTATGCCAACTGCGACTCTGTCTATATAGCCTCTCCTCACTACACCCATTATGATTATGTAAAATCGGCTTTGAGGGCAGGCAAGCACGTGTTGTGCGAGACTCCTTTTGTATTCAGTAAAACTCAGGCAGAAGAACTGTATTCTATAGCAGAAGACAAAAGTCTGCACTTGCAGGTCGCTCTTAAAACAGCCTATTGTCCAGCGTTTGGACATTTATTTTCTTTGTTGAAGTCAGGGGTCATCGGCGAAATTGTGGAGGTTAATGCTTCATCAACAACGCTCACAGACGAACGGTCAGAGAAATTGGACAGTGAGCATTTCGGAGGCAGTATAAATGAAAATGCCTGTTTCCCGATGTTGCCAATTTTCAAGTTCCTGGGCACAAAGTTCTGCGATGTGGTTTTCTACTCTAAAATGAAGAACGGCGTGGATATGTTTACAAAAGCCGTTTTCCGCTATGAACACGCTGTTGCTTCTTTCCAGGTCGGATTGGGGGTCAAAACAGAGGGGTGTATGACAATTGCTGGGACAAAGGGTTATGTTTATGTGCCTGCGCCCTGGTGGAAAACAGACTACTTTGAAGTGCGATATGAAGACCAAAATCAGAATAGAAAGTACTTCTACACATATGCCGGCGAAGGTCTGAGATACGAAATAAAGGATTTTGTGGCTGCCATACTCACTGACGGATATTATTTCGATAAGATTTCCAAAGAAGAGAATCTTACGATGGCTCAGGTTCAAGAATCATACATCAACGGGGATAATGTTTTTCGTTTGTAAGAGACTTAATTTTATATGCCAAAACTTCTTCAGATAAACTGCTGCCTTAATCTATCCACTGGCAAGATTGCCCAGCAGATAGGTGAACTCGCAATCTCAAAAGGCTGGGAGAGTTGGATTGCATATTCAGGTAGAGCCGCAACCGTACCGTCTAAGTCCAATATCATTAGAGTCGGGAACTATTTTGATGCCTGCATACACTATGGAATGCAGAAGATTTTTGATAATGAAGGGCTGAACTCTTCCTGCCAGACCAGAAAACTTCTGAAGAAAATAGACGAACTCCGGCCAGATGTTGTTCATCTGCATAATATCCACGACCATTGGTTGAATTACCGGCTGCTGTTCCAGTATCTGGCGAAGAACAATATACCAGTGGTCTGGACACAGCACGACCAGTGGGCTACGACCGGGCATTGTATGTATAATCTTTGCGGATGTGAACGCTGGAAAACTGAGTGTCACGATTGTCCTGTGTCGAAGTGGTATTCGCTGGACTGTTCAAGGCGCAATTTCAGATTGAAGAAAGAGCTTTTGGCGGCTATCCCATCACTAACCATTGTGCCGGTATCAGATTGGTTAGGCAACAATATCCGGCAGTCGCATCTTAAGGACAGACCTATTGAGGTGATTCACAACGGGATTGACATCCACACTTTCTCGCCTCAGCCCACAGATGCTCACGAGCGATACGGAATAGATAAGCGAAAGAAGATAATTCTCGGGGTGGCAGCTCTTTGGGATGCCAGAAAAGGGCTGAATGATTTTTATGCTCTTGCCAAGAGACTTCCAAAAGAAGAATATGCAATTGTGATTGTGGGAAGGCTGACAGAGGAAGTTGCGCTTTCAGAGGACGGCTGTCAGATGGTGTTTGTGCCTCAGACGCAGAATATGCTTGAGCTGGCGCAGCTCTACTCCTCTGCTTCGGTATTTGTCAATCCTACGTATCAGGATAATTACCCAACCACCAACCTCGAAGCCATCGCCTGCGGGACTCCTGTGATTACCTATGCGACTGGCGGAAGTCCTGAATCCGTGGATGAATCAACAGGAGCCGTGGTGACACAGGGTGATATAGACGGCTTGCTCGCCAATATAGAGAAGCTCACAAGCGGTGATTATACTGAAGCTTGCCGCAGGAAAGCAGAAGCGGAGTTTGACAACTCGAAGTGCTTTAACCCTTATATCTCATTATATAATAAGTCATTAGGGGGGGGGCAAGGTAATAATTCTCGGAGTATCAAACATTTGGTGCAACGATAAAGGATTGGCGGATTTGCTCCTGTTAAGTCAGAATCCGGAGAATGTCGTCGTGTTAGTGGGAATGAGCAAAAGTCAGGTCGAAGAGCATTCATCAGAAAAATACCAAGAGTATAATCTCATTCCAATCCAGAGAACTCATAACCAGTATGAGCTTGCAATGCTTTATTCTCTTGCAGATGTATTTGTTAATCCAACTTACGCCGATATGTTCCCGACCGTGAATCTTGAAACTCTCGCCTGCGGGACTCCTGTGATTACCTATGCGACTGGCGGAAGTCCTGAATCCGTGGATGAATCAACAGGTGTCGTGGTTCCGCAGGGAGACGTGAACGCACTTGCTGAGGCTATAAGACGGATTAAAGACAAACAGATTTCGCAAGAAGCCTGCCGACAAAGGGCGGAGAAGATGTTCAATAAGGATAAATGCTTCCAGCGATACATCGATTTGTATGAATCACTGCTTTAAAACTATCAATCATTCACGCTAACAATACATTCTATGACAAGGAAAGAATACTTGGATTGTCTTCAAGAGGATTTGAGGGAATACCCTTCACTTTGCAAGCTGACAAAAACTGCAGCCAGGGTCGGTCTAGGGGGGGGGGGGGTTAAGCTATATGCTTGGGTTACGCACAATTACAACATTGAATTCATACGCAGATTGAGACGAACTGAGTATTACATAGGCAAAGCTGGCCCGATTCACAAACTCTTGTATATATATTCAAAATGGCGGCTGAAGAAGGTATCGACATTTACCGGGATAACAATTCCTCCTCTAGTCTGTGGCCCAGGTCTTACGCTATACCACTATGGCTCTATTGTCGTTAACGGTAATTCTCGAATCGGCAAGAATTGCTGCATACAGAATAATGTCAATATCGGCAATAACAGTAAAGGCAGCCAGAAGTCTCCTCAGATAGGAGATAATGTTTATATCGGTCCCGGGGCTGTTCTTTACGGAGATATAACAATCGCAGACAACTGTTTTATCGGTGCGAATGCCGTGGTGGATAAATCTGTCACAGAAGAATATTCTGTTATTGTAGGCGTGCCGGCAAAAGTAATCCGAAAAGATACCAAGAATTGGCTGGATTATAACTCGCTTGAGTATGCAGAAGTGGATTTGGGCTAGATGGGGATAATGATTCTAAATGAAAAAAATACTATTTGTTTCTCAGCACTTTACACCGGAATTTTTCAGAGGTAATGACATCGTGGTGGACTGGGCTCGGAGGGGGTATGATGTGACTGTTGTGACCGGGATTCCCAACTACCCCAAGGGTAAGTTCTTTGAAGGATATGGGCTATTCAAGAGGTGTAGAGAGGTGGTAAATGGGGTGAATGTCTTCCGAATTCCCATTGTCCCACGGGGAAATGGGAGCAAGGTTATGCTTATGCTTAACTTCCTCTCTTACGGTTTCAATGCCTCAGTGTTCCTGTTCTTCCATCTCATCCGACACAAGTATGATGTGTGCTTCGTGCAGCAGACTTCGCCTGTGAATATGGCGCAACCGGGGATATGGTTCAAGAGATTGACTGGGAAGCCATTGTATACCTGGGTTCTTGATATGTGGCCAGAGAGTTTGAAATATGCCGGACATATCAACAATAAGTATATTCTCGGATATTTCGGTAATATCACCCTGCGGATGTTCCGCGCATCTGACAAGATTTTGATAAGTTCTCGTGGATTCGAGAAGTGCATTACATCTCGTGGAGATTTCAAGGACAAGATAGTCTATTTTCCGAATTGGGCTGAAGATGTGTTCATGACTGGGACTGATGTCGCCATTCCTGCATTGCCGGACGGGTTCAAGGTGATGTTTGCAGGCAATGTTGGCGAAGCTCAGGATTTCGGCCACATCGCCGAGGCGGCTGAGATGTTGGGGGAAGATGAAGGAATTCATTTCTACATCGTCGGGGACGGCAGGAAAAAGGTCTGGCTCGATCAGCGGATTGAGGAAAGAGGTCTATCGAACAGAATTGTAACTCTGGGCCGGTTCCCTGCCGAGGCTATGCCGTCGTTTTTCAAGGCGGCGGATGTTATGCTAGTGTCTCTCTGTGACAACGAGCTATTCCGTCTCACAGCTCCGGCGAAGATTCAAGCCTATATGGCAGCGGGAAAGCCTATCGTCGGGATGATTAGTGGCGAAGGAAATGCTCTCATCAAGGATTCCGGATGCGGAGTTGCGGTTGAGGCCGGGGATGCAGCTGGGCTTGTCGAGGCTGTGCGGCAGCTTAAAAGTATGCCATCTTCCGAGTTAACTGTGATGGGACTTCGGGGACGAGAGTATTGCCGGCAGAATTTCGACAAAAAGATGTTGTTGGACAGTCTCTGCGAGGTGATGGGGCTTGAAAAATACAATGAATGAAACAATTGGAGAGACATTTAAGTGGAAACTTTGGCAAGGTAGGTAATTCGGCATGGCAAGTTCTCCAACCATCAAGTGAATAAATTTGTTGATGCCTCCCGCCCATCCTTCCATCTTATCCCCCTCTATCCAAGCAAAGATTTCTGAACACTGGTTTACTATGCCTGGCATTTATACCAAAAGATTCCTCTAAGCACTTGATTATGAATACGCCCCTAACTTACGGAACAACTCTGATTATTCTTGTTGTTCTTGAACTGCTCTATTTCAAGATAGCAAACCATTTCAACATTATTGACAAGCCCAATGAGCGGAGCAGTCATTCGTCCGTTGTGCTTCGTGGCGGTGGAGTGGTTTTTCTGCTCGGAGTATGGCTGTGGTGTGCGTTCTTCGGGTTTCACTATCCGCTGTTTCTCGTTGCTGTAACGCTGGCGGCAGGTGTCAGTTTCATTGACGATGTCCATTCGTTACCGGATTCGGCTCGGCTTGTGGCGCAATTTGTGGCTATGGGGTTGATGATTTGGCAACTACTGCTTATGCCGGTAGGAGGCATTGAGGTGCTCGGAAGTGTGTGGGCTAAACTCCTGTTTGTTATCGTGGCACTGATTGTCTGTGTCGGGGCCACGAATATCTACAACTTTATGGACGGCATCAATGGCATCACAGCGGGGTATTCACTCGCAGTACTTGTACCGTTGATGGTTATGAATGCCCGTGTTGGATTCATTGAGCATTCGTTCCTTATGGTGATGTTGCTGGCAGTGCTGGTATTCTCGTTCTTCAATTTCCGTCCGCGTGGGAAGGCAAAGTGTTTTGCCGGGGATGTTGGTAGCGTGGGAATGGCATTCATTGTCTTGTTTGCCATCGGTCTTCTGATAGTTCGCACTGGGGATGTCTCTTGGCTGATTCTTCTGCTAGTCTATGGCGTGGACGGGTGTCTTACCATCTGCCATCGCCTTCTCCTTCACGAGAATCTCGGCCAGGCTCACCGCAAGCACGCCTATCAAATTATGGCAAATGAATTGAAGATGAGCCATCCAGTGGTATCACTGATTTATATGGGATTGCAGCTGGCGGTATCGCTTGGATTCATATCCCTTTGTCCGGCACTGGCATACACTTGCGGAATATCCCTCGTTGCCTGGCATTGGATTTATCTTGTTGCGACTTTGGTAGT
The DNA here is from genome assembly GCA_963640325.1 of Tidjanibacter sp. Taxonomy (GTDB): domain Bacteria; phylum Bacteroidota; class Bacteroidia; order Bacteroidales; family Rikenellaceae; genus Tidjanibacter. Next base: position 17,962 of record CAVHXY010000010.1, read on the forward strand.
ACTGGTAGCAGCGTATCTGGTATTTATGAAGAAGTATTACCACCTTCACGTTGAATATCTGGAATTGCGTAAAGATCAGAATTTTTCGTTCTAAACATAATTAACATCATAACTCATTATGTCACAAGCTAATATAATAATGGGGGGGGCAAATCTCTCCTATTGACTGGCGCAACTGGTTTTCTTGGTAGGAACATTCTGCCAATCCTCAATGAAGGGTATGAAGTAACAACTCTCGGTAAAAGTCCAAGTAACGAGATTTCCGTGAACTTAGCAACGGATATTCCAGAATTGCAGAAACATTACGATGTTATCCTTCATGCATGTGGAAAAGCACATATTGTCCCGAAGACACAGGAAGAAGCACAAGAATTTTATGATGTAAACGTAAATGGAACAATGCATCTATGTCGCGCATTGGAAAAGTCTGGCATTCCCCAATCATTCGTTTTTATCAGTACTGTAGCCGTTTATGGCTGTGATTATGGCGAAATGATTACTGAAGACCATCCTTTGAATGGCACTTCACCTTATGCAAAGAGTAAAATTGAGGCGGAAGAGTTCCTCTCGGATTGGTGCGGGAAACATGGTGTAACTCTTACTGTTCTTCGCCCTTGCCTCATAGCAGGAAAGAATGCCCCTGGAAATCTTGGTGCGATGGTAAAAGGTATCAGAAAAGGCTACTATATGAGTATAGCAGGAGGAAAGGTTGTAAAAAGCATCGTATTGGCCGAGGATATTGCGCGACTGGTACCACTTGTGGAGAATCGTGCTGGAGTGTATAATGTGTGCGATACTGCTCAACCGACTTTTGGACAGCTTTCTGAATCTGTCGCAAGACAACTCGGGAAAAGAGAACCGATGAATATCCCATATTGGATGGCCTGGTGTATGGCTAAAGTTGGAGACATACTCGGTAAGAGAGCCCCTATCAATAGCTACAAGCTGGACAAAATGACCAAAGGATTGACTTTCTCCAATAAAAAAATATGCTCGGAGCTTGGATGGAAGCCATCAAACGTACTGGAGAATTACATAATTTGAGCCATAATAATAGAAAGAATCTTTGTAAGGTAGCACCGAACGATATATGTGTGCATTCCTTGATAATAATAGATATGACAATAGATGATAAACTTTTGAAGCAGCTGTTTGATCAGGCTGTCGTTAATCCTCGCTTGCGTCAGAACTTTGACCTTCGCACTTCTTCGGCCGATACGAGTCAGCGCATGCTGAATGCTTTGCTGCCCGGTACGGCAGTACCTATACATCGGCATGAGGACACGAGCGAGACGGTTGTTTGCTTATGCGGAATGTTGGATGAAGTGATTTACGAGGAAGTTGTCTCGTATGAGAACGCTTCGTCTGAAGGTATGCCTCAAGGAATGGGCGCACAAGACGTGATGCGCAAGGTACAGTTCAAGGAAGTGGAGAGAGTACGACTGTCTCCAGCTCATGGGGTATATGGCTATCAGGTACCCAAAGGTGCATGGCACACGGTAGAAGTGATTGAGCCGAGTGTGATTTTCGAGGCGAAAGACGGAGCTTATAAGAGCCCACTCCAAGATTAAAAATTCCCATATAGACTTTAATTTCCTCTGAAGGTAGGCTTGAAAGCAGTCCGTTTTTCAAGAGCCATGTTATACCGGCTCTGTTATGCAAAGTCAACAACAGTAAATGTGTAAAGCGCATAAAGCTATGACAGCGACTGAAACAGAAGAAAAAGCACGCAAGGTGATAGAAAACTATTGTATAGAAGACTACAGAATCCATGTCGGAAAAGATGATGTGATTCTGTGGTTGCCACAGAAGTACGGGGATCCGCCGTTTGATGACATATACGATGAGGTAGCCGATGCCATTGGAGAGGATTTAAGGATAGTCATCCTTTATCCTGACAATAATGTAAGTGTAAACCAATATATCAACACGAACTATGCGGAGCTGAAAAGCCGAGGATGGATTTGAGGATAGTTGCTCAGGTCATGCCAGTCCGTTATGATGCCATATTTTATGAGATATTTGCAGTCTGCAAGTTGGTTATGCAACTTAAAAGTTGCATGCACTAAATCTTTTTCCTATATTTGCAACACAGTTCCGAGAGTAAGCCATGAAATTTGTACGAACCATCCCTGGTTACAACCACCTTTGGGCGGTAAAAGAAGAGGAAAAAGAAACAGATGAATTATCAATGCTATTCCGCCAGTGGAGTAATTTCAATTACTTGCTTGATTTCTTCTTCGCCAACATGGAAGATTTGCGGGGTTTCTTTAAGATAGAAAAGGTCAGCGATGCCATTAAAGACACAATGGAAGACGCTGAGGAGTTGGAAAGACTTATTCTTGACTTTCCATATACCGAACGGTTGGACGGTTTGTTTCATCCACTTAGCCTTGGAGATAACCGGGCGCATGAACTGACTCGGGAAAAAGCAAGAAATTGGGACCGGCGGCAACACCCAAGTTGGCTTCGTATCTATGCCATTCGCATTGAGCCGAATGTGTATATTGTTACTGGAGGAGCCATTAAATTGACTGCTACCATGCAAGAACGGGAGCACACTCAAAAGGAACTTGACAAGCTAAATGCCTGTCGCAATTTCCTAAAGCAAAACGGAGTATTCGACCAAGATAGTTTTATCGACTTTTTTGAGGAGGAATAATCATGAAAAAGAAGACATTGGATTTTCTGGAGGCTCATCAGAGTAATAAGCCTTCTACTTTCACAGAAGATGCCAAATGGCGTCAAGAGAATGAGATGTGGCTTAAATGGTCACGCGGAATAGCGTTGTCTATCGTAGACTACATGCAGGAAAATGGACTGACCCGCTCCGACATTGCCAACAAGCTCGGTGTCTCCCCCCAATATGTCAGCAAGATTCTTTCCGGCAATACCAACTTTTCATTCAAGAGTGTTGCAGAAATAGAGCGTAAGCTCGGCATATCCTGCATGGAGGATGCGATGGCCTAAGCCTTCTTTTTGAGCAAAATCGTATATACACATTTGTAGCAACGGCAATAGAGAGGATGTCCCTATTGCCGTTGTCTGCTTTTGCAATTGGTATTTTTCTCGAAGAATACCAATATGCCATCCTTAAGCGTTTTTATGGTTTAAATAAATTGATAGGCGCAACATACACGCCTACGGCAGTGAGTACCATTAAAAACAATGGTGCTTTTTCTTCACTCTTTTCAATGATTTTATTTTGCAGTGTCTTTAGGGATTTTGCACCAGCTTCTATCAAATCATTTCCGCCAAGTTTGATTCCTATACCCACCTTCCATCCTCAAGATGAAGCACTGCATCAAATTCCGTATTTTTTCAATGCGATTATTGCAGGCTACTTCTCATATCGCAATATCAAGTGGTTTAGAAAGATACCAAATGCCAGTTAAGAAGCCTGCGTCCTTGTGGCACGCAATGAATAAAAAAGCGAGTTCCAGAATTCCAGAACTCGCTTCTCTTTTGATGTCCCCTTCGGTATCAGCCCTTTTTGATGCGAAGCACCGTCATCGACTGTCCGTCCAGAGTGAGCGAAATGTTCTTGCCCTTGGTCTTGACCACACTCTCGACAGGAGTCACGTTCCTGGGATTCTCGAACGAGTTCTCGGCATCGAGGCTGTCGGCACGCAACACTGTCTTGCGTGCCGTGGTGGCTATCCTGCGCTTGCTGTTGAGTTTCATGGCGAACTCCTGCGAAGCCTCGTTGCGGTTGACAATCTTGATGATGACATCACCCGAAGGGGCATCATAGGCTGCCGTGGCATATATGCCGTCCTCGCCGGCAAGAGGCTCTCCGCCGAGGGTCATGTCCAACACTTGGGTACCCTTGTTGGTGGCATAGAGTTTCTGCACATAGTAGTTGGGTGTACCGTATGTCTCCATATTGTTGAACCAAATGAGGTCGGGACTCCACTGCCATGCATCGGCATTGGCCAGCATGGGGGCATACGAGCTCAGCCGCACAATGTCGGCATTGCGCTCCAGCCCCGTCATGAAGGCCGCCTCGGATAGCGCCGTGAGCCAGTTGTTGCGGTTCAGGGGACTGCCCTGCGCCACACTCTGGGCGGCATACTCACCGGCAAACACCTTGTACCCCGCACGGTTGTAGGAGTCGTAGCGTGCCGCATTGTCGAAGAACCACTGTGGCGAACGGTAGAAATGCTCGTCGGCGATGGGTGCCTTGAATTTTTTGATCTGCTCCTGTGCATAGTAGAACAGGTCGGTATCGACCGACGGACCGGCCGAAGTCACGATTATTATCTCCGGGTGCTGTTCCATGATGGCCTTCTCGAAGAGTGCATAGCGCTCAAAGAACTGCGGACCCCACTGCTCATTGCCGATACCGATATACTTGAGATTGAAGGGCTCGGGATGTCCCATTGAGGCACGCAGGGCGCCCCATTCGGTGTCGGTGGCACCGTTGGCGAACTCAATCAGGTCGAGTGCGTCCTGCACATAGGTATCCAACTCATCCAGTGGCACAAGCTCACCGGTGTTGTACTGGCACGCCATGCCACAGTTGAGAATGGGAAGCGGCTCGGCACCGATATCCTCCGAGAGCAGGAAGTATTCATAGAAGCCCAGGCCGAACGACTGGTAGTAGTCGGGAGTAAGTTTGTGCGCAAACTCCGTGTTCCAGCGGTTTATTATAAGTTTCCTGTTCTCCACATTGCCCACCGTCTTTTTCCATTGGTAGCGCTGTGCAAGCGTGCGTCCCTCAACGATGCAACCGCCCGGGAAACGCAGGAAACCCGGTTTCATGTCGGCCAGAAGCTGCACGATATCGGCACGGAGGCCATTCTCACGGCCTTTCCATGTGTCGGTCGGGAAGAGCGAAACCATGTCGAGGTCAATCACGCCCTGTCCCTCGAAGGAAACGCGCAACGAGGCGTTGCGGTCGGTGGCCGAAGCGTTGAACAGCGTCTGGTACTTCTTCCATTCGCCACCCACGGGGTGCACTTTCGTGGCACCGATGACCTTCCCGTCGGCACTCACCAGCTCCACATTAAGCGTGACATCTCCCTCGGCCACGGCTGCAAAGACCGAGAAGCGGTATCCGTTGTCCTTCTTGATTCCCATGCCCCGGAAACCATTGTTCACAAGCGGCCGGCAACCCTCCTTGCCTCCGGCAAAGACCCTGATGTAGCGCGGGTTGTCGGGGTTCTCCTTTTCGCGGTTGAGTATCTGCAGATTGAACGCATCCCTGCTGTATCCCTCTATACTCCACCCCATAAGAGGGGTGTCGAACTCAAACGAACGGTTCTTCACCAGCTCGGCATACATTCCGCCGTCGGCTCCGAAGTTGATGTCCTCAAAGAACAGTCCCCACATGGTGGGAGCTATCGCCGCCTTGGGGTTGTCGACATCTATCACGGCCACATTGTCAGTTGCCGCACAAAGCGTCTGCCCGGCCAACAGGACCACAGCACACACTGTCAAAATTTTTTTAATCATAAAGGTCTCTATTTTAGGTTTTTGGTTAATCTTTGCTTGTCTCATGCCCCGGCCCAACTGACCGATGCAAGCCATAACAAATTCAAATATACCACATTTGTCGCACAAAACAAAATGCGGCGGATGCCTCCCGAACATCCGCCGCATTTTATTTTCCAGAGCCGTATGCACCCTCCCGTGCCGGCACCTCAGCACCCGACGGCACTCATGGGGCACTATTTGCGTTTGGCCTGCTGACGTTGCAGCTCGGCCTGCTGGCGCTGAATCTCCTCCAGCCTCTTCTGCCACTTGCTCTTCTTCACAGTCTTTTTCGACGAGAGCAGCTTGGCATGCAGTTTCTCCTCGTTTATGCCGTAACGGAAAGCGGTATACTGAATGATAGTGATTATCTGCGAGAGGAAATAGTAGTAGCACAAGCCGCTGGCATAGTTGTTGAACCAGAGGAGCATCATGATAGGCATCATGTAGACCATCATGAACTTCATGCCGGGCATCTCCTGCCCCGTGGCTGCCGACTGCTGGTAGGTAATCTTGGAGTAGAAGAACATCACGACAACCATCATGAGCGCAAACAGGCTCACATGGTCACCATACCATGGAATGGAGAACGGCAGGTTTATCACGGCATCGTAGGTGGAGAGGTCGTGTGCCCACAGGAAGCTCTGTCCTCTCAACTCAATGGATGTCGGGAAGAAACGGAACATGGCTATGAGGAAGGGGAACTGAATCAACAACGGCAGGCAACCTCCCATGGGGTTCACTCCGCACTGTTTGTAGAGCTCCATCTGCGCCTGCTGTTTCTTCAGCGCATCCTCTTGACGCGGGTATTTGGCATTTATCGCATCCATTTCGGGTTTCAGCGCCCTCATCTTGGCCGACGACATATATGACTTATATGTGAGCGGGAAGATGAGCAGCTTGATAAGCAGCGTAAGGATCAGGATGACCATTCCCATGCTGGCGATATTCCTCGAGAGGAAATCGAAGGTGGGGATCACCATGCATCTGTTCACCCAGCTCACGATACGGCCACCCAGCGGAATCAGTTTGACCAGCTGCAGGTTCTCGTCCTGCGCATTATCCAATGCCCTGAGAATGGAGAACTTGTTGGGGCCGAAATAGAAATCGAAGTTATACTCCGAACGGCTCGCAGAGAAAGGCACCGACACAACAGCCGAGAAATCCTTTATGCGTCCCGAGCCCTCGGGGAATGTCTTGTATGCGAAATCGGCATTCTGGAACTTCTCGTCGGCCATGAATACCGATGAGAAGAACTGCTGCTTGAAGGCGAACCAGTCTATCTTGGTCTCCACCGACTTGTTCCTCGAACCTCCGCCACGGCGGGAGTCCGACATGCCGAGGTCGCTGATCTTCCTTGCCCCGGGAAACATGTATGACAAGGTGGTGTAGGTATTCTCGTTCTTGTATCCGGCCTCGTTCTGCATGCTGACGTTGCCCCACTCCACCACAAACTCCGAGTCGGAATTCATGCCCTCCTTCATACCCTCGAAGGTGACATCGAAACCGATCTTGTAGCTGTCGGGCTCAATGGTGTAGACGTAATCCATATAGGAATCGTCGTCAAACGGCAAGCGCATCGTCACGACCGTGCTGCCGTCTGCCTCCTGTTCAGCCCCCTTGTCCACAGCCACAAAGGCATAGTCGGAGGTGTTGATGAGCATTTCGCGCAGGTTGCGCTTGTAGTAGAACTGCACGTTGAAACGGTTGCTGCCCTCGTCAAACAACATGAGCGGCCCGCCGTCATAACGTTTGTACTCCTTCAGTTCCACATTCTCGACGATACCGCCCTTGGTGGAGAAAGTGATCGCCATCACATCGTTCTCCACCGTGAAGCTCTCCGCCTCACGCGAAGATGCCGCCGTCAGCAACTCTCCGTACTGCGCAATCTTGGCAGCCAGAGCGCTCTGCAGAGTATCCTGCGCCTGCCCCGTCAACGAATCGGCCGGAGCCACCACTATCTCGCCACTTGCCGCCGGAGCGTCTGCAACCTGTTCTGTCACAGGGTGGGTCTTCAGATACTCGGCCGCCCTCTTATTGTTATACACACTGAAGCCTATTACGATAGCCGTAATGACCAACAGCCCGTAAAGTGAATTCTTGTCCATTAACTTAACCTTTTATTTTCTGTTTCTTACTCGTTCTTGTCCCGGCCGTCGATGACATTGATCTTCTCAATGAGCTCGGCCATGTCGTTCCTGGTTTTCTCTATCTTTTCCCTAACCTCTCTTACAAGTGCCTCGGCATTCTTCGACTTCGAGAAGAATCCGATGTTGTTCTCAAGCGTGGCAACGTTCGTCTCCAGCTGTTTGAGCTTTGCATAGAGCCTCTCGCGCTCGAACTTCACCTTCTTGTCTCCGCTGCTCTTCAGGGTGGAAATCTTGTTGCGGAAGCGCTCCATGTTGCGGCCCTTCTCGCCACTGCGCAACACTCCGAACATGGCATCCATCACCTCCTTGTAGCGTTTCTGTATGCTGTCCTTCTCCTTGATGGGCACATAGCCTATCTCGCTCCAGCGCTGCTGGAACTCCTTGATCTTGTCGAAACCGCCCTCGTTGATGTCGCATGCCTCCATCTCCTCCAACAGGGCCCTCTTCCTGGCGAGGTTCTCGTCATGCTCGGCATCCACACCGGCAAAGTGCCCCGCCTTCTTCTCGAAGAAGTGGTCACAGGCGGCACGGAAACGTTTCCACACCGCATCGGAATAACGGCGCGACACGGGGCCAATCTCCTTCCAACGCTTCTGCATGGCAATGAGTTCGTCGGTGGTCTTCTTCCATTGCTCGCTGTCCATGATGGCCTCGGCCTGCTCGCAAATCTCGCGCTTGAGCTGCAGGTTGTTGTCCATCTCCGACTTGATGCTCTCATAGAACGAACGCTTCACCTCAAAGAACTTGTCGCATGCATTGCGGAAACGCTCGTAGATTTTGGCGTTGTCCTTCTTGGGGGCAAAGCCTATCGTCTTCCACACCTTCTGTATCTCTATGAGCTTCTCGGAGGCCTTGTTCCACTCCTTGCGCGAGGTGAGCATCTCACCGCACAGAGCCTCGGCCTGGACACACAGCTCGCTCTTGAGCTCAAGATTGTGCTTCTGTTCCTCCTTTATCTTCTCGAAATACTCCTGATGCAGCTTGTTGATTCTTGAACTGGCCTCCTTGAAACGTTCCCACACGGTCTCCTTGTACTCATTGGCCACGGGACCGGTCTCGCGCCACTGTTCGTGCAGGTCCTGCAGTTTTCTGAAAGCCGTGACTATCGAAGGTTCCTTCACCAATGTCTCGGCCTCCTCGCACAACTGCAGTTTGGTCTCGTAGTTGCGCTGAAGGTCCAAGTCCCTCAACTCCTTGTTTATCTTGATGTAGTTGTAGAAATTCTCAACATAGAGATTGTAGGTCTCCCAAATCTCCTTCACATTGGCCTGCGGAACCGCACCGGTCTCCTTCCAGCGCTGCTGCAGCTCGCGGAATACATTGAACGTGTTGTTCATCGTCTCGTTGCTGTTCACAAGTTCCTTGAGGTCATCTATAATTTTGAGCTTTATCTTGAGGTTGTCCTCCCTGGTACGTGCCAGGTTGTCCATATACTCCTCCCTCTTCTTGCGGTACTGTGCGAAATACTCCTTGAGCCTTATCTCGTCGTTGTCATAGGGAGCGACGAACTCTTCGGCCTTGCCTCCCTCCTTGACGAACTGCTTCTTGGCACTCTCCACTTCGGCCCGGTGAAGCTTGTAGAAAGCCACCTTGATAGCCTCCACCTCATGGCGGAGCGACTGTACCGGTTTGGTTTCGAGCAGCTTGGCGAACAGTTCCACGAGCTGGGCCTTGCCGAGCGCCGATATGTTCTCCATCTCGCCATTCTCCGCTTCGCCCTCTTCGGCTTCGCTCTCCTCCTCTTCGCCCAAATCGAATTCAGGCGCCGATGCTGCCAGTTCGGCCTCCTCATCGGAGAAATTCACGACACCCTCCGCACCTGCGGAAGCATCCTCCTCCGTGGTGGATTCCTCTTTTTTACTTTCGTCCGCAACAGCCTTCTGCCCTTCGGCCAAAGGCTCTGCTGCTGTTTTGTCTTCAGGCTCGGCACTCGCCGCAACCTCTTGGGAAGTACTCTCTTTCACATCTTCAGCCATGCTGACTTGTTCCTCCGGAACAGACACATTCATCTCATTGGTAGTAGCCATTTCTGTAATTCTTTAATAGTTATCGGAATCGCGGCATACACACTGCATGCAATTTACAAAAATACATCTATTTTGCTGTTTGTCAAATTTTATGTCCGATTTTTTGCCCGCAACATTCCGCAATGCCGTCTCCGATATCTCCCGAGCACCACAAAAAAAGGAGGAGTCACGCCCCCTCTTCCTCACTCGGAAACAAGGGCATGACTCCTCCTGAAAGCCGCTCTCGGGTCTGCTACTCGCCTACATGCACCGCGCGGATATTGCATCCCGTCCAGCAGTCGGCCACGATATCGTTCGTGTATCCCAGAGGAACACCGAGGCCGCTTGACTTAAAGGTAAACCACAGAAGCGATGCCTTGTTCGTATAGGCCGTCGAAGGCGTCGATGTCCACAGCGGACAGTCGTCTGCCGCCTGGAGCTCCGTATAACCTGCCGCCCACATGCCCGAATAGGGAATGAATATGGCATTGTTGTTCTTGCCCACTACCATGTAGCCCCGTACACCGTTGTAGGTCTTCGAAACCCAGTCGCACTCGTATTTCAGTTCGTTCATCTCCGCCAGGGTCGGCATGCGCCAGTTACTGCCCCAGTTCACCGTGGCTGCATCATTGGCAGTGGTTATTTCCGTAGTGGACGTCCAGTTGGACCTGGAATAGCTTGTCTTGGCGGTCGTTTCGCCCCATGCGTAATAGCCGCCTATATCTTCGGGTTTGGCGGCACCTATGTTCCATCCGGCCCACTTGACACTCAAGCCCAGATCAACAACCTGCGAAGTGCTTATCGGGGGTTCCTCACTGGTGGTGAACGTCATCACATCTCCATAATATATCTCCTGGCCCTCAACTGTATAGAATAAGAGGTAGCCCCTGTAGTAATAGGTGGTATTGCCCGTCAGCGAATACATCTGGAGTTCGTAGCTTCCCTCGTTCAGTCCGTCATTCATCTTTATATCAAAGTCCGTGCCGATATGGTAACAGTCCGCAGCATCGTATTCGGGCTTTTTGGAAACCGACGAATAGACGATACCTCCGAAGGTGCTGTACTTGTCATAGACATCAAAATCGATTCTGCTTGCATGGACATATATCGAGGCTGTAGCCTTGTTGAATTTCACCGTTCCGCTTTTTGTAGCCTCGGTGGTAATGTATACGGGAGACAACGCCTTCACCTTGAATGTCTTGGTCACAGCGTCCGCCGTAACGGTGACGGTCACTTCGCCGGCCGCCTTGGGGATGATGCTTATCTCGGCCGCATTGTAGCCGGCCTTGTTGTGCTCGGTCTTATTATAGAGACGGCCATGGACTGCCACCTTGGTCGAGTCCGACGAGATGACGGTCAGGGACTCCACCGTGGCACCCTCGGGAGAGAAAATGGCAACTGTCTTTGTGGTGTCGGCCGAAACGGTCAGCTCAAACAGTTCCTTCTCGAATGTGACATCCGTTGCCGCAATTTTGTCCTTGACGATATTCACCGTAAAATCCACCTGTTGTCCGTCCGCGTTCACAATGATATTGGTCGAACCTTCGCCAACGGGAGTAATGATTATCTCCGCCGAGTCATATGCCTCCGAAGCCGCACCACCGGCACGGGTCGATGCTCCGCTCTTGGTTGCGTCCGCCTTGTTGTAGAGACGCCCCTTGGCGGTTGCCACCGTCTCGTCCGACGAGGAGACGGTCAGTTTCTTCACCGTAGCTCCCGCAGGAGTGAAATGCAGGTTTATGACCCGCTCCTCCGAAGTATTTGTGAAGCTGAAATCAGGCTGGTCGACAGTCACCTTCTCCACAGGTATCACCTTCTTCCCGCCATCATCCGGATCGTCTTTGCCACACGATGTTCCCAAAAGTCCCAACACAAGGGCGCAGGCCAGGGTTGCCGTCTTCATCCCCGCCCACAGGGCTTTGTTTCGATAATCTTTCATAATCATGGATTATATATTGGTTAAACATATGGCGAATCTATAAAAAAAAAAAAAATCAAATTCCGCAACTCAAAGCCCACATATTTTCAACAAATTGTCACACATTCGGACCGATGGTTCATTTTTGAATCCGGGAGCGCATAATTTCGCGAAAAATGCGTATATTGCAGAATATTTCACGAAACCCAACTATCAACGATGAACTACCGCATTTTACTTGTCGATGACGAAGCAGATATCCTTGAATTCGTAAGCTACAACCTCAAGAAGGAGGGCTATGAAGTCTACACCGCCAACAACGGGCGCAGTGCCGTAAGCAAGGCTCTCGAAGTGCTTCCCCACCTGATAATCCTCGATGTGATGATGCCCGAAATGGACGGCATAGAGACCTGCCGCCAGATGCGCAACTATCCGCAGCTTGCCCACACGCACATCACCTTCCTCTCGGCACGCAGCGAAGACGAGTCGCAGATAGCGGGCTTCGAGGCCGGGGCCGACAACTATATCACCAAACCCATAAGGCTCAATGTGCTCATAAGCCACATAAAGGCCATGTTGCGAAAGGTCGAAGACATGGAGCAGGAGCCCTCGACGATTGACCCCAACCGCTCGATAATCATGGACCGCGACCGCTTTGTGGTAATCAAGGACAACCAGGAGATGGTGCTGCCCCGCAAGGAGTTCAACCTGCTCTACCTGCTCTACTCCAAACCGCAACGCGTCTTCACGCGCGAAGAGATATACAGTTCGGTATGGGGAAGCAATGTGATTGTGGGCGACCGCACGATTGACGTACACATCCGCAAACTGCGCGAGAAGATAGGCGACGAGCACATTGTAACCATCAAGGGTGTGGGCTACAAATACATGGACTAAGGAACAACGGCCCGTTTTTTTTCTTACTTTTGGCGACCGGAAACAAAATTAAACAACAATCAAATATTTTACGGAAATGGATTTTGTAAATAGCATCAAAGCCAAGGCAAAACAGGCTCCCAAGCGCATCGTTTTGCCCGAAGGAACCGAACCGAGAACGCTGCAGGCAGCAGACAGAATCATTGAGGAGGGACTGGCCGAACTGACCATAATCGGCGACCCCGCAAAAATCAAGGCCATGGAGGCCGAGTTCGGTCTCAAGAACATAGGCAAGGCCACGATAATCGACCCGCAGAACATTCCCGACAAACAGAAATACGTGGACCTCATGGTGGCTCTGCGCGGCAAGAAGGGCGTTACGCCCGAAGTGGCCGAGAAGCAGCTCCTCGACCCGCTCTACCTCGGAGCGATAATGGTCAAGGCCGGCGATGTGGACGGTGAAGTGGGCGGTGCCGACAACGCTACCGGCGACCTGTTGCGTCCCGCACTCCAGTATGTCAAGACTCTGCCCGGCATCAGCGTTGTTTCGGGTGCGTTCATAATGATCACAGGCGACAAGAACTACGGAGAAAACGGCATGATGGTGTTTGCCGACTGCGCCGTACTGCCCAATCCCAATGCACAGGAGCTGGCACAGATTGCAGTGGCCACTGCTGGAACGGCACGTGCGATAGCCGGCTTTGAGCCCCGCATCGCCATGCTGAGCTTCTCCACGAAGGGCTCGGCAAAGCACGAGATGGTGGACAAGGTGGTAGAGGCCACCCGTCTGGCAAAGGAGATGACCCCCGACACGCAGATTGACGGCGAACTGCAGTCCGATGCTGCCATAGTCCCCAGCGTGGCAGCCAAGAAGGCTCCGGGAAGCAATGTGGCTGGCAAGGCGAATGTATTGGTATTCCCCACCCTGGAGGTCGGCAACATCGCCTACAAGCTCGTGCAGCGTCTGGGACATGCCGAGGCCATCGGCCCCGTGCTGCAGGGTATGGCTTCGCCCATCAATGACCTTTCGCGCGGTTGCTCGGTTGATGACATCGTGAACCTTGTAGCCATAACGGTATGCCAGGCACAGGCAAAACAGAACTAACAGCAAACTTATTCCCAAGGACTCAAACAAGAAGAAGATACAAATGACAATATTGGTTCTCAACTGCGGAAGCTCGTCCATCAAGTATCAGGTGATAGAGATGTCTTCCGAGCACAACTCGCTGCTGGCCAAAGGCCTCATCGAGAAGATAGGATTCGACCATGCGATAATCACGCACCGCCCCACCGGCAAGGCCAAGGCGGAGTTCGACAACCCCATAAAAGACCACACGGACGGCATTGACTTCATCATCAAGATGATTACCGACCCGAAGATTGGCGTCATCAAGTCGCTTGACGAGCTCTCGGCAGTAGGTCACAGGGTAGCTCACGGCGGAGAGTATTTCGACAAGAGCGTACTCGTGGACGACGACGTGATAGAGCGCATAAAGAGCTGCCAGCCCCTGGCTCCCCTGCACGTTCCTGCGAACCTGAAGGGTATCATCGCCATCGGCAAGCTGCTGCCCCAGATTCCCCAGGTGGCAACGTTCGACACCTCGTTCCATCTGACCATGCCCGCCAAGGCCTACATGTACGGCATTCCCTACAAGTTCTATGAGGAGAACAAGATACGCCGTTACGGATTCCACGGAACCAGCCACAAGTTCGTGGCAAAGAAGGGCGCAGAGCTGGCCGGCATAGATTTCGAGCACAGCAGGATCATCACCTGCCACGTCGGCAGCGGCGGTTCGATTGCGGCCATCGTAAACGGCAAGAGTGTGGATACATCCATGGGATTCACCCCTGTGGAGGGTATCATGATGGGAACCCGCTCGGGTGACATCGATGCCGGAATCATCAACTACATGTGCACTTCGCTCGGCATGAGCATCGAGCAGGTGTGGAACATGCTCAACAAGGAGTCGGGCATACAGGGTCTGTCGGGCGTTTCGTCAGATATGCGTGACGTGTCAGCCGCCAAGGATAGCGGCAACGAGCGTGCGGCAATGGCCTTGGACGCATACTACTACCGCATCAAGAAATATGTGGGTGCATATGCAGCTGCAATAGGCGGTGCCGATTTGATTGTATTCACAGGCGGTGTGGGCGAGAACAAGAAGGACATGCGCCAGACCGTATGCGAAAACATGGAGTGGATGGGGCTCGAGTTCGATGCCGCAAAGAACGACACCGTACAGGGCGAAGATGCCATAATCTCCCGCCCCGGCTCGAAAGTGAAGGCCGTTGTAGTCTGCACCAACGAGGAGCTGGTCATCGCTACCGACACATTCAACATTGTAAGCAGGAAATAGGCTGCACACCGGCCGGAAACGGCCATGTATGCGCCACATAAAGTAACATCAAATCAAAGGAAACGATGATACGGCATTTGGAAGAGATGGTGACTGCCGCTGCCGCAAAAGGCAAGCGCAGGATAGTGCTGGCCTATGCGCAGGACTCGCACTCGATTGAAGCGGCCGACATGGCAGTAAAGCACGGAATTGCAGACATGACCCTCGTGGGCGACCCGAAGGTAATAAACGACAAGTGCCGCGAAATGGGTGTGGATGTCGGGCAGTTCGAGATTGTGGACGAGAAGGTTGACACAAAGTGTGTCGAAAAAGCCATAAAGATGATACACGACGGCAAGGCCGACGTGCTGATGAAGGGTCTCGTCTCGACCGACAAGTATATGCGCGGCATACTCAACAAGGAATGGGGTCTGCTGCCCCCCAAGGCAACGTTGAGCCATGTGAGCGTATTTGAAGTGCCCACCTATCACAAGCTGCTTGTAGTGGGTGACGTGGCGGTGATTCCCGCCCCCGACCTCAACCAGAAGATAGCCATCACAAAGTATCTGATATCTACGGCAAGGCTGCTTGACATACCGGCACCCAAGGTAGCATGCATTACTCCGAGCGAGCAGATGCTGCCCAAAATCCAGTCGTGTGTCGAAGCCGCCATCATCTCGTGCATGGGACGCCGTGGCCAGTTTGGAGCGAATGTCGATATCGAGGGACCCATCTCGCTTGACATCGCCATCAATACCCATGCGGCCGAAGCGAAGAGGTTCACCGGAAATGTTGCGGGAGATGCCGACTGTCTGCTCTTCCCCAACATGGAGGCGGCAAACGTATTCTACAAATCATGCACAAAGCTGTGCGGTGCCGAACTGGGCGCAATGGTGGCAGGAACGGATGTACCCTGCGTGTTGTGTTCGCGTGGCGACAGCTCAAAGACGAAACTGTACTCAATGGCATTGGCTTGTCTGTCGGTGAAATAACCGGCAGACAGGCACATCTGCCACATCACGGATGCGGCCCCCGCCGGCTACCGGCAGGGGCATATGCGCAAAACTCCCATAGGCATCGGACTGTGTGAGGGGGGGGGGATTTGAGAGCGGGGAAACAGCCGGGGAGATATCGAAAGACGATAATGGAATGCCGCAATATTGCGGCATTGATTTTCCGGACTCCTGGCACCACCACAATCACTCCCGGAGCAACCGGCACTCAACCGACCATACCATGAAACGCTACAAGATGCTTGTCATAGACCCCGGTTCCACCTCGACCAAAGTGGCGGTCTATATCGACGACAAACCCACAGTAAAACGCAGCGTGAAACATTCGCTCGAGGAACTGGCAGGATTCAACGGCATACTCAACCAGAAAGAGTTCCGCACGCAAGTGGTGCTCGACACACTGGAGGAGGCCGGAGTGAAACTGACCGAGCTGGATGCAATAATAGGACGCGGCGGACTTATCGAAAACATCTCATCGGGGCTCTACGAAGTAAACAGAAAGATGGTGGAGGACGTTACGGAACGTCCATTGGGTCAGCATGCCTGCAACTTGGGGCCGATAATCGCCTATGAACTGGCGCAGAAGGCAGGAATAAAGGCCTATACGGTAGACCCGGCCACTGTGAACGACATGCCCGAAGTGGCCCGCATCACGGGCCTGCCCGAGATAAGACGCATACCCACCTTCCATGCGCTCAACACGCGTGCCGTGGCAAGGCGGTATGCCGAGAGCATAGGGCGCGACTACGAGGAGATGAATGTGATAGTTGTCCACATGGGCGGCGGCATATCCATCGGAGCCCACAAGCGGGGCAAAGTGGTGGACGTGAACAACTGTCTGGACGGCGACGGTCCCTTCTCTCCCGAGAGAGCCGGCTCGATTCCCACCATGCAGATGGCAAAGCTGTGCTACAGCGGGAAATTCACGCTCCGACAGATGTCAAACCACATTGCCGGCGAGGGAGGAATATTCGCCTACATAGGGACGAACGACATGCTCGAAGTGGCCCGTCGCAGGAAAGAGGGCGACCATCAGGCGATAATACTGACCGAGGCCATGGCCTACAACATAGGCAAATGGATCGGTGCCAACGCAGCCGTACTGCGTGGCAAGGTGGATGCGATAATCCTCACAGGCGGCATTGCCTACGACCCGTTCGTGTGCAACTGCATAAAGGAGATGGTGTCGTTCATAGCTCCGGTGGAGGTAATTCCGGGCGAGGATGAACTGGAGGCACTCGCAATGAACGGTCTGCTGGCACTGCGAGGCAAGTTGCGCCCCAAAATCTATTGAGTTTGTCCCACGGCACAAAGCCCATTTCGGGAAAGAGCGTTAAAGGGACTCCTGCGAGGGGATCTCTTTTTTGTAATGGAGATTGTAATACCCCTTGAGAATCTCCTTGATTTCATGCCATGCCTGCACATGGAACAGTTCGGCCAGACCGATGTAGACAGCCACTCCGACCAGAATCTTCACGAGCAATATCCATCCCGAAGGGAGACCCGCCACAAGCATGCCGGCCCCAAGAATTGCTGCGGCCATCGCACCCGTGAGCAACAGGTATGGCAACGAATCCTTGAACTTCGACCACAGAGTCCATTGCCCGACGAAATGGCGCGCCGTGAGCGCATTGACCAGCATGTCGGAGAAGAAGATTATCACCTGCCCCCAGGCAATGGCCTTCACGCTGATGGGTATCGATACGAGCAGTATGCACGTGGCCACGCTCTTCTTGATGAGCTCGATACGGAAGATGAGATTGCCCTCGCTACGGACTTTCACGAGCACATAGGAGACCACCGAAAGCGGGGAGAAGAGCCCTGCAATGCACAGTATCCGCAGATAAGGCACGGCCGGCATCCACACCTCGGGCAACAGGAATCGGAACATGTCGGCAGCCACTGCAATTATGCCCAGCATGATGGGGAACATGAAGAAAATCCACACGATATATATCTTGCGGGCAGCATTGCACATACGCTCCACCGACTCCTGCAGACGCGAAAGGGCCGAGAAGGAGACATTCATCACCGACACTATCATGGAGGTCACAGGCAACTCCTTGATTTTGTTGCCGCGGTCGTAATATCCCAAGTCCTGTACCGAATAGACCTTGCCGATAAAGAGCGAGGAGATCTGGTAATATATGTTGGTGATGATGTCCGACAAGAGGATGAACGAACTGTAATGGAACATTCCCTTGATGCTGCGCAGCGAGAATGTCAGTGAAGGGCGCCACTTGGAGAATGTCCACAGCAGAACGGTCTTGGTAAGGATGGTAATGAGCCTCTGCCCCACCAGGGCCCACACTCCATAGCCCTCCAGTGCCATCCATATGGCCACACCGCTCGAGAGCACCGAGCCCGAGAGAGTGTAGAGCGAAAGGTTCTTGAAGTTGATGTCGCGCGAGAAGATGGTGTTCTGGATGATCGACAGTGCATTGATGGGCAACAGCAATGCCAGCACGGGGATGACCTCCCGCAACACGGGAACCTCATAATAGTCCGCCACGAAGGGGGTCAGCAGAACCAGGGCAACATAGAGTACCAGGGCAATGACCAGATTGAGGAAGAAGACCGAGGAGTAGTCCGCACGTTCTATCTCCTTTTTGCGGATGAGTGCCTGGGAGAAACCGCTGTCCACCAGCGGGGTGAGTATGCCTATTATGGCCGTCACTATCGCTATCACGCCATAGTCGCTCGGCGAAAGCAACGAGAGCAGTACCAGACTGACGACAAACTGGAGAACCGCCGTACACACCTTCTCGACCGTAGACCAGGCCACCCCTTTCACTACACTGTTCCTCAGTTCCATATCTATCACTGTCTGTTTTTATCGTTACTGTCGGGTGGTGTCAATGACATATATCTCCTCCCCGTCTCGTTTCATAAAGAACTTCTCGCGGGCATATTTTTCGAGGAACTCGTCGTCACCCATATTGCGGAGAAAGAGGCTGTCGGCCTGAGCCTGCGCCCGGTATTTCATCTGCTCCTCGTGCATCTCCTTGATATTGTGCCGGATGTCTATAAGCCCCGGCAACGTGACATCGGCAAAGAAGAGTATCACCACCACAAAGATTATGGTAGCCAATATGTGATACTTGTATTTGTTCAAAAGCCTCAACATCACCTGTTCTGCTATGCCTGTAATTTGTGCCGTCTGCCTAACGGGGCTACGGAATATTCATGTATTTGTGGAGCTGCAGCGATATGCACCACTGCGGGTGCTCCTTCACATAAGCCACAATCTCCGGTATCACCGCATCCCTGCGGTCCCATTCGGGTTGAAGGTAGAGCCGGCACCCCTGCCCCACTCTCAAGGCGCACTGCTCCGCCCATGCGAAATCGTCTGCTGCGGAGATGACCGTTTTCAGCTCGCCGGCAGCAGCGCACACCTCGTCCAACGGCGGGCGCTGGCGCTTGGGCGACAGACATATCCAGTCGAAATCACCGCTCAGCGGATGAGCCCCGGCAGTCTCGAGATAGACCCGACGGCCTATGCGGTGCAGCTCATCGGTCAAAGGCCCCATGGGATACAAGAGCGGTTCGCCACCCGTAACCACCACCGCGCGTGCCTTGCTTGAAGCTATCTCCGAGACAATCGTCTCCACGGCAACAAGAGGATACCGGTCGGCACTCCACGTGAATTTGGCATCGCACCAACTGCACCCCATGTCGCACCCGCCCAGGCGGATGAAATAGACGGGTTCGCCGGCATTGAAGCCTTCGCCCTGCACCGTATAGAACTCCTCCACCAACGGCAATCTGCGCCCTCCATCCAAATCGATTCTATTCATCGGCCAATCTGTATATATCCTTGTAGTTGCGACCCAGACCGTCATAATCCAGTCCAAAACCGACTATGAAATCCTTTGGCATATCCATGGCGCAATACTTCAGCGGAAGGTTGTAAAGGCACGAGTCCGGCTTGTAGAACAACACGGCGACAGCTACGCTTGCCGGTCGGTACTTCTCCAGTTCGCCAAGCAGATGGTGCATGCTGCGTCCGCTGTCCACGATGTCCTCCACCACAACCACATGCTTGCCCTTCAGGTCGCAGTTGATGCCCATTATGTCCGACACGACTCCCGTGGAGGCGGTACCGTTGTATGACGAAAGCTTTATGAACGAAACCTCGCAGCGCAGCTCCACATTGCGCAACAGTTCGGCAGCGAACATGAATGCCCCGTTGAGCACGCACAGGAACACGACCCCGTCCTTGGAGGCGTAGTCGCGGTTGATACTCTCGGCCACACGCCTCACCGTCTCCGAAATCCTGTCATACGGGATGCATCTCTCGAAACGCTTGCCGTGCAACTCGACGACACCCTCGTGCAGTCTGTCCATAAAGATTGATTTAAAAGCGGTTTATTGACGATAATTTTTATCTTTGCAAAGTTAATAAAACTTCACGAAGTTGCGGTACACAGTGCAACAATAGTTGTTCCCCCGGAACAATTTGCAGATGAGTACAGATGCCGTGGGGCAGGCGTGGCATCGCCACATGCACCCGGCGGGCAACCGAGCAATGACGAACCAATAAAACATAAAGACCATGAAACGTTACCTATTACTTGCACTCCTCTCCATGGCAGCACTCACATGCATGTCGCAGGAGAAGGTAAAACTCTACATTGCGGGGGATTCGACCGCACAGACCTACAACCCCGAAGAGACCCTCATGCGTGGCTGGGTACAGGAGATACAGCAGTTCTTCAACGACAGTCTCGAGGTGGACAACAGGGCTATCGGAGGCCGCAGCACGGGCACCTTCATTAGCGAGGGGCGTTGGCAGGGTATTGTGGACGATGTCAAGGCCGGCGACTGGGTCTTCATCCAGTTCGGGCACAACGACACATCGCCCAATCCGCAGAGACACGTGGAGCCCGAGCAGTACAAGGACAACCTGATGAACATGTGCAGCGACGTGATGGCCAAGGGAGCGAACCCGGTGATACTCACCTCAATAGTAATGCGCACCCATCGTGACGGTGTACTGGTGGACGAAAGGGCCCATTTTGCGGAGTACATACAGCTGGCACGCGATGCAGCAAGCGAGATATGCGTACCCATGATAGACATGAACCGCCTTACCACAGAGCTGGTGCGTTCGCTCGGTGACGAGAAGTCGGCCGAGCTCTACTATCATGTAAAGGTGGGCGACCATCCCAAGTTGCAGGCCGACAAGAATGACGATACGCATCTTCGCGAGAAAGGCGCCGTAGCCTACGCAAAGTTACTGGTGGATGCGCTCAAGGCCGAGCACCTGCCCATAGCGGAGTATCTGAAATAGTGATAGCCCTGGAAGGCTCCGCCTGTTGCAAAACAAGAAGCCGCAACCTTTTCGGGTTGCGGCTTCTTGTTTTGCCTGAAATGCCGTCACGGACGGCAGTCTCATTATCTTAGCGTCAGAGAGCCAACTTCACCGACTGCACCAAAGGTGACGAAAGCGTCACATCGGCCACAGTGGCATTTTTCCTGACGAATATCAGCATCGTGCCCTCCTTGCAACGGAGAGAAGGCCCGGTATAACTCACCGAGGCATCGTCGGCGCCGTTCTCCATGCCGAGCAGTTCGGCACCGGAACCGGTATGGCATGTTATCTCGTTGTCGGCCAACCAAACGCGGTTGCCCTCGCTGTCGAGCATCGTGACCTCAATGATCCGTTCGTTGCCGCCGTCGACATTCTCAAGCACCCTGGCCTGCATGGTCACGGCAACGCCCGTAGTGCGCACACTGTCCTCGGTCGCTTTCTGCGCTCCATTGTAGCACTCCACAACAAGCTCTCCCGGACGGAAGGCTACGTCCCAATAGATTATGCCGCTCACGGGGTCATATTTCTTGCGCTCGCCCACCCTCTTGCCGTTGAGCAGCAACTCGGCCTCAGCGCAATTGGTGTAGCAGACAACACGCACCTTGGCTCCCTCGTCATAGTTCCACACATGGGGCGCCGAAGTGGAGAGCACATCGCCGTACGATTCATCATACAGATACGAGCCCACATATGCCACCGGCTCTTCGGCCCACAGTGTGCGGCGGAAATATCCCAGTGGCTTGATGTTGCCGGCCATATCGAGCAGACCCGACGAGAATCCCCTGACGGGCCATCTGCGCGACTCGCCCAGATAGTCGATACCGGTCCAGATAAACTGGCCGAAGATGTAGTCGTTGTCCCTCACCGGCCCCCAGGTCTCTATTCCATGGCCGTTCTCGCTGCCATATAGCACTCGCCCGGGATAGGTCGCATGGTCGGCCGCATAGCGGCTCTCGGTGTAGTTGTAGCCCACGACATCCAACACGGCAGGATACTCCGTTTCGTTCGACATGACGGCACCTGCCAACGCTGACGTGACGGGGCGGGAAGTATCGAGCGCACGCACCTCTGCCGCCAGTACCTTGGCAATGTCACCCAGACGGTTGGCATTGGGGCGCTCGGGTTTGTAGCCCGCCACATGCTGCTGGCCAATGCCTTGGGTTTCGAGTATGGGGTGCGAATAGGGGTCGTTGGGGTAATCTATCTCGTTGCCGATGCTCCACATCACCACCGAGGTGTGTTTGCGGTCACGTTTGACCATGGACTGCAGGTCACGCACCTTCCACTCGGCAAAGTATTTCGCATAGCCCTGATGTCCCGGCGTTCCCACATTCCAGCCGTCAATCCATTTGTTCTTTGGGTACTCCCACTCGTCGAAAGCCTCGTCCATGATCAGGAAACCCAGCTCGTCACACAGCTCATAGAGCGACGTGGCCTGCGGGTTGTGGCTCGTGCGGATGGCATTGCAACCAAGTTTCTTGAGGTTCTCCAGACGATAGCGCCACACCGACTTATATGCCGCAGCGCCGAGTGCTCCCGAATCGTGGTGTATGCAGACTCCCTTCATCTTGAGGTTCTCGCCATTGAGGAAGAATCCCTTGTCAGGGTCGAAGCGCAAGGTCCGCAATCCCACCTTGCAGCTGCTCCCGTCTATCTTCTCCGAGCCTTTGTAGACAGTGGTGCGGAGCGTATAGAGATAGGGCGAAGAGAGACTCCACAGTTGCGGCGAGGAGAGCGACAGCGACTGTGTCACGGTGCTCCGTCCGCCCGAGGAGACCTTGGCTCCACGCACTGAAGAGGCGACAATCTTGCCCGAGGCATCCAGAAGCTCTTCGCGGACCTTCACCTGACTCGCCTGCGGCAACTCGTTCACTATCTCACTGCTGACATTCACGGTGGCTTTGCCGTCCGCGATGTCTGCCGACCAGGCAACACCCCACAAATCCAAGTGCACCGGCTCCGAGTAGACAATCCATGCATCACGGTATATGCCCGAACCCGTGTACCAGCGCGAGTCGGCATCCTCGCTATGGTCCACCTTCACAGCGAGAGAATTGTTTCCGCCCCAGTGGACATAAGGGGTCAGGTCGTACATGAACGAGACGTAACCGTATGGGCGCTTGCCCAACGGCTCGCCGTTGAAGTAGACCTCGCTGTTGTTGTAGACTCCCTCGAAATAGACATACACCTTGTTGCCCTGCTCCGAAGCTGGAATCTCCACATTGCGTCTGTACCAGCCGATACCGCCGGGGAAGAATCCTGTGCAGCTCGCATTCGAGGCCGAAGCCTGCTCCCTGACGCTCCAGTCGTGCGGGAGTGTCACCGCCTGCCAGTCACTGCAATCCAACTCGGCTATGCCACCGTACTGGACATCTCCCAAGTGGAACCGCCAGCCTTCGGCAAGCGACTCGCGGCGACCGAAATCCTGCGCCGTAGCCGCCACGAATGACAAGGCCAATACCGCCAAAACAATAAATTTTCTCATAGTCATCTTAGGTTAGTAGTTTCAAAAGCCTCTTTACGGATACGAAGTTGCGGGGGGACGCCTCCTTCCGCCTGTCCTATTTTATCTCCTCCTTGCAGCAGGGAACAAGGTTGCGGTCACCGTAGCCGTTGTCTATCCTGCTTACATAAGGGAAGAATTTGCTGTATCTGATCCACTCGAGCGGATAGGCAGCCTGCTCGCGCGAATAGGTGTGTTTCCATTCGGAAGCAATCTCAAAGGCTGTATGGGGCGCATTGGCAACCATATTGTCCTCGCTGCCGGCAAATGCCTCGCACTCGCGCTTGATCTGCACGAGAGCCTCGATGAAGCGGTCCATCTCCGCCTTCGACTCGCTCTCGGTGGGCTCGATCATGAGCGTCTCGTGAACGGGGAACGACAAGGTGGGGGCATGGAATCCATAGTCCATCAGGCGGCGTGCTATGTCACCGCACTCCACACCATAGTCCTTGCGGAACGATGTGAGGTCAAGAATCAGCTCGTGCCCTACACGGCCCGTTTCACCCGAATAGTATGTGCGGAACTCCTTGGCAAGTGCCTTGCTCATATAGTTGGCATTGAGTATGGCGTTCTCCGTCATGCGACGCAGACCGTTGGCACCCAACATCTTGATGTAACCGTAGGTGATGGGCAACAGCATTGCACTGCCCCAGGGAGCCGACGAAACGGCCGTTATCCCCTCGTCGCCACCGGTAGATACCACCGAGTGCGAAGGCAGGAACTTGACCATGTGCTGTGCAACGCATACGGGGCCTACACCGGGACCACCGCCCCCGTGGGGCATTGCGAAGGTCTTGTGCAGATTGAGGTGGCAGACATCGGCACCTATATAGCCCGGATTGGTGAGTCCCACCTGTGCATTCATGTTGGCACCGTCCATATAGACCAGACCGCCGGCATCGTGGATAATGTCGACCATCTCGCGTATGCGGCTCTCGAACACGCCATGGGTCGAAGGATAGGTTATCATCACTCCGCACAGCTCGTCCTTGTGCTCCTCGGCCTTGGTCTTCAGGTCCTCCACATCGATATTGCCGTTGCTGTCGCATGCCACGGTGACTATCTTCATGCCCGCCATGGCGGCCGAGGCAGGGTTGGTTCCATGGGCCGATGCGGGAATGAGCACCACATTGCGGAAGCCCTGGTTACGGCTCTGGTGGTAGGCACGGAGCAACATGAGGCCCGTATACTCGCCTGCAGCCCCCGAATTGGGCATGAGCGTACAGCCTGCAAAACCGGTTATGACGGCCAGGTCGTGCTCCAGTTCCTCGATGAGTTCCGTGTACCCTTCGGTCTGCGATTGCGGGGCGAAGGGGTGCATATTGCTGAAACCGGACAGCGAGAGAGGCATCATGGTGGCTGCCGGGTTGAGTTTCATGGTACATGAGCCCAACGATATCATACTGTCGGCCAGTGAGATGTCACGGTGTTCAAGGCGTTTGATATATCTCATCAGTTCCGTCTCGCTGCGGTATTTGTTGAATACAGGTTCGGTCAATATCCCGCTCTTGCGGCGCAATGTCTCCGGCAGGGTGTTCTTGCCGGTGACCTCAACACTCTTGGGAGCCTTCTTGCCTGCAGCCTCTGCGAATATGGTCACGATGTTCTCCACGTCCTCCTGCGTGGTAATCTCGTCAAGGCTCAGACGTACGGTGTGCTCGTCGGGATAGAAGAAGTTTATCTCGCGCTCCAGTGCCGAATTCTGCACCACGGCAGCCTCGGCCTTCACCTCTATCGTATCAAAGAAGCTCGTGGAGGCAAGTTCGTAGCCCATTGCAACGAGTGCATCAGCCACGGCATTGGCACACGAATGGATGTGCGAAGCGATGCGCTTCAGCCCTTCGGCACCATAATAGACGGCATACATGCCCGACATGGTGGCCATGAGTGCCGATGCGGTACAGATGTTCGAAGTGGCACGCTCACGTTTGATGTGCTGCTCGCGGGTCTGCAGAGCCATGCGCAATGCCTTGTTGCCCAGACGGTCGACCGAAACACCGATGATTCGTCCCGGCATATTGCGCTTGTAGGCATCCTTGGTGGCCATGAATCCGGCCGTAGGACCGCCGAATCCCATGGGCAGTCCGAAACGCTGTGACGAACCGACAGCGATGTCGGCCCCCCACTCGCCCGGAGCCTTCAACAGCACAAGGCCCATAAGGTCGCATGCGGCGGCAACTTTAGCGCCAGCGGCATGTGCGGCTGCAGCAAAGGCTTCGTAATCACGCACCTGACCGTCGGCGGCAGGATACTGCACCATCGCTCCGAACTCACGGCCCGAGAACTCATAGCTGCCATAAGAGTCGCAGACTATCTCTATCCCGAAGGGCTCCGAACGCGTTATGAGCACATCGAGAGTCTGCGGGAATATGTTCTCGTCAACAAACAGGACATTCGCTCCGTTTTTGACCTGCTCGCGCGAACGCAGCGCAAACATCATGAGCATTGCCTCGGCGGCAGCTGTGCCCTCGTCAAGCAGCGAACAGTTGCCTATCTCCATGCCGGTGAGCGAAATCACCATAGTCTGGAAATTGAGCAGAGCCTCCAGACGGCCCTGCGATATCTCGGCCTGATAGGGAGTGTAGGAGGTGTACCATGCCGGGTTCTCGAATATGTTGCGCAGAATCACGGCAGGGGTCGAATTGGGATAGTAGCCCATGCCGATGAACGAACGGAACTGTTTGTTCTTGTCGGCCAACGCACGGATATGCGCTGCAAATTCGTTCTCGGTCATTCCCTCGGCGGGCAGCTGCAACGGTTTGCGAAGACGTATCGAAGAGGGTATCACCTCGTCAATAAGTTGCTCCACACTGCTCACACCGATAGTCTCGAGCATCTGGTCCAGTTCTTTCTTGTCTGTTGTCCCGACACAATGGTCGGCAAATTTATCCAATGACATTACGTGTTATTTTTTATAGTGATAACAAATTGAGTTGTCTATTTTTCCACAATTATAGGAATATATTTCAATATTTGAAGCTACTGCCCCCGATAAACTCACGCAAAATCGACGTAGGCGGGATTTCATCCGGTTCGATATCCATGAAATTGTCCAGGAAATTGAGCAGGCGCTTGGCCTCGCCATGCTCCTCGACCGTATCGGGAACCTGATGCAGAAGCCGCTCCACATAGGGTTTCAGAACCGATATCTCATAGAAGAGCGCCGAGTTGAACATCACGTCGGCATTCTCCTGATAAGGGAAGATGTTGGTCTCCTCGCCACGGCGCACGCTCTCCCATCGCTTGAGGGTCTCGGCTGCATCGCATCCGCGGGTACGGTAGTCACGCACGATGCGCCTTATGAGGCGGGTGTCGGTGGTGGGTATGCGCGAAAGATCGTCCATGGAGATGGTGGTGAGTGCCGAGATGTATATCTTGAACTTATAGGCATCGTCGATGTCGGAGGTTAGGCGCGGATTGAGGGCATGTATCCCCTCCACAATCAGCACCGAATCGTCCTCCAACTTTATGGCCTTGCCCTGGTCGCTGTGGTTACCCGAGATGAAATCGTAGCACGGCATCTGTATGCTGCCCCCCGAGAAGAGGGTATTGAGATGCGAGTTGAGCTTGGGCAGATTGAGGGCATCGATGGTTTCGTAGTTATAGTCGCCGTTCTCGTCGCGCGGAGTCTGCGTACGGTCAAGGAAATAGTCGTCCAAAGACATGAGCACAGGCTTGAGGCCCAATATCATAAGCTGTATGCCAAGGCGTTTGGCAAATGTGGTCTTGCCGCTCGACGAAGGGCCTGCAATGAGCACCATCTTCTTTCCGCCCGCCTTGCTGGAGCGGTTGATGCGCGAGGCGATGTTTGCAAGGTTGTTCTCGTGGAACGCCTCGCAGGCCTTGATAAGTTCGCTCGCCTGCCCCTCCAATATCTTGCCGTTCAGGGAACCGATGTTCGACACCCCCATAATCTTCACCCAAGCCTTGTATTCCTCCAGCACATCGAACATCTTGTGCTGGTCTATCATGGATTCCAGCTCGTTGGGGTTGCTGCGCTTGGGCACGGAGATGTACATGCCGTGGTAATAGGGCGTCAGGTCGAACAGATTCAGGTAACCGGTAGACGGAGCCGGCACGCCATAGAGGTAGCCTGCCATGTCGGCCAGGCGGTTGACTTTGCAATAGAGGTGCGGACGGGTCTTGATGAGCGCTATCTTGTCGTCAAAGCCGAGCCGTTCATAGAGATCCACCGCCTCGTCCACCAGCATCTTCTCGTTTACGATGGGGATATTCTGGCCTACAAGTTCCGTCATGCGTCTCTTGATATTGGCCACCACATCCTCTCCTATCATCTCCATTCCCTCTATTTCGGCATAGAATCCCTTGGAGACAGAGTGCTTGACCCTGAGTTTGTTGGCGGGATACAAATCGTGCACCGCCTTGTTGAGCGTCAAAAAGAGTGTGCGCTGATAGACCCTCACACCCTCGAAATGGGTGGCGTCTATGAACCGCACGGTTACCGGCTCGCATATCCTGTAGTCGAGTTCGCGGACCGAATTGTTGACATATGCCGCCAAAAACGGACGGGCGGCTGTGACCGGCAACATTTTGGCGACATCGATAAGTTTTGTGCCCCAGTCGACATAGAGAGAACTGTTCGTGTTCTCGCATATTATTTTTACCACATCATTCATAAAAACACTTTTTGGTCGTGTAAGAAAATGTCATTTCAACTTAAATACATATTCGATAGTACCTATCTGCAAATCGTTCTTCTCGCTCACCGAGAAGCGTGCCTTGAGCGCCGCCCTCTTGGCAGCAGCCACCAGCGAGGCATTTTGGGTAGTGGAACCGCGTGAATGGAATTCGGCGCTTACCACCTCGCCCTTGGCATTGACGGCAATCTCTATAACCACCCGCCCCTGCTCCTCGACATCGTATGACGGACGCGGAAACTCCCCGACGGGACGCCGTCCCGAGAGCGAAAACGATATTCCGCTCCCGTCACTGCCCTCGGCATAGTTGTCCGCCTGCGCACCGGACAAAGTACCCTGGTTGCCGTCACCTCCGCCCACGCCCTGCGACACCGACGTCGAGCGGTCAGTATTGCCCGGGAAGAGGGCCCGACGGTTG
Organism: Tidjanibacter sp.; assembly: GCA_963640325.1. Lineage (GTDB taxonomy): Bacteria > Bacteroidota > Bacteroidia > Bacteroidales > Rikenellaceae > Tidjanibacter. The sequence goes on from CAVHXY010000010.1 coordinate 46,629, forward strand.
ACTTCGCGCGTCTGCACAGGCTGTTCGGGCACGGGCTGGCTCGCCGCCATGTCCTCATTGACTGCCATGGCCGGCGTTTCGTCCGCCGCTGCGGGAGCATCCTCAAAATCCTGCGTAAGCAGCTGAGTCTGCTGTGACGGTGCCGACTCCGGCAGGAAGGTCTCCCGGGAGAGCATCATGTCGTCTGCCCCGAGCCCCGTCTCCGTTGAGCCGAAATCGACGAGCATGCCGCCCGTGTCCGCCTTGCGCTGCATGGTGAAGTGCACCGTAAGGAACAGCACGGCAACTATCACGGCATACAGTGCTGTCGCAATGGCGGCCACCCACTTGTTCTTCTTGTCGTCGAGTTCGTAGTAATACATCGCCTTCCGCTTTTCTCCCGCCGCCGTCCTACTCGGGCGAAGTGGCGAGAATGAGTCTGTAATTGTTGTCCTTGGCTATGTTCATAACCTTCACCACCTCATCGATGGGCACGCTCTTGTCGCAGTGCAGCGATATGGTGGGCTCCTCCATTCCGCTGAGCTTGGTGCGCAGGACTCCCTCAAGTTGTGAGAAGGAGACCTTCTCTGTCTCCACATAGTACTGCAAGGCACCGGTTATGGAGACGGTCGTATAGGGTTTCTCCTTGAGCTGGTTGGAACTGCGGGGCAAGGTAAGCTTCAGCGCATTGGGGTTGATGAGCGTCGTAGCCAGCAGCATGAATATCAACAGCAGGAACACGAGGTCGGTCATGGATGACGCACTGAACCCCGAATCCACCTTGGAAACATGTTTTATAGCCATAGCGCTTAACGTTTTTCAATCGGTTGGTTCAATATATCCATAAAGGCAATCGAGTTGGCCTCCATCTGGAAGACCACCTTCTCGATACGTGCAACGAGAATGTTGTATCCGAAATAGGCCGGGATACCGACAATAAGACCTCCCACGGTTGTAATCATCGCCACATACATGCCGCCTGCCAGCATGCCCATATCGACCGTACCGCCTGCCATGGACATGTCCATGAAGGCCTGCACCATACCGAGTACCGTACCGAGGAATCCCAACATGGGGGCTCCGCCGGCAATCGTCGCCAGGAAAGGAAGTCCATTCTCGAGTCTCGACACCTCCAGATTGGCCACGTTCTCAATGGCCGACTGCACATCCGACATGGGACGGCCGATACGGCCGATACCCTTCTCGATCATGCGTGCGATGGGCGAATCGGTCGATTTGCACAGATTCACCGCAGCATTGATCTTGCCGTCATAGATAAAATCCCTCACGCGATGCATGAACTGCATGTCCATGTTGGAAGCTTTCCTGATGGCCATATACCGCTCCACAAAGATGAATATGGCCACGCCGCCCAATGCCAGCAGAGGCCACATCAGCCAGCCTCCTGCCAGAAACAGCTGTCCGAAACTCATGGTGGTGTCTTGGCTCGCAACGTTCTCCGTAATAACCTCGGCCGTCTCGGCCGCCTGCAAAAGTGTAATCATAACTGTGATAATTTTTGTTTCTTAATCTATTTTTTGGGTTTTTGTTTTCGTGTCGTCAATCTGTACCCTGCCGTTTGCGTTTGCCCAGGAAACGGGCACGGAGCCTGCTGAGCAGATCGTTCATGTTGTTGAAGTCCTCCTTGAAATATATACCCACTCCGTTTTCCTGCAGACCCTGGTTCTCATCGAAGCGGTCTATGGTGCGCGAATAGCCCTTGAGCACCAGGTTGCCGCTGTTGTCGATGTAGTATGTAAGCGTACCGCCACCCGATACCATGTTGGTCGACGAGGTGGGGTTGTTGCCCGTGTCATAGTTGCCCTCCAACTCGAGCACGAGTTTGTTGTTTATCAGATCGCTCTGGAAATAGAACCCGTACTCGTCCGAATTGACGGTCGACTTTGGAGTATAACGCAAATTGAAGCTCAAATCTTCTACCGAGAGAATATTTCTTATCTGCGAGGAGAGGAAATCGAAACCGAGCGAGGTGCCGGCATTGGCTCCCACATTGAGGTTTTCGGCATAGTTGGTGTCGGAATAGAGCGTTCCGAAGGCAAGCAGGTAGAAGAACTGCGTCGCCATCATCTCCTGCGTACTGAAACTGCTCGATATGAGCGACTGGTACTCCGAATCGGCATTGGGCAGCTGCACATCGAAAGAGAACTGCGGCGAGGAGAGCTTGTCGGTGATATTGACCACGCAATCGACATTGGTGGTCGTGTTGCCAGAACGTGCCTCGGTGCCAAGCAGGGAGGCGATGGATGTCTTCAGACGGTATGAGGCCGAAATGTCGAGTGTCGCATCGAGCGGGTCACCGGTCCACAAGATGGAGCTGCCCGACCCGAGGGTGAATTTCTTGTCGATGAGGTTCTGTATGTTGAAGTTGTAGTTCCCCGAGGTGAGTTCATACATGCCGTATATGGTGAAGATGTCGTCGCGTGGACGGACATTCATGGCGAGCGTGGCATTGCCGTTGGCGGTCAGCACATTGTCGTGGCTCTGGTCTATGAGCAGCTTGAAGGTCAAGTCGGGCGTCACCGTAATGTTCATTCCGATGTCGGTCCCCGCCTTGCGCAACCCGTTCTCCACCCGCTCCTGATACTCCCTGTGACGCACGGAAGCATCGTTGAGCGTATCCTGCACTACGGGACACTCTTCGGGTTCGAAGGTCACATAGTCGGCAATGGAGAAATCGGAAGCACCGCCCACTGCGACATTGAGCACGGAGTTGGCTCCGGTCGTAAGCGCCCCGTCTATGTCGGTTCCCTGACGGTCGCCCTTTATATCCACCGCACCCGAAACGGACAACGTTCCGTAGAAGGCACCGCTTCCGGCAGATGATGTATTGAGAACCAGCAGATTGTCGGGCAAAAGTTTCACTTCGTATTTCAGCTCCGACGGAGTGTGCATGTCCATTTGGGCGCTCAGCTCGGCACTGTGTCCAGCCTCGTCGCGTATCTTCACCGGCTCCACATCCACCATGCTGTTCTTCACGTTGAGACGCATCCTGTCGGCCCGGTAACTCGTGGAGGTAAAAGGCACACTTGCCTGCAGCCCCTCTATGTCCACATTGCCGTTGATGCGCAGGGCGCCCGTGTCGTTGCGGAGTTCGAGTGCCACATCGGCCATGCCGTCCACATCCTCCACTGCTCCGCCCAACAGGGGGGAAAGTGCCCCGAGCGGCAATTGCCCCATCCGGATATCGGTCAGGAAAGCCTTGTCGCCGGAGCGTAGGTAGCTCTTCAGCAACGTCTTGTCCGACAGCATGTTCTTCAAGGTAAAAATGACCCGTTGGGAACCGGTGTTCCACTGGCTCTCGAACTTCAGCGGGTCGAGTTCGTATTGGTTTATCCTGACACTGTCGAGCGTTGCCTCGGCATCCATACGGATTCCGTTGCGCAGGGCCATGATGTCGGCATAACCGTTCACCGTGCCCGAAACATCATAGCCCAAATGCCCGATGAATGGATTGACGACATCAAGGTTCACATCACGCAGGAGCACCGAGAGGGTGTCGGCATCGTTGGCAGACAGGACTCCGTCGGCCATTATCTCATGACGGCCGTTGTGCACCAGCAGTTCGTCCAGCGACAGGCGCTCCTTGCTGTACTGCAACGCATTGCAGAGTATGTCCCATTGGCGGCCATTGATGTCGAGATACGACGGCAGAATCTCCGTCCCGACAGCCACCTTGCCGTCATGTCGCGTCAGCCCGCCACGCAGGTTCAACCGCGCATGGTTGTTGTCCGGCTCATTGTCATACCCGGCCGCCACGCTGAAGCGGTCGGCAGCTGCCGTGCCGTCCACTCGGAGATAGGGCATATCCAGCCCCGAAGCTATGACATCCCTGGTCCTAAGCGACATGTGGAGCGTATCGGAGACATCGGCCAGAGTGAGACCCAGTTCGTCAATGAATACTCCCCCGCAATCGACATAAGGGACATCAAGAGAGAGGAACTCTCTGCTGTGGGCCGTCCCGGTTGTGAGTTTCAGCTCCGTTCCCGGAGCAATGCTCACATTGTCGGAGAATATCCGCAACACCCTGTCGGCCGCCTTCACCTTGGCCTGCAGTTCCACGCTCCCGCTCTCCGCCTCCCCTTGGGCAAGATGTCCCGCCGGTGCAGTGGCATGTTCCGTTGTACCGTTGGCCAGAGCGGGGAAATAGCGCAGGGCGAGCGACTTCACATCACGGAAACTCTCCCTGTAACCCATATCGCTACTGTATTTCACATCCAGAAAATCGGAACCGAGCGATGCCGACCTCTCCGCCCCGTCATCGTGCATGACGACACGGAGTGCTCCCAAAGACAAGGTGTCCGCCCCAGTGCGGTAGACTATATCATTTATGTTCACCCGGCCGTTCATGTCGTCCAGGCTGCGACCGGTCGCATTTCCGTCCAGGGTACACGAAAGCCACGCAACGCTATCGGGCGCATTGTCTCCGCCAAGCAGCACCTGACGGGCATTGAGTCTGAAATCATATCGTGGTGTCTGACTGTCATTAAGGCCATATCCGCCCGAGAGTGTAAGTACTGCCTTCGGGTCGGGCGACGACAGCGACAAGGTCACATCGCCCACATCGTACCACGCATGCATGTCGATGTCGGCATAAGTCCTCCCGCCGAGCCCTATCGACTCGACGGTGGATGTGAGATAGGCCTTCACCTCTCCGTCGGCCACTGTGCCGTTCACGGAGGCAATCATGGTAGCCGCACCCAAAGCCCTATTGCCCGCAAGCTTGCCCACATTGAAACCGTGCACGCCCACATCGGCCGTGAAGTGTTCCGTCCCTTCCGCATCGGGAGTCATTGTGCCGTCCACCGACACAAATCCCGCATCGCCCGTAAGGCGGGCCGACAGGTCCATGTCACCGCCTCGCTTGAGCGCATGTCCCGTAACCCGCAGCCGCCCCATCTGCAGAAGCCGCTCCCGCAATTTGGGCTTCATGTCGAATTGTCCGCCCTTCAGCTCGGCATATATCTGCTCGGCACTCCGCAAGTCACTGCGCACATCAAGATTTTCGACATTCATGTAAAGACGCGCCTTGTCCTTCAGGCTGCGCACCTTGAAGTCTCCGGCCGCATATGTGTCTCCATTGAGAGTCGCACTTTGCAGACTGCCGTGGAAATCGTTCAGCCTGCCCTTTACATTCAGCGACAGTCCGCTCACGGAGAGTTCCCTGACGGGATCCAGGCTACGGACAAAAGCGCCCGCCGTATGCATGTCGATGCGGCTGTCGGCAATCTCTGCAACGACCCTCATGCTGTCGGCAAAATAGCGGTACGACTTCCATGTATTGCCAAGCAATTCCAATCGAGGCATATTCAGTTCAGACTCTCCCGAGAGTATCTTCGCATCACGGAAATAGAGCGAACCCTTGCGGAATGCGAAGATGTCGGCATTCAGAAGGTCGATGCCGTAGCCCGAACGGTCGGTAAAGGAGAGGTCGTGGAGCTCCATTGCCACACTGTCACCCAAGAAATTCATCTCACGGCTGGAGAGCGAAAGGGCTTCGAAAGAGATGTCGCGGAAGTTGATGCCCCCCGTCGGATTCTCCGTACAACGTTCGTCGAAGTATTTGAAACGGGCATTCGTGAGCGAGATGTCGGAGAGTTTCAGACCGCTGTGCTTGTTCCGCTTCTCTTTTTTGCCCCCGGAGACATCCTTGATGTGCCGCACCAGAGCCCCGGCATTGACAGCCTCGCCCAAAGGACGGTAGAGGTTTATCTGCGCCGAATCGATATCAATGCCCCCCAACAACACCTCCCCCCGAAAGAGGCCGGCCTTGTTGAGATTTGCCTTCAAATGCGGGATATAGAGCAGCGTGTCACCACGCAGGTCCTCGACATAGAGACCGTTGAGAGAGAGTTTGTTGTAACCCTTTACGGCTATTTTATCCACCGAGAGGTTCAAGTCCCACTTTTCGCTTGCGAACTTGGCAACATATTGTACCGCAAAGTTTTGCACAGACGGCACCGACAGCAACAGAGCCAGCATAAGGGGCAAAATTATTATGCACAGCACCGCGTATGATAACACGGAAATCAATATTTTTATAACTTTGCCCATAATTGCAGATACAACTTACAAATTTACTCAATATTTTGCAAACCACGAAATAAAACATGACCGATATAACAGTTTTAGGCATCGAATCGTCATGCGACGACACATCCGCCGCGGTATTGCGGGGTAACCTTCTACTGTCCAATGTGATAGCCAGTCAGAAGGTACACATAAAATACGGCGGGGTAATCCCAGAACTGGCCTCGAGGGCGCATCAGCAGAACATCATTCCCGTGGTGGACACAGCCTTGAAGGAGGCGGGTGTAACCATTGACGGAATAGATGCCATAGCCTTCACCCGAGGTCCGGGTCTGCTCGGCTCGCTGCTTGTGGGAGTGTCATTCACCAAGGGTCTCTCCCTTGCCAAGGACATCCCCATGGTGGAGGTGAACCACCTTCAGGGACACATCCTTTCGCACTTCATCGATCTGCCTGATACTGAGGTGCGTCATCCGCAGTTCCCGTTCCTGTGTCTGCTCGTTTCGGGCGGCCACACCCAGATTGTGAAGGTCTCATCCCCGCTGGAGATGGAGATTGTGGGCACTACCATTGACGATGCGGCCGGCGAGGCATTCGACAAATGCGCCAAGGTGATGGGGCTCGACTATCCCGGCGGCCCAATCATAGACCGTTTCGCCAAGGAGGGAGATGCCGAGAGATTCAGGTTCGCCAAGCCGTCGGTGGACGGATTCAACTACAGTTTCAGCGGACTCAAGACCTCGTTCCTCTACTTCCTGCGAGACGAGATGAAGGGCAACCCCGACTTCATAAAGGAGAACACGGCCGACCTGTGTGCATCGTTGCAGAAGACCATCACAGACATTCTGCTCGGCAAGCTCATAAAGGCCTCCAACAAACTGGGCATCAGAGAGATTGCAATAGCGGGCGGTGTTTCGGCCAACTCGGGTCTGCGCAACGCCATAGAGGCCGAGGGACGCAAGCGCCACTGGAACACATATCTGCCGCCGCTGAAGTTCACCACCGACAATGCTGCCATGATAGCCATGTCGGGCTACTACCACTACATGAACGGAGAAACGGCCGACCTCTCGGTAACCCCCTCGGCACGGCTGGAAAACATGTTATAGAGTTATACCGGAACGAAATGTACGAAAGACAACTGAAGAGTTTCGAGAAACTGCTCGAGACAATGGACACGTTGCGGGAGAAGTGCCCGTGGGACAGAAAGCAGACATTCGAATCGCTGCGCAACAATACGATAGAAGAGACCTTTGAACTCACGCAGGCCATTACGGACCACGACATGGAGGGCATACGTGAGGAGCTCGGCGACCTGCTGCTGCACATTGTGTTCTATGCAAAGCTGGGGTCGGAAGAGGGCAGGTTCGACATAGGCGATGTGTGCGACTATCTGTGCGACAAGCTGGTGTACCGCCATCCCCATGTCTACGGTAACATCCATGCCGACAATCCCGAAGAGGTCATCCACAACTGGGAACAGCTGAAGCTCAAGGAGAAGGCGAAGAAGGAGAAAAAGGAGCGCAACGGTGTGCTCTCCGGAGTGCCGCGCAGTCTGCCCGCCGTGGTAAAGGCATTCCGCATAGGCGAGAAGGCTGCCTCTGCCGGATTCGACTGGCAGCAGAAGGAAGACGTGTGGGACAAGGTGAAGGAGGAGATGTCCGAAGTGGAGACCGAGATGAAGGGCAGTTCGGCCGACAGGCTGGAGGCCGAAGTCGGAGACCTCTTCTTCGCCCTCGTGAACATGTCGCGTCTCTACGGAATAGACCCCGAAAATGCATTGGAGCGCACCAACAAGAAGTTCATATCGCGTTTTGAGCACATAGAGAGCTGTGCCCGCCGGGAGGGCAAGGAGCTCGGACAACTCTCGCTCGACGAGATGGAGGGGTTCTGGCAGGATGCAAAGAAGAGTGAAAAATGATTCATTAAAATAAAAAGAGACAATATGGCAATCATAAAAAGCGTAAGGGGCAAGACGCCCGAAATTGGAGAGAACACCTTTTTGGCAGACAATTCGGTGATTGTAGGTGATGTAAAGATAGGCCACGACTGCAGCATATGGTTCAATGCAGTGTTGCGGGGCGACGTGAACACGATAACCATCGGCGACCGTGTAAACATACAGGACGGTGCTGTGATCCACACCATCTACGACCAGGCTCCCAACCCTTCGCAGACGCACATAGGCAACGATGTTTCGGTGGGCCACAATGCCACGATACACGGAGCCGTCATAGAGGACAGCTGCCTGATAGGCATGGGTGCTACGGTACTTGACAATGCCCATATAGGCACCGGTTGCATAATTGCCGCAAATGCATTAATTTTGTCCAACAGCGTATTGGAGCCCAACGGAATATATGCCGGAGTACCGGCCAGAAGGGTCAAGGAGATCTCGCCCGAACAGAGCAAGAACATAGTGGAGCGCACGGCACGTGACTACCAGCTCTACGCATCGTGGTACAAGGAGGAGAAGTAGCTCCCGCACAGCACCCGACACATATTCCAGACGAGCTGTGAATGCAGCACGTCCGGATGTTCGTTGTCCGCCGTGAGGCGGTGCAAATCAGGCAACAACCAATCATAACACACAAAACAGACAGCAGGAAAGCGACAACAACACAACCCACACGACAACAACACAACAACAGACAATACACATGAATAAGAGAAACAATTCCCCGCACAGGATCATTGAGATCAACCTGCTGATATCGGTACTGCTGAGTTTGGTCATAAACTTCTCGTATCTGGTATCGCTCAACCTCAACCTGTTCCCGGGAGGCGGTTCAAGGCACGAAGACCGCCGCATGGAGAGACGGGACGAACGCCGTTCACCCGAGAGGGACAGGCGCAACAGTTGGCGCATGGAGCCTTCACCGCGCGAAGAGTGGCGCGAGGAGGAGTGGCGCGAAGAGAGACCTCCCCGCGAGGAGTGGCGCGATGACTCGCTGAGCATGGACGGCAACTTGCGCGAAAAGGGGGCACCGGCCCCCGCCGAAGCACTTGGACCGGGAGCAGCATTTCCCGACAGGGACAGACGTCCGGCCAACACACCCGGCCAACGCAACTCTTACCGTCAGAACCAGGCACTGGACTCGCTGGCGCAGCAGATACCCACCATACCCGACTCGCTGGACAACGAGAACTACGTAAGGGAGCGGAGCATAAAGGAGCACTACGACCGGTTTGACCCATGGAAATACTACCAGAAGCAGTACCAGTTGCTGATGGTCTACGAGGGGTCTTATTTCCTGCTCTTCTCGTTCATACTGCTCACCCTCGCCACGGCACGCATGGGCAAGAGCAATCGGAAAAACCGCTTCCTGATAAGGGTGGTCCTGTGTCTGGGAGCCACGGCCATGCTCTATTTCCTTGCGCCGCAAATGACATGGCGCGGCCGTATAATCCTCACCATGCAGGCCTATGACCTATACAACCCCATGCTGATGCTGAAGGTAATCATCGTATTCATTGTGGCAGTCATGTACAGCAAGATATACGAACTGATTTTCCAGCGCCAGACGATGGCCATAGAGAACGAACAGCTCAAGAACGAGAACCTCGTCTCGCAATACACGGTGCTGGTGAACCAGATAAACCCGCACTTCTTCTTCAACTCGCTCAACTCGCTTGCGATGCTCATCAGGGAGAACCGCAACGAAGCGGCACAGACCTACATCAACGAGCTGTCGCACACGTTCCGCTACATAATACAGGAGAGCAAGAACAACACGACGACACTCGAAGACGAGTTGAAATTCGTGGAGTCGTACAAATACCTCTTCGAGATAAGGTATGCCGGCAAATTCTTCGTGAAGATAGACGTGGAGGAGAACATGCTGCACCGCATACTGCCCGCCTTCTCGCTGCAGCCGCTCATTGAGAATGCGGTAAAGCACAACACCATAACAAAACTGAAACCCCTCACTATCACTATAACCACCAAAGACGAACATCTGATTGTATCGAATCCCATAATGCCCAAAATAGACGATTCGGAGATAGGCACCGGCATAGGGCTGACGAATCTGGAGAGCCGATACATGCTGATAATGAACAAACCGGTGATAGTGGAGAACGATGGGGTGACATTCACAGTCAAACTGCCGCTAAGCAAGAACAAAGAGTGATGAATACCGTTATTATCGAAGACGAAACCGCTGCTGCGGTCAATCTCAAAGCACTTCTGGAAGACAAGTACCCCGAACTGAAGGTCATAGCATTCATCGAAAGCGTAACCGACACCGTGGAGTGGTTCTCGTCCAACCCAATGCCAGACCTTGTGTTCATGGACATACATCTGGCCGACGGAAACGCATTCAAGATCTTCGACCGCATCAGCATCACGTGTCCGATAATATTCACCACGGCCTATGACCAGTATGCCCTGGAGGCATTCCGCGTAAACAGCATTGACTACCTGCTCAAGCCCATAAACAGCAGTGACCTCGACCGTGCCATAACCAAACTCAAGAGGCTCGAAGGGCACGAACTCAAGGAGTATTCGGAGCACATCACGCAAATGGTACGGCTCCAACGGGATTCGTACACATTCCTCGTGAATATCCGCGACCGCATAGTGCCCGTCAAATCGGAGTCGATAGCGTTCTGCTACACCACCAACGAGAAGGTGGTGGCCTATACCGTATCCAACGAGTGCCTGCCCATGGACAAGACCCTCGAAGCCATCATGGCACTGCTGCCGAAGAGCACCTTCTTCAGAGCCAACAGGCAGTTCATCATATCACGTGCAGCCATCAAGGATATTTCGGTGTGGTTCGGGAGCCGTCTGTCGGTCAATCTCAACATCGCCACGCCCGAAAAGATAATCATCAGCAAGGCCCGTGTGCCCGAATTCAAGCAGTGGCTCACGGAGAAGGAGTAGTTCTTCGGCCCTCTCCTGTCAGTCCCGACAGAGATTTCACATCCCAGTCAGAGTGCATTTGCCTTTATACCGCACCGCCCCCTGTCCCAACGGAGATTGGTCCGCGGTCACCTTGCAGAAATAAAAAAGGAGTGCTTTTTAGCACTCCTTTTTCGATTTTGTTATCGCCTGCGGTGCGTACGAGACTCGAACTCGTGACCTCCTGCGTGACAGGCAGGCATTCTAACCAGCTGAACTAACGCACCGTTTTTTCTTCAGCGACACAAAAGTAGTATTAAATTTCATTACTCCAAAATAAATGGGCTTTTTTTTCGAAAAAAATTTATCCGGAGCATCTCCCCCGACCGTCTACCAGGCGAACAGAGGATACTTAGCCATAAGAGTATGAACGTCTTGCCTTACTGCATCGATGACTGCGGGATTCTCATAGTCCGACAGCACGCGGTCGATGAGTTCCACGATGTAGTCCATCTGCTCCTCCTTCAGTCCACGGGTAGTGATTGCAGGGGTACCGAAACGCAGACCCGATGTCTGGAAAGGCGAGCGGCTGTCGAAAGGCACCATGTTCTTGTTGGTGGTTATCTCGGCCGAAACGAGCACCTTCTCGGCAACCTTGCCGGTCAGATCGGGGAACTTGGTGCGCAGGTCGATGAGCATAAGGTGGTTGTCCGTTCCGCCCGACACTACCTTATAACCACGTTTGGTGAATGCGGCTGCCATTGCCTTGGCATTCTTCTGCACCTGGGTCTGGTACTCCTTGTATTCGGGGGTGAGGGCCTCGCCGAAAGCGACTGCCTTGGCGGCAATCACATGCTCCAGAGGACCGCCCTGAATGCCGGGGAATACAGCCGAATTGATGAGGGCCGACATCTTCTTCACTTCGCCCTTGGGAGTCTTGTATCCCCAGGGATTGTCAAAGTCCTTGCCGATGAGGATTATACCGCCACGGGGCCCGCGCAGGGTCTTGTGCGTTGTGGAGGTTACGATGTGGGCATATTTCACGGGATTCTCCAACAGACCGGCTGCGATAAGGCCCGCCGTGTGTGCCATGTCCACCATGAGGATTGCACCCACCTTGTCGGCAATCTCGCGCATGCGCCTGTAGTCCCACTCGCGCGAATAGGCCGAAGCACCGCCCACAATCAGCTTGGGTTTGTACTCCAGAGCCGTCTTCTCCATCTGGTCATAGTCGATGTATCCAGTAGCCTCATTGAGTTTGTAGCTTACGGCATGGTAGTTGATACCCGACATGTTGACGGGCGAACCGTGCGAAAGGTGACCGCCATGCGAAAGGTCAAGACCCATGAAGGTGTCGCCCGGCTTGAGGCAAGCGAAGAATACCGCCATGTTGGCCTGTGCGCCCGAGTGGGGCTGCACATTGGCGAACTCTGCACCATAGAGCTTTTTGAGGCGGTCGATGGCGAGTTGCTCGACCTCATCGACGACCTGGCAACCGCCGTAGTATCTCGCATTGGGATAACCCTCGGCATACTTGTTGGTCAATACCGATCCCATGGCCTCCATCACCTGATCGCTGACGAAGTTCTCGGAAGCGATGAGCTCGATTCCGCTGGTCTGACGCTCGCGCTCACGGGCTATCAGATTGAAAATCTGTGTGTCTCTGTTCATAATTAAATTATATTCGTGTGTTTAGCAAATAGTCGCAACAATCAGGGCAAAAGTAATAATTTTTAGCGACAATCCCTTCGGCCGGAGCCATAATTTGCACCCACCCGAGAATCTTCCCCTACCCTACCCGGCTCCGCCCCTGTCCATGGCAGCCATGCCCGCACTCCAGACAAGGGAAAAATGTCGCACCGGAAGAGAATATGAAAATAAATTTGTGGATTTTTGTTACAATTCCACATTTATTTGTTATATTGGTATGCGATTTGAAAACCAACTATTAAAACATTACGCATATGAAAGTAGATGTATTGATGGCTAATCTCGAGCGCAAGCACCCGGGAGAAAAAGAGTATCTGCAGGCAGTACGCGAAGTGCTCACTACAGTGGAGGAGACCTACAACATGCATCCCGAATTCGAAGCCAACCGCATTGCGGAACGAATCGTGGAGCCGGACCGCATCTTTACATTCAAGGTGGTATGGGTGGACGACAACGGCAAAATACAGGTCAATACCGGCTACAGAATCCAGTTCAACAATGCCATAGGCCCCTACAAGGGCGGTCTGAGATTCCACTCGAGCGTAAATCTGAGCATACTGAAGTTCCTCGGATTCGAACAGATATTCAAGAATGCGCTCACCACGCTGCCCATGGGCGGTGCCAAGGGCGGTTCGGATTTCAACCCGAGGGGCAAATCGGATGCCGAGATAATGCGTTTCTGCCAGGCATTCATGACGGAACTGTGGCACTACATCGGGCCCGAAACAGATGTTCCCGCCGGAGACATCGGCGTGGGGGCACGCGAAATCGGTTACCTCTACGGCATGTACCGCAAGCTGGCACGTGAGAACACGGGTGTCCTCACCGGCAAGGGAATGACCTACGGCGGTTCGCTTATCCGTCCCGAGGCGACAGGCTACGGTGCGGTCTATTTCCTGAAGAACATGCTGAACGAAGCAGGCGATGACATAAAGGGCAAGGTGATTGCAATATCGGGATTCGGCAATGTGGCTTGGGGCGTGGCCTCAAAGGCCACCGAACTCGGTGCCAAGGTGGTAACCCTCTCGGGACCCGACGGATATGTATACGACCCGGAAGGCATGACCAAGGAGAAGATTGCCTACATGCTTGAGCTGCGCGCCTCCAACAACGATGTAGTGGCACCCTTTGCCGAGAAATTCCCAAGTGCGACATTCCACGAAGGCAAGAAGCCGTGGGAGGTGAAGGTGGACATAGCCATGCCGTGCGCAACGCAGAACGAGTTGGACGGCAAAGATGCAGCCATGCTGATTGCCAACAAAGTGCAGATGGTGGCAGAGGTCTCCAACATGGGTTGCACCCCCGAGGCGATAGACGCTTTCATTGCAGCACGCATCCCCTATGGCCCGGGCAAGGCGGTGAATGCCGGCGGTGTGGCGACTTCGGGTCTGGAGATGAGCCAGAATGCCATGAAGTACAGCTGGACGGCCGAAGAGGTGGACACCCGTCTGCACCACATTATGGATTCGATACATGCCGTATGTCTTGAGCACGGACGTGGCAAGGATGGATATATCAACTACATGAAGGGCGCCAACATTGCGGGATTCATGAAAGTGGCCAAGTCAATGGTAGAACAGGGCGTAATATAGTCGGCAGCTCATACAAGACTGAAACTCAATATTATAACAGCATAAAAGACGGCCGTGGGGGTCGTCTTTTATGCTGTTTTGTTTTCTGCAAGCAGAGCCTGCCCCGTACCACATTTTAAAATAAATCAGTATCTTTACGGAATAATTCAACCAAATTACCACAACAAGATATGAACATGAGGAAAATATCCGCCGTTCTTCTGGCCGCTATGGTTTCGACGGTCTCCGTAGCACAGACAGCCGAAGATTTGGCCTATTTCAGGGAGCGCATAAGGGTTTTGAGCTCCGATGAGTTCGGAGGCCGTCAGCCCATGAGCGAATACGAGCCCAAGACTATCAACTACATCGCCGACGAATTCAAGAAGATAGGGCTTGAGCCCGCCAACGGCGACAGCTATTTCCAGCCGGTGAAGTTGCTCTCGACATTCACACGCCCCGAAGGCAACAAGATTACGGCCAAGACCCCCAAGGGCAAACTGGATCTGAACTTCTACGACGATGTGATGGTGTGGACCGACCGCGGCATCGAGAAGGTGGAGGTGAAGAATGCCGAGTTCGTGTTCTGCGGATTCGGAATCAACGCCCCGGAGTACGGCTGGAACGACTATGAGGGTATAGACGTGAACGGCAAGATTGTCATCGCCATGGTGAACGATCCGGGATTCTACAACGATGCGCTGTTCCGTGGCAAGGACATGACGTATTACGGCCGCTGGACCTACAAATTCGAGGAGGCCGTGAAGCACGGTGCTGCCGGTCTGCTGGTTCTGCACGACAAGGCAGCCGCATCGTACGGCTGGGAGGTGGTGCAGACTTCCGATTCGAAAACAATGCACACCCTCTGCCCCGAGGACATGAACATGAGCGACCTCGCCCTGAAAGGATGGATAAAGACCGAGAGTTGCACCAAGCTCTTTGAGATGTGCGGCAAGAACCTCGACGAGGCAGTTGCAGCCGCCAAGCAGCCGGGATTCAAGAGCTTCCCCATAAAGGCCAAGCTTAACGCCACGCTCAATGTGGAGGTCAAGGTGGGTGAATCGCACAACGTGGCAGGCATCCTGCCCGGCACCGACCTCAAGGATGAGTACGTGCTCTTCACGGCACACTGGGACCACCTTGGTGTGGGCATTCCCGTCAACGGCGACAGCATCTACAACGGTGCCAACGACAACGCTTCGGGTGTTGCAGCCATAATGCTCATGGCCAAGAAATACAAGGAGATGGAGACCAGGCCCCGCCGTTCGATAGTGTTCATTGCACTGACAGCCGAAGAGACCGGTCTGCTCGGTTCGGAATATTATTGCGAACACCCGCTATACCCCTTGGAGAAGAGTGCCGTAAACATCAACATCGACGGTGCCGCCCCCAAGGAGAAGACCTTCGACATAACGATGCGCGCACCCGGCCAGAGCACTGCGGACAAATGGGTGATGATGGCCGCAGCCGCCCAAGGACGGGTTGTAAAGCCCATCCTGGTAGACCCGGCGGGCATCTATTACCGTTGCGACCATTTCAACTTCGTAAAGAAAGGGGTCCCTGCCATATTGGTGGGTGCCGGCAACGACTATGTGGACAAGGCGCATCATGCAGCCAAGCCCAAGAAGAACATCTATCACCAGCCTACGGACGAGTATGACGAGAGCACATGGGAGTTCGACGGAGCGTTCGACGACCTCAACCTCCACATTGCCATTGGGTTGATGATTGCCAACGACGACGAAATGCCCCAGTGGACGGAAAAGTCGTCGTTCCAGCGCCCAAGTAGCGCACAATAATATGGCACCTTCGTGAAGAAGGCCCTGAAAAGCATCAAGCAAACACCGTAGAGACCACTTTGGCAAAAAAATGCCGAAGCTGCTGCGGGAAGTTCAACTATAAAAAAAGATGGATATGAAATTATTGGAAGGAAAAGTGGCACTCGTTACGGGTGCGGCACGCGGTATCGGTAAAGGAGTAGCGATGAAATTTGCCGAACAAGGTGCAGACATCGCAATCACCGACCTTGCGATGGACGCTGTGGCGGAGCAGACCATCAAAGAACTGGAAGCATTCGGAGTGAAGGTAAAGGGATACGCATCCAACGCAGCAAGCTACGAAGAGTCGCACGACACCGTAAGCAAAGTGGTTGCCGACTTCGGCCGCATAGATATTCTGGTCAACAATGCGGGCATCACACGCGACAAGCTGATGCTGCGCATGGAGGAGAAGGATTGGGACATGGTTCTGAACGTGAACCTCAAATCGGCATTCAACTTCACACATGCCGTACTGCCCGTCATGTCACGTCAGAAAGGCGGTTCAATCATCAACATGTCGTCCATTGTGGGAGTTCAGGGCAATGCCGGACAGGCCAACTACTCCTCTTCGAAGGCCGGTATGATCGGATTGGCAAAGTCTATCGCCAAGGAGATGGGACCGCGCGGTATCCGTGCCAACTGCATCGCCCCCGGATTCATCATCACCGACATGACAGCCAAGCTGACCGACGAGGTGCGTGAGGGTTGGATCAAGAGCATTCCTTTGCGCCGTGGCGGCCGCATCGACGAGATCGCCAACACCGCCCTGTTCCTCGCAAGCGACATGTCGTCGTTCGTGAGCGGTCAGGTCATTGTGGTGGACGGTGCTATGGCATAAAGCCCGTTTACAGCCACAACACAAGCGGCAGGCAAAAATACAGAGGTCGTCCGACCTCTGTATTTGCTTTTTATAAGGATGTCCCGCCCGTTAGAAAACGGTGTTGAATGTGCGGGCAATCTGGTCGACCATCTCGTCGAGCCCTTTCTGTATCTTGCCGCCGATCATCATCTTCATCATCATGTTGAGCTCCGTATGGAGCACCAGGCGGATGCGCGTGTCGTCGGGAGCGAGCTCCTTCATCTGAAGCCAAAAGGTAAAATCAACGGGCATTGCCCCGTCGCCCGTAATCTTTATAACCTTGCCCGGTTCCTTGTCCACAATGCGGAGCGCCACCGTGAAGCCCTTGAAAGTGAACGAACAGCGGTTCTCCTCGGCCTGCCAGTTCTCCACCTTGTCCTTGAGCATGGGGGTAAAGTTGTTGAAATTGGAGAGTACCGCATAAATCTGCGCCGCCGAACATCTTATGGCGGCCTGTTTGCTTTCGTATGATTCCATATCGTTGTTTTTTAGTCGTCGGTTTTTGTGTATGTTTCTATATTATTTTTGTTAATTTTGCCACACGATGAGTGCGGTGAAAACCATATATTTCGGGCGTAGTGCCTTCCATTTCTCGGACCGTTGGCCCGAGGAGGCCTCTGCAGTGTATCTCATAGGGCCGCAGGAACGGTTGACACCTGCAAAGTTGGTGGAAATAATCGGAAATAACAATAGTCTGTGGATTGTCGGCAGCAATGCCGAAGATGCCTTCGGGAGATTCGTTGCCCAAATGAAGACGGTGGATGCCGGCGGCGGTATCGTGGAGGACGAAGAGGGACGGGTGCTGATGATTCTCCGCCACGGCATATGGGACCTGCCCAAGGGACATGTGGAACAGGGCGAAACGAACGAACAGGCCGCCCTTCGCGAGGTGGCCGAGGAGACGGGGCTCGCTGAGCTGGACTTAGGCAGCCTGGTGGCCGTCACAGAACACTTCCACCATGCCTATGGCGAGTGGGAGGTCAAGCGCACATGGTGGTACGGCATGCATGCATCCTCCCGTCAGGAGCTCCATCCGCAGGCCGAGGAGGCCATCACCCGTGCCGAATGGCTTTCGCCCACGGAGTGCCGCAGAGCTGCCGCAGGGAGTTTTGCCACGATAATGGATGTGACGGAACAATTTTTCCGCATGCCGAGACGTTGAAACGTATATAAAATATTGGATATGAAAAACAATTTGTCACTAAAATTGGGATTGCTTATGATTATGGCAGCAGCCGGCACAGGATGCACCAGTGTCTCGGTCAAGGAGTACGAGGCATTGCGCGAAGCCAACAGGCTCACCGAACAGGAGAAGAGCGAGGCCAAATTCACCCCCGAGGTAATGTGGAAGATGGGACGCGTGGGTGCGCCCGTAATTTCGCCCGACGGAACGAAGGTACTCTATACGGTCACCTATTACGATATGAACGCCAACAGCGGCCACACTGCACTGTTCATGGTGCCGAGCGAGGGTGGCGAAGAGAAGATGGTTGCCGTGAATGCCGATTCGCCCCAGTGGAGCGGCAACGGCGAAAAGGTCTATTTCCTTGCACCCGACCGCAACGAGGAGATGCAGGTGTGGTACATCGATGCCGCCAAACCGGCCAAGAACAAACTGGTGGAGAAGATAGACAACATCTCGGGCAACATTGAGGCCCGCATGCGCGGAGTGGATGCCGTCATGGGATGCACTCCTGTGAAAGTGACCGACATAGAGGGCGGAGTAGAGGGATTCGGCATTTCGCCCAATGACTGCAAACTGTTCTATGTAAAGGCGGTTGCGGTGGCCGACCGCAAGTCGTCGGACATATACCCTGACATGGCCAAGTCGGGCGCCCGCATCTATGACGACATCATGGCACGCCACTGGAACTATTGGGACGAGGGCAGCTACCGCCACATTTTCGTGGCCGACCTTGCCGCAGTGGGAGAGGATGCAGTGAAGGAGGGCACGGACATCATGGAGGGTGAGGCTTGGGACTCCCCCATGGCTCCCTATTTCGACATGTCGGAGATAGCATGGAATGCCGACGGAAGCCTTCTGGCCTACACCTGCAAGAAGATGACCGGCAAGGAGTATGCCGTATCGACCGACTCGGACATCTATGTCTACGACGTGGCTTCGGGGCAGACAAGCAATATCTGCAAGTTCGGTACTTTCATAGGTCAGGAAGAGGTATATCCGGGTTATGACCGCTATCCCGTCTTCTCGCCCGACGGCCGCAAGATGGCATTCCGCAGCATGCGCCGTGCAGGCAACGAGAGTGACATAGAGCACCTGGTGGTGTGGAACGCAGCCGACAACTCTCTGTCGGACATCACGCCCACCTTCGACTACAGCGTGGAGAACGTGGTGTGGAACGGCAATGACAGTGTGAGGTTCGTGGCAGCCATGCAGGGCACCTACCAGATTTGCAGCGTGTCGCTTGCCGCACCCGACAGTGTGCAGGTACTCACGGCCGGCGACCACGACATCACGGCATTTGCCGCTGCAGGCGACAAGGTGGTATTCTCCATGTCATCCATTTCGCAGGCTCCCGAGCTCTATCTGCTTGCGGGAGACAATGAATACAGGCAACTCACCTTTGTCAACAAGGAGATATATGACAACATAAAGCTCGCCGAGGTGCAAAAACGCTGGGTGGAGACCTCTGACGGCAAGCAGATGCTCACATGGGTGATTCTGCCCTCCGACTTCAATGCCGAAAACGCCTACCCCGCCCTGCTCTACTGCCAAGGCGGTCCGCAGAGCGTGGTCAGCCAATTCTGGAGCTACCGCTGGAACTTCCAGCTCATGGCCGCACAGGGCTATGTAGTGGTTGCCCCCAACCGTCGCGGTGTGCCGTCATTCGGCAGCGAGTGGCTTGACCAGATTTCGGGTGACTACAGCGGACAGAACATTCGCGACTATCTGAGTGCGATAGACGATGTTGCCAAGGAGGAGTGGGTGGACAGCAACCGGCTGGGAGCCGTGGGTGCCAGCTATGGCGGTTACTCCATATTCTATCTTGCCGGTGTGCATCAGAACCGCTTCAAGGCACTCATAGCACACTGCGGAATATTCGACTTCGAGAGCATGTATGGCGAGACGGAGGAGTTGTGGTTCGTCAACCGTGATTATGGCGGTTCCTACTGGGACGACAATGAGACGGCACGGCGCTCGTATGCCAATTCGCCCCACAAACTTGTGGACAAATGGACAGCGCCAATACTGATATTCACTGGCGAAAAGGATTTCCGTATCCCCTACACGCAGAGCCTGGAGGCATTCACGGCGGCACGCATGCACAATGTGCCGGCCCGTCTGGTGGAGTTTCAGGACGAGGCGCACCAGGTATTCAAACCGCAGAACTCGATGGTTTGGAACAGGGAATTTTTCGGCTGGCTTGACAAATATCTGAAATAAATTGCGTATATTGAGGGTGCGGTGCAACGGGCGCTGCGCACCAAGGAAGAAGATGTCGGAGAAGAGAGTGAAAAACTAATGTAATATGTTGATAAGCAGTATCTTTATGGCAGCAGTACTGAATTTCGGTTCATATTCGGTGGACAGCTATTCCACTGAGAACGGCAAACAGCTGTCTTTCGTGTTTTTCGGCCATGCAAGCATAGCCGTCACGTATGACCAGAAGGTGATATATGTCGACCCAGTCAGCTCGGAGGCGGATTATGCCACATTGCCCAAGGCCGATGTGATACTCGTCACGCATGCCCATGAGGACCACTTGGACAAGGAGTCCATAGAGACTCTGTCTACTCCGGCAACGTTGGTCATCGCCAATGCAGCAGCGGCCGATGAGCTGCAAGGTGCCTCGGTGATGAAGAACGGTGACACAAAAAGGGTCGGCGACTGGTTGCAGGTGGAAGCCGTGGCGGCCTACAACACCACTCCGTCACGTGGGCAGTTCCACCCCAAGGGTCGTGACAACGGATATATTCTCACCATAGCGGGCGAGCGCATATATGTGGCCGGAGACAGCGAACCCACACCCGAGATGGCAACCATAAGGAACATCGACTATCTCTTCCTGGCTGTAAACCAGCCCTATACCATGACACCCGCACAGGCGGCTTCAGTGGTGAACGAGTTGCATCCCAAGGTATTCTACCCCTACCACTACGGACAGACCGAGGAGAAGACCGACCTGAAGCGATTGGCTCGCCTGATTACCGCCAATGCGACCAAGATGAAAATACGCGACATGGAGTAGCCGGTGCGAGCGGATGCAGTTGGCAGCGCAACGGGAAATAAAAACAGAAGTCCGGTGACGTAAGTCACCGGACTCTCTTTTCTATGGATTTGTCGGGCAGACTGTCATTTCGAAGCCCCGTCCTCTATGGTGTCCATGTCGGGCGCATTCTTCTCCGGAGTATTGTTCTTGGGTTTATGCTCCGTCGTCTCGTTCATCTTGAAATTGATCTCCTCCACCAGAGCATGAGGCGGTATGTTGCACTCTATCTTGCCCTCCTTGGCAATTGATATGCACCCCGTCTCCTCCGACACCACGACCACCAGCGCATCGAAAACCTCACTCATTCCCACTGCTGCCCTATGGCGCATGCCGAATGAGAAAGGCACCTCCCGCTGCGTGGAGGGCAGTATGCACTTGGCTGCCACTATGCGGTTGCCGCTCACCACTACAGCACCGTCGTGCAGCGGCGAGTTCTTGAAGAAGATGTTCATCAGCAGCGGGGCCGACACTATCGCATCAGTCTCCACCCCTGTGGCGATGACCTCCTTGAGGTCATTGTGCCGTTCGAGGACAATCAGTGCCCCTGTGCGTCGCGCCGACATCTCCTTGCAGGCCTGGGCTATCTGCTCTATGGCAGCATTGTCGCCCATATTCTGGCGGGGAAAGAAGATGCGGACCAGACGGTTCTCCGTCTTCCACTTGTCGCCCAGAACCTCGAGAAAATGGCGTATTTCGGGCTGGAATATCACGATGAGAGCAATGATGCCCACACTGATTATACTGCCCAGAATGGTGGTCAGAAGTTCCATATTGAGCGCACGCACCAGAATCCACATGGCATATATGAGCAGAATGCCCGTCATGATGTTGGTGGCGCGCGTGCCGCGTATCAGTTTGTAGCAATAGTACATCAGAATGGCCACAAGGGCTATGTCAATGATGTCGATGACTCTTATAGTGATGAATCCCATCCTCTCTTGGTTTAGGCTTGTTTCCACAAAACTAATAAAAAACGGCGGTGCTTACAAACACCGCCGTCCTTTTTTATGGTAGTCGTACAATTATGCGCGTTTGTCACCCTTCCTGATAAGGTCGTAGGCAATAGGCGTTGCGACGAAGATCGAGGAGAGTGTACCGATGATGACACCCAGCATGAGGGCGAACACGAATCCGCGGATAACCTCACCGCCGAAGATGAAGATTGCCAGCAGAGTCACGAACGTCGTACCCGATGTATTGATCGTACGGGCCAGAGTGGTATTGACTGCATAGTTGATCGTATCCTTTATGTCGCGTTTGGGATAGAGAGTGATATACTCACGGATACGGTCGAAGATAACCACCTTATCGTTTATGGAGTAACCGATGATGGTCAGGATGGCCGCGATGAACGACTGGTCTACCGTGAGGTTGAACGGCAGGATACCGTGCAACAGCGAGAAGATACCTATCGTCAGGAAGGCATCGTGTGCCAGTGCGGCTGTACTGCCCAAACTCCACTGCCATCTCTTGAATCGGATCAGGATGTAGACGAAGATTGCAATCAGCGAGAAGAAGACTGCGATGAACGAGTTTCTCGTGATGTCGCTTGCCACGCTCGGTCCCACCATGTCGGCTGAAATGATACCGTTGGGATTTGTCACGGTCGAGGTGAACTCCTCGAAGGTGATGGGCGTTGCATAGAGCGGATTCAATGCCTTGTAGAGCAGCTCCTCAACATAGGCCGTAGCGTCATCGCTCTGGTCGTCATATTTGTACTGGGTAACTATCTTCATCTGGTTGGCCTGACCGAACTGCTTGACATCCACGCTGCGCTGCGACATGTCGCCTTCGAGCTCGTCCGAATTGAAGAGGTCGGTAAGCGCGCTACGCACGTTATCTGCCGTGACATCCTGGTCGAAACGTACCGTGAAAGTACGGCCACCCGTGAAGTCCACACCGAAGTCCATGCCTCTCGTGAAGAGCGAAACGATGGAAGCCACTATCATCACACCGGCAACAACGTAGGAAATCTTGCGGATGTTGATGAAGTTGATGTGCGTGTTGGCGAGGAAGTACTCGGTCCACTTGTTCGAGAAGCTGATCTTCTTGCCCTTCTCAAGACGGGATGTGAAGATGAGTCGTGTAATGAATATCGCCGTGAAGAGCGAAGTGATGATACCGATAATCAGCGTGGTGGCAAATCCCTGCACAGGACCCGTTCCGAAGAAGAAGAGGACGATACCGGTAATCATTGTGGTGAGGTTGGAGTCGATGATGGCCGACATGGCGTTCTTGTAACCCTCGTCTATGGCCAGTGACAATCCCTTGCCGGACCGCAGCTCCTCCTTGATTCGTTCATATATGATGACGTTGGCATCCACAGACATACCCATTGTCAGCACGATACCGGCAATACCGGGCAACGTGAGGACAGCTCCGAAGGAGGCAAGCACACCGAAGAGGAAGAACACGTTACACAGCAAGGCGATGTTGGCCGCCAGACCTGCCGTGTGGTAGAAGAAGAGCATGTAGACAAGCACCAGGATGAATGCCAGAATGAACGAAATCATACTTGCATCAATGGACTCCTGACCGAGCGAAGGACCGACCACCGTATCCTGAATGATACGTGCGGGAGCAGGCAGCTTACCGGACTTGAGCACGTTGGCCAAGTCGGTTGCCTCCTGAATCGTGAATCCGCCGGTAATCTGCGAGCGTCCGCCCGTAATCTCGGTGTTCACCACAGGTGCCGAATATACATATCCGTCCAGTGCAATTGCAATGCATCTGTTTATGTTGTCGGCCGTAAGACGTGCCCATGTCCTTGCGCCCGTAGCGTTCATGACCATGTTTACCTCGGCGCTCGAGCCATACTGCGAATACTCCTCCTTGGCATCTACGATTACACCGCCGTCCAGAGGAGCCTTGCCGTCACGGGTGTTGGCCTTGATGGCATAGAGCTGGTAGACGGTCTCTGCCTCGTCGATGGGTTTCACACCCCACATGAGCTTCAGGTCTCTCGGGAAGAGGGCCTTCACCTGCGGAATGGCGAGATATGCATTTACGGCAGCCGTATCATACGACATTGCATAACCTACAACGGGACCCGACATGATCGAACCCGTGGCATCGGTGTAAGGCGAAAGTTTCGAGAACAGAGGATAGCTCTTGGCTATCTCCTCGCTGGAAGATGCCGTGTCCTCGTCCTGTATCTGCGAGATGAGGTCGCCGGCACTCTCCTCCGCAGCCTCCCCTGCTTCAGCCTCAGTCGGATCGGCACTCTCCACGCTCTCGGCCGTAGCCTCTGTTGAGTTGAGCGATGCTATAATCGAGTTGGCATTCTCAAGGTAGGGATATATTTCGGTGTTGTCATATGTTGCCCAGAACTCCAGAGAAGCGGTTCCCTGCAGAAGCTTGCGCACACGCTCGGGCTCCTTCACACCGGGAAGCTCCACGAGAATACGTCCGCTGTTCTCCATACGCTGGATGTTGGGCTGCGTAACGCCGAAACGGTCGATACGGCTGCGCAACACGTTGTATGAACTTGCGATTGCACTCTCGGTCTCCTCGCGCAGAACCTTTATCACCTCATCGTTGCTGCTGTTGGGCGAAACTTTGCCCTGCATTGCAGAGTTGTTGAAGAGGTAGGCCAGCGGCGAGTTGTTGGAGATCGTTGCATAGTTTTTGGCAAAAATCGTAATGAAGTCGTCCGTAGAGTTCTGCACCTCCTGTTTGGTCTGCTCCATGGCCTGCTTGAATGCGGGATCCTGACTCTCGTTCGAGAGTGCGTTCACCACATCACTCACCGAAATCTCGAGCATCACGTTCATACCGCCCTTCAGGTCCAGACCGAGGTTGAGCTCCTTCTCCTTCACCTCGCTGTAGGTATAGCTAACAAGACCGAGGTTGTAGACTTTTTTGGATTTGATGGAGTCGAGATAGGCCTGCTCTTTGGCGTCACGCAAGTCCTCGTCGAACTGCATGGCGTATTTGGCAGCCTTGTTCTCCACGCTTTTCGTTACGAATGTGAACGAAAGCTGATACAAACATGCAATTGCCAAGACAATTGCAAGGAATTTTATAACACCTTTATTCTGCATTTTGATTAATTATTATGTTTTACTTTTTTCGATTTTCGACCCTTTAAGCCTGCAAAAATAAACATTTTTCCTTAAATCCAAACCATTGGCCTGAATATTATGCGACTAAAACGGGCACTCTCCGCACTTTGCACCCCGCCTCCCGGCAGCGGTCCACTGGCGGCACCCTCTTCAGGTCCGCTCCGGCGGGGCAAGAAAAAAGGCCGCCGGGGCGGCCTTAAGCTCTTGGGTCCAGTCGGTCGGGATGCTCTATTCGGTTTTCGCCTCGACCTCCTTGTCCTGCTCGTGCAGAATCTTCAGCGCACAGTCATAGATGCGGGTGTCCTCAAAATCGGCTATACCGCCGTTGGGACCCGGCTGGAAATGTATACCTGCTATGGAGCCGTCCTCGAAGTGACGACCCCCGAAATAGTTTCTGACTTCGTCTGAGCTGATGCCCAATTCATCGGCGATACGTTGCATGCTTCCGCTGGGGAGGCTGTCCTTTACACGTCGCAGTTCATTAAAAGTTATTAACATGTCGTTGTTATTTTAGGTTATGGAATATTCCTTTTTTCGTTAGCCTAAAGGTAGGAAAATTTTTACGAAATAAAAAAGCTTTTGTAATAAAAAAATCGCCATCCGTCCTTTTTGTCCACCCTGCAGATATGTTTGTCTGACTTTTTGGCAGAAGAAATGGCAGAAGCGTGGCACCTTGTCAGTTTCTGACGGCATATTCCCGTCTTGGCATAAAGATTGAACGTTTCCATGCCGGCGGCGTGAACCGGACGGAAACGGAGGGTGCAGGCCGCAGGAAAACAGAATCAATTAATACAAATAATATAAGAAAGGAATCAAGACTATGGCAAAGATTATTGGAATCGACCTTGGAACAACCAACTCATGTGTGGCAGTCATGGAGGGCAACGAACCCATCGTAATACCCAACAGCGAGGGACACCGCACCACTCCGTCGGTAGTGGCATTCACCGAAGGCGGCGAGCGCAAGGTGGGCGACCCCGCAAAACGTCAGGCAATCACCAACTCGAAGAACACCATCTTCTCCATCAAGAGATTCATGGGCGAGACCTGTTCACAGGTAACAAAGGATATCGAGCGTGTTCCCTACGATGTTGTCAGCGGTGCCAACGGTGTACCTAAAGTAAAGATCGGCGACCGCGAATACACTCCTCAGGAGATTTCGGCCATCATTCTTCAGAAGATGAAGAAGACAGCCGAGGATTATCTGGGCACCACGGTCAGCGAGGCCGTCATCACCGTGCCGGCATACTTCTCCGACTCACAGCGTCAGGCCACCAAGGAGGCCGGCGAGATTGCAGGTCTGAACGTGCGCCGTATCATCAACGAGCCTACGGCAGCGGCACTGGCCTACGGTCTGGACAAGGCCAACAAGGATATGAAGATCGCAGTCTATGACCTGGGTGGCGGTACGTTCGATATCTCCATTCTGGAGTTGGGCGACGGCGTATTTGAGGTCAAGTCTACCAACGGTGATACCCACCTGGGCGGCGATGACTTCGACCACGTTATCATCGACTGGATGGCAGAGGACTTCAAGAGCAAACACAATATAGACCTGCGCAAGGACCCGATGGCCATGCAGCGTCTGAAAGAGGCAGCCGAGAAGGCAAAGATAGAGCTGTCGAGCTCCACTTCGACCGAGATCAACCTGCCCTACATCATGCCGGTGGACGGTGTTCCGCAGCACCTGGTAATGACACTGACGCGTGCCAAATTCGAGCAGTTGGCCGATTCGCTCATCCGTGCCACCATTGAGCCGTGCCGCAACGCACTGCGTGATGCCAACATGTCGGCAAGCGATATCGACGAAGTTATCCTCGTGGGCGGTTCGACACGTATCCCCGCCATTCAGAAGGTCGTGCAGGACTTCTTCGGCAAGGCTCCTTCGAAGAACGTCAACCCCGATGAGGTTGTCGCTATCGGTGCGGCTATCCAGGGCGGCGTCCTCACGGGCGAGGTCAAGGATGTGCTTCTGCTCGATGTAACCCCACTGTCGCTGGGTATCGAGACGCTGGGCGGCGTGTTCACCAAGCTGATTGACGCCAACACCACCATCCCGACCCGCAAAAGCCAGGTATTCTCCACGGCGCAGGACAACCAGCCCTCCGTTGAGATACACGTGCTGCAGGGCGAGCGTCAGATGGCACGCGACAACAAGACCATCGGACGTTTCCATCTGGACGGAATACCCGCTGCACCGCGTGGCGTGCCCCAGATTGAGGTTTCGTTCGATATCGATGCCAACGGTATACTGAATGTATCGGCCATGGACAAGGGCACGGGCAAACAGCAGAGCATCCGCATTGAGGCTTCGTCGGGTCTGACCGACGCCGAGATACAGCGCATGCGTGACGAGGCCAAGGCCAACGAAACGAAGGATAAGGAGGAGCGTGAGAAGATCGACAAGATCAACGGCGCCGACAGCATGATATTCTCCACCGAGAAGCAGCTCAAGGAGTATGGCGACAAGTTGCCCGCCGACAAGAAATCGGCCATTGAGTCGGCTCTTGAAGAGTTAAAATCGGCTCATTCGGCACAGGACATCGCCCGTATCGATGCCGCTTCGGAGAAGTTGAATGCCGCATGGCAGGCCGCCTCGCAGGACATCTACTCGCAGCAGCAGGCCGCAGATGCCGGTGCCGGTGCCGGACAGCAGCAGAGCGGAGCAGGTTACCAACAACCGGGCAACCAGGGTGACGACAAGAACAACGTGACCGACGTCGATTTCGAAGAGGTGAAGTAAGTACAGACAACTACCGAAAGGTATAAATAATCAAATCCGCATA
>CAVHXY010000011.1:0-61713 GCA_963640325.1 Tidjanibacter sp.
ACAGACCAGCTAATCTCTCACATGAAAAGCCTTGGTATTCCTGTAAAGAACAGGGCTGATATGGGGGAGTTCTTGAAGACTCATAAAATAGAGCATTTATGGCAGCTAATCAAACCTTATAGCAAGGAAAAACCTTATAAGAACTCTAGTCACAGGGTAAAGGTTCCTGAGATTTTAGATATTGTTAGGGCTAAAAAATACAATAATCCAGGCACCGATGCCATTACTTTGGACAGTGATAACCATAGACGTATTTATCTTATAGACCATTCTGCTGACAATGAATTAGCAAATAATCTTAAAGATGGTGATGGCTTTGGTATAAGAACAGTATATAATCTTAATAAATTATCTGAAGAAAATGTCAAAGAAATCATCAGAAATATATCACCTACCTATGAGTACTCTACAGCAAGGGTTCTCCATGCATTGCAGACTATTGGGCTTGGACAAAGAGACTTGTTTGGCATTGACATTGCTGCTGAATTGCAAAGAATTATTGATAGCAATGATGAAATTTATGGTAAGGATAGAAGCTTATGGCCTCAAAGAGGATTTGGATATAACTACAGTAATAGTAGAAACAGCAGTACAGATGAAAGAAGCTTGGGACAAAAAGGGATTCAACAACTCTATTTAACTCCTCAAGGAGAAGTATATGGCTTTGTGGATAAAGAGGGTAATATGTACCTTGATGAAACGGTAATATCTCCCGAACATCCTATTCATGAATATACACATCTTTGGGATAGAGTAGTACAGAAGAAGAACCCCAATCTCTGGCAAAGAGGTGTAGCACTGATGAAGGAAACATCTCCAAATCTGTATTTGCCTCTAATGAAGAAGTATCATGCAGGGTTAAAAGTGGGTGTATGGGCCTAATGTCTCATAAATTTTCGTAAATTTGAAAATTGATTGCAAGTGAATAGGCTATGTTACATCTGACTTTTCTGGGAACGGGCACATCTTCAGGAGTACCCATGGTGGGATGCGGCTGCGAAGTGTGCAGATCAAAAGACCAGCACGACAAACGTCTGCGCAGCTCTGTGATGATTGAGAGTGATACCACACGGGTGGTAATCGATTCGGGACCTGATTTCAGATACCAGATGTTGCGAGAGGAGGTACCGTCACTCAATGCCATACTCCTCACCCATGAACATGTGGACCACATAATGGGAATAGACGATATCCGTGCCTATAACTATTTCCAACATAGTCCCATATCGATATATGCCACGCAACGTGTGCAGGGCACCATTAAGCGTATCTTCAACTATGCATTCGGAGAGAACCGTTATCCGGGAGTTCCCGATATTGATTTGCATGAGATTGTTCCGGGGCAGAGTTTTACTGTAGACGATTTGACATTTACTCCGATTTCGGGGTGGCACTTTAAGTTGCCTGTTACCGGTTTCAGAATAGGCAACTTGGCCTATCTGACTGATTTCAACTTTATTGAAGACAAGGAACTGGAAAAGCTTCGCAATCTTGATGTTTTGGTAGTTAATGCACTACGAAAGGAGAAACACACTTCGCATTTTTCCCTTCCGGAGGCTATTGAACTCAGCCGCAAGGTTCGCCCAAAACATACGTACTTCACTCATGTGTCACATCAGCTGGGTTTATATGAAACCGTCAATGCCGAGTTGCCCGAAGGTATGGCACTGGCTTATGACGGATTGAAAATCAATTTCTAATAATGACCGCAGACCACATGTGTGAGATATTGCTTGTTACCCCACCCTTCCTTGCTCCTGATGCGCCGTCCACAACGACGGCCGTAAAGAAAGGTTTTCTGACACGAAGAGGCATCGTAGCCGAACAGGCAGATTTATCGATCGAGGTACTGAACGATATCTTTTCACGGCAGTTTCTCTCAAATCTGTTTGAGACTTTCGATGTTGACGATGAGAGCTATGACGACAATACTTTGAGAATATACTCTCTGCGCAGGGATTATGTCAACACCATTGATACGGTCAAGGCATTCCTGCGAGGGGAAGACAATACTCTGTCCTCGCTCATATGCAGTGCCGATTTTCTGCCACAGGCATCCCGATTCGATGATTTAGGCAACATTGAGGAGATGTTCGGGCAGATGGGTACGCACGATTGTGCCGAATATCTGTCGGCCCTGTATCTGCAGGACATAAGCGATTTTATCAAGGCTACGGTTTCCGAAGATTTTGATGTTACGGGATATGCGTCAAGCGAGATGTCGGCTCCGGTGGAATACTCCATTCTGCAACAACGTCTTGACGAACCGTCCAATGCGGTGGAGCAGGTGGTGTGTTCCCGGCTTAGGGAACTGATGGAGCGTCATAAACCTTTGTTCGTTGATTTCAATATTCCGACTTCCGGTTGTCTGCTGGCTACCTTGAGGTGCGGGCGGTATATAAAGACCAATTTCCCGAACGTGAAGGTTATTTTGAGCGGTGACTACCCCACTTCGCGTTTGAGGCAGATGACTGATACGGGAATTTTTGACTGTGCGGATTATATTGTATTGGACGACAGTGAACTTGCTGTTGAGAAGATTGTTCGTGGCGGACAGTTGATACATACAATAACTCCCGAGGGATATCACGATAACGCAGAAATTATAACGATACAGGGGCGAGGATGCCCCGATTTTGCGGGATTGCCGCTTGGGAAATACTTCTCGTACTATGCCGGAACAGATCCGGTGGGCCACCTGCTTC
Source organism: Tidjanibacter sp. (assembly GCA_963640325.1). Taxonomy (GTDB): domain Bacteria; phylum Bacteroidota; class Bacteroidia; order Bacteroidales; family Rikenellaceae; genus Tidjanibacter. The sequence goes on from CAVHXY010000011.1 coordinate 2,706, forward strand.
ATTCTGGAAAAAGGACTGTCTTGGCACTGTCTCATGGGTGTTATTGGGCCAAGTGCGCATTCTGTGATACGGCCCTGAATTCTATATGCCGCCACGAAACCATTTCGGGGGAAATGGCGGTGGATTGGATGGAAAACGTGGTGCGGCAAACAGGCTCTCAAAGCTTCGATTTCTTGGATAGAGCAATCTCTCCCAATGTATTGAAGGACATTTCTTTGGAACTGTTAAGGCGTGGCCACAGATTCTCATGGCGAGCCACTGTCCGTTTTGAACGTGCTTTTACGGGTGATTTGTGCCGTCTGATGGCGGCTGCAGGATGTGTCTCCGTTTCGGGTTGCCTGATTCCTGCAGGCACTCGACTGTCAGAGCAGATGGAGTGTGGCACGGAGATAGCGGAGAGTGTGTTGGCCTTGCGTAATTTCTATTATGCCGGTATCATGGTGCATGCCGAAATCATGTATGGGCTTCCTACCCAAACTTTGCAGGAGACGGTTGATGCACTGGAGATTGTACGCCAGATGTGTAAGGCGCAATTGATTGGTTCGGCCATGTGGCGCAGGTTTGCAATTACGGCCCATAGCCATTGCGCAGCAGAACCGGAACGTTTCGGGGTTCGCCTTAAAGGGACCCTCAGCAATCCCTTTGCGAACTACGAAAGGGCTTTTTCGGACCATCGCGGATACGACATAGAGCGTGTGGGGGGAAATCTCAACGAGGCCTTGGCAAATTATCTGTCGGCACGTGCCTTTGACCGTCCGGTCGAAAAGTGGTTCGATATGAAAGTGCCGCCCACGACGGTGGAACGTTCTTTTGTGACGGATTGCTTGATATTGCCGGATGATTGCCGTATTTTCAACGGTGAGGCCCGCCTTGTGTGGTTGGGGGGCGATGTGCTGCCAACAGACAACGGACTTTTGGCCATAACTAAAACCGAGGGGAAAGAGGTGAAATTCGGTGAAGCAGATGCCGATTTTCTTATGCAAGTAATAGAACAATGTGCTGATTTGGAAAACGATGTGCGTTTCGATGATGTGAAAGAGTTCTATGCACAGTTTGGCGATGGGGCGTTCGTGAAGCTATATCATTCCAAACAGTGGGATATATTGCGCAAAATGGGATTGTTACAAATTTGAAAACCAATTAAATATGAAAAATTTCAACAATAAAGTAGTGATCATTACTGGTGCATCTTCGGGCATCGGGAAGGCCTTGGCGTATGAATTCGCTTCATTGGGAAGCCGGGTCGTGTTGGGTGCACGTCAGGCCGACAAACTCTCTGCGATAGTGGACGATATCTCTGCTCGTGGGGGCAAGGCTGTATTCCAAGAGACGGACGTGACGAGTGAACGGGACTGTAAGCGTCTGATAGACAAGGCGGTGTCAGCATATGGCGGAGTGGATATACTTATCTGCAATGCCGGAATTTCGATGCGTGCCTTGTTTGATGATGTGGATTTGAGTGTCTTGCATCGTCTTATGGATGTGAATTTCTGGGGGTGTGTCTATTGCACCAAGTTCGCCCTACCCTACATCCAACAAACCAAAGGTTCCATTGTTGCCGTTTCGTCTGTTGCCGGCATACAGGGATTGCCTGGACGCACAGGATATTCAGCATCCAAGTTCGCAATGACTGGATTTTTGGAGACTGTCCGTGTGGAGAACCTCAAAAAAGGGGTCCATGTGATGGTGGCCTGCCCCGGATTTACTGCAACGAACGTGCGTTTTTCAGCCCTTACGGCCGATGGCACACAACAGGGAGCGACTCCGCGCAAGGAGGAGAAGATGATGACGGCAGAAGAGGTGGCTTGCCGCATTGTTCGTGGCATATCAAGGCGCAAATGTCTGCTTCTGATGGAGTATGAGGGGCGTTTGTCGTTCTTTATCAAGAAATTTGCACCGCGCTTGTTGGAGAAGCTGAACTATTATGTAATGTCGAAAGAGCCAGATTCTCCGTTGAAATAATAGTTCAATGGCAGATAATATGCTAAAAGACGAAATCAAAAGGCAGACAATATGAAAAAGATAGTATTATTTCTAATAATTATCTTTCCTTTTTGCATTTCAATAAATGCACAAGAGACCACCAAGCCAATAAACGATAAAGAAATAGTTCGAAATGTTTCGGTGTTGGATATAGAGGGAGAAACTTTTAATAATGTGTCAGTAATAATGAAATCTGTTTCTCCTGATAGTGGTTGGAGTACATCATATTATGTGAGAGTGAAAGTGAAAAATACAACTGGCAAGAAAAAATATGACAAGATATTCAATAATGCTTTCTTGTATGTATTTTCTGATGGACAGATAGAAATAGGAAATCCGAACTTCATCCAACTTATGATTTATAAGGCATCCTCTTCAGATATTTGGCTAGGTATAATAAGAGAGAAAGAAGGCATTTATTTTTAAACTTGCTAGTACATATGTGGGCAATTCAGAAAGAGTGAGGTTCAACAGGAGAGGCCGGATTCTAATGAATCCGGCCTCTCCTGTTTTGTTCTATCACTTCCTGATAGGCGTTTAGCTACCGAAGTTATCGTAGAGAATGTTCTCCGACGGAACTCCAAGACTGTCGAGCATCTTGATTACCGATGCGACCATCATGGGAGGTCCGCACATGAGGTAAATGCAATCTTCCGGTTGCTCGTGGGTCTTGAGATAGTTTTCATAAAGCACATTGTGTACGAAACCCACCTTGTATGCAACATTGGCAGCATCTGCTTCGGGATCCTGACGGTCCAATGCGAGATGGAACGAGAAGTTGGGGAAATCTTTCTCGATATTGTGGAAATCGTCGAGATAGAAGGCCTCCTGCAATGCTCGTGCACCATACCAGAATGATACCTTGCGATGAGTCTTCTCGGTTTTGAAGAGGTGCATCAAGTGACTTCTCATGGGAGCCATACCGGCACCACCACCTATGAATATAAGTTCTTGGTCATCCGACATGTTTTCGGGCAGGAAGAACTCTCCATAAGGACCGGAAATCGTGATCTTGTCGCCCGGTTTGCGCGAGAAGATGTACGATGAACTGATACCCGGGTTGAGCTTCTGGAATCCACCATTCACGCGGTCGAATGGGGGTGTTGCGATACGCACATTCAGCATGATGATGTTGCCCTCTGCAGGGTGATTGGCCATCGAGTATGCACGGAAAGTATCCTCAGGATTGGTGGTAACCAAATCCCACATCTTGTATTTGTCCCAGTCCTTGCGGTACTGCTCGTCCACATCCATGTCGGAGAACTTGATTGCATCATATTTGGGTATGTCGATCTGGATGTAGCCACCGCTACGGAACTTGAGGTTCTCGCCTTCGGGAAGTTTCACTACGAACTCCTTGATGAACGTTGCAACATTACGGTTGGAGATAACCTCGCACTCCCATTTCTTGACTCCCAAAACCGATTCGGGAACATGGATTTTCAAGTCTTCCTTGACCTTTACCTGGCAGCCGAGGCGCCAATGGTCTTTCTTCTGCTTGTATGAGAAGAAGCCGGTTTCGGTAGGCAGAATATCACCGCCACCCTCAAGAACCTGCACCTTGCACATTCCGCACGCGCCTTGTCCGCCACAAGCGGAAGGCAGATAGATCTGATTGGAGGCAAGCGTCTGCAGCAAAGAGCCGCCCGACTCGGCCGATAACACCTTGTCTCCATTGTTGATGTCAATCTTAACCTCTCCCGAGGTAGTCAACTTTGCTTTTGCATAGAGCAGTATTGCAATCAAAAGCAGTGTTACTACAAGGAAGACGATTGTCGAAACAATTATTGTCGTCGTTTCCATATTGTTTTTTCTCCTTTCTTTTAATTACAGCTGAATACCCGAGAAAATCATGAATCCCATACCGAGAAGTCCTGTTACGATAAATGCGATACCGGGACCTCTTAAAGCCTGAGGTATGTTTGAATAGGTGATCTTCTCCCTGATGGCGGCCATAATTACAATCGCCAGCCACCAGCCCATTCCGGAACCGAGGCCATATACAATGGACTGACCGACATTGGGGAAGTCATTCTGCTGCATGAACAGTGAACCACCCATAATTGCGCAGTTGACTGCTATCAGCGGCAAGAAAATACCCAACTGGTTGTAGAGCGTCGGACTGTACTTCTCGACCACCATCTCCACCAACTGCGTGAACGATGCGATGACTGCAATGAACAGAATGAAACTCAAAAAGCTCAAGTCCACATTCGCAAATGCGGGGTTCATCCATTTCAGTGCGCCTGCCTTGAGAACATACTCGTTAAGAAGGTAGTTCAACGGAACAGTCATCAGCATGACGAAAGTAACTGCCAAACCGAGACCCATGGCTGTCTTGACATTTTTCGATACGGCGATGTATGAACACATGCCGAAGAAAAACGAGAATACCATGTTGTCAATAAACATTGACTTTATGAATAAGTTTAATGATTCCATATACTATCCTCCTATTTTTCTTGTAATTCTTTGTTCTTGCTGCGATGAATCCAAATGATGACACCTATTATGATAAGTGCCATGGGAGGGAACAGCATGAGACCGTTGTTTACATATCCCGCCTCATAGAATGCATCGGGAATAATCTGCAGACCGAGCAATGTGCCCGAGCCGAGAAGCTCACGGATGATACCGATCACAACCAATACCATACCGTAACCAAGGCCGTTGCCGATACCGTCAAGGAACGAAGGCCATGCCTTGTTGGAGAGTGCGAATGCCTCTACACGTCCCATAAGGATACAGTTGGTAATGATAAGTCCGACATATACGGACAGCTGTTTGCTCACGTCATATACGTACGCTTTCAGGAACTGGTCGACGATAATCACCAGGAATGCAATCACAACCAACTGAACGATGATACGTATACGGTCGGGAATGGTTTTGCGCAAAAGCGAAAGAATCAAGTTCGAGAATGCGCAGACGACAGTCACCGAGAGAGCCATAACGAAAGCCGGTTTTACCTGTACTGTTACGGCCAATGAAGAACAGATACCCAAAATCTGCACAAGAACGGGATTGTTCTTGTTGAACGGGTTCGTCAATGACTGCATGTTTTTTGCCGAGAACATCGGCTCTTTTTCCTCTTTACTCATTGTTGTCCGTGTTTACAGGTTCAACATCTTTTGTATCTTCACTACCTTGTGCCGATTTCCCATTGATATACGGCAGATAGTAGGTAAGGCAATCCTTGATCATGTTCTCCAGTCCCAAGGAGGTCTTGGTTCCACCCGTTATCGCATCCACAGCGTGGTTGTTGTCTGCAGGGGCACCGCCTTTCATGACTGCGATGGAGACGAAATTGCCGTTGTCGAAAATGGTCTTGCCGGTAAAATTGGCTTGGTATTTGGCAGTGGAGATCTCCGCACCCAGGCCCGGGGTTTCGCCCGAATGGTCAAATATGGCTCCTTTAACGGTATCCATGTCATTCTGAAGTGCAATGTAGCCCCAGATGTCACCCCACAGACCTTTTCCGGTCAGAGGAATGACCACTTCTCCGCTCTCCTTGTTCTCGAAAACGGGATATGTGCCGTTGGCAAATGCCCCCGGCAGGTCGAAGAGCATGTTAAGTGCTTCGTCCGGAGTTATCGATTCGATGACATTACCGTCCTGATCTACGGCAAAAGCATTGATAAGATTGTCGTATGTACCGGCAGCCTCGCCAAGCGATGCAGTTATCGCATCCTTCTTTTCGTTCATTATGTTGGCGTTCTGTTGGCTTTGCAACGAAAGCGAGGTGAGCGCCAGAATCACTGCAACAATAACCACCATTACTACCGAGTAGAAGATGATGTAGGCATTGTTGTCCTTTCCGCCCAGGAACGGTTTCTTCGTTTCCTGATTTAAATTATTCTGTTCCATTACCGTCCTCCCTATTTAACAGTTGCAATACGTTTCCTTCTGCGCTTGATGTTGGCCTCCACAACATAGTGGTCTACCAGCGGAGCGCATCCGTTCATGAAGAAGATGGCGAGCATCATGCCCTCGGGATAACCGGGGTTGATGACACGTATGAGAATTGCCAGCATACCGATGAGGAATCCCACAATCCATTTGCCGGTATTGGTCTGGGCTGCCGTAACAGGGTCGGTAGCCATGAACACTGCGCCGAATGCGAATCCACCCAAAAGAAGGTGTTTCCATGCCGGGAATGCCATATATGTCTGGGTTGCGGTTTCGGCAACATCGGGAGCAACCAAGTTGAAGATAAGTCCCATTGCGAGACCGCCTGCAAACACGCTCAACATGATTCTCCAGCTTGCAACGCCGGTCCATATAAGTATAATGGCACCGATGAGAATGCAAAGAGTGGAAGTCTCACCGATACATCCGGGGATGTTACCGATGAACGCACTCCACATAGAGAAATCGGTCATGCCCGTGTCGCTCAACTGCGTGAGGGCTGTTGCACCGGTATGTGCATTTACTGCATTGTCCGCATACCAGACAGCCTCGCCTGAGATGGATGCCGTGTATGAGAAGAAGATGAACATACGGGCCGTGAGGGCGGGGTTGAATACGTTCATTCCCGAACCACCGAACACCTCTTTGCAGAAGATCACCGAGAAGGCTGTTGCCAGGGCAACCATCCAAATGGGGGTGCCGATTGGAACGATCATGGGTATAAGAAGACCCGTGACAAGGAACCCCTCGTTTACCTCCTCGTGTTTCATCTGTGCGACGGCAAACTCGATGGCCAGGCCGACAATGTACGAGGTGAGAATCAGCGGCAACATGTGCAGGAATCCAAACCAGAAGTTGGCCCAAATAGAATAATCGGCACCACCGATGCGCTGATAGCCGATATTCCACATGCCGAACAGCAACGCGGGCATAAGGGCAATGACCATAATGATCATCACTCGTTTGATATCATTGCAATCCTTGATGTGAGTACCTCTCTTCGTTACGGTATTCGGAACGAAGAAAAACGACTCAAACGCATCAAAGGTCGAATGAAGCCAAGGAAACTTGCCTCCTTCGGAGAAGGTAGGTTTCAAATCATTCAATATTTTTCTTAAGTCCATTTTAGTTCAGCTCTTTAATCATTAAATTAATACCGTCCTGTATGATCGCCTGAATATCCGTTTTTGACGGATCGACGAATTCGCAAAGAGCCAAATCCTCGGCTACGACCTCATATATTCCGAGATCTTCCATCTTGTCGATGTCGCCAGCCAAGGCTGCCTTGATCAGATACATGGGGTAGATATCCATAGGAAGATAGTCCTCGTAGAGACCGGTAACGATCATGGCGCGTTTGCCACCATTGAGATTTGTGTCGATGTCATATTTCTTCTTGGGGCACAGACGGTTGATAATCCAAGAGAAATACGAGTGTGAAACGGAGAACTTGTTGAAACGAGGCATCATCCAGCCGAAGAGCTCGTATTTGTCTCCTTCAGGAATGACGCTGATTTGCTTGGTGTACATACCTACACTGGCAGTATCAAGTTCCGCAGCAGTTCCCGAGAGCACATTGCCGTTTATTATGCGGCATGCTCCGTTGCCCGTCTCTATCTTGCCGAGCCCCTGTTCGTTCTGCTCCTTGCTGCCGAGTATGGACGAGAACTTGGTTCCGACCAACACCTTTGCATAGCAAGGTGATTTTACCTTTGAACCGGCAACGGCAATCGTTTTGGTCATGTCAATGTGACCAGTGTTGAACAGCCGGCCGATAATGGCAACATTCTGTATGTCGGCAGTCCAAACCACGTCTCCCTTGTTGATGGGGTCAATGTGGTGAATCTGTATGCCGACATTTCCTGCCGGATGCGGACCCTTGAACAAATGAATCTCAGCGCCAGCGATTTTGCTGAACAGCGAATCTTCACCGGCTTTCAGGCCGAGATGTACTTTTCCGTTGGTCAGTTTTCCGAGAACCTCGATACCCTTCTGCACATTTGCAACTTCGTCCTGAAGGGCGAAGTTCATGTCAGTAGCCAAAGGAGCCGAGTCGAATCCGGAGATGAAAATGGATTTCGGGGTGTCGGTCGGTTTGGCGATGATTCCGTAAGGACGCTGGATGATTGTCGGCCACAGACCGCTTTGGAGCAGTGTGTCAATCACGTTCTGACGGCTCATGTTCGCAAGGTCTACAGAGAAATTCCTGTACACCTGCTCTTGGTCGGCTTCAACCTCAATAGAAAGGATTTTGCGCTTCTCGCCTCTGTTTACGGCTGTAACATGCCCGCTTACAGGCGATGTGAATATCACCTCGGGCATATTTTTGTCGAAAAACAACGGCGAACCTGCTTCTACGGCATCGTCGACTTTGACCAGCAATTTCGGAACCACGTTTCCGTACTCCAACGGAGAAATAGCGTAAACGGCAGAAGCCTGCACTTCGCCAATACGTTTTTCCGTTTCACCGGCAAGCCTGATGTCGAGACCTTTTTTCAGATTAATGACGTTCGACATAGTTGTTTGAATAGTGATTATTTGTGAAGTTTTTGATAACTAAAATTCAATTCGGCAAAGATAATCCATATTTCAAAAAGACAAACTTTCCTGTGTTATTTTTTTCACAAAGTAAACAAAAATTAATATATCCCCCGATTTTTACTATCTTTGTCCGATGGATTCCGTGACGGAGGCGGCCTTGGAATATATAGATTGTGCCCCTTTCGGCTCAAACCATTTTCAGAGATGCATTGGCAAGAGAGAACAGAATTGCTCTTGGGGCAAGAGAAGTGCCGCATTTTGCGTGATGCGCATGTGTTGGTTGTGGGAATGGGAGGTGTCGGTGGTTATGCTGCCGAGATGTTGTGCCGTGCAGGTGTAGGTGCATTGACTGTTGCCGATGCCGATGTGTTTTCCGAGACCAATATCAACCGTCAGTTGGGGGCACTCCATTCTACTGTGGGAGAAGCCAAGAATGACGTATTTGAGAGACGTTTTAAGGATATAAATCCCGACCTTGTTTTTACAAGTGTGAACAAGTATGTCAGGGACGATGCCACATGGGAACTGCTCGATTCTGCGCATTTCGACTATGTGGTAGATTGCATTGATACCCTCTCTCCGAAGGCGAATTTGATAAAGGGTGCACTTGACCGGGGAATTCCCATTGTGAGTTCTATGGGCTCTGGTGCCAAAACGGCCCCGGAACTGGTGGAAATCAAGGATATTTCCAAAACTCACCATTGTCCATTGGCGCACATGTTGCGAAAAAGACTTCACAAGATGGGTATACATAGTGGTTTTTATGCTGTTTTCTCTCCCGAGGCGGTGCGGGAAGGTTCCATGATTCTTTGTGATGAACAGAACAAGAAATCTAATGTGGGTACAATCTCCTATCTGCCTGCAGTGTTCGGCTGTTTCTGTGCCTCGGTGGTCATAAGGGGGCTGCTTGGCGAGATGGATGTATGAGAAAGAATTAGAAATCAATGTATTATAGATATGCGACCAAATATTGTATTTTTGGATGAATTCTCTCTCGGCAACAACGATCTCTCCCCTATCAGACAACTGGGTAACTATACGGCTTATGAGGTTACTCCGGCCGACAAGGTCATAGAGCGTTGCGGGGAGGCAGATATTGTGATTACCAACAAAGTGCGTTTCGGTCAGGAACAGTTTGAATACCTGCCTCGTCTGAAGCTGATATGCATTGCGGCCACAGGGATGAATATCATAGACCTTGAGGCAGCCAAGCGCTATGGTGTGATTGTAAATAATGTGGAGAGGTATTCCACTCATGCCGTGGCGGAGACAACCATAGGCGGAGCGATTGCCATGTTGCGGAATGCTGTATATTTCGATGGCTTCATAAAGAGTGGAGAGTATACACGCCAAGGACGCTGGGTCAATTATGACCGTCCCACGCACCAACTCCATGGATTGAATTGGGGCATAGTGGGGATGGGGAATATTGGGCGAGAAGTCGCTCGAATTGCCACTGTAATGGGATGCAATGTCTTCTATAGTTCCACTTCGGGGGTGGTCCGCAAGGAAGACTGGCCCTGTATTCCATTAGATGTTTTGTTGGCGCAGAGTGATATTGTTTCGTTGCATTGTCCGTTCAACGAAAGAACAGACAATCTTATAGATGCTCCGCAGTTGGCTCTTATGAAGCCGACAGCCTTGCTGATAAATGTGGCGCGAGGCGGAATAGTCAATGAGCGTGCTTTATGTGAGGCCTTGAACAATAACAAGTTGGCAGGAGCTGTGGTGGATGTCTATACTTCGGAGCCGATGGAGGCTGACAATCCCCTGCTACATGTCAAAGATCCATATAAACTGTTGCTTTCACCGCATACGGCATGGGCGGCAAAGGAGGCAATTTCGGTGCTGATAGATGGTGTGGCCGCCAATATCACCAGATTCCTGCAGGGTCACAAGGAAGAATAGTCTTTTTTTGGGGCATTATATGGAAGATATGAATCTTGGCATTCATTCTTTCTTATCCAACATTGCCTATAGATGCGGACATGCTGTGAGTGTGCTGTGGAATCAGTTTGTGGAAGATGACATTATAAGGTTTAAATACAATGGCAAAAGAATAATGACAATAATGACCGGCTTTGCATTGTTGGGGCAGGAGAATTTAATACTCGCTTATGTGTTTCGCAATGTCGAATCCTCGCAACAAGTCCGCTACGGGCATTCTTTTCCGGCTGGACAGTTGCAGATCGGTGATGTTGATATATCCGTCAGCGCAGGCGATTTTCATATAGCTCTTGCCGTCGGAAACAATCTTGCCACAAGACGCTGATGTATTGGCCTTTTCGAAATCGGCAGCAAATATCTTGAATGTCGTCTCTTCATCCATCCGTGACCATGCTGTGGGGTAAGGCGAAAGACCACGGATGAAATTTATGATTTCATGGCCCTGTCTGGTGAAATCAACCTGGCAATCTTCTTTGAATATTTTAGGTGCGCTTTTGAGTTGTTCGGCTGGGATGTCATCCTGCTTGATGAGCTGCAAATTTCCTGCCGCAATTTTTTCAACGGTTTCAATTACAAGCCCCTCCCCTATTTCCATGAGCTTGTCATGCAACATCCCTGCTGTGTCCTGCGGTGTTATTTCTACTTCACGACGGTCGATTATGGCCCCCTCGTCTATATTGTGGTTAAGGAAGAAAGTAGTGACGCCACTCTTCGTCTCCCCGTTCATAATGGCTCGGTTTATAGGGGCAGCGCCTCTGTATTGAGGCAATAGCGATGCATGGAGATTGAAAGTTCCCAACTTTGGCATACTCCACACTGTTTCGGGCAACATCCTGAATGCCACGACAATACCCAGGTCAGGAGCCAATGCTTGTAACTCCGCAATGAATTCCGGCGCTTTTAGTTTCTCGGGTTGCATTACCTTGAGCCCATGCTCTGTGGCATATCGCTTTACAGCACTCTCCTGTATCTTCAGCCCACGGCCCGAAGGTTTGTCGGGCATGGTGATTACGGCAACTACATTATACCCCTCTTCGCAGAGTCTTCTCAGCGAGGCCTCTGCAAACTCGGGTGTACCCATGAATACAATTCTCAAATCCTTACCTTTCATGTCGTTGGACGGTGTTTGTGGAAGTGTGTGGTGAAATATGCCTTTATCTTGTTGTATTTCATTATATACCACTCCACGTCAAGCAGATTGGAGTCGTTGGTCGCTTTGTGGGTCAGATATATGGCTATGGGCAGTAGGATGAAAGAAGCAATCCACATTCCCTCGAAGGCAGAAACAGTGCCTTCCTTGGCCATTTTCTCACCGAACATGCTGATGATATAATAGAATACGAAGAACAGTACCGAGATTACGATAGGCATACCCATTCCGCCACGGCGAATGATTGCCCCCAATGGGGCACCTATGAGGAAGAATATTATTACCGAGATAGGCAGTGCCACTTTCCGGTGCCACTCCACCTTGGAGCGATAGAGTTGGTTTAGAACCTCCTTGGCGGAATCCTCATTGAACGAAAGTGCCGTGAGCGACTCATTGGCATCGCGCTCGGCATCGGTATAGATGCTCGATTTGTCGTATATCGAAAGCCTGTTTATGGAGTCGGTTATCAGTGCCGGCTTTTTGTATGAGTAATCAATCTTGACAGTATCCATTATGCCCAGCAGGGAATTGTCATGACGGAAAAGATAGTCGCTCAGATAGCGCTCGTATGATTTTATGGCATCGATATTTGCTCGCCCGGTGAGCGAATCTATGTCGTGCTCAAGCTCCGTCACTGTCTTGGTCTGGCTGTTGCTGAACATATTGGTGTCGGTGTGCTCGAAGTTGTACCCGTCCATCCTTATCGTGGCATCCTGCTTTTTGAAGATGTGGTGGCGCAGGTTGTTTTTGTTGGCCCACTGATAGTTGCGGGTGGTCTCGTATGTTTCGCCATCGTAAAGGGTAACCAGAAGGTATTTTTTGTCATCTGACAATCGGATGAATCCCCTGTCGGCAATGGTCGTCTGCATATTGCCGCTTCCGTTGCTCATGTCGTAAATCAGTACATTGAACAATTCTCCGGTGTTCTTGTCCTGATGCCCCACCCTGATGCTCATGTTGTCGAGTCCGTTGAAGAATATTCCGTCCTTGAATTCAAGCACCTGTTTCTGCTGTCGTATGTCGTATATTATTGACTGCATCTTCTTGTTGGAATAAGGCACAAGGTTGTTGGCGGCGAAGAAACTTCCTATTGCAATGAAAACGACAACTACAATCAGGGGCTTGAGTATCTGCAGTAGCGACATGCCGGCCGATTTCATGGCCAATAATTCGTAGTTTTCGCCCAGATTTCCCATCGACATGATGCCGGCCAAAAGCGTGGCCAACGGAATTCCCATGGGGAGCATGAATGCTGTACCGTAGAACAATAGCTCCATTATGACACTGAAGTCCAATCCCTTGCCGACCAGCTCGTCGATGTAGCGCCATACGAAATTCATCATCAGGACGAACATCACGATGAAGAACGTCAGTACCATCGGCCCCAAGTAGGACTTCAATATGAGTTTATGGATTTTTTTCACTCTTTACAAGCAGTTGTTTGCGCCTTTGGCGTTGCAGCACAAAGGTAACAAGTTTTATGACAATAAGAAAAATAGTGAGCAGGAATATTGTGGCTGCTCCTGCCGGTATGTCCAGTGCGCAACTTAGCCATAGGCCGCACAAATTCCCGGCCACGGCAATTACTGAGGCCCATACCATAATGTCATTGAATGATTTGAGCCAAGTGCCGGCTATTACCGCAGGGATTGTAAGCAGCGAGATAAGCAATACGATGCCAACGGCCTTGATGCACAATACAATCGCCAATGCTGTCATTATGGCCATGAAATAAGAGATGAATTCCACGTTCATTCCTTGGCTTTTTGAATATTCCCGGTCGAAGGCCACATACATTATCGGACGGCGGAAAAGTATGAATACAAGCATCAGAAGAACTGTAAAGCACAACAGGGTCATGACATTGCCGGAGGTTACCGTAAGGATGTTGCCGAAGAGAAAATTCATCATGTTGGGAGCATAGCCAGGGGTCATATAGATGAATATGATTCCAATGGCCATACCGACGCTCCAGGCGATTCCTATTGCCGAATCTTCTCTGATACGGCCACGATTTCCGGCAAACTCTATCCCTATGGCCGACAGCAGTGCAAAGACGGTTGCCCCAAACAATGGATTGAGCCCAAAATAATATGCCATGCCTATACCTCCAAATGAGGCATGCGTGATGCCACCGCTGAGGAATACAGTGCGCTTGGATACGATGTAGGTGCCGATGATTCCGCAAACTATGCCTGCAAGCAATGCGGTATAGACGGCATTGCGCATAAAGGTATATTCAATTATGTCGTTGATGAAATTCATCGGCTTTCGGTTGAACGCACGCAAAAATAGTTAAACTTTGCGGATTTTTATCTATTTTCGTACTCAAAACGAAAGGATATGCAGACTGTAAAGAAGGTCAATTTCTATACACTTGGATGTAAACTCAATTTTTCGGAGAGTTCCATGCTGGCACGGCATTTCAAGGAGGGTGGATATGAAGTCTCGCAGAATTGGCAAGATGCCGATATTTGCGTGATAAACAGTTGCTCCGTAACGGAACATGCCGACAAGAAGTGCCGGAACATAATCCGCCGTATCAATCGTGAGAATCCTCGTGCCAAGATAGTTGTCACGGGGTGTTATGCGCAACTGAAACCGCAGGAGATAGCCTCCATAGAGGGCGTGGATCTCGTTTTGTCCAACAATGACAAGAATGAGCTGTATGAACGTGCAACAACCCTTGTCGGTAAGGGTAAAGCGGTGTATTCGAGTTGCACGACAGAGGAGCTAACCAATTATTTTGCCGCATTCTCTTCCGGAGACCGAACTCGTTCATTCCTTAAGGTGCAGGACGGATGTGACTATAAATGCGCTTATTGTACAATACACAATGCTCGAGGCGCAAGTCGCAACATCCCTATAGCCGATATTGTCACCTTGGCGCACAAGATTGCCGACGGGGGCCAGCATGAGATAGTTCTGACTGGGGTCAATATCGGAGATTTCGGCAAGTCGACAGGTGAGACGTTCATAGACCTCATACGGGCTCTGGACAAGGTGGATGGCATCAGCCGTTACCGCATTTCGTCTATTGAACCTAATCTGCTCACAGATGAAGTCATTGATTTCTGTGCGAATTCCAGTAAGTTCCAGCACCATTTCCACATCCCCATTCAGAGTGGGTCGGATAAAATCCTTGCGCTTATGCGCCGCCGATACAATACTGCCCGATTTGCAGACCGCATTTCGAAACTAAGGGCATCAATGCCCGATGCGTTTGTCGGCATAGATGTCATTGTAGGATTTCCGGGCGAGACGGATGATGATTTTGAGACCACCTATAATTTCCTCAAGAGCATGCATCCGGCGTATTTGCATGTGTTCCCGTTTTCGGAGAGGGCCAATACTCCGGCTGTGGATTTTCCGGACAAGGTGCGGGACTCGGTAAAGACCGAACGTGCCGCTCGTTTGGATACCCTGTGCAAGGAATTGCATGGATGTTTCTATGAGAAGTTCGTCGGGACGACTGCTTCGGTGCTTTTCGAAGGGCATGCAAATGACGGACATATGTTCGGTTATACTGGCAACTACATAAAGGTCAGGGTAAAACATGATGAGAGCCGTATAAACACAATTTGTAATGTGGTTCTGGATGCGGTGGACATGGCCGAGTGTGAAATGTTGGCCCATATTACGGATTAAATCTTATATTTGTGTCGGATATAAATATATCGTGATGGGAATACGCAGAAGGATATTCATCGGATTCGCAAGTCTGGCAATAGTGTTGTTCTTGGCAGGTGCGATAGCCATGTCGGAGTTGGGACGCTTGCGCAGTTCTGTGCAAAACATTATAGATGTAAGTACCAGCAGCGCAGAACAGGCAGGGCGCATGCTTGAGGCTGTACAGGCAGAAAACAGGGCCGTTCTGCAGATAGTCTGTAATGGTAATGACGAGGAAACGATGCGGAGTTATGTGTCGGGAGCAGAGACTTTCGACGCTGTACTGGCAGATGCGACACAGACAATCGGTGACCGAGCCGAATTGGATGCCATATACAATGCAAACGACGAGTATCGTAAAATAATAGACGAGAATATCGGGACGCTCTCTGGGGAAACCACCGAGTGGTTCCTGAATCTGTATCTGACAGCATACTACAGGCTTGACGGAGTTATAAAGGATTACATGAATGCCCCGCAACACTCGGTGGCCATGCATTCTCTGTTGCTTGAAAAGAGTGTCTACCGTACCATTACTCCAAGCATTTTGACCCTATTGGTGGCCTTCCTTATAGTTTGTATGTTCTATTATTTCCTTGATTTATACTATATCCGCCCCATCCTTAGCATTAACAAGGGTCTGAAACAGTATCTTGATTTTGGTGCAAAGTTCAATGCATCTATTGAAGGAAACGGAGAACTGAGTGCACTGAAAGACAATATAGACAAGTTGATAGGACTTATAAAATCCAAGTCGGAGTAAGAGCCTAAGAGGCAAAATGGTAAATTGCAACAGAAATGAGGCTTAATGTGATATTGAGGTATATGGGTATGGTGCTGCTGCTTGATGCGGCATTTATGCTTGTGGCCGTGTTTATCTCCATCCTCAATGGAATGGACGGTGGCTATACCCCACTCCTTTTGTCATTTTTGCTGACTTCTGTTTTGGGGGCATTCCCATTGTTGTTTGTGGCGAAGACCGAACGGCTCAACTCCAAGGAAGGGTTGGGTATTGTCATTGGCGCATGGCTTGTTTCGTGTGTAGTCGGAATGTTCCCGTATCTGTTGTGGGGCGGAGAGTTCAACTTTACCAATGCGTGGTTTGAGAGTGTTTCGGGTTTTACCACTACGGGAGCCACAATCCTCAATGACATAGAGGCTGTCCCGAAGAGTCTGTTGTTCTGGCGCTCTTCGACTCACTGGTTGGGTGGTGTCGGTGTCGTGATGTTTGCCTTGGTTGTCATGCCTGTGATTGGCAGGGCCAAACTCAATATCACAAATGTGGAACTTTCGTCAATGGCCAAGGAGAACTATCACTACAATACGCAGAAGATTGTCTACATAATCTTGTCGGTATATGTGGGTATGACTTTGGCGGAGACGGTGTTGCTTAAGGTGGCCGGCATGGGGTGGTTCGATGCAATCAATCATGCATTTTCCACCATTGCAACAGGAGGATTCAGTACGCGAAACATGAGCATTGCTGCATATCACAATGTTTGGATAGAGATTATAATGGCCTTCTTCATGCTTGTTTCGGGATTGCATTTTGGCCTGATTTTCTCTACCATAACAGGAAGGCCGAACAACATTTTCCGCTCGGAGGTCTGCCGTTACTACTTGCTCAGTATTGGCGTGAGCATAGTGCTCGTGTCTCTCAATCTGCTCGGCAACGGGGTGTATGAAAATATATGGCAGTCAATCCGATATGTTGCATTCCAACTCATTAGTTATACCACAACGGCCGGTTTTGCCACAACCGACACCAATCTGTGGTTGCCGTTTTCGATGCTGATTACATTTCTGCTGGCCATTCAGTGCGGTTGTGCGGGTTCTACGGCCGGAGGCCTCAAATGCGACCGTGTTTTGTTGGCGGGCAAATTGATAAAAATGAAATTCAAACAACAGCAGCATCCCAATGCGGTTTTCCGTATAAAGGTCAATGGTGTTGTGCAGGACAATTCTTTGGTCCAGTCGGTTCAGGTGTATATTATTTTGTATTTAATTCTTATATTTGTAGGAGGTCTGATAAACACCGCCTGTGGCATGGATTTGACTTCAGCCATGTCTATGGCTGTCTCGAGTGTGGGTAATGTCGGTATCGGATTCGGTTCGGTGGGGTCATTCGACAATTGTGCCGCCTTGCCGGTTGTGGTGAAATACACATCCACACTATTCATGCTGCTGGGGCGTTTGGAGATATTCGGGCTGTTGCAGTTGTTCTTGATTAAATGGTGGATTTAGAATGCGAGATATAAGAAGAATATTAATCGTAATTTGCCTTTGGGGGTCAGTGCTTGGCTGGGCACAGCAACCCCGCAAAATTGTGGCGGGGCTGAAAACAGACAGTGTATATATGGCCTCTTGCCAAGCAGAGTTACGACTGCTCGACAAGCAACGAACCATAAATATGGAGCTCGGGCAGTTGCGGGCAGAATTGTCCAACAACCCGCAGACTGCGGAACAAATCTCTTCATTGGAGTTGCAGCTCTTTGCCTTGCAGAGCCAATTGGTAGATGTGTCCGCCAAAATAGATGCGATTGAACAGGACTGGCAGATAGAGAACATTTCCGACACGTCTGTGCATATGGATGATTTCACAGACAACTCTGCAGACGATTTGTCTTTGGTTGGCACTACAGGAGATGAAACAGCCAATGCCAATCTGGTATATAGCGGTTTCTTCAGGAACAATCTGCCTGCAGGTGACTACTCTTCGTTGTTGGCAGCGCAGGGTCTGGAGGCGGAAATCATTGCAGAGGTAAATGAGTACGCGAAACGGAGAGGAATGCTTGTGCGTATTGATTCTGCATATTACGATGCCGTTTCACTGAACCAATGCGACAGCTTGTTTGCCGAGCGGACTCGTCTTGCGGCAGAGAATGAATCGTTTGTGGCACAACTGTCGAAAAGATGGCGTGAAGGTGTGTTCGATACGAAAAACTATTGCTATAACTATATTCTAGACAAGAACAACAAGACGAGTATGCTTGACCAGGTGATGGAGATGTCGGGTGAGATGTATGCCGAAATGGAGTCGATAAGCGACAGTTGTATCGTGGCTTTGGCATCATACCCTTACCAGAAACGGTTTCTGCTCAGATATGAGGCTCTGCTTGCTGCAGCAACGGGAAATGCTGTGGCAGCCGATTCACTCAAAAAGGTATCTGAAAAATTGTCAACAGTCGAATATGCATATTCTACAGATAAGGCACCGGGACGTGCGACCAATGTGGAGTATATTCAGGCAGAAGTGGTTACTCCATCGAAATACAATTCGCGTAATCCGATACCCAAATGTGATATGGTGAGTGACGGGCCGGTTTACAGCATTTTGTTGGGACGCTATTCTGTATTGCAGGCGCCAGCCATATTCAGGAATGTCTATCCGTTGTTCTATGTTAAGGACGAGAACAACAAATATTGTTATTATGCGGGTTACTATCCTACTGCTGCAACGGCAGAACAAGCGGTAGTGACACTGAAGAGTCGCGGATTCAAAAACCCCATTGCAGTGAAATGGGAAGAGGGCGCTCAGAGTGTTGCGCCTACCCCTGCAGTGCATTCTCAGACAGGCGGCGGTGCGGGGAACAGGGCAGGTGCGAAAGGCAGCGCCAAATTCAGAGTGGAGATACGAAGTGCCGGCAGTGCATTGTCTGCCCCATTGCGCTCGGCTATAACCGCCAATGCGCCAGGAAAAGAGTTGTCGAGAGTGGTGGATGGCGATACCTATTTATTCCATGTCGGCTCGTTTGACAATAAGGCAACGGCCGAAGAACTTGTCATAAAACTCAAGGCAATTGATGGCGGAGTGAATATTGGGGTGACTGAAATACAATAACAACATATAAAAACATAAAATATGTGTGCGATTATATTGCTGATGCTTTTGGGAATGTTCCTGCTGCTCGTGGAGCTGATTCTGTTGCCGGGAATAAGCCTTGCGGCTATAGGTGCTGCGATATCGTATGTCATAGCAGTCTATAAGGCATATGCGCTTTATGGTACTGCGGGGTTGGTCGTGGGTTCTGTTGCCGTGCTGCTCTCAGTAGTGGTGACTTTGATATTTTGCGTAAAGACCAAGGCCTGGAATAAATTGACACTCAAGGACAATATTGAAAGCAAATCCCAACAGTCCCCTCAGGAGGAGAATGTAACTGTGGGAGACGAGGGCATTACCGTTACCCGATTGGCACCGATGGGCAAGGTGATGATAAACGGAAAGATATTTGAGGCCAAATCCCTTGATTCGTATGTGGACCCCAAAACAAAAATAAGGGTTATGGGCTTCGAAAATTTCAGCGTCATAGTGGAACGCATTGACAATTAGAGTGATAATTATTTAAACCTTAAACCTATATTATTATGTTTGACATCGGTTATATAGTATTGTTCGTCTTTCTGGCGATTATACTGTTGTGGTTGATTTTCTATTTCATTCCTGTGGGCCTATGGTTCATGGCGCTTATTTCCAATGTGCACATATCTTTGTTGCAGCTCATTCTCATGCGTTGGCGCAAGGTTCCACCCTCTGTGATAGTTTCGGCCATGATTGAGGGGACCAAGGCGGGACTCAAACTGAATGCCAACGAATTGGAGGCGCATTATCTGGCTCGGGGAAATGTGACCAATGTTGTGCATGCGCTTGTTTCTGCAGAGAAAGCGAGCATTGCACTCGATTTCAAGATGGCTTCGGCTATCGATTTGGCGGGTCGCGATGTGTTTGAGGCCGTACAGATGTCTGTCAATCCCAAGGTGATAAACACCCCCCCAGTTTCTGCCGTAGCCAAAAACGGCATACAGCTCATTGCCAAGGCTCGTGTGACTGTGCGTGCAAATATAAAGCAGCTGGTTGGCGGTGCTGGTGAAGAGACTGTTCTGGCCCGTGTCGGTGAAGGTATCGTTTCCTCCATCGGTTCGGCCGAGAGCCACAAGGAGGTGCTTGAGAATCCCGACAAGATTTCGAAAGTGGTTTTGGAAAAGGGACTTGATGCGGGAACAGCATTCGAAATACTCTCTATCGATATCGCAGATATTGATGTCGGCAAGAACATCGGAGCGGTCCTTCAGATGGATCAGGCCAATGCCGACAAGAACATTGCACAAGCCAAGGCAGAGGAGCGCCGTGCGATGGCTGTGGCTCTCGAACAAGAAAACAAGGCAAAGATTCAGGAGGCACGTGCCAAAGTGGTTTTGGCCGAAGCAGATGTCCCCTTGGCCATCGCAGAGGCTTTCAGAAACGGCAACCTTGGTGTCATGGACTATTACAAGCTCAAGAATATTCAGGCCGACACCGATATGCGCGAGAATATCGTAAAACATGAGAAGAAATAATTCTGTCTGTCAATAAATCCGACGGCCGTGCGAGAGACATGGCCGTCGCTTTTTTTTGATGTACGAGTCTTGTGGTATAAAAATTTATGGGAACAAGAAAGATAGTTGAGTGCGTTCCAAATTTCAGTGAGGGGCGCGACAAAAGAGTTGTTGATGCCATTGCGGAGGCGATTGCATCGGTCAGCGGAGTGTCAGTAATGCATATAGATATGGGAGCTGCTGCCAATCGCACGGTAATTACATTTGCCGGTGAGCCGGAGTGTGTGTATGAGGCAGCGTTCAGAGCAGTGAAAAAAGCCGCAGAATTGATAGACATGAGCGTTCATCATGGTACACATCCGCGCATAGGTGCTACTGACGTATTGCCGTTGGTACCCGTCTCCGGAATCACATTGCAGGAATGTGCAACATTGGCCCGAAAGCTTGCCAAACGGATTTATAAGGAGTTGTCTATACCTGTGTACTGTTATGAAGCAGCAGCTACCAACCCTGCACATCACAATCTGGAGGAGTGTCGTCGTGGCGAGTATGAGGCTCTGCCACAGAAAATGCGCAATCCGGAGTCGGCTCCAGACTTCGGTAGTGGTGACATGACTGCACAGGTAATCAGAAGCGGAGCCTCGGTTGTCGGTGCCCGGCCGTTTCTTATAGCCGTGAATTTCAACCTTGATACCAAGGATACCGACAAGGCGAATGCCATTGCGTGCGACGTGCGTCAGCGAGGGCATGCCAAACGAAAGGGAGACCCTTATAAAGGCGAAGTGGTGCGTGATACCGAAGGGCGGGTTGAGATGATCCCGGGAACACTCAAAGGAGTGAAGGCCATAGGCTGGTACATAGAGGAATATGGCATTGCACAGGTGTCAATGAATATCACCGACATCTCACTCACACCATTGCATGTGGCCTATGAGGAGGTGTGCCGTGTGGCCGAATTGCACGGGTGCCATGTTACGGGAACAGAAATAATAGGACTTGTTCCCAAGAGCGTACTGCTTGATGCCGGCAGATATTTTATGTCCCACAGAGATTGTCTGGCAGGAACCCTCCCTTCCGAACACACTCTAATGGAAGAGGCCGTCAGAGCCATGCATCTTGATGACCTTTGCCCATTCGATATAGACAAAAAGGTGATAGAGAGTGTGCTGGGTAAATGAGAAGTGGAAAATCCCCCCCCCCCTACTCTTACCTGTCACCAGCTGTTATGTGATGCCTATTGCTGGCGGTATTGATTGGGCGTCATGCCAGTGTGGGCTTTGAAGAACTTGTAGAAGAACGACTGGTTCGGGAAGTTCAGCCGATAGGAAATCTCCTTTATGGTGAGTGCGGAGTATTTCAGCAGGTTCTTTGCCTCAAGTACAACGAAATCGTTTATCCATTGCGGTGCAGACATGCCGCTTATTGTCTTTATTATCTTTGAGAGATATTTGGGTGTAACGCACAGCTTGGCTGCATAGAAGCCGACCATCCTTTCCTCGTTGTGGTATTCGGTTACAAGCTTTATGAATTGCTCGAACATCATACGGTTGCGGGCAGAGCCGACCATTGATTTGTTCTCTTTGTATTCGTTGTGCGTACGTTGTTCAAAGAATCCTCCGAAGGTGTAGAATATTGATGAAGCCAATGAAGCGACGCTGTCTTTTTTATATGTCAGGTCTGATGTAATGATCGTCCCGATTAATTCAAGATACTGTTGTGCAACGGACTTCTCTTTGTCTGTCAAGGTCAGGCAAGGCTTTTTGATTACATTCAAGGCATCAACGAACAATTTGTTGATGTCCATATTCAGGTTGGCTATGAAGTTGGCAGATGTTCCGATGAGAATGAAATTACAACTATCCATTGCATCCGGTCCTGTCACAGGCTCCACTTTAAATATGTTGCCGGGGGTGCATAGTATCAGCATGCCCGCCCCTATACGGTACTCGGTGAGGTTGATGGTTACCTTGAGATCCCCTTCCATGCAATAAGCCGCTATGAATCCGTCAATGCGGCATGGGTACTTGAAGATCTTGAATTGGGTCTTGTAGCTCTGGCATGTCATGAAGAAGTCGTTGTCGATGCTGATGATATCCTTTGACGGGAATAGTTCCTTGAGCTCTGCCAAAGATATGCGATTGGGTTGTGCTGGATGCATTTGTTTACAATTTTTTAACAAATATATATACAAAGACGGCAATGTGGTTATATATACGAGTTATTATTCGACTAATAGATATTCTATTACTCCATATGGACCTTTATTTGGAATAGACGATGACATATTTTTGCATCGAGAAAAATCAGACGGATATGAATAGAAGATTGTTAGAGAAGATTTTTACCGTTGTGGCCGGTGCGTTCATTGTGTTTGATGTGGATGCACAGACGGTTCTGGATTTGCAACAGTGCAGAGACCTTGCCGTTGCCAACAACAAGGAGTTGAAGATGTCCGAAGAGGATATCTCCATGGCTTCGTATGACAGCAAGATTGCCAAGGCGAATTACTTCCCGAAAATTTCAGCTACGGGAATGTATATGTACAATAGCGGTTCGCTGTCATTGCTCAATGAAAACAGTACTGCGATGCTTTCGGGGCTGGGTACTACTGCGCAATCGGGTTTGAATTCCTATCTTACCGAAATGATGTCCAATCCCGGATTCATTACCGCACTTGGAGGAGAACCTGCCCTCCAGGCGCTGCTCTCCAAACTGTCGGCAGCAGACATCTCTTCGCCGTTGAATGCTATAGGTTCAAAGGTGGCAGAGGCATTCGATATAGATATACATAATGTATTTGCAGGTGTGGTGACTTTGGAACAGCCGATATATGTTGGTGGTAAGATCAGGGCCTACAATTTGATTGCCCAATCAGCAGAGGAGCTTGCACAGTCACAGCACGATACGGAATATCAGAAGATAATCACTACGACAGACGAGGCATATTGGCAGATTGTCTCCATTGCCAATAAACTTAAGCTTGCGGAGGGATACCATGAACTGTTGCAGAAACTCGACGGTGATGTCGAGAAGATGATCAACGAAGGTGTGGCCACCAAGGCAGATGAACTTTCAGTGAAGGTGAAGCTCAATGAGGCAGAGATGACTCTCATCAAGGCACAGAACGGATTGGTGCTTTCAAAGATGTTGCTGTGCCAGTTGTGCGGTCTGGAACTCACGAGCGACATAACGCTGGTGGATGAAACCCTTGATGATATCGCTGTGCCTACCGAGAATATCAGCTATACCGAGGAGGATATATTCGAAAACCGTGCAGAGCTGCGCAGTCTGTCTCTTGCTTCGGAAATATATAACAGAAAGGTGGATATTGCACGTTCGGATTTTCTGCCTTCAGTTGCCTTGATGGGCAATTACCTGATTACCAACCCGAGTGCAACCAACGGAATTGAAAACAAGTTTGCCGGAATGTGGAATGTCGGCGTTGCGGTGAAAGTACCTATCTTCCATTGGCGTGAAGGTGGTCAGCAGGTCAATAAGGCACGCGCCGAGGCTCGCAAGTATGACTATCAGCTGCAAAATGCCAAAGAACAGGTTTTGTTGCAGGTCAAGCAATACGAACAGAAGATTACGGAGGCAGATGCACAACTTGCCAAATCTACCGCCAATGTGGAGAATGCCGAGGAGAATCTCCGGGTTGCGACCCTTGGATTCAAGGAGGGTGTGATTACGACCAACACCGTTACCGAGGCGCAAACGGCTTGGTTGCAGGCACGTTCGAATTACATCGATGCCAAAATCGACCGCATTATGTCGACCGTATATCTGAAGAAGGCTGTGGGCGCATTGGAATAAATATCTGAAAGAACGAATTGGAAAATAAATATAAAAATCAAATACTATGACAGCTCAAAACAAAAGTGTTTTTTCGGCATTGTTGGTGCTTGTATGCATCATCGCCGTTATATGCACCATAGGTGCTTTTACGCTCAGTAAAACTGATGAGACCATTCAGGGGCAGGCAGAAGTTTCCGAGTATCGTGTGTCGAGCAAGGTTCCGGCACGAATCCTTGAAATCAAAGTTAGTGAAGGACAGTCGGTCAATGTGGGTGATACGCTCGTGATTCTCGAGGCTCCTGACATTCAGGCAAAACTCGCACAGGCCGAGGCTGTGCAGTCTGCAGCCCAGGCCCAGAACAACAAGGCAGAAAAAGGTGCGCGCGAGGAGCAGATTCAGGCCTTGTATGAGGTTTGGCAGAAAGCGCTCGTGGGTGTGGACATCGCCGAGAAATCGTATCGCCGTGTGGAAAACCTCTTTAATGAGGGGGTCATGAGCGAGCAGAAGCGTGATGAGGTCAAGGCCCAGTACGATGCGGCAGTGGCGACAGAGAAAGCAGCCAAGGCCCAATATGACATGGCAGTGAACGGTGCCCAGAAAGAGGACAAGGAGATGGCTGCCGCACAGTTGCGCCAGGCACATGGTGCTGTTGCTGAGGTCAATTCCTACATTAGCGAGACCATCTTGACTGCCACCATTGCCGGTGAGGTGAGCGAGATTTATTCGGAGGTCGGTGAATTGGTCGGTACCGGAGCTCCTATAATGAGCATTGCTGTAATGGACGACATGTGGGCGACATTCAATGTGCGTGAAGATCTCCTCAAGGAGCTTCCGATGGGCAAAGAGATTGAGACCTACATTCCGGCACTTGACAAATCGGCAAAGTTCAAAATCAACTACATCAAGGATCTTGGCTCTTTTGCAACGTGGAAAGCCACGAAGACAACAGGCCAGTACGATCTCAAGACATTTGAGGTGCGTGCCTTGCCACTCTCTTCCATCGAAGGGTTGCGTCCCGGTATGTCGGTGTTGATTCAGGAGGACAGGAAGAACAAATAAAAACATCTGTGCGATGAAAAGATATATGAACTGTTTGTGGGCTGTGATGAAACGCGAATTCAATTCGATGATTTTGCGCCCGCTCTACGTGTTCTGTATGATAATTGCACCACTGTGTTGTTATGTGTTCTTTACCACCCTCATGGGCAACGGTCTGCCGGTTGATCTGCCGGTGGCAGTCGTGGACAATGACAATACGACCGTTACCCGCAACATAATACGGAATCTGGATTCATTCCAACAAACGAAGATTGTGGCGCAGTATGCATCGGTAGCCGAAGCGCGCAATGCGATGCAGCGCGGAGAGATATATGCATTCTATTACATTCCGGCCGGTACGACCGAAAGCACTTTGCGCAGTGAACAACCACGGGTGTCGTTTTACACCAACGGTGCATATCTGATTGCTGGTTCGTTGCTTTACCGCGACATGAAGATGATGTCGGAACTCGCATCGGCTGCTGTGGCACGCGAAACGCTTTATGCGAAGGGAGTGTCTGAGGATGCGGTAATGGGAATACTCCAGCCGATAAAAATAGACATGCATGCCATAAACAATCCGTGGCTTAATTATTCGGTCTATCTGTGCAATACGCTGTTGCCCGGAGTTTTGTTGCTTATGGTTATGCTTGTCACCATATATGCCATTTATAACGAGCAGAAGGTCGGTACTGTCCGTGAGTGGCTCGATACGGCCGATAATCATATAGGGGTGGCTGTGCTTGGAAAGTTGTTGCCGCAAACGGCTATTTTTATTCTTATGGCCGTGCTTTACAACATCTATCTGTTCGGATACCTTCACTTTCCGATAAACAGCGGTATCTGGCCCATGTTGCTGGCTTCGAGTGTGACCGTCATCGCGGGGCAGGCATTGGCATTGTTCATTTGTGGCGCGATACCATCCATGAGATGGTGCTTGAGTCTGGCAACGCTGTGGGGAGTCTTGTCGTTTCCTATCTCGGGATTCTCATTCCCGGTTACCGGAATGCCGGCAGCGCTGCATGCATTGTCGTATCTGTTTCCGCTCCGATACTATTTCCTGATATACGTAGACCAGGCCCTCAATGGACGACCGATGGGTTACTCGTGGTTCGCATTCTTGGCGCTGTTGCTTTTCATCCTGTTGCCACTTACGGTTATCAAGAGACTGCATTATACGCTGGAAAATTATGAGTATATCCCGTAAAAACATACTTTATGAAGTGGTTGTATAATATAATAAATATATGTCTCAAGGAGTTGAAGATTGCCTTGACCGACACGGGAACCATTGTGTTTTTTATGGTGGTGCCTTTCCTCTACCCTCTACTCTATACCTATCTCTACAACAATGAGGTGGTAAGGGAAGTGCCTACTGTTGTGGTTGATGACTCGCATTCATCTTACAGCCGGGAGTTCCTGCGTAAAGTGGATGCTTCACCGGATGTGGACATAGTGGCCTATTGTGCCAACATGGAGGAAGCCCAAAGGCTTATCCGTGAGCATAAGGCATATACCATGATTGAGATTCCGGCCGAGTTTGCCGACGATTTGACGGCTGGCCGACAGACTACGGTCAGTGTCTATTCCGACATGAGCGGACTGTTGTATTATAAATCGATATACAGTGCCGCTACCGAAGTCTCTTTGGAGATGAATCAGGAGATAAAGATTGCGCGGATGCAAAACCAGACCGAGCGTCAGGAAGAGGTGTCGGCCAAGCCTATCGAATACGAGTATGTCACGATGTTCAATCCGCAGAACGGCTTCGGTTCATTCGTGATGCCGGCAGTGTTGATGCTGATTATTCAGCAGACACTTGTCTTGGGAATAGGAATGTTGTCCGGAACATCCAAGGAGCGGGTGAGACGTGGCATTATCCCCCCTACCTCAAGCTTGTATTACAAACCGTTCCAGGTGATGTTCGGCAAGGGATTCGCCTATCTGATGATATATTCGGTAGTTGCAACATATTTGGTATGCTTTGTACCCCACATGTTCCATTTGGTGCAGATCGCCCATTGGCAGACATTGTTGCTGTTCATGTTGCCGTATATCTTGGCATGCATCTTCTTTGCAATGACGGTGATGGTTATAGAACGAGATCGTGAAACGTGTTTCCTTCTGTTCGTATTCATGTCGGTACCATTGCTGTTTATCTCAGGCATTTCGTGGCCCGCTTCTGCAATCCCCGGATTCTGGAAAGTTGTCTCATACATATTTCCTTCAACATTCGGTATCAACGGATTTGTCAGGATTAATAGCATGGGTGCCACATTGACCGATGTTATGCATGAATATGTGGCCTTGTGGATACAGACTGGTATATATTTCTTTACTGCCTATCTGGTGTATGTCCATCACATCAAGAGCAATCGTCGCAAGCACCCCGAGTTATTCAGAGACGAAGAGTAGCAGATTATTCGTGCGGATTTAAATGATACGGAGCGGAAAAAGAAATTTTCCGCTCCGTATCATTTGTTCTGCTTTTCCCTTATGGCTCTATCTTGAATCTTACGCGCCAGCAACCGTCATTGAAATCATGGCTGATTATCTTGAAGTGCCCGCCTATCTGTGACGTATTGTCGACATGCGCACCTATACAGGCACATGTGTCGTAGTCTCCTATGCGTACAATACGTATCGTGTCGGAGGCATCCTCGGGCAATTTGTCGAGATTGACTATTTTGACGGCCTCTTCCTGTGTAACAAACTCCTCCGTAACGGGCAACGCAGAGTCTATCACTTCATTGACTTTGTGCACGAGAGCTTCTAGCTCTCTTTCTGTAGGCGCTTGAGGAAGAAGATAGTCGCACTTGGACTTTTTGCGTTCTATGTGTGCATTGCGTGAGCGTGGACACCCGAACATCCTGACCATTGTCTGGTTGAGTATGTGCTCCAACGTGTGCATCGGTGGATATTCCTGTTTGTTGTGTGGGTTGAGTGGTGTTTGCTGTTCCATGGTGTATGTCTATTTTCTATTGCAGATGGTCTTGAAATCGCAATATTGGCAAGTCGTGACGTTTTCGCATTGCTTGAATGGAGTGTTGGGGTCGAACAGCTCTTTCAATTCATCACGGAGAAAATTTTCAATATCTTCTCGGTAATCGCTGTAGCACTCTACCCTATGTCCGTTACCCTTGTCGTTGAGAAGTGGCGAATAATTCTCCGACATCATCCTGCGCACATAATACAGAGACGGGCAGACATCCCGTCCTGGCATATCACCATTGCGCTGCATGGAGTCCACCATCATTGAATAGAGGAAAGTTTGCATTACAGCACCTGAATATTTGGCTTTGGCTGTATCCTCGGTCTGTAACTTTTCTGTGTTTGTAAACTCTTGATGGGGAGAGCCGGTTTTGTAGTCTATGATGCGAATCTTGTTGTCTGGCATGAGGTCAATGCGGTCGGCCTTTCCACCGAATATAACCTCTTGACACTTGCCTTCGGCGTCTGTAAATGTGGTTCGACATTCAATCGGATACTCCAGGGCTATGATTCCACCGGCATGTACGGCATCATACGGAAGTATGCATTCGTTGATGTATTTACGGACACTTTCACGGACCATCAATACATTTCCTTCATATGGCTCGGTGTCTGCATGGCGACCGTGGTAGAAGTTGTAGTCTATCGCTGCGTCTATTGCCTTGGAAACCTCTGAGGAACCGATGAGTGCCTTGATCTCTGTCCGAGGATTGGCATGGTGCAGCAGAGGCTTGTATATGGTCTCCATGGCCTGATGCAATATGGTGCCGAACATCGGCAAGTCTATCTCCTCGCTTAATTCGTCTTGTGGCCGTATGCCAATGATAGACTGCAGGTAAAACTTTATAGGACAATCCATATACACATTGAACGATGAAGGCGAGAACTTTCTCTCTCCTTGCAGATATTTTTCCAGACTTGTTCGGATTGTCGGGTTGGATTTCTCCACCACGATTGCCTCCGAAGCCGTGAGGTTTACATCGATGGCAATGTCCCGGTGGCATATGGTATGGGGCGATTCATATTCCAGCTGGTATATGTAACGGCTTGGCTCCCCTGTGCTCTTCTCGTTGTTTCGTGAGCAATAGACTATATCGGCCCGTTTGCAGCGCTGAATAAGGCGGTAAAAGTAGTAGGCATATACGCCTTCATGGTGCTCCGGTGTGGGTAGACCATAGGCAAAGCGCAGATTATAGGGGATATATGATGATTCATTGGAACGGCTTGCCGGGAAAGTGCTGTCATTGGCCGACAACAGTATTATGTTGTCGAAATCCAGATTGCGGGTCTCGAGAATTCCCATTATCTGCAGACCGCTCAACGGCTCGCCGCTGAATGGTATTCGGGCAGCCTGCAATAACTTGCGGGCCATTGAATTATATGTGGCAATATCGAGCTCAATGCCGCAATTGCGCAAAGAGTTGGTGAGCTTGGTCAAGGTGGTGGCAATCAAAGTGAGCATTTCGCGGTGCAACATACGCTCCACCCGATTGTCATAAAGGTTGTCTGCAGAGGCCACTTCGTCAAGTATGGCGATTATATAATCAGACAAGGCCTCCCACTCTTCCACTGGAGTGAATATCTTCTCAAGCAACGGCGTTTGCGCGAGCATGTGTCGGGGGACATATATGTGTCCTTCATTCATTATTTCGGCCGAAATTACTTTCACCGCATCGCTTTCTATGTATGGGTTGGTCAGGATGCCTTCCACATCGGAGTGATAGAATGTTGCTTTTCCTTCCTTGCTGCTTCTTTTGTGGGCTTGCAACAGGAACAGGCGTTCCACAAAACTGTATGCAAGGCTTTGTTTGAGCGGATACCCCATAGTGATGTTTACCTTCTTGACACATTCAGGTAGTGAATACAGCACAGGCATGAGCAAACTTTCGTCTGCCAGTATTACGGCGGTATTCTTGTCTATTTCGGGAAGCTCCTTGAGAAACGATGCTACATATTTGCATTGAAGCGAGTCCGAAGCTGCCGACACGGCAGTAATCTGTTTCGGTGCCGAGAATGTGTTTTTGATGCTGAAACCTTCGCTTTGCGGATACCGTGCGATGTTCTCGCGGATAAACAGTCCCGCCTCTTGCCGGTTGTCAAGATAATATTCATCGTAGTCCCAGTAGAAGTCGGTGTCGTGGTTGAGTCGAAGGTAATCGAACAGAATTTTCTCGCACTTCGAAAGGGCATTGAATCCAATGACGGCATAGTGGTACCGTCGCTCTTGAGAATAGTTCCCGCTTTTGATTTTCTGCGCTGCCAACCGCTGTATCATGCCGGTGTATCCAGTTCCTTCGCCGGCGAGTTTGTCACAGAATTTGTGATATATCGGAGCCAGTGTCTTCCAGATGCGCAGGAAACTTTCTTTCTCTGCCGATGATTTCGTGTCTGCTTCGAATGTTTGCCAAAAGCGCTTGATGACAGCAATCTGCTCGGGGGTAAGATATGAGAGGTCGTTTTCGATGCTTTTCAGTTCGAATATGTTTTTGAACAGCATGTCGGCATCGATCATGTATTTGTCTATAGCATCGAGATCATTTAGTAGAATCTCTCCCCAGAAATAGAATGTGTCGAAACTCTCCTTGTGGTAAGTCGAGTAGATTTTGTAAAGCTCCGTTATTGCGCGGATTCTGTCACAATGCGTCAATCCGGTTATGTCGCACATTATCTCGTCAATGGATGTGAACTCAGGTTGCCACAATGGCTTTTGACAGAGTTTGGCCAGGTGCTCGTTGAAAAAGAGGATGGAACGGTGGTTGGGCAACAATATTTTCATTTCTGATATTTTGTCACCATATTTCCTGTATAGGTCTTCGGTTACGCTTTGCAGAAAACTATTCTCCATGTCGGGTCTGTTTTAATCACAAGATAAGGAAAATTTTCCGAGAAAATGAACGGTTCGTCATATGGGGGATGTAATAAGTTTTTGTTATTTTTATTGACATGAATTTACGTAAATGAGAGCGTATGGAAGGAGTGAAGATAGTGAGGGCTTCAGCCGGTTCGGGCAAGACCTACAACCTTGCCTATGAGTATGTCCGTAATGTGGTCTGTGATCCTGACAGATACAGACACATTCTTGCCGTTACTTTTACAAATAAGGCAACGGAGGAGATGAAGGCACGTATACTCAAACAAATCAACAAGTTGTCTATGGGGAAAGAAGATTTGATGCTTGCATCTCTTGTTAAAGAAACATCTTTGGATGCTACCACTGTGAAACAGAGAGCCGAGACAGCACGCAACAAAATCTTGCACGACTATTCGAATTTCCATGTTCTCACCATTGACAAGTTCTTTCAGCGTATCATACGTGCCTTTATGCGCGAGCTGGGCATAGATGCAAATTTCAACCTCGAGTTGCAGACAGATACGGTGATAGACGGTGCAGCCTCTCTGCTCATAGATGATTTGTCCAGTGACGAAGAGTTGCGAGATTGGATTATAGAATTCATAGGAGAGAATATTTCCGAGAGCGGCAAATGGAACGTAAAGGACAAGTTGGTTGCCTTGGGGAAGGAGATTTTTAAGGAGAACAGAGTGAGGGAAATTTCGCCAGAGAGGTTTAAGGCGGAATTGAAAAATGTCGTCTTCAAGAGTCGTCGGAAGGCAGAATGCAGTGAAGAAAAGGTGCATCAGCTTGCTAAAGGTTTTATGGATGTGTTGACTGCAGCAGGCTTGTTGCCATCTGATTTATATCGTGGTCATCAAGGCGTAGCGAGGTATATCGAGAATCTGATGCGAGATATAACATTTGAGCCTAATTCTTATGTACAGGGCGCGATGGCCGGGACATGGCGTTCCAAGACGAGTCCCAAAGCCGCGGCTATAGATGCGGTTTCTCTGCAGCTCACCACCCTTCTGAACGAGATTGTCGAGGCCCAACGTGTTGCCGTGGCGGACAAGAACGACTACGACTTGTTTAAAATGCACTATCGGGCATTCGCCTTGATAGTGGATTTGCGTAAAAAAATAGACCAACTGTGTGCCGAGGAGAATATCTTGCCCATTTCGGACATCAACCGAATCATTGCTGATTTAATATCCGGCAATGACACACCGTTCATCTTTGAGAAAACGGGAACGAGGTTTACCCACTACATGATAGATGAATTTCAGGACACTTCCACGATGCAGTGGCGTAATTTCCTGCCTTTGCTGCACAATGCGGCATCGCAGTCGGAAGATGGTGCCGTTATGCTGGTCGGAGATGTGAAACAGTCCATTTACCGTTGGCGTGGTGGGGATTGGAGTCTGCTTTCGGAGAAGGCCGAGGTGGAATTTGACCATCCCCAAAAACAATACCTGAAAGACAATTATCGCAGTGGCCACAAGATAGTGGAGTTCAACAATGCCCTGATTGGTGCTGTTGCCCGTAACTTGGACGGCTACTTGAATGAAATGCTTGACGATGCATTCGGAAAAGGCGCAATAAGCAAAAGTCTGCATGACAGTTATTGCGGCGTTATCGGGCGGGCATATGCCGACTTACGGCAGAATCCAGCATTGAAGGAGACGGGAGGATATGCGACAGTGATGTACTATGACAAGCAGGAAACAGATACGGAAGATCCTCTTGTGAAGCGAATAATGGAACTGCTTGCTCGCGGATACCGTCCGTGCGACATCGCTGTGCTGGTGAGGCAGAACAAGGAGGCTTGCACCGTGGCCGAGAACCTGCTTGACTACAAGAGTCATCACCCCGAAATCACATTTAACATTGTTACTCAGGATGCACTTACGATTGGCAATTCGGATGTATGCATATTTGTGGTGGCCTGCATGGGACTGGCTGTGGATTTGGAAG
Source organism: Tidjanibacter sp. (assembly GCA_963640325.1). Lineage (GTDB taxonomy): Bacteria > Bacteroidota > Bacteroidia > Bacteroidales > Rikenellaceae > Tidjanibacter. The sequence continues at coordinate 35,850 of CAVHXY010000011.1, forward strand.
ACGGCATAAGCAAAGCAGTTTACAATCATTGGCTCGGACGGGATTTCAGTCAGGGATTGGCAGAGGAGGAACAGCGGTTTTTCCATCGTTTGGGAATGAAGTCTCCCCAGGAGGCCTTTGAGGAGATTGCAATAAGGTTCAAGTTTGAGAAACAGAAATCACAAGTGGCCTACCTGCAGGCCATGCATGACAAGATTGTTGATTTCAGCAGTAACAAGATAGCGGACATAAGGCTTTTCCTCGACTGGTGGAAGCGCGAAAGCATGAATGTCTCCATAGAGATGCCGCAAAATGACAACTCCATTACAATTACCACGATACACAAGTCGAAAGGTCTGGAGTTCAAGGCTGTCATATTACCATATTGCAACTGGAAAATGATGCCGATACCTGGTAGTGTGGTTTGGGCCACGCCACGTCAAAAGGTTGCCGACAACATAACAGAGTTTCCTTTGGGGTATGTCAAGGGAATGGCCACATCGATGTTTTCGGACAGCTATTATCAGGAAATGGCATTGTCATATGTGGATAACCTCAATATGTTATATGTGGCCTTGACCCGGGCTGTTACAGATTTGCATATCATGATACCGAAAGGCAGGAATGAAATGCGGATTGACAAGTTTGTGTCTGGAGCCTTTGATGTTTCGGGCAACAGCGTGTGTGTTGCCGATATGACGGGAACCGTAAGAACTCTTGAGAATGGAATCATATATGAATTCGGCACACCGATGCAAATTGGGTGTGCGGGTGAAAAGGACAAAAAAGTTGTCCATATCGAATTTCCGACATCGGCGCCAGCGGAACGCATTGCGGTGAAACACTCTACGGAACGGTATGATTTGTGTGACGGTGAAAAGGGTGAAAAACTGCATATGCGTGATTACGGTGTGTTGATGCACCGTGTGTTTGAGCAGTCTGCCGGCAGGACCGAAATATTGGCGGCAATAGAGCGGTTGTGCGATGACGGTGAAATAGGAACCGGAGAGGTTGAAACGCTCAGAATCAATGTCGGAAAAGCATTTGAACGGCCGATAGTGTCTCATTGGTTCTCTGACGATTGGCTACAAGTACGTACTGAAGCGGATCTTTTGTTGCCGTCAGGCAAAGTGTGCCGTCCCGACCGTGTTATGATGGGCGCAAAGGAGACGATGGTCGTGGATTACAAGTTTGGGCTGGGTGTTGACCCCGACCACATAAAGCAGGTTGAAACATATGTCACTATCCTCAAGGGAATGGGATATCCCGATGTGAAGGGTTTCCTATGGTATATCAACCAAGATGAGGTACTGGAGGTCTAACGTGGCTGATTCCGTATGGTATCTCGCCCATGTTTAGTGGCTGATGAAGTCATACCATGCCGTCTTCTGGTAATAGCTTTTGGTAATGGGCAGAGACTCTCGAGGGATGTAGGCTGAAATGCCGCACATTGTGAGTTTGTCTCCCAAGATCGGTGTGGTCCCGTAGGCTGAATAGATGTATCCGGTGTTGTCGTGGTATGGTACAGTGCGGTTGAATTGTTCGAGATATTCCGCATAGAGCACTTCGTCAGAGCATAATGCCTTGATGTATTGGTTCATGTCAAAGAATACATGATTTGCCGTAATGCCTTCCAAGGGTTGTATTTGGCTGATGTCTATGTCATTTGTACCATTCCGGTATATCGCTCTTGCCTTTTCGGCCAAAGCATCTATTTGAGAACAGTCTATGATTGTGATGGCGGCCGATTGCGTGGCGCTGCCCAGATAAAACTCGATGTAGGTGTGCGCCACATCGTAGAGTGACATGCCTTTGTTGAATATGCCGTTGATGACATTAGTGTATGGGAAACCGTTGGCCAATATCTCTGTAGGTGAAGCGACAATGTATTTTGCGCTGTTGCGCAAGTCATAAAGCATCTCAATGGAAGACATGAAGCAGGCATCAAATATGATGTATTCGAACTTTATGGGCGAGAGACCTGCAGCCAGATCTGTGGATGACATATAGGTCTCTTTCTTGGTGCGTGCATACCTGTTTCGGGAGAGGTCAAACTCGTAATAGTTGTCATGGCCATACCAACGGGTCTCGTTCGCTCCGTCAAGTTTTACAAACGGGTGTTCCGACTCAACGGACATTGAGGCATTGGCCAAAGCAAGGCTTCGCTGATAGTCCACTGTGGTATTTGTTGCAGGATCATTCGTCGGTTGCGGAAACCAACCTGTGCCGTGCCCCGATATGACGATGCCGTAAGTCTTGCTTGGAACCAGTTCCTTGATGTCATTAAGCACGTTTTGCATCACCGTGGGATCGGTGGAGTCCTGATCGGGGTATTTCTTCAGCTCTGTCAGGCGATTGAGGTATTCATCGGAGGCGATGTTGTTGCGTTGAACCAGAAACAATGTCGTCGAGTCGGTTTTGTCACGCTGCTCGTATCGGTCGTAGTAGACCACAATGCGGGCCTTGCTGCTAAAGTTGTTGTCTACTACAGCGAGCACTTCCCGCAGGTCGTCATCAATGTAACCGGCCAGTGTGTTGTTGGCCAAAAGATATAGAATCAGAGTATGTTGGACTTCGTTGTCTGTGTCGTCAAGGTTGTCCATGTATGAGAACTGGTTGCATCCGACCAACAGGGTCAGTATTGCGAAAAGGATTGTGATTATGTGAATGCGCATCTGCGTTCTGTTTTTTGTCGTGCTAAGTATTTGTGGTGGATGGATGGCGGAGATTATTGCTCCGAGGCATTTTGTGCTTTCCCTATCGGTATGGAGTTTATCTGCCAGCTTCGCTCGCGTTTTGGTATCTCGTCGGGGCGTACAAGGTATACTCTTGAGTAGTCAAAATACATTCCTCGATCGCCGTTCTCGGCCCGTTCGTTGTAGAAGATGTATTCCACCTTGTTTGAAACGACATGGCTGCTCTTGACACCATAGCCTTTGACCGTAACAAAATCATTGGCATGCGAGAACATCAATACGTGTTTCGGTGAGGCTTCCTTGTCTCCCTTTCCTGAGTTGTCTATGGCATCTATTACTTTGGTAAACTTGTCGTAATAGATTTTCTCATTGACGGTGTCCCCTATTGAGCCATATGCATAAACGAGATAGTTGAGATTGCTGGGGCTGAACGGGTCGGCAACCATAACCTGCTTGGCATACTCAATCAATTGTAGCAAATCGTCTCGTGTCGGTTGGTCTTGTGCCTTTTCGAATATTCTCAAGATATTGTCTTTGGCGGGGATGTTTGCCAAAGGTTTGTATTCCTTTGTGTAGGTGTATCCGTAGTATAGGTAGTGATAATCTGTGAGCGTTAGCGTGGTATCACCGCCCACATAGCGCATCATGAGATTGGGGTAATAGTATTGCGAATTGCCGTCAAGAGTTTTGGCGATTATATCCTCTTCGTCTGGAATTTTATAACCGGCGCATAGCAGTGCGAAAAGTGGAAGTAATAAACAAATCTTTTTCATTGCATTTTTTCTTATCAACGCTCCTGACAGCCGGTTTAGTCTCTTTATGGCAGAATCATGGTCCGAAAATCAGAAGTTGTCCATCTCGATACTTGCCTTCATCCTCCCGTATAGGTCGTCCGATATGGGGACCAATGGTAGCCGGAGGCGATTTTGGCAAAGACCTTTTATTGACAGTGCTGCCTTGATGCCCGAAGGGTTGCCCTCTTCGAAGAGCATCTTTACAATAGGGGCTATGGTCTGCCACATGCGTTCGGTTGTGTCATACTCTCCATGGAACTGTCGGTGTATCAGTTGTGAGAAATATTGCGGGAATGCATTTCCTGCAACAGATATCAACCCGTCTCCCCCACGTTTGATTGTCTCTAATGCCAGACTGTCATCGCCGGAAATCACCATGAAGTGCTCCGGACGTTTGGCAATGAGCTCTGTCGTCTGCTCTATCTTTCCGCTTGCCTCTTTTATGGCGATGATGTTTTCGAATTCGTTTGCCAATCGAATGGTTGTTTCGGGCAGCATATTGACTCCGGTACGGCCGGGTACGTTGTATAATATTATGTCACATTCGGTCGATTGGGCCAATGCCTTGTAGTGTTCGTATATACCTCTTTGCGAGGGTTTGTTGTAGTATGGAGTCACACTCAGTATGGCATCGATACCTGTCAGGTCAGTTTCGGACACCTCCCGGATCAATTTGTCAGTGCAATTGCCTCCTATGCCGAGTACTATGGGAAGCCCTTTCTTGTTGGCTTCCTTGACGGCATTTAGCACCTGGATTTTCTCTTCGACTTCAAGAGTCGGTGTCTCCCCTGTCGTTCCCATTACCACCAGGTAGTCCACTCCTCCGTCGGACAGATACTCGGTCAGTTTCATGAGAGAACCGTAATCTACCGAACCGTCCTCAAAAAACGGAGTCACAAGTGCTACTCCCAAGCCGTGCAATTGCCTTTTCATAATATCGTCTGTTAAATAAATAGCGTTCTTAAAGTTATTTTTACAAAGATATTATTAAATTCTAAAATAGGCTACCCTGTGTTGCGTTTTTAACATTTTTGACTATAAACCTTTCTTCCCTATCAAAAGACGGCTCTTTGTCATTTTCAAAGTTAATCATTTTTTCGAAATCTTCTTCGCCTATGATTTTTATACCTAGCTTTTGAGCCTTGGCTGCTTTGGCCGGCCCCATGTCATTGCCGGCGAGAATGAAATCTGCATTTGCCGAAACGGTCGAAAGATTTTTTCCGCCATGGCTTTCTATCAACGATTTGAGTTCATCGCGGCTATGGCGTTCGAATTTACCGGATATTACAATCTTCATCCCAACGAGTGCATTTGACAACAGTGTCTGCTCTGTGGAGGCGAATTGCAATCCGGCTTTCCGAAGGCGCGCCACAATCTCCAGATTGTCTTTCTGTGCAAAGTATTCCACAATGCTTTCAGCAATGGTTGTGCCTATATCCTCTGCCTGTATGAGCTCGTCTGTATTGGCGGCCATCAATTCGTCAATGGTCCGGAAATGCGCTGCCAGTGACTTGGCGGTTGTTTCTCCCACAAATCTGATTCCCAATGCAAACAGAACTCTTGCATAAGGAACATGCTTGGAGGCGGCGATGTTACGTATGATATTTTCGGCGCTCTTGTCTCCCAGGCGTGGCAATGTGGCAAGCATGGCGGGATGCAGGTCGTAGAGGTCGGCAATGTTGTGCACTATTCCACTTTCGAACATCAATGCAGCTGTCTCTTCGCCAATACCTTCAATGTTCATAGCTTTGCGGGAGATAAAGTGGATGATTCGTCCTATAAGTTGCGGACGACAATGGTTTTGGTTGGGGCAATAGTGTTTGGCTTCGCCCTCCAGTTTTACCAATGGTGTACCGCACTCCGGACAAACGGAAAGGTATTCAAATGGCCGGCAGTCAGCTTTTCGCATAGATAACTCCACGCCGGTAATTTTGGGGATGATTTCACCTCCTTTTTCCACATACACCATGTCTCCGAGCCGTATGTCCAAAAGCGCAATCTGCTCGGCATTATGCAATGTGGCTCTTTTTACAGTTGTGCCTGCAAGTTGTACTGGGGCGAGGTTCGCTACTGGAGTGACTGCCCCCGTACGTCCTACCTGAAAATCCACGCTCAGTAACTCTGTGAGAGCTTTCTCGGCCTTGAATTTGTATGCAACGGCCCATTTGGGAGCCTTGGCAGTAGAACCGAGCCGCCGTTGCATTTCGTATTCGTTGACCTTTACTACAGCACCGTCCGTTGCATAAGGTAATTCCTTTCGCAAGATGTCTACATCAGTTATATATTGCTCTACCTCGGGCCAACTGTGGCAGATCTTCATCTTGTCCGATACCTTGAAGCCCCACTCTTTGGCCTTTTGCAAGTTCTCCCAATGTGAATCAAAGGGCAATAGGTCTCCTTTAAGATAATACAGGAAACAATCCAACCCTCGTTCGGCCACTATGGAGGAGTTCTGCAGTTTGAGTGTTCCTGCAGCTGCATTGCGCGGGTTCGCAAAAGGACTTTCTCCAATGTCTTCTCGTTCGGTATTGAGCCGTTCGAACGATGTGAAGGGCATGAGTATTTCACCACGAATCTCAAAATAGTCGGGATAGTCATTCCCCCGCAATTTGAGTGGAATACTGCGAATTGTCTTCACATTGGCCGTAACGTCATCGCCGGTTGTTCCGTCTCCGCGTGTGACGGCACGAGTCAGAATGCCATGCTCATAGGTGAGGGATATTGCCGTACCGTCGAATTTTAGTTCGCAGACATAATCCACTTGCCCTACCTCATTCTCCACCTTCGTACAGAACTCTTTCAGTTCGTCGAGCGAATAGGTGTTCGACAAAGAGAGCATCGGATAGCGGTGTTTGACGGTCACGAACTCGTTGCTCAAGTCACTGCCGACCCTTTGGGTGGGTGATGTTGGGTCGAATTCTTCAGGATGTTGCGCCTCGAGTTCCTGCAGGCGTTTCATTAGCTTGTCATATTCGAAGTCGCTTACGATGGGGGCTGCCTCCACATAATAACGGTAGTTGTATTCGTTCAGCAGTCGTCGCAGCTCTGTGATTTCACTATGCATATAGGCCATTTTTTAATGTAAATATATTACTTTTTGTCGGATTGGCTGGTGTGCACGGCTGGAAAAATCACGCATTCTCGGGTTATTTTGTTTTTTAAAGAAAATAAAAATCAAATGGGGCCGCATTTTGCAAATTTTGCTTATACTTGCAGAAATTTTACGGCAAACAATAAATCGAGCATAAGAAATATGGCAAAAAAGCATTCTGTTATCAGTCTTCACAATTTGCCTGTCGAACTACAGGAAGCGGTCAAAAACAAATATCCCACCGGCTATACGGATTATATGATCAGAGTCGACAAGCCGTCGGGAGATTTCTTTTATGCTGTTCCCTTTGAGACGGAAGATGTGAGCTATCTTGTGAAAGTCAATGTCAAGATAGATGACCACATAGAAGAGGAAGAGAAAGATTACTACAACGATGAGATAAAAGGTGCCGATGAAATAGCGGACGACGAGGAAGAGGAAGAAGAGGATGAAGGCTCGAGCCTTGATGACATGTAGCCAAACAGTTCCGTTTTTGAGCGGAATGGATAAAAAGGCGGTGAATTTACAAATCACCGCCTTTCTTGATTTAGTTCGTTTCTTAAACATTGGAGTGCAGGTGCCTGTTCCGGCCATATGAAAAAAGGCGGAAATACAAGATTGGTAGAATGGTGGGATGTCCGCTTCCTTTTTCCAACGACATTCTGCCGAGCAGACACCCGAGGTTGAAGATGGCAAAGTACCATAAAATCGGTTCGCAATACTCGTCAATTTGAAAAAAATGTTGAATTTTGCATTTGACTTAATGATTTTTAGGATTGTCATTATGCTATTTTGAGGTAGTTGCAAAAATTGTATAAAGGTATTGATGATTATGGTGGACAGGATTTCTTTGGTACAGATACTGCCCTAACAGACCAGCTAATCTCTCACATGAAAAGCCTTGGTATTCCTGTAAAGAACAGGGCTGATATGGAGGAGTTCTTGAAGAATCATGATATAGGGAGTTTACATCAGGCTGTTGATGATATTCAGGCTTTTATAGATAAACATAACTTGCCTAAAGGAGAATTTCCTATATTATATAGTGCTTTAATAACTAAATACGGCAATAATACTGCTTATGGAGACATTATATGTACAGCCAATTATGAATACACTGTAATTTATAAAGGTGCTGGGGAATTTGATATAATAGAGTATCATAAAATAGATAATAATACAAATAATGAGTACAATGATAGAGAAAGAAAGGGATTTCCAGGGTCTATTAATGGATTGTCTGCACGAGATGAAATTACCCAAGGAAAATATAATAGCGATAGCTACAATGTTGAAGACGGAGAAACAAATGGGAACAATGCTGGATTGGATATATCAGCATCACAAGGAGAATCCAAGCAAGCTGAGGGTGATGCTAGTGGCCAACAACATCAAGAATGGCGTTCAGTAAAGGTAGATTCTGCAACAGGCAGAGTAATCTTTGTTGATAATAATGGACAAGCTATAAGTACTTCTGAGGAATGGAATAGGGATTTCAAGGGAATACCCTTCTTTACTACTCCACAAGGGATAGTCTATGGCTTTGTGGATAAAGAGGGCAATATGTACCTTGATGAAACAAAGATTTCTCCCGAACATCCTATTCATGAATATACACATCTTTGGGATAGAGTAGTACAGAAAAAGAACCCCAATCTCTGGCAAAGAGGTGTAGCACTGATGAAAGGAACCTCTTGGTGGAATGAAGTTCTTAATGATGAGAATTATGGTAAGAAATGGCAGAAGGATGGTATCACAGGAGAAAAACTTGAAAATCTTATTGCTTCTGAAGTTCATGCAAGATTAGTGGGTGAAGGAGGTTCCAAATTACTGGAAGAATTTGTAGGGTAAATATTGTATTTCATTCCATTATTCTTAAAGAAATAGTTAAAGAAATAGGAAACGTTATGCTGAGACAAGTGATATTGGCAATGGTGCTCGCTGTCCTGTCCTGTTGCTAAAGGACAAACGAATGTGAGTGACGCAGAGATGAAGCGTGTTTATGAAGAAGTGAAGACTCCTTATAAATATGGCTTGGTAATGACGGGCACAGACCCGACGAAGACAACCGATTGTCCCACCATCTTCCGTATGGACAACAAGTGGTATATGTACTATTTTGTTTTTGACGGACGTGGATATGAGACATGGATGGCTTCCAGTAAGGACTTGCTCCATTGGAAGACACTCGGCAAGGTACTGTCTTTTTCCAACCCTACAGATTGGGATTGTAATCAGAAGGGTGGCTACATTGCCTTGCCAGACCCCACTTGGGGATGCAAATATGGTGTGGAGAAGTATCAGGGCAAGTATTGGATGAGCTATTTCGGCAGCAATACCATTGGTTACGAGCAGGGCGACCTTTCCATCGGCATCGCCAGCACCACGGGTAACCCTATGGTAGCCCACGAGTGGGAACGTCTCCCGCATTCAGTGCTTTCGCCAAAGGACAAGGACGTGAGCTGGTGGGACAACGACAAGATTTACAAAAATTCCATTTGGCGCGACCCCAAGATGCTTACCGGCTATCCTTTCGTGATGTACTACAATGCCAAGGGAAATGCCGAGCGCATTGGCATGGCTGTGAGCGACGATATGGTGCATTGGAAGCGTTATGGCAAAGACCCTGTGCTCAATCATGGAGACAGAGGAATCACAGGGGATGCGTATCTCCAACGCATGGGTAAACTCTGGCAGTTTGCGTATCTGAACTGAGGCGAATGTCTTGTTTGTCACCTTCAGTATCCTCTACAATATATTTTCTCTTGAAAGACGCCTTTACCTTATTATATAGGGAGTCATATTGGCAAGCGTCTGCTTCCTTGTCAAGAACCTTGGCAGCCTCAGCCGTCAGATAGGCGGAGTATGCCAGATAAGCAGTACCCACCAAGTCCTTTGCCGTAGCCGACTCCTTGTTGCCATTGGCCACAGAGAAATCGAACCAATCGCCAAATCGTCCTCCTGGATAAATCAGCGAGGCTCCCGCATTTCGCTCACAATAGTCCACCCATCGCTTCATGCTAGGGTACATCTTGGACAAAAACGCCTTGTCACCATACCTTATATAATAAGGTAGGTAAAACGGTAATGACATCATCCCAACCTGACGAGCCATAACTCCTACGCAAGTCGGGTACTACACATGCCACACCGCCTTCCTCAGACTGAGACAACTGCACATCTTCCAACCATTTCTCAAAGAAACTCTTGACATCAGCCAGATAACTTGCCGTAGGCGCAAACACCTGAGCAGCGGTTGGTGCTTCAACATGAGCACTCGAACTCCACTGGGCATCATCAAAAGGAGCTTCACTCCACCCTTGTTGAGCCAACCTGGCATCACAAAATTCACCGTCATAGATGTCGGTCTTCGTTATTTCGCCAGCATGGCATTTCCAAGTGTCGTCAGTGCTTTCCACTTGTTGAGTACCATCTTGATAGACAAGAACAAGAAAAGCAGAGACTCTTAAACGGTCGCCATAGACCCAATTGTCATTCATCCTTGCCATTCGACTACGATACCACCCATTCGCCAAAACGAATCCCAAGATGTTTCTCTTGCCTGTATCCTTTACCAAACCTGTCACATCATACTGGCGGTACTGCAATCGATGATTGTACTCTATCCATCCTGGGGCGAAATATTCATCACCTACCATGAAGTTGTTGCTTTTCAGATGCTAAGAATATATTCCTTTAATTTGCGCACATCATTTTCCATTGCCACTGAGACTTTGGGCTTTGCAAGTGCCGCCTGCAACGGTGCCGGAATCTCGAAATCGCGGCCAAGCGTTTCGTGTATGACTTCTCCGAACTTGGCATAATGTGCAGTGGAAAGCCAGAATCCGTCTATATCATAATGCTTTGCTGCATTATACCCCACTGCGCTGTGAGGGTCTGATACATATCCGTATTTTTCGTACATTTCACGTATGCCCTGGCGGATCTCCTCGTCATCGCATGAAAAACCATTGAGCACTCCGGTGAGTTTTGTGAAATCGTTATCGTAGAGATACATCATACGCTCGTAGTTGCTCGGGTTGCCCACATCCATCGCATTGGCTATGGTCCTTACCGAGGGCTTCGGTTCGTATTTGCCACTCAGGAGCATTTTGGGAATTATGTCGTTGCTGTTTGAAGCGGCAGTGAAATGCTTTACGGGCAAGCCCATGAGCGAGGCAAGTATACCGGCTGTGAGGTTGCCGTAATTGCCACTCGGCACCACCACATCGGGCATTGTCTTGCCTGTCACCTTTTTCCATTGACAATATCCATAGAAATAGTAGAATGATTGCGGCACCCAACGGAGCAGGTTTATCGAGTTGGCTGAGGTTATATTCTTCTTCTTTCTGAATTCCTTGTCATTGAATACAGCCTTTACCAATGCCTGGCAGTCGTCAAACGTGCCATTGATCTTCAGCGGACGGATGTTGCCACCCAAAGTGGTCATTTGGCTCTCTTGCAGATTGCTGATTTTCCCCTCGGGATAAAGCACTACAACCTTTATGCCTGCAACGTTGTAGAAACCATTGGCTACAGCGCTGCCTGTATCTCCCGATGTGGCGGTCAGTACAATGAGCTCTTCGGACGATTTGTTGAGCAATCCCAACATTCCGCCCATGAACTTGGCACCGAAATCCTTGAATGCAAATGTGGGACCGTGGAATAGTTCCAAGGTGTATTTGTTGCCGTCCATGTGCCGTAGAGTGCAGTCGAAATTGTAGATATGTTCCAACATCTCATGCAACTCGTTGTTGTCCACTGCGTCGGGAAACAGTTGCTTGGCCAGATAGAATGCCATATCCGCATAGGATTTTCCGGCAAGGTGCTCCACCTCTGCCATATCTACCGTTGGTATGCGTTCCGGCACGAATAGCCCTCCGTCTGGTGCAAGCCCCATAAATGCCGCATCCTTGAGCTCGTACGGCGCTTTTTTGTCTTTGTCTCTTGTACTGTAATATTTCATTTTAAATCGTTTTTGCTCCGTTTTGTGAAACTTTCATTACGAATGTCTCCGATGCGATTCCTTGTGCTGCAAAATGCTCCCACATGATGACTCCTACAATGTCGGCAGTAGCCTTGTTGTCCGACAGTGCAAACACCGAAGGCCCCGAGCCCGAAATGTTCATGGCCAATGCGCCTGCATTGAGCAAACGTGCTTTCAGTTGGTCGAACCCCGGAATGAACGCTTTGCGGAACGGTTCAGCCACTTCGTCATGCATCGCACGGCCGATGAGTTTGATGTCTCCGGAGAAAAATCCGGCAACCAAACCGCCGACATTGCCCCATTGTCTGACCGCCGTTTGGAGAGGAATCTGGGTGGGCAGCACCTCTCTCGCCTGCTTGGTCGTAACTACAATTTGCGGATGCACTACACTGCAATAGAAATTGTCCGGTACTGGTAGTTGAATGACATCCAAAGGGTTGTAGCCTCTGACAAGCACTGCGCCTCCCATGATGGCAGGCGCTACATTGTCAGCATGGGCACTGCCACATGCCAACCGTTCGCCTTCCATCGCAAAAACGACAAGTTCTTGCGGAGTATACGGGCGGCCAAAAAGCTCGTTCATGCCGTAAGCTGCAGCGGCACTTGAAGCTGCGCTTGATCCGATACCGCTACCGGGATAGATCTTTCTTTTAACTGTTATGTCAATTTGTGCCTTGCGCCCAGTCGCTTTTAGGAAAGCCTGCACGACAGGAGTGATTACATTTTTCTCCTTGTCTTCGGGCAATGGAACACTGCATGCATTTGCAATGTTCAAACCGTCTCCTTCGCTCATTGACATCTCAAGCACGTCACCCTCTTCGTCAAGAGCCATGCCCATCACGTCAAATCCACAGCCAAGGTTGGCTATCGTTGCCGGTGCGAAAACAGTTGTTTTGTTCATAATAGATTTAATTCCATGATTTTATTTCCTATCTCTGTCGCAGAGACGTAACTAACCGCATTGGCTTTGTCTCCCCTAATTGAGTATTGTCTTCATAATGTCTGCAAAGACTCCCGCAGCTGTCACTTCGGCCCCTGCTCCATAACCGCGAATTGTCATGGGATGCTCATTGTAACGCTCGGAGTTGATCATTATTATATTGTTGCTGTCATCGAGCAGGTAGAACGGATGGGTCGATTCTATCTCTGCCAGACCTATGCTTGCCTTGCCTTTTCGGAACGAAGCAATGTATCGCAGACATTTGCCACTCTTTTTCAGTTCTTTCATGCGCCCTTCAAGCACCTTGCCATATTCGGCCACACCGCGCATAAACTCCTCTTTGTCTCCAATGGCAAGCAGCGCTTTGGGAATGAACGGATGTTCTTCTATGTCTTCGTCCTCCAGTTTATAACCGGCTTCACGCGCCAGGATCAATAACTTGCGCTCTACATCCTTACCTGAAAGGTCTATGCGTGGATCAGGCTCGGTGAATCCTGCCGCTGCTGCCTTTCCGAGCGCCCCGACAAGTGTGTCGCCCGCATGAATCTTGTTCAGTATAAAATTGAGACTACCCGACAGCACGGCTTGAATTCCGGTTATCGTGTCGCCGCTTTTGACCATGTCCTCGATTGTGGCCAGCACCGGTAGACCGGCGCCCACATTCGTCTCATAGCGGAAACTGCTTGAGTTCTCTTTTGCCAGACGGTGCAGTCTCTCGTATTGTTCGTAACGGCCCGATGCGGCTATCTTGTTTGCCGTAACTACATTTATGCCGTTTGAGAGCAATAGCTCGTAACATCCGGCAATGGTGGCATTGGCAGTGCAGTCCACCAATAAAGTGCTGTGGTTATGGTTGGTTATGATATAGTTCGTAAACTCGTCCAATGATGACGCAATAGCCTTGTCTGCCCACCCATCGGGATAGAGTTGGAGTATGCTCTCTTCGGAGAGCAACATCTTTTTCGAATCCATCAATCCGCGCAGACAGAGACTTATGCCGTAACGCTCAAAAATATATTCCTGTTGTTTCTTGAGCTGCTTCAACAGAGCGTCCCCCACATTGCCATGTCCGGCTACATATATGTCCATGACCACATAGCCACCCAGGAAAAACGCACTGTGAAGTACTCGTACGGCACGTACGACATCCTTCATTGACAGTATGACGGATATATTCAGCTCTGAACTGCCTTGGGCTATGGCCGAGACGTTTATGCCGTATTTGCCGAGTGTGGAGAACAACTTGCCGGAGATTCCCGGGGTGTTGCGCATATTCTGCCCAACAAGTCCCAATATGGCCATGTCATTGTCGATGGATATGTTGTAGGTTATGCCATTGCTCCTGTCTGAATGGAAATGCCTCTCAAGTACATCTACTGTACGCTGTCCATCGGAAGCTTGCACCGCAAATGTGATACTGTACTCCGATGCGGTCTGCGATATGAACGAGATGTTGATCTCCTCTTCGGCCAGGATTCTGAACAGTTCGGCCGATGCGCCCACTTTGCCGAGCAGTACATCTCCGCTCAACACCACAACACTCATGTCGGGAATATATGAGATACCCTTGACGGGGCGATTGTCGGCCTCTTCGGTCTTGTCGCAAATCAATGTGCCTCCGTTTTCCGGTTCAAATGTGTTCTTTATGAGAATGGGTATCTTGGTCTTGGTGGCCGGCCATACTGCAGGCGGATAGAGAACTTTGGCTCCGAGATTGCTCAACTCGGCCGCCTCACTGTAAGTGAGCTTCGGCAAAGTTATCGCCTTGGGTTCTATGCGTGGGTCTGCAGTCATCATGCCGTTCACATCTGTCCATATCTCCAGTATTTCGGCATTTATGGCTGCGGCAATGATTGCGGCCGAGAGATCGGAACCTCCGCGCCCCATGGTTGTTGTGCGACCGTCAAGGGTGGCGGCATAAAACCCGGGAACGATCACCTTGTGATTGAGTCCCATAAATCGGTCTGCTATGATTTGGCATGTCTTGTGCCAGATGACATCGGCCTTGCCAAAGTTGTAGTTAGTGATTATCAGCTCTTTCGCATCAACCCATTCGGCTTTGAGGAGACGGCTTATCAAGTGTGATGAGAAGCACTCTCCAAACGACACGATACGGTCCTTGTCGGCATTCGACTTTGTGCAACGCTCTGTTTTCAGTGCTTCCAGAACTCCGAACATCTCTGCGAGTTCCTCCTTGAACGCCTCGAAGTCGGTGGTATCAAGCAATTGTTCAGCTGTTGTGAGATGCAGTGTTTTTATGGACTCCAACTCCTTGTCGAATGCTTCGCCAGCCACGGCCAGTTCGTATATCTTCGTCAAGATGTTCGTGACGCCTTTCATTGCAGAAACCACAATAATGCAGTCATTCGGCTGCTTGTCTACAATTGACTTCATCTTGAGCAGAGCCTCTGTTCCGCCTACGGAACTCCCACCGAATTTCAATACTTTCATCTCCTTTGCAATGTTTGCTATCGTGTATTTTACTTTTTCTGTCTTGTGTTTTTATGCGCTTCCCCGTTTAATGTTCCTTGGGAAACATTTCTGCAATGGCTGTTGTTGGGATGGGGTCTTCTAGACACCCCTCTCGGCCAAAACATAGCATTTTACAAATGTAAGAAAATGGGGGTGATTAAACAAATCGGTGCGAAGATATCACACCAAAGCCCC
This sequence comes from Tidjanibacter sp., assembly GCA_963640325.1. Lineage (GTDB taxonomy): Bacteria > Bacteroidota > Bacteroidia > Bacteroidales > Rikenellaceae > Tidjanibacter. The sequence goes on from CAVHXY010000011.1 coordinate 51,004, forward strand.
ATTCTGTTAAAAATTGTTTGCAGGAAAATCCAACGGTCTTATTTATTTAGGATTGAATTCCATTCGCTCCATGGTTCCATCATGACAGACTCTATACAGCCGTTGGTTGGTTTTGGGTGAACGCAAACCGCCCAATGCTTCGACGTAAGCTCCGAGCTTTATGAAATCGAATGACTGACGGTCAATGCCGGAGGGAATGTCGCTGCGCCCGGAATACCACCCGGTTTTCAGCGACGGCCATTCTGCATGGACATACCGCGAAAGAATCTCCACATTTTGTGGCTCCGCATCTCCCCCCATAAAACACACGCATGTGATGGCTGAGGAGTATTTCTCCACCAATATTTTCAAGGCATGTTCGTCAAGTACTTCCCCGATATCTTCCCATAGCCATTTGCTGTGACATCCCGGGCAGTGGTTCGGACAGCCCGAGATGTTTACGGCAAGGGTTATTTCGTCAGGAATCTCCTGGCAAACTATATCAAAGTTATAGAACTTTAGCATTTTATTTCGCCATGGTCTTTGGCATAGTACCTTCTCGCAGCCTCCTTTTGGCGGGCGGCCGAGAAATTGCTAATCCTCTTCATGTAGCCTATGATGCGGGTGAGGTAGTCGATATTCTTGCTGTGACACTTGGGACACTCTTTCAGGTATCGCTTGTCGATATGACCACAGTCGTTGCATATCGTATTGGGAATATTGAACGTAAAATAGTTGCACCCCTCTTGTGCTGCCACTCGCAACAACTGTCTGTATTGTTGTTTGGAAAGATGCTCCTCAAGGTTGAGATGCAATGCCGAGCCACCGGTCAAGTGCTCAATGTACTTCCTGCCATGCAGACGGAATTTGTCAATGATGTTGAGTGACTGATCCTCCACAATGTAGAAGTAGCTGTTGTAGCAGTCGCGCGGTACAACATACCCATCTTCCCTGTCCCATTTGGCATGTTTGACACCCACATTCTCAGCGGGAATCATCTCGCAGTTGAACATAGTCTCCTTGGTCCTGTATCGCTTGTTGCACTTCTCTATGACTCCGAGCACATCCTGTACGAACTTCACATACTTTTCATTGTCATTGATTTCTATGCCAAGGAATTCTGCGGCTTCCACCAGACCGTTTATGCCCACGGTGAGGTATTGGCGGGCAATATTGATATATCCGGCATCGAAAAGAGGCATCATGCCCTTGTTCTTGAGCTCCTTCAAGTTCTCGTCATAGGCCAGCTGAACCTTGTGCACGAGCTCCACCACTTCATTGAGATATACGAGGTAATCCATCCCGTTATTGATGGCATACTGGATGCAACGGTTCAAGTTTATGGTAAGCACGCTCTTCGAGCCTGTCGATACGCCACCGGCCCCGAGAGTATAGCTGAAACCGTTGTCCTGAATTTCATTGCGCAACCGGCAGCAACTCGACAGCGAATCGGCATTGTCGCTCATGTAGGTGAAGAACGAGTGGCCTTCGGAGTACATTTCGGCTGTAAAATCCCCCCATTCCTTGTCTTTTACATCGCCGTTCTCTGTCAACAATGCCATTGTCTCTACAGGGAAGGTAAGCGGGGTTTTGAGACGCTCGGCATTGAACCACTTCATGAAACGTTTCTGCAGCCATGAAAGGGATTTCCAGTCGGGACGCGAACCGTCGGGAAAAACGAACTCTCCAAAGAGGCTCTTGAAATAGAATTCATCATAATACGATATGTTCCAAAATACGGCCTGGAAATTACGTGCACCTGTAGGCTGGTTTATGGAGTAGACAATTTGCTCGAAACAGTCGGTAATTACCTTGTCCAACGTTCTGTGTTTCAACGAAAGGTCCACCACTTCGTCCGCATGCAGGTAGTAGTCAGTGCCATATTCAAGGGCAATGAAGTAGTTCATATACATCAGGAACTCGGGTGTGGCACATGCTCCGCTGAGCATACTCGATACGATGAAGACCAAATTGACAAAACCTCCGCAGAATGACTTCAGATTGGTGGGTTTGGTGGAGTTGCCGCCCACGCTGAGCGTTCCGTTCAACAGCCAAGGATACATGGTTATGCTGGCGCAATAGTTCGCGAGGCTCGTCTCATCATTCTTGTAAATGAAATGGTTGCCGAGCATTTTCATATACTTGTCCGACAACTCTTTCCCGTACATTTCCTTCAGACGGTCGGTAAGTAGTCGGCGGTTCAGTCGGATGAATCCGGCCTTTGGAATTTCGCCTATAAGTGTCGCTATGTTTTTCTTGTCGACATTGGCATTTGCATCGTATTTGCTTCCCGATGCCGCATTTTCGGCCATACAGTAGTTCATCAGAAACTCCAGGCGCTCCTTGGTCTCGCGGTCCTCCGTATGACTCTGACGATAGAGCATATACGACTTGGCTGCTGCAAAATAGTGCTCGGCCATGAGTGCCACTTCTACCTGGTTCTGTATCTCTTCCACATTCATTCCGTCGGTTATTCGGACCCGTGACAGTACAGAGGTAATATCTTCCTCGGTGGCAAATCCGCCCACCGCCAGAAATGCCTTGCGTACAGCGTTCTTTATTTTATCAATGGAAAAAGGCTCCCGTTTGCCGTCGCGTTTGATGATAGTAGTTTCGTAAGCACTCATAATATCGTATCTTTTTATATATGTTATCCTTTTTCTTCGGTCGGAATTCGGGAACAAGGCGCGGTCAGCATAGTGCCTTGTCCTTTTGTGACGGCACGAATATTTATTTTCTATTTGTTGCTGTTTTTGCAGTCTGTTCGTCTGTCACTTCTTCCCGAAAGTCACATGACGCAAAGGCGAGGGCAGGTCTTCTGGCTCGTTTCTGCTCCGGCGCCTTCCCGATTCCAATGGAACCAGTGGCCAAAGAGTGCCGAAACATTCTTTCTCCATACATGCGATAGCTATTCTTTTGTCTCAAAAGAGCGATACCGCATTGTGGACAGAAACTTACAGCAGCGGGAAACTGCTCGGGATTTGCACCCGATTCCCTTTTAATCTCGCGCTTTCTGAGCGTCTCATCTTGGGAACCCTTGCCGTGATTACAAAGATAAAGGGGACTGTGCCGATTTGCCATAAATATTGTGGCAACTTATCAACACTTTATTGACAAATGTCGTATCCTTTTGGTCTGTAGCAATATGCCACATTGTAAGGTGTTTTGTCGGCAAGATATCGGTTTATATCGGGAACCCGTGATTGCGCTTTATCTCAGCCATTACAAAGACACTTTGCAGTGAACCCATGCAGTCAAGCCGGCCAAGGACATTCAGCACGAATTCCTGATAATATTTCATATTAGGTGCAAATACCCGCAGGAGATAGTCGAACTCACCGGATATATTGTAGCATTCGGTGACCTCCGGAATGTCCTGTACGGCTGCCGTGAATTCGGCAGCTACTTTTGCATTGAGCTGTTTGAGTTTCACATTGCAGAACACCTCAAATCCTCTGTTGAGTTTGTCGGCATCGAGCAGGGCCACATATCTTTTTATGTAACCATTGCGCTCAAGGCGTTTTTGCCGTTCGAATATGGGAGTCGTGCTCAAATTGGCTTTTGCTGCCAGCTCTTTTACCGTAAGATTTGCGTTTTCCTGTAATATCCGTAGGATTTTCAGGTCGGTTTCGTCAAGCGTGTCAGTGAAAATTTTCTGTTTCTCGGTCATGGGTACTGTGTTGTAATAATAAATGTTCTGTACTGAGAGCAAAAATAGATATGTTTTCTGTATTTATTAAACAATGCATTAATTATATTTTACAGTGTTAATTTTGTCTCAGAAAATAATTCCAAAAACCAATAAAATAAAACATTCTTATGGCAACACGTAAATTACACTTGGAAACCCTGCAATTGCATGTCGGGCAAGAGCATGCCGACCCCACGACCGATTCGCGTGCAGTCCCTGTATATCAAACCACATCATATGTTTTCCACAACTCCGAACATGCCGCCGCACGTTTCAGTCTTAAAGACAGTGGCAATATCTATGGCCGCCTGACCAATTCGACACAGGATGTGCTTGAGAGCCGTCTGGCTGCCCTTGAAGGGGGTAGCGGAGCACTTGCCGTGGCAAGTGGGGCGGCAGCCATCTTTTATGCAATAAGGAATATAACACGTTCCGGTGACCACATAGTGGCCGAAAAGACCATTTATGGTGGCACCTACAATCTGTTGGCCCACACTATGCCCGATTGCGGTATCAATACCACGTTTGTCAATCCGGAAAATCCGGAGAACTTTGCTGCAGCCATCCGTCCGGAGACCAAATTGATTTTCATCGAAACGCTTGGCAACCCCAACAGCAACGTTGTAGATATAGAGGCGGTGGCGAAGATTGCCCACGACAACGGCATTGTGCTTATAGTCGACAGTACATTTACTCCGCCTTGTCTGTTGCGCCCCTTGGAACATGGGGCCGATATTGTAGTGCATTCGGCCACCAAGTTTATCGGGGGGCATGGAACGTCATTGGGTGGCATAATTATAGACGGCAATCGTTTCGACTGGAAACAGAACGACAAGTATCCGCAACTGAGCCAACCTGATGAAAGCTACCATGGAATTGTCTTCGCTGATATCCCATCTCCGTTCGTTACCCGTGCAAGGGCCCTTCTGTTGCGGGATACCGGTGCGGCCATTTCCCCCTTCAATGCATTCCTGCTTCTGCAAGGTGTGGAGACACTTTCGTTGCGTGTGGAACGCCATGTGGAAAATGCCCTTAAAGTTGTTGATTTCCTACGGCAACACCCCAAAGTTGCAAAAGTGAACCATCCGTATCTGCCTGAAAGTCCAGACCACAAGCTCTATGAGAAATATTTCCCAAATGGTGCGGGCTCGATATTTACTTTCGACATAAAGGGCGGTTGCAAGGATGCGCACAAATTTATCGACAGTCTTGAAATATTCTCATTGCTTGCCAACGTTGCCGATGTGAAGAGTCTTGTAATCCACCCGGCCACCACCACCCACAGCCAATTGAACGACAAGGAGCTCGAAGAGCAGGGTATCAGTCAGGCGACCATCAGGTTGAGTATCGGCACTGAACACATTGACGATATCATTGCCGACCTCGAGCAGGCATTCGACAAGATATAGTGGGCATAAAGGCCGACTTACAAGAGAACGACAGACGAACTAAAAACACAGAAAATATGCCACTGAACATACCGGACAGACTACCCGCCATAGAACTGCTCAAGAAAGAGAACATCTTTGTAATGAATACGGGGCGGGCTTTTACGCAGGATATTCGCCCATTGCATATAGCGATACTTAACCTCATGCCATTAAAAGTGGTGACAGAGACGGATTTGATAAGGCTGTTGTCGAACACTCCGCTCCAGATAGAACTTGACTTAATCAGCTTCAATGACCACCAGTCAAAAAACACGCCACCCGAGCACATCAAAGAGTTTTACAAGGATTTCAGCGATGTGTGTAACAACAAGTACGATGGTCTTATCGTTACAGGAGCACCTGTAGAGCAACTCGACTATGCGCAGGTGGATTATTGGAGTGAAATAGAGCGTGTGTTCGATTGGGCCCGCACGCATGTGACTTCAAGCATGTTCATCTGTTGGGCAGCACAGGCAGCCTTGTTTCATTATTACGGTATAAAGAAGTATCCGTTGCCAAAGAAGATGTTCGGTGTGTTCGAGCACAAGGCATCGCACGCAAGTCCATTGTTCCGTGGCTTCGACGATCTCTTTTACGTTCCACACAGCCGTCACACCGAAGTCCGCAAAGAGGATATACTGCAGGTGCCCGGTTTATCGATAGTGGCAGAGTCAGCGGACGCCGGTGTATATGCCATCATTGGACGAGGCGGGCGCGAGATTTTTCTTACAGGGCATGCAGAATATGCCCCCAATAGTCTTGACAACGAATATTGGCGAGACGTTTCCAAGGGGTTGAAGATAGACATCCCGCGCAATTATTACTCCGAAGACAATCCGTCACTCTCCCCCATTGTCCGTTGGCGAGGACATGCCAACTTGCTGTTTGCCAACTGGCTCAACTATTTCGTCTATCAGGAGACTCCGTACGAGATAGATCAAATCGAATAGGTGTGTCCGCCTGGACAAAACAGGCGCAGGATTCGGAAAAGAGATTTCCGAATCCTGCGCTATTGACACCTGCATGAACAGCCCCCACGCAGGTGTCGGGGAAGTATTTGTCCGTTAATAGTTAGTATTCTGAGGATCATAGTTGGTCCAACCCGTATCCCAATGGTCTGCATCCGAAGCGAAGGCGCCTATGTACGAAACCTTGTCGAAACCGCTTGCGACCTTGTCGTTCGTGAAGTCAGCAGCTCCCAGAAGAGGACTGCCGGTTTGCGGAGCGTGGTTGGCAGAGAGCTTCAGATCGGCTGCTGCGGTAAAGTACTTGTTGCTTGCAACCGATTTGAAGTAGGTGGCAGAGAACGACTCCTTCGAAGTGTCGGGTGTGCCTGCATTGTTCGTATAGCCATCGACGAAGGATTTGTTCTTGTCACTACCCAGTATTGTCATGCCGGCCATATATACATTCGATATCTCAAGGGCTTTGCTCGTTGCGGCCTCCTGTGTTGCCGAACCCTTGTCGTTCTCAATGACGAGACCTACAGGGTAACCAACTGCTACAGAGTTGAAACAAGAGAGGTTGCTGTTGCGCCTTACCTGCATGGCTGCCTGAAACTGGCCAAGCTTCGAACCGTTGCCGGGATTCATCGACCCTCCGTTGATGTATGCGGTGGTGTTTTCGAATGCTGCGTCCTGACCGATGGGGCCGATGAAAGTGACATTGGAGAATACGCATGAGGTTACCGGCTTGGAATCGGCACCCGTGGAGCAGTTGTCGCTTTCGAAACCGTTGGAAACCGACTGGTCTGCAATGTGGGGATCTCGTACTGCAAGTGCATACTGGACTTTGCCGGAGAAACCGTTGTCGGTATCGAAGTCATCATCCCAACCGTGGTATGCAATAAGGTATTTGCAGTTTACGCTTCCTCCGAACCACTCGTACGAGTCGTCATTGGAGTAAGAGACCTGAATGTGGTCTATCTGCGTGCTGCTGCCCACCGAACCCAAAGTTATTCCATTGATCTCCTGGTCGGCTGCGAAAGGATAGCCAGCGAACTCGCAACGTACATAGCTCAATACTCCCGAATTGTCGTTGTCATCATCGCCGCCGTGTTTGCTGCGCGGGCCACCTTCGATAATCATCTCCTGTTGGTTGTTCTTGGCACGACCGCAGATTATAATACCGCCCCAATCGCCTGGACGACGGTTGCCGACACTCTGCGCCGAGGTGAATACAATCGGCTGCGTGGCGGTTCCTTTGGCATAGATTTTACCACCGCGCTCAACAATCAGCGCAGCTTTGGTATCCTTGTCGCCTTTGATTACAGTGCCCGGTTCTATAGTAAGGACAGCGCCATCGCATACGTAAACCCAACCTTTCATGGTATATGTTCTCTGGGGAATGGTATAAGTGCCCTTGATTTCGAATTCTGCATCTCCGTTGCCGAGCTGAGTGCCGTTTTCGAAGAGGATGTCGGACAGATCATCGCCTGTAGGATCGTTGTTTTCATTGTTTTCATTGCAGCTTGAGAGAGTCATTGCTGCGATTGCCATGATGGCATAAAACAGTTTTTTCATAAATTTTGATGATTTATAAATGAAATTTGTTTTCTGGATTAGAACTTGGCGCCTATGCTAAGCATCAGGTTCCTTCCCGTGTTGTATCTTTTCGTTACTTGTTTGCGTGATTGAGCGGTTCCGTCGGCAGTGGTGTACTTAGGGAATTGGCAGTAGATTGAATCCTCGCTCAGAACATCCTTGCAGCTGAATTTTACCTCCCAATGTTGGCCGAGTTTCTTTCCTATCACTATGTCAAGAGAGTTGCGCGGCATTTCGTACATGTCGGGGATATCATTGTCTATACTGCCACCAGCACTTGTGTCCACCTTGCCTATTCCTACGATTCGTTTACCTATGCGGTTATACATCATGCTGACTGTAAGTCCGTTTCTTGCGCCGTTGTAGTAGAGTCCGGCATTGACGAGGTATGGCGACTGGCCTTGCATGGGACGGTCATGTTCCATACTGTCATCGGCAAAGAACACCTTGCTGTCGATAAGCGAACCGTTGAAGGTGAAGTCCACATTCTTGAGGCCCATGAATTCGAGATTCTTGCGGATGTCCAGTTCGATTCCATATGCATCGGCCGAGTCGGCATTCTCTGATGTGTAGGTGTAGCTGCCTCCGGCATCAAGGAACGTTGCCTCTATAGGATTCTTGAAGTACTTGTAGAAGAGCGCCGCTGAAACTGTCTCGCCTGTAGATGGATACCACTCGTAACGCAAGTCCACGTTCTGGATGTAGACGGCTTTCAGGTCGGGATTTCCCTTCACATCGCTGAAGAGGTCGAAGTCGTAGTAGACCGAAGATGAAACCTCTCTGAACTCGGGACGGTTGGTAGACATGCCGTAAGCGACCCTAAAGAGATTCTTGGCGTTGAGCTCATATGTGATGTTGGCCGACGGGAAGACATCGTCATAAATATAGTCGCGGTCCTTGCTTGTCCATTCGTTTATTCGGGTGTAGTTGGTAAGGGTCATGGCACTGTGCTCATAACGTGCACCGGCATATATGTTCCATTTCCCGGCCGGAACATTCAGTTCTATATAGGCTGCGGCCGCCTTGTTCGTTCCGTCATAGCTGTCTCGGTTGTCAGTATCATCGTAAATGTAGAACTTGTCTGCAGCAAAGTTCGAAGCCACCATCATGTCGTTTACTACATCGCCGTAGGCAAAGTCATCCGGCAGATTGCTCTGATTGTAGCGGTAATAGAAGAGTCGGTTGCGATAATCGCGTTTGCGGTAGTCTGCGAACACACCGGCCTTCAACTCGAATTTCTCGCGAGAGAGCGTGTAGTCTGCGCCCACCGAAGCGATATGCTCGTTGAGTTTCGTGAAATTGCGCTCAATGTCGTTCTGGTCCACTGCCAACTTACCGTAATTCACATCGCCATAGATATCGTTCTGCTGACGGTTTATGATACGTCGGTCAGGCTGGTTTTTGTTGGCATAAGAGTACCCTACCCGCCAATCGATACGGTTGTCGCCAAATTCATATACAGCGGCCAGCTGTCCGTTGTATGTCGTGCGCGAAGAGTAGTTGTACTCGGCTTTCTTCTGAATGTAGAGCGAAGATATGTTCTGCCATCCGTCTCGTTCGGTATACTTGTCCAGGCCGGTCTGGTTGAATATGTTGCGCCAATAGTAGCGTGAGTTGCGACGGATGTAGGCAAGATTCAACAGTCCTCCCACCTTGACGCTGGTGGTATACTGATTGTCGGTATAGTTGTAGAGATACTCGGGTTTGTCTTCAGCCTTGTTGTAGACTCCGTAGCGAGAGTTCTCCATGTCGAGGAACGAGCGTGATGTATAACTGTAGTTAAGCGCTCCGTTTACATTCAATTTCGTTGCGTTTCCAAGTTCTATGCTTTTGCCGTATGAGACATTGGCCTTCATGTCGGGTATCGGACGTTTGGAATTGACGTTCCAGTCGTTATTGAATCCGGTGGCGGTCATTTTCGTAACCTGCGCAGCATCGCCATTGTTGTATGCGGCAGAGATCCCACCCTGCATCATTCTGTATCCGTTGTCGTAGCCGAGCCAGTCTGTGCCGCTTCCCTTGGAATAGAGGAAGTCATTGCCGTGTGCAACGGAGTTGTATCCAATAGTTACATTTGCGCTGAAAGGCTGCTCTTCGGGAGTTTCTTTGGTGTTGATTTTTACGAAGCCTCCCGAGAAGTCGGCCGGCAACTCCGGTATCGGTGACTTTATAATAAGTATATTCTCTATCTGGCCGGCAGGGATTACATCGAATGAGAATGATCTGGTGTCGGCTTCGCTACTCGGAGTGGAAGAGTTGTTTATCCACACATTGTTATATCGCTGAGACAAGCCGCGTGCAATGATGTATTTATCATCCACTACGGAGATTCCGGCGATACGTCTCACCGCTTCGCCTGCATCACGGTCCTGCGACTTGGCTATCGAGCTGCTTGAGAGGCCGCTGACAACCATTTTGGAGCTCTTTATCTCCTGCGTGATGCCTGTTTCATTGCTGAGACGTTTTATGGTTCTGACGGTCACCGCATCTATCTCTTCGCTCTGCGGCACCAGCGCTACAGAGAGTGCCTCGGTGCCGACCTTTACGTTTTCTATAGTCTGCGTTTCATATCCCAGCATCATCACCGATATGGAGCAGTGGGTGGTTTTGAGATGTTGGATAGTGAATTTTCCGTCCAGATCGGTGGCGACGCCCATTGTGGTGTTGGGGATTATTACCGTCGCACCTATGACGGGCTGTTGTGTCGTCGCATCGATTACTGTGCCGCTTATTGATGACTGGCAATAGATGTCGGTCATGCCGAGGATGGTCATCGCCATCACCAGAAGGCCGCATCGGATAACTTTTTGCATCATAGATTTACTTTTGTTTGATTACGCCGCAAAAGTATTCCCGCATTGTTTCGACGATATTTCCCCGCTGTTACATAAAAATAAATTGTATTGCAGATTTGTTACAGTCGGTTCCCTTTCCTATTGGGGATGGCTTCGACAAACGGATTTGGAGAAAATAAAAAGAGATTCAGCCCCCATAGGATGAATCTCTCTCTTTGAGCGGAAAACGAGACTCGAACTCGCGACCCCAACCTTGGCAAGGTTGTGCTCTA
>CAVHXY010000012.1:0-47265 GCA_963640325.1 Tidjanibacter sp.
TAATCGGGGAAAAGGCGAATCGCCCGCAGCGTCTTCACTGCGGGCGATTTTCTTGCTGGCAGGAATGATCAATTAGTTGTCGCCCTCGCGCTTGGCGGCACGCTTGCGGTCGGTATCGTTGAGCAGAATCTTGCGCATGCGCATAAACTTGGGGGTGATCTCCACATACTCGTCCTCACGGATATACTCCAATGCCTCCTCAAGCGAGAACTTGACGGCTGGCGCTATGCGGACCTTGTCATCCGAACCACTGGCTCGCATATTGGTCAGCTTCTTGGACTTGGTGACATTTATGCATATATCTCCCTCGCGCGTGCTCTCGCCCACAACCTGGCCTTCGTATACATCCTCGCCCGGCTCAATGAAGAAACGTCCACGGTCCTGCAACTTGTTGATGGCATAAGCATAGGCCTGACCTGTCTCCATTGCTACGAGAGAGCCGTTGGTGCGTTTCTCGATATCCCCTTTCCACGGAGCGAACTCCTTGAATCTGTGGGCAATGACCGCCTCGCCAGCAGTGGCGGTAAGCAGATTGCTACGCAGACCGATAATGCCCCGCGAAGGAATGTCGAACTCAAGTTTGGTACGGTCGTTGCGTGACTCCATCTTCACCAGCGAACCTTTGCGCTTGGTGGTCAGCTCAATGGCCTTGCCCGAATACTCGTCGGGAACATCGATTATCAGTTCCTCCATAGGTTCGCACTTCACACCGTCAATCTCCTTAATGATGACCTTGGGCTGTCCCACCTGAAGCTCGTAGCCCTCACGGCGCATGGTCTCGATAAGCACCGAAAGATGCAGCACACCACGGCCATAGACAATGAAACTGTCGTTGGTGTCGCCCGGCATGACACGCAGGGCAAGGTTCTTCTCAAGCTCCTTGTCAAGACGCTCCTTGAGGTGGCGGGAAGTTACGTACTTGCCGTCCTTGCCATAGAAGGGAGAGTCGTTTATGGTAAACAACATACTCATGGTAGGTTCGTCGATGGCGATGGGCGGCAGCGGTTCGGGATTCTCGAAGTCGCATATCGTATCGCCTATCTCGAAACCCTCAATGCCGATAAGTGCGCATATTTCGCCACACTCCACCTGCTCAACCCTCTTCTTGCCGAGACCGTCGAAGACCATGAGGTCCTTTATCTTGGTCTTTATCATAGTCTTGCCGTCACGTTTGGCAAGCGTTACATTCATTCCGTTCCTGAGCACACCGCGCGTGAGCTTGCCCACTGCGATACGGCCCACATATGAAGAGTACTCCAGTGACGTAATGAGCAGTTGGGGCGTACCCTCAACATACTCCGGAGCAGGAATGTCATCGATAATGGCATCCAGCAACGGGCAAATGTCGGAGGTCGGTTCCTTCCACTTGTGCGACATCCAACCCTGTTTGGCACTGCCGTAGATAGTGCGGAAATCGAGCTGTTCGTCGGTGGCGTCAAGTGTAAACATAAGGTCGAATACCTGCTCGTAGACATAATCGGGACGGCAGTTGGGCTTGTCCACCTTGTTGATGACCACAATGGGTTTCTTGCCAAGCGCCAGAGCTTTCTGCAGGACGAAACGGGTCTGTGGCATGGTGCCCTCGAAAGCATCGACCAACAGCAGCACACCGTCGGCCATGTTGAGCACACGCTCCACCTCACCGCCGAAGTCGGCGTGTCCCGGGGTATCGATTATGTTTATCTTGTAATCCTTGTAGATAACCGACACGTTCTTGGAAAGAATCGTGATGCCTCGTTCACGCTCTATGTCGTTGTTATCCAATATCAGTTCTCCGGCAGCCTCGCGGTTACGGAGCAGATGTCCCTGCAGAATCATCTTGTCCACAAGGGTAGTCTTACCGTGGTCTACATGCGCGATAATGGCTATATTACGTAACTTTTGCACTTTTGAAAATTTTTGACGGACAAAGGTAAAAATATTTCACTTTCCGAGAAAATGCCACCGCTCTTTTGCTTCACTTTTACCTTATAATTTAAAGTTTACTTAATTCGTTCCGCCTACATTGCAACCAACCTGTCGAGGGCAGTCTCAATCATTTTGCGCACAAAGGGTGCATAGTCGGTCTGCATCTCGCGGGCAGCACGTTGGGCAATGATTGTACACATGGTTGCGGCATGGTGTCCCATAAGCACCGCAAGACCCGCCAGTGCCGAGCTCTCCATCTCGTAATTGGTGATGCGGCGGGAGCGGTAGCGGAACGAAATGAGCTTTTCATTGAGCGCAGGGTCGGCCGGACGCATCCTCACCCACCTGCCCTGCGGAGCATAGAACCCCGGGGCGGAGATTGTGATTCCATCCACGGCGACATCACGGAAGAGTTCAAACAGTCTCCGGTCGGCATCGATGCAATAGGGCTTGGCGCAGAGTTCATTCCAGTCGGTGTACTCCATGAGTGCACGCTCCATCCCAAGGTCGCACACCTCATTGCGCCCGTGGTAGAAATTCAAAAGGCCGTCGAACCCCACCGAAGTGCGCGAAAAGACAAACGAACCCAAGGGAATATCTTCCTGCAATGCACCCGAAGTGCCGAGACGCAACAGAGTGAGCGATGTCTTGCTCTCCTTCTCGGTACGGGTGGCAAAATCGATATTCACAAGCGCATCCAACTCGGTCAGGACGATATCGATGTTATCGGTACCTATACCGGTGGAAACCACGCTCATGCGTTTGCCTTTATATGTACCGGTTACGGTGTGGAACTCACGGTTGCTCACCTCACATTCACACTGTTCGAAATACGGAGCAATAATACCGACACGGTTCTGGTCTCCCACAAGGATTATGGTATCGGCCACCTGTCCGGGTTTCAGATGGAGATGAAAAACGGAACCGTCACTGTTGATTGCCAGCTCCGAAGAGGGAATATATCTCGTTTGCATAGGAATTATATTTTTTGTTTTAGCCAAAATTAGTTAATTTGCCGTGCGAAAACAACACTTGCGGAGACAAATGCTCGGAATGTGGCCACAGCATTGCCGTTTTCCTGATAGTACATCTGGCACAAGGCCGGCTCCGACAAGGCATAACCAAAAGAAAATGACTCTAATAAAATCCATTTCAGGCATCAGGGGCACCATTGGTGGTGTCACGGGCGACAACCTCACCCCAATCGACATAGTGAAATTCACGACGGCCTACTGTTCGTTCATCCGTCAGAACTCGGTTTCCGGCAAACATCTGCGCTTAGTGGTCGGACGAGATGCAAGGCTCTCGGGCGAGATGGTGGAGAACATAGTCATCGGCACACTCACCGGGTGCGGTGCGGATGTGATATCTGTGGGACTATGCACCACTCCCGGAACGGAGCTCGCCGTAACAAGCAAGCATGCCGACGGTGGCATAATAATCACTGCAAGCCACAACCCCAAGCAATGGAATGCACTGAAACTGCTGAATGCTCACGGTGAATTTCTCAATGACAAGGAGGGCAAACAGGTGCTGGCTCTTGCCGGACAGGACGGACTCACCTACCCCGAGATAGACAATATAGGACACGTAGTGGAACGCTCGTCGTTTGATAACGAGCATATAGACATGGTTCTTGCACTACCCGAAGTGGATACGGAGGCCGTACGCAACCGACACTACAAGGTGGTGGTGGATGCCGTAAACTCGGTGGGTGGCATCGTGATTCCCCGCCTGCTGGAGCGCATGGGAGTGGAGGTCGTGCGCCTCAACTGCAACCCCACAGGCAATTTTGCCCATAACCCTGAGCCCATTCCCGAAAACCTGACTGAAATCTGCAAGACGGTAACGAAAGAGAAGGCCGATCTGGGAGTAGTGGTGGACCCCGATGTAGACCGCCTCGCCCTGGTGTGCGAAACGGGCAAGATGTTCGGGGAGGAGTATACTCTGGTAGCTGCGGCCGACTATATTCTCTCGCTCAAGAACGGAGGCAACACTGTGTCGAACCTGAGTTCGTCACGGGCATTGCGCGACATCACACTCAGCCACGGCGGACAGTATGCTGCAGCTGCAGTGGGTGAGGTGAATGTCGTGGCGAAGATGAAGGAGTGCGGCGCAATAATCGGAGGCGAGGGCAACGGAGGAGTAATCTACCCCGCCCTGCACTACGGACGCGATGCACTTGTAGGAGTGGCTCTATTCCTGTCGCACCTGGCACACAAAGGCATGAAGGTCAGCGAGCTGAAAGCCACATACCCCAGCTATTCCATATCGAAGAACAAGATACAGCTCACACCGCAAATAGATGTGGACCGGGTATTGGCCACGATGAAGGATCGCTATGCCGGCTACGATGTGACGGACATCGACGGAGTGAAGATAGATTTTCCCACAGAGTGGGTTCACTTGCGCAAGTCGAACACTGAGCCCATCATCCGAATCTACAGCGAGAGCCGTGACGAGGTTTCTGCCGAAGCATTGGCCCACAAGATTATGGCAGAGATAAAGGAAGTGGCCGGAATTTAGACTGTCGGCCCAAACAAAAAAACCAAGGCGGAGACACCTTGCTCCGCCTTGGTTTTTTGTCATGTCGATTCAGCACTTCCGGTTGCCGCTTTGCTACCGGAGAGTCCACACACAACTGTCAGAGAGTTTCAGTCGTCCCTGACGGGCCTCCACCAATATTTCGTTGTCACCCTTGCTCAACTCCACATTCTCCCAAACCATTCGGTTCATTGCATCCTTGGTAGCTCGGCCAATCTTCTTGCCATTGACATAGAGTGTAGCCTCATCCATATTGCAGAACACCTTGACAATGGTCTGAGGGTCGGTGCGATCCACATAACGGCGCGAAGAAATGTAGACCATCGGCTCGGGATTCCAGTTGGCCTTATAGAAATAGAATGCATCCTTGCGGGTCTTGTGGTCATACGTAAGCAAACCCTTGTCGTTTATTCCGTCACGGTCGCCCTCGGTGCGGAGATATGACTGGAAGTCGGCAAAGTTCCAGATAAACTTGCCCC
Organism: Tidjanibacter sp.; assembly: GCA_963640325.1. Lineage (GTDB taxonomy): Bacteria > Bacteroidota > Bacteroidia > Bacteroidales > Rikenellaceae > Tidjanibacter. Next base: position 4,932 of record CAVHXY010000012.1, read on the forward strand.
ACAGCCATTTTCTTGTACTGAATGCAGCCCAGTTGCCCTCATGACAATAGACCTGTGCCTCCTCGGGATGGAACCGGCCGTCGTGTCTGTTGGCGGCATCAAGTGGCCACTGGTGATGATGGATGCTTGCACCAGCACCATACTCCGACACCCCCACCGGCTGCCCGTTGGAAGTGGCATGTACACCATCGAAGAACTCACCGGCAGCATCGGCAGCATCACTGTACCAGCCGAAATATTTGTTCCAACCTATCAGGTCGGATCTGCCGAGAAAACTCGTCTGGTCCACACAGGTGGCAAAAGCGGTGAGCCGTACGGGATCGAGACTCTTATAGAGACTATTGAGTTCACTTACAAACGGTTCGGGATCATCATAGGCGCTTTTTTTGATACTGTTGGTAATTTGCAGCTCGTTGAATATGCCCCAGAATATTATGGAGGGGTGGTTGTACTTTTGGTAAACAAGTTCCCGGAGCACCTCACGTGCATTCTCCTCAACGCTCTTCAAATAGCCGGTATAGGCATATCCGCCAGGACCGCAGAGAGGTATCTCCGTCCAAAGGACAATGCCGTTCTCGTCCGAAAGGTCGTACATCGGTTCTGCATGCGGATAGTGTGCCAGACGCATTGCCGTGGCACCCGACTCAAGGATCAGTTCCATGTCGTGCTCATAGTCCTCCTTAAGAAGAGCGCTACCCTTGCCCTCAATATCTTCGTGGCGACAGAATCCATACAAATCGAGGTATTGGCCGTTCAGGAAGAAACCCTCGTCGGCATCCACCGAAAAGTAACGGAATCCTGTACGCTGTTCCATTCGGTCGAGCAATGTACCGTTGTCGTAGAGTTCCACAGTAACGTTATAAAGGGCCGGATTGCGCTTGCCGTCCCACAGCTCCGGAGAGATTATCTTCATAGGCTGCATTACATGTACTCCTTCTGACGTCTTCATTTTCGTGGCAGCCACTGGGGACTCCAACGAAACCACCACATGACCGGCTCTATCAGACACGGTGGTCCTCACGCTCAGCCCGCTCTTGGGTTCGGCAAGCGAAAGCACTGTCTCCACCTCTATGTCGGCCTCCTTGTCACTCACATTTCTCTGATGTATAAACACACCCGGCGAGGCATAGAACAGCGGAGAAATGCAGTTCGGCTCGGTTACGATGAGATGACACGGACGATGTATTCCGCCATAGACAAGGAAATCACCGCTCAACGGCAGCACATCGGTACGGTAGGCATTGCTCACCCACACCTCAAGCTGGTTCTCGCCCTCATGTACCATGTCGGTAATCTCAAAGCAGAATGCCGTGTAGCCTCCCTTGTGGTTGCCTGCAGTGTGGCCGTTCACAAAGACATCGGCCACCGAGTTCACACCCTCGAAATAGAGAAACAGGCGCTTGTCCTGCATCTGCTGCTCCGTGATATCAAGCGTGCGCTGGTAAACCATCATCTCCCGATTGTAAAGAGTGGTTCCCTCGGGATATTGTGCATTCCAAGTATGCGGCAGCATCACGCTCTGCAGAGGGGCGGTTTTGGAGGAGGATGTAATCGGTTTGTAACCCCAACCGTCCAGCAATGTAATTGTCTGACGTACAGGAGATGCGCACATACCCGCCCAAGCAAGTATGGCGAGAATGGCAAAAAGTGTTTTACGCATAATTTAAGGTTCTTTACGGTTCATTGTAAGTGTCGTTCATAACGGCATGGAACACGGCAGACATTTGCCACGAATGGACAATGCCCCATCACGCCCGGCAAAGATAGTCATAAATTTTGTTGTTTCAGAACACCGGCAAACGCTTCTTTACCGGGCTGTCCTGGCAGGGTCCGGACACAAAAACGGGAGCGTCCGAATGGAGCTCCCGTTTTGTATTCCCTGCAAGAGTGTGTTTAGAACACGAATTTCACGCCGAAGCCGAAATCATAACCTGCAAAGTAGGGATTGGTAATGATATTCAACGCAGGACGGTAGTCAAACGAGAATGCGATAGGTGCAACGGGAATCTTGTACTCCACACCTACAACACCGTCAACTCCGAGTGCGAAGCTGCCGTCATCGTCACTGTCGCCGATTCCGATATGGGCACCGAGACCATAATAGAAATTGAAGTTGCTGCCCAGATCGTTTACGAGCTCATAGAGACCCGAAGCATAGACACCTCCGTCATAATATCCCGACACCGATATGTCCAAAGCACTCGACGAACCAAGGGCATGCTTGATTGTCAAGCCCGAAGCCATACCGCCGCCACGGACACCGATACCCCAATTGTAATCCTGTGCGCTTGCTGCAATTGCCATGAATGCAAACGCAATCACCAAAAAGAATTTCTTCATAACTATAAAATTTTAGTTGTAGTTGTCTGTTTCTCACTCACTGCACATATATATGTACAGACCTATTTTCACGGACAAATATACTACATTGTTCATCCAAATGCAACTCAGAGGTCAAAATCCTTGGTTTTATCGTCAACAACATGCCCCAATGCGTGTTAAGAAGAAGAATATTATCGCCTGACTTTAAGCGCAGAACCTAAGATCTGGCGGTTTCAGTTTTAGGAGCATCTGTTCACTTGCTCTGTTTCCTACTGTCTTCGAGCCATTATACAACATATAATAAATAGACCCAAGAACTCCCGTGATTTTAATTGATAATAGGGCATCCCTATCTATTATCCGCTGAAAAAGCACAGGACTGTATAGACAGCTGCGGTAAAAATCTCCGGAAACTATTTGGAGAATAAACTAAAATGATTTATATTTGTGCCGCTTTAAGTCAAGCACGGAGAGATGGGTGAGTGGCTTAAACCAGCAGTTTGCTAAACTGCCGTACGGGTTTACTGTACCAGGAGTTCGAATCTCCTTCTCTCCGCAACGAATGCTGAAATTCAGCAGCTTTATAGAGATTACCTTCAATTTTTCCCATATTGGAAATGGCGATTTAAGGGTAATCTTTTTCTTTTATGTTTTTTGTAATCAGACAAAACGGGGGGGGCAGACTTAATGCCAATGGAGAAATCAAGAGAACATCTGTTGTCGGTTTGTTTCTGTGATACAACCTTAGTGGAGCGCATCCATTCGGCAGGGACACCCTCTTTGAAGTAGCAGGCTTGCCGTTTAGGACTGTAGAACTGGAATGAAATTTCGTGCGTCATTTTGTAGACAACACGGTGGAGTGGAAACAAAAACGGGGCGCATCTTCCGATGCGCCCCGCCACCAATCAATCTCTTAAACCCATGCCGAATGTCTCCGTCAGATAAGTGTCAAGGTAGAGCAACTCGCCCTCTCCACAGACCACATACTGAAACAACAGCTCTTCATCCGAGGCACATCCGTCATTAATCACTTTATCAATTACGTCTCCTTCCACAGCGTTCTTGCTTTTGTTAACCACTAAACTAACGCTGTGCAGTCGGATTTATTGTACTTTAGCTCAAAATTAATTGTCTCTCCCTTATTATTTTCCTCAGATTTATCAGAGCATATCGCATACGGCCCAATGCCGTATTGATACTGACATTCGAAGAATCTGCTATCTCCTTGAAGCTCATATTGGAAAAGTATCTCATCTTCACCACGTCACGCTGCTCGTCCGGAAGGCAGTCTATAAGACGGCGAAGGTCTGTGGCAATCTGTTCCTGAACCATTTTGTCCTCCACATTGGTATCGGCAAAATTGCGGCTGCCAAGCAAATCATATCCTGCCTCACTCTCGGTAATGCTGTTGGACTGCTTCGACTGGCGGAAATAGTCTATCACCTGATTGTGCGCAATGCGCAACACCCATGAAACGAACTTGCCGTTGTCGACATAGCGTCCCTCATCTATCACACGAAGCACCTTGATAAAAGTTTCCTGAAAGATATCGTCGGCCACATCACGGTCCTTCACCATCATGACAATATAGGAGAGCACACGTTTCCTATGTTTTTCAATCAACTTGGATATGGCACTTTTATCACCTGAAAGATAAGAATCGAGCAATTTATGATCGCTCAACACTGTGGTCTTTTTCATACTCTTGTCCTAATATATTGGTTTAGAGTAGAGTTTTCCGATAGGCAATAAAATTTTCAGATATTGTTGTTATATTTTTCTGACCGCAAGATAATACATTTATTCCTATTTTCCAATTCCTCACCGCATTTTTTCTTCAGACACTGTCCCGGCCGGGTTCTGAAGGTGCCATGCAATCTGCGAGTGGCAACCTCGTCAGACCGGCCCAAACTGAAAAAGTCACCCGTTTTCTTGACAGCATGAAACAGGAACGCTACTTTTGCATAAAATTCCAAAAGACGCTTCATGAAAAAATGGATTTTGGCAACAAGGCCATGGTCTCTGCCCGCCTCGGCTATGCCTGCACTCGTTGCCATTGCATATGTTTTTTACAACCGTGCCACATTCAGCGACATCGATTGGGTGACCGGAGCGGTTGCATTGCTCGACGCCATGATATTCCATTGTGCCGGCAATCTCATCAGCGACTATCACGACTTCATGCACGGTGTGGACTCGAAAGACAACATTGGCCAGACCAACATGACTATCATAGACGGCATCATGTCCCCGCGCACCGTACTGCTCTACGGATTCTCCTTCCTCGCTGTCGGAATCATGCTCGGGATTTGGCTCACGATACAGTGCGGCATGCCACTGCTTTGGATGGGTATTGCGGGAGCTCTACTCACCGTATTCTATTATCGGATGAAATTCACTGCATTGGGAGACATTGACATATTCATTGTGTTCGGCATACTGATTGCATTGGGGACTGTATTCACCATGACAGGAACGATACATCCTACAGCATTGTGGGCCTCGGCCTCATGCGGAATGCTGATTGTTGCTATCCTGCATGCCAACAACACCCGTGACCGACGTACCGACTCACGAGCCGGCATAAAGACATTCGCAATGATTCTCCATTTGAAAGGCTCCAAAGTATACTACACCGCACTTGTGGCAGTGGCCTATCTGCTTGTGGTTGCCGACATAGTGGCAGGCATTCTGCCCCCTCTGTCCGCAATGGTTGTCCTCTCCCTGCCAATAGCCACAAACAACGTTCGCAACATGTTGCATTGCAAGCAGATGACCGAAATCGCCATACTGGACGGCGAATCAGCCAAATTGGTGATGATATTCTCGTTGTTGTTGTCCATTTCCTGTTTTGTAGCCCCATTTATATGAAACGTCAACTGATTGCAATTCTTGTAGCCGCATTGTTGTGGTTCTCTATGTTCTCGCCATGGACGGCCCCATATCTCAATTTCTGGATAGCCATGTCTGCCTCGGCAGTGATACTTGTCTCCTTATCGGCAAAAAGCACTGAAAAGCTGCTTGGAAAAGGAGAAATCACGCTTCGCAACACTCTCATCGGTGTCGTGTCAGCCACCATGCTATGGGGTATTTTCTGGATAGGAAATCTATTGGCCACAAGGTGGTTCGGCTTTGCCGGCACACAGATTGCGGGCATATATGCCATGAAAGAGGGTAGCGCACCGGTCATGATTGCATTGCTGTTATTGCTGCTGATAGGCCCGGCCGAGGAGGTTTTCTGGAGAGGATACATACAGAATTTCATATCGGAGATATTTTATAGGCACGTTGGGTATAAGCAGATTGTCTCCGGGCCCGACACAGAAACATGCGATACTGAGCGCCGCAACACATGCAAAGCAGCCACATTTGTCCGGTCTCTCATACCGGTTGCGCTTACTGCCATCGTCTACTCCTTGGCACACATCTGGTCGTTCAACTTCATGCTGGTCATGGCGGCCTTGGTTTGCGGTGTTTTCTGGGGATTGCAATACCGCATCCACCACAATCTGTGGTCGCTGATTGTCTCGCATGCACTGTGGGATGCGGCGGTATTCATTGTCTTTCCCATATAGCAGGCAAAAATAAAGAGCAGGCCGGACACCCAAGGTGTCCGGCCTGCTCTTTCCCATTTCAGACGGCAAAAGTATGACATCCTCTGCCGTACCGCCTCACGTTATTTTATCTCTTTGAGTACACGGACCAACAGCTTCCAGTACTTGTCGACTGTAGCAATCTCCACCCTCTCGTCGGGCGAGTGCACACCACGCAAAGTGGGACCGAACGAAACCATATCGAGCCACGGATACTTCTCCAGGAACAACCCGCACTCAAGTCCCGCATGTATTGCCCGCACGATGGGCTGTTTGCCGAACAACGCCTCGTATGAACGTTTCACTACATCAAGCAGAGGACTGTCCGGATTGGGTGCCCAACCGGGATATCCGTCACTATGCGAAACCTCGGCACCTGCAAGTCTGTAGACCGACTCCACCATGAGAGCGGCATCGCGCTTGCTGCTATCCAATGACGAACGTTGCGATGAAACAACCTCTATCACGTTGTCCTTGAACTTGACCGAAGCAAGATTCGAGGATGTCTCCACCAACCCCGGCATGGCGAAGCTCATGGCCAGCACTCCATTGGGCACACCCTCAAGCGCATAGAGAAGGTTTCGTTGCGCAGTAGTGTCAATCACACACTCCGGAGCCACACACTCCGTCACATCAAGGCAGAACCCACTGTCGGTATACTGCAGTTCGTTCTTCACATCTGCCGCAAATGCCTCGGCCGTCTCCTTGACAGCAGCGGACTTGTCGGCAGGAACACCGAACACGGCATGCGCCTCACGCGGAATTGCATTGCGAAGGTTGCCACCGTCGAACAGACTAAGTCTCAACCCATTCGTCTGTATCCTAAGCAACAGACGGGCAAGTATCTTGTTGGAATTGCCCAGTCCGTCATCTATATCGTCTCCCGAGTGTCCGCCCTTGAGGCCTGACACTCGTGCCTGGAACCATGCGTAGTCTTCGGGAACACTCTCCTTCTTGTAATCGAACTGTGCTATGGTGTCTATTCCGCCCGCACAACCGATGAATATCTCTCCCTCGTCCTCCGAATCGAGATTCAGAAGGTACTTGCCCTCTATCATACCTTCGCCCATATTGAAGGCTCCGGTAAGTCCTGTCTCCTCGTCCACAGTGAAGAGGGCTTCGATGGCGGGGTGTTCTATCTTGTCGTCAATCAGCACTGCCAGCTCGGCTGCGATTCCCATGCCGCAATCGGCACCCAAGGTAGTACCCTCGGCCATGACCCAACCGTCCACAATCTTGGTGCGGATGGCATCTTTGGTAAAGTCGAAGTCCACATCCCCACGTTTCTCGCAGACCATATCCATATGGCTCTGGAGGACTACGGTCGGAAGTGTCTCACGACCTGCAGTGGCAGGTTTCATTATTTTCACATTCCCTATCTCGTCCACACGGCAGGCAAGATGGTGCTGCTCGGCAAAATCGGTAAGGAACTTTCGTATGGCCGACTCCTTTTTCGAGGGACGCGGCACTTTTGTTATGGCATCAAAAAGCGTCCACACGCTCTCGGGTGCAAGTTTTGTTATCTCAGACATACTCTATTTATATTTAACGGTTGCTTGTAAATTTGCGTAAAGTTACAAAAATCCACGACTACATTCCTACTCCTCGCCAACATTTTCTCTCTGTTTCCGATAGCCATTCAATGTCAATTGTCTATCTTTGCACTGAACAAGTATACTGTCCGGCACAGCAGACCTCCTCATCGCACGGCCGGCAAAAAAGAGACTATCCAACTGAAAAACGACAGAAAGATGACAGATTTGAGAATAGGCCACGGCTTCGACGTACATGCCCTTGGAGAGGGACTTCCCCTGCGTCTGGGAGGCATAGACATACCTCACACCAAAGGTTGCATTGCTCACTCCGACGGAGATGTAGTGATACATGCAATCTGTGACGCATTGCTGGGAGCCGCAGCACTGGGAGATATCGGCCGTCACTTTCCCGACACGTCTGACGAGTTCAAGGGGATAGACAGCACCATACTTCTGCACCGTACTGTGGTATTGTTGCGCAGGCACGGTTACAGCATAGCCAACATTGACGCAACCATACAGGCCCAGGCCCCAAAACTGATGCCACACATAGAGGCCATGCGCCGGGCCATAGCCACAGCTGCAGAAATGGACACAGAGCGGATCTCCATAAAGGCAACCACTACCGAAAAACTCGGATTCGTCGGACGGGAGAAAGGCATTGCGGTAGATGCCGTAGCACTCATCGAAAAACATTGATTGCCAAGAGAATCAATATATAGAAAATTTGTTGATAAAATATCGTTCCAAAAGGCCTCCGATAGTGTAAAAAACACTACCTTTACGTTGGATTTTTTACGGCAAGAAAATGAGTTTATACCACACCCCGGTCTTAGCGCACAGAAGCATCGAACTGCTTGACATAAAGCCCGAAGGCACTTACGTAGACCTCACTTTCGGTGGCGGTGGACACTCTTCGCTAATCCTCGAAGCACTCTCGGACAAGGGATGTCTCTTTGCATTCGACCAGGACCGTGATGCAGAGGGAAACATTCCCTCCGACGGACGCTTCTGTTTCGTGGCAAGCAACTTCAAATATCTCCGCTCGCAACTGCGCTTGCGCGGTGTGGAACATGTGGACGGTATTTTGGCCGATCTGGGTGTCTCGTCGCACCATTTCGACACGGCCGAACGGGGCTTTTCGTTCCGCTTCGACGGCAAGTTGGACATGAGAATGAACCAGAGAGCCGCCTTTTCGGCCAAAGATGTCGTAAACGGATACTCGCCCGAGCAGTTGGGTGAAGTGCTGAAGATATACGGAGAACTGGACACTACCTACAAGATAGCCAACTGTATTGAACGTGCCCGCAGTGCAAAGCCCATCGAGACCATCGGAGAGCTGATTGCTGCCGTTGAGCCATGTACCCCCAAGAAGGAGAGCAACAAGTTTCTCACAAAACTGTTCCAGGCCTTGCGGATAGAGGTGAACGGAGAGATGGAAGCCTTGAAGATGGCACTCGAGCAGAGTCTCAAGGTATTGAAACCGGGCGGGAGACTGGTGGTCATATCCTACCACTCTCTGGAGGACAGAATGGTAAAGAATTTCATGCGCAGCGGCAATTTCACCGGACGGACGGAGAAGGATTTCTATGGACGTCCGCAAACGCCCTTCACCCTCATCACACGCAAGGCGGAGACTCCCGATGAAAAGGAATTGGAAGAGAACACCCGTTCCCGCAGTGCCAAATTGCGGGCAGCCGAAAAGAGCAAGACATTAGAGAAAGGAGAGTAAAGAACGGGCATTTGAAGCGGAAAGAGAAAAAGAGGAAGATAGAATGAAGAAGAAATACATATCCGACAGCGAAGTGCCAACGGTAAATTCCGAGCTGGAAGAGGTGTCGGCACGGACCGACGCCACTGTTTTGCCGGACGATACAGCCAACGGCATCAATCCCGCTGAAGACACTGCTGCCAATCCGACAGGGGACGCTGCACCGGATGACACCGAGACTCCACACCGCAAAAGGAGCGGCAAGACACGTTTCGGTGTGTTTGTGTCGGGCGACTACCTTTACGAGAGCCGCTTCAGCCGTCTCTACCCTCTCATTCTGTACTGTTGTGTATTGGTGTTGGGATACATCGCCTATGTGTTCTACTACCAGCGCATGCAGCGCTTGGAGATTGCCCAGCGACTTGAGCTGCAGGAGGAGCGTTCGCGTGCCATGGTCTATGAGTCATTGCGCATGAATGCCTCGCGCCACAGTACCGTAACGGAAGAGATAAAGGCCCGTGGCATTGACCTGCACGACTCGCCGACACCTCCCAAAACGATTAAAAAGCAATAAGGCAAATGACAGAAAAAAAGAACAAGATACCGACACCCGGAGCACGGCACATCAAGAAGGGAATTCTGATGCGCGTGAAGGTGCTGTATATTCTCTTTTTTCTTGTTGCCCTTACCATCCTCGGGCAAATCATCGTAACGCAATACGGCCCGAACGGCGAGCTGCTGCGCAACCTCTCGAACAGCAAGTGCTATAAAATCAAGCCAGTGTATGCCTCGCGCGGCAACATACTCGCCAATGACGGACGCATACTCGCCACCGAAGCGCCCTTCTACAACGTAAGGCTCGACTTCTCCGTACCGTCGCTCAATGACACTATTTTCTACAGCAACGTAAATGCCTTGTCGGACAGTCTGGCCAATCTGCTCGGCAACTCCAGCGCATTCTACTGCAGCAAACTGACCGACATATACAAGCGAGCACAGGCCGGCGGACGAGGCAGCAAGGACCAGCTGTTGGTAAACAAGATAAACCAGCTGCAACTGGACCGTCTCAAGACATTCCCTTTGTTTGCCAACGGCAAGAGCGGACTTATGACCCCGAAAGACACTGTTCGCTATCTGCCCTTCGGTACTCTGGCCTCGTACACCATAGGCAAGGCACGCACACACGGTCTGGAGCACACATACAATGACATTCTACAGGGCACCAACGGACAGAACAAATGCGTCCGGCTGGTCGGTGACGTATGGGTTCCCATCGTGGACTCCGTAAACAGGGACGCAGTGGACGGATGCGACATTCTGACCACACTCGACATAGACCTGCAGGATGTGGCCGAGAATTCGTTGCGCCAACAGCTTGAGGCCAACCAGGCATTGACCGGCACGGCAGTTGTGATGGAGGTACAGACAGGCGAAATCAGAGCCATGACAAACCTCACCCACTACCCCAACGGAACGATAACGGATGACTACAACTATGCCACCAACATGCGCAATGAACCGGGTTCGACATTCAAGCTCGTCTCGTTGCTGGCCATTCTGGAACAGGCCGGATTAAGCACCGACTATGTCATAAGATGCAGCCCCAACGGCCGTGAAGTGATCAACCAGACGCTCGTTACCGACACGCACAACACTCTGAGCGGCAAGATGACTGTAAAGGAGATGATGGCCGCCTCGTCAAACATCGGTTTCGCCAAGCTTATCGACCAGCTCTATAGAGACCGGCCCGAAGTGTATGTCAATTTTGTAAAAGGGCTCGGTATAAACCGACCTGCCAACATACAACGGCAAAAAGACGGGGCCTCACCGGTAATAAAAGATCCTGCCCGCAAGCGCGAGACGGACTGGAACCGCATGTCCCTCACCAAGATGGCTTACGGATATGCCATAGAGCTCACACCTATGCACACCCTGATGCTCTACAATGCAGTGGCCAATGACGGCAAGTTGCTGGCGCCGATACTCGTAAAGGAGATCCGCAAGGACGGACAGACAATCGAGAAGTTCTCAGCAGAGGTGGTAAATCCCAAGATATGCTCCGACAAGGTACTCCACAGCGTGAGGGAGTGTCTGCAGGAAGTGGTGGAGAACGGTACTGCCGGACTGCTCAAGAACGAGCACTATACCGTGGCAGGCAAGACCGGAACGGCCCAGGTGGCCCAAGGCGCACGCGGTTACCGCACGGCCGACGGAGGAATGGACTATCTGGCCACGCTGGTAGGTTATTTCCCCGCCGAAGCCCCAAAATACAGTTGCATAGTAGTCATCAAGACTCACCACCGTCCCGGAGAGAGGAACTCCTATTACGGTGCACGGCTCGCCGGCCCCGTATTCAAGGACATCATCAACTACATCTATGCGCTTGACACGGAGTGGCGTTCGGATGTCACCGACACTCTGAGCCACAACCGCAACATGGAGATAAAGGGGGGCAGTATGGAGCAGATACGCCGCGCGGCGGCAGCGCTTGACATTCCCACTTCACTGACACAACGTGACACGGGATGGGCTACAGCCGACAACAAGGCGGGACTGACCATAACTCCGGTTGTGTCGGAAGACTATATCATGCCCGACATTACGGGTATGGGACTCAAGGATGCGCTGTTCATGCTCGAAGAGATGGGATTCAGGGTCTCCTTCTCGGGAGAAGGTGCCGTCGTGTACCAATCGATAGAGGCAGGAGCTCCATATGACAAGGGAGATGAGATAAACATTGTTTTGGGCAGAGCCAAACGAAAAAACACAGATAGTGATGAAAACGGAAAATCTATTCAGACTGTCGGACTGTAAGGAGCTGAAGATAAACAACAGCTGCGAAGTGGCGGCATTGACCTTCGATTCGCGGGCAGTAAAGAGCGGAGATGTCTTCTTCGCCGTGCGTGGCACCCAATCCGACGGACATATCTATATTCCCGCCGCAATAGAGCAAGGCGCGGCGACAGTCGTGTGCGAGGAGCTGCCCGCCATACCTGACAGCAATGTAAATTGGGTAGTGGTTGAAAACTCCGAAAAGGCAGTCGCTGCAGCGGCTTCGCACTACTACGACAATCCGAGCGGCAAGCTGAAACTTGTGGGAGTAACAGGCACCAACGGGAAGACAACCATAGCCACACTGCTCTACAATCTCTTCGAGCGACTCGGATACAAGTGCGGTCTGATTTCCACGGTGGTCTACAAGATACACGACCGTGAGATTCCTTCGACACACACCACGCCCGATGCGATAAGAATCAACTCGATGCTGGCCGAAATGGTGGCTATGGGATGTGAATACTGTTTCATGGAGGTCAGCTCGCACAGCATAGTGCAACACCGCATAGACGGGCTGCACTTCACCGGAGCCATCTTCACAAACCTCACCCACGACCATCTTGACTACCACAAGACATTCGCCGAGTATATCAAGGCCAAGAAGGGATTGTTCGATGCACTCGAAAAAGGTAGTTTTGCACTCACCAACGCCGATGACAAGAACGGCCCGGTGATGGTGCAGAACACACAGGCCACAGTGAGCAGTTATTCACTGAGAGGGTGTGGCGATTTCAACTGCAAACTGCTGGAATTGACATTGGACGGCATGCTCGTGGAGATGGACGATGTACAGTTGTGGTTACGGCTGTTGGGACGGTTCAATGCCTACAACATGCTGGCAATATATGCTGTGGCACGGCTGTTGGGGGCCGACAAGCGGGAGGTAATGACTGCCTTGAGCGCACTCACTCCGGTAAACGGACGATTCCAGCACATCACTTCCCCTGACGGGGTGATAGCCATCATCGACTATGCCCACACGCCAGATGCTTTGGCGAATGTACTCGACACCATAAATGCCATTGACTGTGGTGGCGAGGTGTATGCAGTTGTCGGATGCGGAGGAGACCGCGACAAAAGCAAGCGCCCCGAGATGGCGGAGATTGCAGTGGAAAAGGCAACCAAAGCCATCTTCACCTCGGACAATCCCCGCACGGAGTCGCCCGAAGCCATACTGGATGATATGGTAGCAGGAGTGAATGGAAAGAACAACTATCTTGTCATCACAGACCGCCGGCAGGCCATACGCACGGCTCTTATGATGGCGCACAAGGGCGACATAGTGCTGATTGCAGGCAAAGGGCACGAAGACTATCAGATAATAGGAACCCAAAAGACACACTTCTCCGACAAGGAGGAGGTACTGAAATTCTTCGAAAAAAAATAGATTTACCGTGGGAATTTGGATTTACGGTCCGCAACGGAGGCTATACCGAAACGACAACACAGAGACAAGTTCCCCGATACGACATAAAAAAACAGAAACAAAACCAAGGAGACAAACAACCGGACATGCTCTATTCACTGATTAAATATCTGGAATCAAATTTCGACATTCCCGGAACAGGAATGTTCCAGTACCTTTCGTTCCGCTCGGCATCGGCCATCATCATATCGCTCATTATCGGCATCGGATTCGGCGGAAAGACAATAAGATATCTCGGCCGCAAACAGATTGACGAGGAGATACGACAGCTGGGACTCGCCGGCGAGAACTCCAAGAAGGGCACGCCTACAATGGGTGGTCTTATAATTCTTGGAGCTACGCTCATCCCAATTCTGCTCTTGGGCGATTTGAGCAACATATACATTCAGCTGATGATTATATCCACCATATGGCTGGGGCTGTTGGGCTTTCTGGACGACTACATCAAGGTGTTCCGCAAACACAAGACCGGTCTGAACGGGAAGTTCAAGATAGTGGGGCAGGTGGGTCTGGGCATAATCGTGGGTACAGTCATGTGCACCAGCAAGGACATCGTCGTCGTAGAGGACACGTCCTCCGCCAAGCAGGAAATTTCAGTAACGGACAACACTTCACGCGATGCCTACTACTCGACAGTCAATGTAGTGGGCGAAAAGAGCGCCAAGACGACCATTCCGTTCCTGAAGAACAACGAGGCCGACTACCATTCGCTCGTGCCCACAACTGAGAAGTGGGGCGACACGCTGACATGGATCATATACGTTCTCATCGCACTCTTCATCATCACTGCCGTCTCAAACGGAGCCAACCTCACGGACGGACTTGACGGACTGTCGGCGAGCGTGTCGGCTGTGATAGTGGTGGTGCTCGGTATATTGGCCTACCTGTCGGGCAACATCATCTATGCCGACTACCTCAACATTATGTATATACCCTACAGCGGTGAGCTGACGGTGTATGCTGCAGCGTTGGCCGGTGCTCTCATAGCGTTCCTGTGGTACAACTGTTTTCCGGCACAGGTATTCATGGGCGATACGGGAAGTCTGGCGCTGGGAGGAATCATTGCGGTATTCGCACTGCTTATCCGCAAGGAGCTGCTGTTGCCGCTCCTGTGCGGAATATTCCTCATAGAGACTCTCTCGGTGATTATACAGGTGACTTATTTCAAATACACCAAACACAAATACGGCGAAGGGCGCAGGGTATTCCTCATGTCGCCCCTGCATCACCACTACCAGAAGAAGGGACTGCCCGAGACGAAGATCGTAATCAGGTTCCTCATCATACAGATTCTTCTGGCGGCACTCACATTGGTAACTCTTAAAATCAGATAACAGATTATGGCAAAGGCAGTTGTTTTAGGCGGTGGCGAGAGCGGATTCGGCTCGGCCGTGCTTGCTAAAGCGAAAGGATTCGACACATTCCTCTCCGACAGCGGAAAGATTGCGGACAAATATGTCAAAAAACTCACCGGACACGGTATCCCCTTTGAGCAGGGAGGCCACACGGAGGAGCGTATCCTTGCAGCCGATTTGATAATAAAAAGCCCCGGTATACCCGAGAAGGCGCCAATAATCAGAAAATTGCGTGAAAAGGGAGTGGAGATTATTTCCGAAATTGAATTTGCCGGACGCTACACTACCGGGCACAAAATATGCATAACCGGCTCCAACGGCAAGACCACAACCACCACACTAACCCACAAAATACTCTCTGAAGCAGGCTATGATGTGGCTGTGGGCGGAAACATCGGCGAGAGCTTTGCATACACGGTAGCCAACGGAGACAAGGAGTGGCATGTGATTGAGCTGAGCAGTTTCCAGTTGGACGGCTGTTACAACTTCAAGGCCGACATAGGAGTACTGATGAACATCACGCCCGATCATCTGGACAGGTACGACCACGTTTTCCAGAACTACATAGACAGCAAGATGCGCATCATACGCAACCAAACGGCCAGCGACACCTTCATCTACTGCAAAGACGATCCCACCACAATGGTGGAGGTTGCAAAGCGGGAACTGAAGATGCAGTGCGCACCATTCGGCAAAGAACTTATCGATGCCGATGGTGTGATGCACATTTCGGCAGCGGGCAAGACAATGACGCTTGACAGCAAGAAGTGCAAGATAAAGGGATTGCATAACTGCTACGACATCATGGCAGCGGCGAGTGCGGCACTTGTGGCTGGTGTTGAGCCGGACAGTATCCGCCAATCGGTCTACTCGTTCGGTGGAGTGGAACACCGTCTGGAACCTGCCGGCACGGTGGATGGAGTAGAGTATATCAACGACTCGAAAGCCACCAATGTCGACTCGGTGTGGTATGCTCTCGAAAGCATGACCAAACCCACAGTATGGATTGCGGGCGGCACGGACAAAGGAAACGACTACGAACCGCTCAAGGAGTTTGTGCGCAAGAAGGTGAAGGCATTGGTCTGCATGGGATTGGACAACAAGAAACTCTTGGAATCCTTCGGAGGAATTGTACCTGTCTATGATACCGGCTCGCTGGAGAAGGCAATGCATACATGCCGTGAAGTGGCCGAGCCGGGCGATGCGGTATTGCTGTCACCGGCATGCGCAAGTTTTGACCTGTTCAAGAACTATGAGGACAGGGGCGAAAAATTCAAACAGGCGGTGGCCGAAATGAATCACGAAAATAATAATTTCTGAAACATCCGAACAACTGACAGCCAAAGCAAAAGGTAGACTATGAACCGAGGGGACGATATAGCCAATAGACCGAAGACAAAACTCATCGACATCATCTTCGGTGGCGACAAGGCATTGTGGGTAGTGGTGATAGCACTGCTCATACTCTCCGTGTTCGTCTCCTACTCCTCCATGGCCTACAAGGAGAAGATCTCCTCAACGGCACAGCTGATAAATCAGCTGAAACTCATAGGCTTCAGCTTCATAGGGTTCTTTGCGGTACAATTCTTAAGATACCAGTGGTACAGGAAACTGACCAAGCCGGCATTCTGCATTGCACTGGTGCTCACGGTGGTGATGCTCATATGGGGCAACACGGTGCCCGGCACGAATGTGCGCCGTAGTCTGACTTTGGCAGGAGTCACCTTCCAACCGTTTGAGATATTGAAGATTACGGTAGTATTGATGCTGGCCGATGCATTGGCCAAGCGGCACAAGATCATGGACAAGCAAAACATGATTCCGAGTCTCAGACCTTCGGACTGGAGGCTGGAGCGCGACAGCAACATGAATATACTCATGCACCACACGATACCACTCTTCCTGCCCGTACTGCTGGCCTGCATGGTAACAATCAAGACCAGCAACTCCACTACAGCCCTGATAGCCCTCTCGTGCGCCATAATGCTGTTCATCGGGCGCATGAAGATGAATGATTTGGGGAAACTGGCAATACTGATGGTAGTGGCAATAGGCATTCTGTTGCTGGCAATGGGAACTCGCAAGGACACCGGTCAGAGCCGTATAAAGAGTTTCGACAGCAACATGTTCGTGGCTCACGAAGACCCCAAACGGCCGGCATACTACTACAACCCCGACGAGCGGGAGCAGTCGACCCATGCAAAGATGGCCATAGCATCGGGTAAAATCATAGGCCGTGGACCGGGCATGAGCACCCACCGTTCCATTCTCGAGGAGGCCGAGTCGGACATGGCCTACTCGTTCATCATCGAGGAGTACGGTTTCGTGGGAGGGCTCATAGTGCTGTTGCTGTATCTCACGCTGTTCTACCGGGCAATAGAGATTTTCAAGCGGTGCGGAACGGCCTTCCCGAGTCTAATGGTGCTTGGACTGGCAATGATGATAACATTCCAGGCAATCATACACATACTTGTGTCTGTGTCGCTGATACCCATCACGGGGCAACAGTTGCCATTGGTGAGCAACGGCGGCTCGTCACTCATATTCACCATGCTGTCGATAGGCATGATTCTCGGTGTGAGCCGACAGGTGGAGGAGAAGACGATCGACACGACGAAAGACGAAACAATGTTCGAAAAACAATAGAAGCAATGGAAAAGCGGAAAGTGAGAGTAATACTGAGCGGAGGCGGCACGGGAGGCCATATCTATCCGGCGGTCGCCACTGCCGAAGCTCTGAAGCGCAGAGAGGATATCGATGCCGAGATTCTGTTTGTCGGTGCCGAGGGCAAGATGGAGATGGAGAAGATACCCGCCTTGGGATATGACATAGTGGGTCTGCCCGTTACGGGGCTCTACCGCAAATTGGACATGCGCAATCTGTTGCTGCCTGTGAAGATAACCAAGAGCCTCTGCAAGGCACGGCGGACCATCAAGGAGTTCAGGCCCGATGCAGTGGCAGGTTTCGGTGGATATGCCAGCGCCCCGGTTCTCTGGGCTGCCCAACGGTTGGGTATCCCCACCCTCATACAGGAACAGAACTCCTATGCCGGCATGACCAACAAGATACTTGCCAAGCGTGCCCGCAGGATATGTGTCTCATACGATGGGATGGAACGTTTCTTTCCGGAGAACAAAATAGTGATGACAGGCAATCCATTGCGGGGCAACTTCGGAACACATGTGTCACACGAAAAGGCACTGGCCCATTTCGGACTGCGTGCCGACATGCCGGTGGTATTGGTAGTGGGCGGTTCGTTGGGAACACGCACGCTCAACAATATGATGAAACAGTGGGTGGACCGCATCTCCGAGCAGGGCCAGATACAGGTGATTTGGCAAAACGGAAAATATTACGATGCCGAAATGAGCGAATACATGTCGCACCGAAGCTGTCGCAACATCTGGCGCGGAGCCTTCATCAACCGCATGGACTATGCCTACGAAGCCGCCGACATAGTGGTGTCGCGTTCGGGTGCATGTTCGGTTTCGGAGCTGTGTCTGGTGGGCAAGCCGACCATATTCGTGCCTTCTCCCAATGTGGCAGAGGACCATCAGACAAAAAATGCCAAGGCATTGGCCGACAAGGGGGCCGCAGTGCTTATACCCGACGCCAGAGCTGCGGAAGATGTTTTTCCCACGGTGGAGAGGTTGCTTGAAGAGAGAGAAAAACTGGAAGAGATTTCAAAAAATATACGTAAACTTGCCATTGACGACTCGGCAGACAGAGTTGCCAAGCAAATCGTCTCATTGATAAACGGATAAACAGATGTACAACAGTGTGTATTTTGTGGGAATAGGCGGCATAGGCATGAGTGCCATAGCCCGATATTTCATGCATGAAGGCAAAGCGGTAGGTGGCTACGACCGCAACAATTCGCCACTTACCAAAGAGTTGGAAAAGGAAGGAGCGGAGATACACTATTCGGACGATGCATCGCTCATAGGGGAACGGTTCCGTAACCCATTGGACACCCTGGTGGTCTACACGCCCGCCATACCGCTAAACAACAGCGAGTTGGCCTTTTTCAGGCGCAAGGACTACCACATAATAAAGCGGTCGGAGATCTTGGGCCAGCTCTCCGAAGGCAAATATGTCATGGCCGTGGCTGGAACGCACGGCAAGACCACGACATCGACCCTTGTCGCATGGCTCAACAAAGCCATCGGGCATGACGGCAATGCCTTTCTGGGGGGCATATCGGTCAATTTCGGCAGCAACCTCGCATTGGGAACAGACAACCGTCTGGCAGTGGAGGCCGATGAATTCGACCGCTCGTTCCTGAGACTCCATCCCGATGTGGCAGTGGTGACTTCGGCCGATGCCGACCATCTGGACATCTACGGGACACACGAAAATGTGAAGAAGGCCTTTGCACAGTTCATATCGCAAATCAAGCCCGGAGGCACGCTCATCATCAAGGAGGGTGTGGATGTCGCAATAGAGAACAGCGGAATAAAGGTATATCGCTACGCACTTGACAAGGAATCGGATTTCTATGCAAAAAATCTCTCTTTGGGGGCTGACGGACACTATACCTTCGACCTTGTGTTCCCCGACAGGACGGTAGAGGGTTGCCGGTTAGGTGTCATGGGGTTGATAAACGTGGAGAATGCCGTGGCAGCCGCAGCCTCGGTATGGGCTGCCGGTGAATTCGATCCGGAGGCTCTTCGGGAAGGTCTTTCGGAATTCAAAGGGGTGAAGCGCCGTTTTGAGTGTTATGTCAACACTCCCAATGGTGTCTACATAGATGACTATGCCCACCACCCCGCCGAACTGAAGGCTTCAATAACGACTATCAAGGATATATTCAAGGGACGTCGTGTCACAGCCATATTCCAGCCACATCTTTTCACGCGCACACGCGACTTCTACAAGGAGTTCGCAGAGGTACTCTCTCTGGCCGATGAGGTCTATCTGCTGCCTATATACCCTGCCCGCGAGGAACCCATTGCGGGAGTCTCCTCGAAGATGATTGCCGAAAACATCTCTTCGGCAAGGGTCAAATCGCTGCAGAAAGAGCGTCTTCTGGAGGAGCTTGCGAAGGAGAGTACGGATGTGGTGATATCTCTTGGAGCCGGCGACATTGACAAGTTGTGCCCGGCAATAGCGGAGATAGTGGAAAACAAGTGCAAGGAGCAACAACAGGAACAACAATAGGGTAACGGGTGTTCAAGAAAATTTTACGAATATTGGCACTCATATTGTTTTGGGGTGCGGCAGGGTACTACGTCGTATGGTCATTGCAGGAGAGCGGCCGTGCAGCGGAGCAGATTGTCGTGGACCGGATGGAGATATGCGTAACAGACAGCACATCGATGCATATCATCACCAAGGAGATGGTGCGACAATGGATCATCGATGCGGGACTGAATCCCGAGGGGCGTCCAGTGGAGAGTGTAAACACCGCAGCCATCAATGACATCATAACAGCCAACCCGTTTGTGGCAAGCGTCAAGAGCTATGTCGATTTCAACGGTCTGGCAAGCATCACTGTAAGCCAACGGGAACCGATATTCCGGGTATGTACCACAGACGGATATTCGTTCTATTACACCCGCGACGGCCATATCGTCCCCACAACGCCATATTCGTCGCACTATGTACCGGTTGTGAGCGGCCAGTTCGAGTTGCCGTTCGCTGAAGGATTCACGGGAGAGCTCAGTAGTTTTATAGAGGAGGAGAAAAAAAATAGTGACAAAAGCTATCTTTTTCTATGTAAACTGATTAATTTTGTAAGATACGTGAGTGACGATGATTTTTGGGATTCGGAGATTGTTCAGATAAATGTCATGTCCAACGGCAACGGTGCCGGAGCAGACGGAAAGGAACCTGAAGTGGAGCTGATTCCGCGCATAGGAAACAACGTCGTTCTGATGGGAACACTCGACAATTTCAAGGACAAGCTCGACCGTCTGAAGGCCTTTTACCTATATGCCCGCAATTGGAACGGATGGGACGAAGGCGGTGTTCTGAACCTCAAATACGACAACCAGATAGTGTGTACAAAATAACAAAAACAGATAGACAGACATGGAAAACAACAACTATATAACCGCCATCGACTTGGGTTGTAGCAATGTAGTGGCCGCCATAGGAGTGAAGGGTACCGACGGAAAACTTCAGGTAAAGGATTTGCTCATCAAGCCCATGAAGGGAATCGTCCGCGGCGAGTTGACCAACATAGAGAGCGTCACCAAGATATTGACCGACATTGTAACAGAGTTCAATCAGCGTGATGGAGTGGATGTAAAGGAGGCATACATAAGCATCTCGGGCAAACAGATCCAGTGCGCCCCGAACTCATATTTCGTCTTCGTGGGCAATGACGGAGAAATCAGGCAATCAGACCTCTACAAACTGCACGAGAACATGAACAATGTGCAGCCTCCACAGGGGATGGTCATTCTCGACCGTTTCCCGCAGAACTATACGGTTGATTCGGAGTACACCATGAACCCCGTTGGCATGTTCGGTCGTCAGTTGGGAACAACATTCAACTTCGTGTTGGCCGGCCAGAGCCACATAGAACGCTACAACAAGGCATTGGAGAGAGTTGGCTTGCAGTGCCGCAAATTCATCGCCACCCCCATGGCAAGTGCCTATCCGGTCACGACCGAAGACGAGAAGGAGCTTGGTTGCGCTGTGGTGAACATAGGTAGCGGTACGACCGAGGTCTGCATCTGGCACAACAAGATTATCAAGTATCTGGCCGTAATTCCGCTCGGATCAGATGCCATAAACTGCGACATACGTTCCACCTCCATACCCGACCGTTACATCGAGAAGCTGAAAACCGGGCACGGATATGCCTCCACAGCTGCCATACCCGAAGAGAGACTCAACCTCTCGATAAAGATATCTGGACACACCGCCCGCGAAAACAAACTGATTTCATATCGCGACCTGTCGACCCTCATTGAATCGCGTATGAGCCAGATTATCGAATTCGTCCTCTCTGAGATAAAGGACTCAGGCTACATGGACAAGCTCCCTTCGGGATTGATTCTCACAGGAGGCGGTTCGCAGTTGGCGGGTATAGAGGATCTGTTCAAGGAGCGCACGGGCTATGAAACAAGATGCGCCACAATAGACTATGACCTCTCGGAGCATTCGGTGGACAATGTGACTGACCCGAAAGCCGCCACAGCGATAGGAATGCTCATCATGGGATTTGCAGAAAACGACCTGCCCATATATGAGGAACCCAAAGCGGATGAGCCCGAAGATATCCCTCAGGACGAGCCAGAAGAGAAGCCTGCAAACGAGAGACGCAAGAAGAAAAAGAGAGGCAATTGGATTGCAAGCTTCCTCGACAAGACACTCGGGACGGAAGACGAAGACGATGAAAAGTTCTAACATTTGAGGAATATAGACATGGACAACAACGAATATCTGAACTCAATAATGCTCGAAGAGAAGAAACCGTCGATAATAACCGTAATGGGTGTAGGCGGTGCAGGTTGCAATGCGGTGAACCACATGTACGAACTCGGCATAGAGGGCGTAACATTCATGATATGCAATACTGACAGCCAGGTATTGAATCAAAGCCCCATAGACCTCAAGATACAGCTCGGCTCGGGACTCGGTGCCGGCAACAACCCCGACAAGGGACGCCAGTCAGCCATAGAGAGCCTGGACGAGATAATGATTCAATTCGAACAGCAGGGCACCAAGATGGTCTTCATCACGGCCGGCATGGGAGGCGGAACCGGAACAGGCGCAGCACCCGTAATCGCCAAGGCCGCCAAACAGCATGGTATCCTCACGGTGGGTATCACATCGCTCCCATTCAGGACCGAAGGAAAGAAACGCGTGGAGCAGGCCTACAAAGGATTGGATGAGTTGAAGGCAAATGTCGATTCATTGGTCGTGATACACAATGACAACATCTCGAAGATATATGGTCAGCTGCCGTTTGCCGAGGCTTTCGGCAAAGCCGATGACATATTGGCCACGGCTGCTAGGGGAATTGCAGAACTCATCACCCGCCGGGGACTGGTCAATGTCGACTTTGCCGATGTGAATACCGTAATGCACGACAGCGGCATGGCCCTCATGGGTGTCGCCAAGGCATCGGGACCAGACAAGATAGAGACTGTAGTGAACGATGCTCTCGCTTCACCCCTGCTCAACCAACAGAACATCATCGGTTCGCAGAATATACTTCTCAACATAGCATATGGACAGGACAACAGCCTCACCTTCGGTGATGCCACACGAATACTGGACACCATTCAGCGCCGTGTCAGCAAAGGAGTATATGCCAACGAGGCGAACATCATCTGGGGTGCCGGACGCAACCCGTCGCTTGAGGATGACGAGATAGAGCTGACAATAGTGGCGACCGGATTCAACAGCATGATATACAACACGACCAGTCAGGCTCAGAAAGGCGCAATGATAGACGAGACCATCCCCGTGGAGATACTTAATGTTCCCAAGAAGAAACGCTACGAGGACATAGACAAAGTGTGGGACTTGCCCGCCTATGTCGCACAGAACAAGAGCTTGTGGAAAGATCCGTCACAGCCCCGCAAGGCAGTGCAGATAAAGGAGGAACATGAGGAGAGCAATACGGACGAAGGCAATGGCAAGTCTGACCTCTTCTCCGAATAGTTTTCCCCCCCACAGAAGAATCGACCCCAATTTAACTATAGATGCCTTTGGTTACAGTTTGCAGCATATTGGCCTTCAATGCCTTTGAGGTGCAGTGGCTCTCCAGCTTTGCGCTGATACTCGTGTTGTTGTGTATGTCTGCCTTGGCCTCGGGTTCGGAGACATCTCTGTTTTCGCTATCCCCGGCACAGATTGAAGAGTTGAAAAGCCGTAACGGAAAACGCGAAAATGCCATTCTGAAACTGCTTTCAAACAAGGAGTCCATGCTGGCCACCATATTGGTACTGAACAATCTGGTAAATATCTGCATAGTCATCCTCTGCAACAACACCATAGACAAGATCGTCGATTTCCAGGGCAATGCGGGTTGGGAATTCGGAATAAAGACCGTGGCGGTAACATTTCTGTTGCTGCTCTTCGGAGAGATAATGCCAAAGGTGTTTGCCAACTACAATCCCGAGAAAGTCGCCTTCTTTACAGCCGTGCCGTTGCGTGTGGTCCAGAAGGTACTGAAACCCGTAACTATAGTTCTGGAGAAATACTCCACTACCATTCAGGACCACGGCCCGCGCCACAAGGAGAACAACCTTTCGATGGACAATCTGTCGGATGCACTGGAGTTTACGAGCGACCAAAGCAAGGAGGAGAAGAAGATGCTTTCGGGCATCATCTCGTTTGCCAATACTGAGGTGGAGGATATCATGCATCCGAGGGTGGACATAACAGCCATAAACATCGAAGCCGGTTATGACGAGGTAAAGAAGACCATTATAGAGTCGGGCTTTTCACGCATACCCGTCTATAGGGGAAGCATAGACAAGATTGAGGGAATGCTCTATGTCAAGGACATGATTCCCCACATATCGGAAAGCGACAGCTTCGAGTGGACCAAACATCTGCGCAGCGCATATTTCATTCCCGAACACAAGAAGATAAACGACCTTCTGGAAGAGTTCCAAAGCAACAAGGTGCATATCGCCATTGTGGTGGACGAGTACGGTTCAACCCTCGGTCTGGTCTCGTTGGAGGACATTCTGGAGGAGATTGTCGGCGAAATAAGCGACGAAAGCGATGTGGAGGAGGAGAAATTCTACCGGAAAACAGGCAAAGACACGTTCATCTTCGACGGCAAGACCAACATCTTCGACCTCGAGAGGGTGCTCGGCATGGAGGACGGCACATTCGACGACATGAAGGGTGAGTCGGAGACTATTGCGGGAATGATGCTGGAGGCGAAGAAGGATTTCCTCAAGGTCAATGACACGCTACGCGCCCATGGAGTGAAATTCACGGTGATTTCTACCGAAGGACGCAAGGTGGACGAAATCAAGGTGGAGAAGGAGTCTCAACCGAAAAAGGCATAATTCCATGAGAATACCGCTTGAAGACAACGGCTATATAATAGTCGCTCCGGTTACAGATGAGCGTGGGAATCTTCATGCACTCACGGAGAAGGAGCGAGAACAATTGCGGGCAATGGGTTCTGTTTCCAGACGCAACGAATGGAGTACATGGCACCGTATAGTCCGTGAGGAAACAGGGCAACAGACCGTTATAGGTTATGACCGTTTCGGTACTCCGGAAATTTTTGGCGCACACAAGGATTTGTTCGGAATGGACCGCAAGGTATATATCAGTGTTTCACACAGCCGCAAACATGTGGCAGTGATGTTTTCTCCAGCAGCATGCGGCATAGACATAGAATCGACAAACCGCGATTTCGGTCGTGTGACAATGAAGTACATCTCCACAGCCGAGATGGAGTTGCCCGAAAGTGGAGAGACTCTGTTCGCCCCGACAGTTTGG
Organism: Tidjanibacter sp.; assembly: GCA_963640325.1. Taxonomy (GTDB): domain Bacteria; phylum Bacteroidota; class Bacteroidia; order Bacteroidales; family Rikenellaceae; genus Tidjanibacter. The sequence goes on from CAVHXY010000012.1 coordinate 30,137, forward strand.
TGTGCCAAGGAGGCTGCCTACAAATTTGCCGGACAAGGCGACAAGTTGGATATAAGGGATGATATAAAAGTCATGGAGACCGACCTGAAACACGGTCTCCTGCATATTGCACTTCCCTCGTGTGAGACCGATGCCCGTTTCCTTGAGTATGAAGGAGAGTTGATCTGTTACCTTCCGGCAAACGGCTAAGGTAAAAAGGAGAAACTGACATAGCCACAACGAGGCAACAAGCAAAGACAAAAATACAAACAAGTAAGCGTTGCTATAAAAGAGAAGAATATGAGTGAAAAAATTCTGAAACCGATATTTATTGCAGGGCCGTGCGTGATTGAGAGCATGGAGCTGCTCGAAACAGTGGCCGAGGAGATAAAGAGGCTGAAGAAAAAACTTGATCTGGAAATCTATTTCAAGGCCTCGTTCGACAAGGCCAACCGCACTTCACTCGGCTCATTCCGTGGACCGGGTCTTGAAAAGGGACTACAGATGCTGGGCGACATCAAGGCAAAATATGCATTGCCGGTATTGACCGACATCCATGAAAGCTGGCAGGCAGCATCTGCAGGAGAGGTGGTCGATGTAATTCAGATTCCCGCATTCCTGTGCCGTCAGACAGACCTGTTGGTTTCGGCGGCCAAAACGGGATGCAAAATAAACCTCAAGAAGGCTCAGTTCATGTCGGCGGCAGACATGAAATATCCAGTGCAGAAGGTACTCGAAAGCGGTGGCAAAGAGGTGTGGCTCACGGAGCGTGGCAATATGTTCGGATACAACAATCTGATCGTGGATTTCCGCAACATTCCGGAGATGAATCAGCACTGCGAGAGGGTGATAATGGATTGTACGCACTCCGTACAGCGTCCCAGCAATGCCAATGGAGTAACGGGAGGAAACAGAGAGTATGTCCCCGCCATGGCACTGGCAGCCAAGGCATTCGGTGCCAACGGATATTTCTTCGAAGTACATCCCGACCCCGACCGTGCAAAGAGCGATGCTGCCAATTCGCTGTATCTTACAGATTTGGAAAAAGTCATAGAGAGTCTGCTCAAATAGCTTAGAAGTTATGGAAGTACGTATCGCCGAAGACTGGAAGGCCCTGCTGCAACCCGAGTTCGACAAGCCCTATTTCGAACGGCTCGTAGGATTCGTAAAGCAGGAGTATGCCAGCACGAGAATATATCCGCGGGCTGTAAATATCTTCCGCGCTTTCGACAAGTGTCCGTTCAATTCGCTGAAAGTGGTAATCATCGGTCAGGACCCCTATCACGAAGAGGGACAAGCCAACGGGCTGTGCTTCTCGGTAAATGACGGAGTACCGTTTCCGCCATCGTTACAGAATATTTTCACGGAGATAAAGAGCGACACAGGTCATGACATACCCGCAAGCGGAAACCTCGACCGCTGGGCAGAGCAAGGGGTGCTGTTGCTCAACTCGGTACTTACCGTAAGGGCACACGCTGCCGCTTCACATGCCGGCAAGGGTTGGGAAGAGTTTACCGATGCAGTGGTAAGAATCATTTCGGAACGCAAGGGACATGTGGTATATATGCTTTGGGGCAACTATGCGCAACGCAAGGGAGCCATTGCCGACCCGTCACGCAACTGTATTCTCAAGAGTGTGCATCCTTCTCCGCTATCGGTCTACCGCGGATTCTTCGGATGCAGGCACTTTTCACAGGCAAATGCATATCTTCGCAGTGTAGGCAAGGAGGAGATTGTCTGGTAAGGAAACCGAAACCTTCGGGAGTATCGGTGACCGTGCTCCGATTTAGAAATAAAAAGAGGAGTGGCTATTTCGGTAGTCTCTCCTCTTTTTCATCTTTTCCTTATCGTGACTCAGTCATCTATATCGCACCGTTTCAGAAAACTGTTCATGCAAGAAGGCCAGATCAAAGGACGTCTCTGTTTTCCTCACTCGAAGTAGCCTCTTCCGCCGGCATATCGGCAAGGCGTTGTACGGGTATTTCAAATGTAGTCTCCTCGGTTGCAAGGTAGGTTTGCGGGAATATGGTTCGTGCCTCATCAAGCAATTGCTCCAGATTTTTGTAACGTGCCGAAAAATGGCCTATCAGCAACCTCTTTGCTCCGCATTTGACGGCTGTCTTGGCTGCCTGCACCGTTGTGGAGTGCCCCATCTGTTTGGCCAAAGCCTTGTCTGCATCCGAAAATGTAGCCTCGTGATAGAGTAGATCCACTCCGTCAACAAGCTTTGCCACCTTGCCGGACATCTGCGTATCACTGCAATAAGCATAACTGCGTGGCGTATAAGGCAAATATGTCAATTCCGAATTGGGGATGGTCCTGCCATCGGCCAACACTGCATCCTCGCCATTTTTCACATGCACAATCTGTTCCACCCCCAAGCCGTATCTCTCTATTGCCTCCTTGCGGACATTGAGTCGCGGGGTTTTCTCCTTGAAACAATAGCCACAACACGACACACGGTGACGCAACGGCACTGTCCACACCTCCATCACATTGTTCTCATACACCATCTGGTGCTTGCAAGTATCGACCTCCACTACATTCAGAGGGAATCCTATCTTCAGGTCAAAATACCTGTTGTGCGTTTCCAGTATCTCGCCCAACGGTTTGGGCGCATATATTGTCAATGCAGTGGTGCGTCCCATGAGACACATCGACGAGAGCATAGGGAACAGACCATAGACATGGTCTCCATGCAGATGAGAGATAAACACAGCATTGATTTTCAACAGATTTATACCGTTGGCAATCAACCGTCTCTGCGTACCCTCACCGCAATCTATCAAATAAAACTGCTCATGCACATTAAGTGCATGAGCAGAGTGATGTTTGTCTATGGTGGGCTTTGCCGAACCGTTTCCTAATATGGTTACCTTAAATGTCATGACGATATCCTTCCCATATTTTTCAGGAAATGACCGGCTGCCGTCTCCGGATAATTACTCCTCTTTTGCGGCCTCGGCCTCAGCTTTGGCTGCCTCCTCCATCTTGGCCTTCAAGTCTGCAAGACCGGTCACGTCACCAAGAGTGGTCTTCTCCACTGCAGCGTTGATCTTCTTTACGGAAGATTTGGTTGCATCGGCAGCAGCACGCTTCTCGGCTTTCTCGGCCTTCTCCTCGGCTTTCTTGGCATCCTCCCAAGTTCTCGTGTGCGAGAGATTGATATGTTTGGTAACCTTCGAGAACTCAATAACCTTGAAGGGAAGAGTCTCGCCGACCTTTGCCATCGAACCGTCCTCTTTGAGGAGCTGTTTCATGGGAGCGAAGCCTTCGATGTTCTCGCCCAGCTCAACTACGGCACCCTTGTCACCGATCTCGGTAATCTTGCCGTCGTGAATCGAGTCTACGGTATACTGTGCCTCAAAATCGTTCCAGGGGTTCTCCTCAAGCTGCTTGTGGCCAAGGCTCAAACGGCGGTTCTCCTTGTCGATACCAAGTACGATGACATCGATGTCTGCACCTATCTGAGTAAGCTCCGAAGGATGTTTGATCTTCTTGGTCCAGCTCAGATCCGAGATGTGGATCAGTCCGTCGATACCGTCGGCAATCTCAACGAAGATGCCGAAGTTGGTGAAATTGCGAACTTTTGCGGTATGTTTCGATCCGATAGGATATTTCTCCTCGATACCCTCCCACGGATCTGCCGTAAACTGTTTGATACCGAGCGACATCTTTCTCTCTGCACGGTCGAGGGTAAGGATAATGGCCTCTACCTCGTCACCAATCTTCATGAACTCCTGTGCGCTGCGCAGGTGCTGGTTCCACGACATCTCCGATACGTGGATAAGACCCTCTACACCGGGAGCTATCTCAATGAATGCACCGTAATCGTACATCATGACAACCTTGCCCTTTACCTTGTCGCCAACCTTCAAGTTGGGATCAAGAGCATCCCAAGGATGGGGAGTGAGCTGCTTCAGACCCAGGGCAATACGTTTCTTCGTATCGTCGAAGTCGAGGATAACGACATTGAGTTTCTGGTCGAGATGAACAATCTCCTCGGGATGATTTACCCTACCCCAGCTCAGGTCGGTAATGTGAATCAGACCGTCTACGCCACCGAGGTCGATGAATACACCGTAAGAGGTGATATTCTTGACAGTACCCTCAAGAATCTGACCCTTCTCAAGTTTCGACATGATCTCTTTCTTCTGCTGCTCGAGCTCGGCCTCAATAAGTGCCTTGTGCGAAACGACAACATTGCGGAACTCCTGGTTGATCTTGACAACCTTGAACTCCATGGTCTTGTCGACATACATATCGTAGTCACGGATGGGCTTGACGTCAATCTGCGAACCGGGCAGGAATGCCTCGATACCGAATACGTCAACAATCATACCGCCCTTGGTACGGCACTTGATATAACCCTTGATGATCTCGTCGTTCTCCAAAGCCTGGTTGACTCTATCCCAACTCTTGAGCTGACGTGCTTTCTTATGTGAAAGAAGAAGCTGGCCTTTCTTGTCCTCTGCGCTCTCTACATAGACCTCAACCTTCTCACCGACTGCAAGCTCGGGATTGTAACGGAACTCTGCGATGGGGATGATACCATCGGATTTGTAACCGATGTTAACGACAACCTCGCGTTTGTTGAGTGCGATAACGGTACCCTCAACAACCTCGCCGACCTGAACATTCAGCAACGACTGGTTGTATTTGTCCGTTACGTCGTCCTTCGACTCCTTGCCATAGAGGTCGGTGTCGTTCTCATAAGCCTCCCAATCGAAATCGGCATTGGCCACCTTTTTGGCGGGTTTTGCCGCAGGAGTCTCCTGTACGGGAGCAGCTGCCTCAGCTACTTCTGCATTCTCTTTAATAATCTCTTCCATAGTTTTTGTTTCTGTAAATTAAATCGTTAGACTTTATTTATAGTATTCTCCGCAGAGAACGCGCAAAGATAATGAATTTTACCCGAAAAACAATCTCCACACAACCTGTTTTTTAGTTATATTTGTCTGATGTTGAGTGCAAGAACATTGCAACAGCACAAAAAAGAAATCGTCAAAGCGGACAACCCTGCTCAAAAAATGCGACCAATGGAACAGACTGCACCAAGGGAGAAAGAGATATACAAGGTGACCATCGTAGGCTCTTCGGTGAATTTCGTGCTCTCCGGCTTCAAGCTGGCAGCCGGAATATTCGGCCGAAGCGGAGCCATGATTGCCGATGCAGTACACTCCATTTCCGATTTCGCCACCGACATTGTGGTATTGGTATTTGTAAAGATCTCCTCCAAACCAAAGGACAGCACCCATGAATTCGGGCACGGCAAATACGAGACTTTGGCCACTGTGATAATCGGACTTGCCCTGTTCGCTGTGGCAGTGGGCATATTCATCGACTCCTTGGAGCGGATAAAGACTGTCATTGGAGGTGGTATAATAGAGAAGCCACGTCTGATAGCGCTTCTGGCCGCATTCATATCCATCGTATCGAAAGAATGGCTCTACCGCTACACCATAAAGTCGGGCCGCAAACTGGACAGTCCCGCACTCGTTGCCAACGCATGGCATCACCGTTCGGATGCCTTCTCGTCCATAGCAACATTGGTGGGTATTGCGGGCGCAACCTTCATTGGCGGTGCCTGGCGAATACTCGACCCCCTTGCGGCCATTGTGGTTTCGTTGCTCATCTGCCGTGTAAGCTACTCTCTCTCTTCAAAGAGTATAGACGAACTGCTCGAGCGGTCGCTTCCGGAGGAGACCGAAGCGGAGATACTGAAAATAGTCTCATCCATTGAAGATGTGCGTAACCCTCACAACCTACGCACGCGCCACATTGGAACAGCAATAGCCATCGAGATACACATAAGGCTCAATGCACAGATGACCGTACTCCGTTCCCATGAGATCACGAAAGAGCTGGAGAGACTTCTGAAAGAGCATTTCGGCCAATCGACACATGTGATAATACACGTGGAACCCGAAAAATAGACACTGACAAAAATGCAAGCAGGTGCTGAGGTTTTTATCCATCGGCACCTGCTTGTCTATTTCACGTTTCGGCAATTAGTTCGCCGAAGGTTATTCATCGTTTGAATCCTCTATATCCTGGTCAATATCGTCCTTGGGCAAAATGTAGATATCGTAAACCAGCGGAGTGTACGGCAAGACTTCTGTAGTAACAAGAGCCGTCTCGTCATCATCGTCCGAATCATCGCTGCCATAACCGCTGTAATAAAGGCCGTAGTAGTTGCTATATAGGAAGTTGTAATAGCTCGACATGGATGTGCCGTAACCACCGTAGCCATAGCTGCCGTAACCGCCATATCCATAGTTGCCGTAACCGTAGCCGTACATATCCTGCAGATACTCCATATAGCTGGTATACTGCAGATAGTCCGAATAGGAGAAAGACGAGGATGACGACGAGGAGGTGGTATATTTTGCAGCCTGCCCCACAGCCGAGTAACCATAATCGGAGGTGAATATCATGCGGAACCTGTCACCATAGCACATTTTGGGAATCTGCTTGAATGCGGCAATCACACTCGTGTCGCTTGCGAAATTCCACTCATACGGTCCTATGTTGGTTATCTGCCCACGCTCATGCGCCTGAATGGAATCAACATTCGAATCGAGCAGGAATCCGTCAAGGAAACGTCCCGTATAATATATTTTTATCGTTTCGCCCTCCTCTATCGAATCGCGGGCAATGGGAATGGGGGTCTCCATTTTTATATAGAATCCCTTCTTGACAGTATCGGCAGGAGTCAATCCCCAACCGGTTATATCCACTTTGGGAATGCCCCAGTTGGCCATCAGGTCCGAAGGAAGCTTGCCCGTTCCGGTGGCAATCTTGTCCACCAAAGCCAACTCCTCCTCGATGGGGCTCTGGGAGAAATAGAGCAACTCAAGACTGTCTATAATGACAGGTACATTGCCATTGAGCGAAAACTGGCCACTGTAGCCCACATTCTTGCTGCTGCTATAGCCGCTCGAACCGTAGGCATAGTCGGAAGGCATATAGATCTTTACCATATCGCCCTTTCTCATACCCAACAGCACTTCGTACATTCCCTTGGTCATTCCCGAGTTGTTCTCATACATATACAGAAGGTTGGGTACATAGTGCGTATATTTGGTATAGGTTCCAAGCAACTCGGCCACCTCTTTCGAACGAGTATAGAACACCTCGTCGTGCAGATTCTTGCCCGTATAGTTCACCCTTACCCAGTCGGCATCCTTCACATAATCGCCCGAACCCTCCTTGAGGGTCTCAATATATATTCCGTGTTTGCCGAACTGGACTGCGTTGGGAGCATATTTTGCAATCCACGCATCCAGAGACTGGCGTTCTGCAACGGTATAGTCTGCATCTTCCTCCTTTGCACATCCCGCAACGAGCAAGGCAAGGCAAACCACCATCGACAATTCTCGAAATCTGATCTTCATTTCTTTATCTCTTTACACTTTCTATATTAAGCACATACATGAGCGCTGTATTCATGTCCACCGTTCCCATCGCCTTGTCGCCATACCCCATCTCGGAGGTCATGAACACCAACAGAGAATCACCCTGCACACTATTAAGCAACGCTTTCTCCAGGCCTTTTATTATCGAACCGTCGCCCAATTTCACTCTTTTAGGTTCAAATGACCAGTATGTTGTATTGAGCAACGTATCTCCCTCAACCAGATAGCGGTTGTTGGTGTAGAACAATCCGACAGGCGCCGACACGAATGTATACCCTGCAAAACGGAACACGACAGAGTCTCCCTTCTGGGCCTCCACTGCCGTAGCGTCTGCCGTACGTGAAGCGATGCATTTATATACACCGTTCTCGTAAACATACTCCAGAGCATTGGAAGCGAGATACTTCTCTATGTTCTCCTCCTGTTTCGCCACGATATCCTCGTCCGCCGAACAACCGGCCGACAATAAGGCTACTGCCAAAAGTACATATGTGACAATTTTTTTCATGCTTCCACGACCTACAAAGGTAATCAATAAATTACAATAGGCACAAACAGACCTTCGTTTTCAGTGAGCAGTTCAATCCTACTCCGCATTGCGGCCATGGCAATACTTGTATTTCTTGCCGCTTCCGCACGGACACGGATCATTGGGACGCACCTTCTTCTCCACACGCACTGGGGCATTGCTCTTCTCTCCCTGACCGGCGGCAGCTGCAGCTGCCATACGCGAAGCATGCAGTTTGTTCACATCCACCTTGCGCTGTTCCTGACGGCGTTGCTGCATGTTCTCCTCTGCATTCTCTCGGGTGGGAATATAACCCTTGTGAAGAATCGAGAGAACCTGGGTGTTGATCTTCTCCAGCATCTGACTGAAGAGGTTGAATGACTCGAGTTTGTATATCAACAGAGGATCCTTCTGTTCATAGGATGCATTCTGTACACTCTGGCGCAAATCGTCCATGGCACGCAGATGCTCACGCCAGTTATCGTCTATGGTGGTGAGCATCACGAGTTTGGTAAATACCTTGTATATCTCCGCCCCGTCATTCTCAACGCACTTCTTGAGGTTTACAGGCACCCTGTACGCCAACGAGCCGTTGGTGATAGGAACATACAGTGTCTCTATCTGGTCGCCCTGTTTCTCGTAAAGGTTCCTTATGATGGGCATGGCGGTATTGGCTGCCAACGTAGCACGGCGCTGGAATGCATTGCGTATGTCGGCAATCACAAGTTGCGTAAGTTCCTCTTTCGAAGCCTTCGAGAACTTGGCCTCGTCGAACGAGGGCTGTACCGCAATCTGTCGGATAAGTTCAAAGCTGAAATCCTCGTATGTGGAGTCGGCAAATTTCTCAATGAAACTGTCCGTAAAGTCCAACACGATATTGTTAAGGTCTATCTCCACCCGCTCACCGTACAAAGCATGGCGGCGCTGGGTGTAAATCACGGTTCGCTGCGAGTTCATCACATCGTCATACTCCAGCAAGTGCTTGCGGATTCCGAAGTTGTTCTCCTCCACCTTCTTCTGGGCCCGTTCGATAGCCCTCGACATCATTCCGGCCTGGATGGACTCGCCATCCTTAAGACCCATGCGGTCCATCATGCCCGCAATACGCTCGCTACCGAACAGACGCATCAGGTCATCCTCAAGCGAAACAAAGAACTGCGAGGAACCCGGATCGCCCTGACGTCCCGAACGGCCTCGCAACTGGCGGTCAACACGGCGGCTTTCATGACGTTCCGTACCTATAATGGCCAGACCGCCGGCTGCCTTCACCTCGGGCGTAAGTTTAATATCCGTACCACGGCCCGCCATGTTGGTGGCGATAGTAACCTGACCCGAACGTCCGGCCTCGGCTACAACCTGGGCCTCAAGCTGGTGCTGCTTGGCATTAAGGACATTGTGCTTTATACCACGCAGTTTCAGGATTCGGCTCAACAACTCCGAAATCTCCACAGAAGTGGTACCGACCAGTACGGGGCGTCCCTCCTTGACGAGTCTCGAAATCTCCTCCACTACAGCGTTGTATTTCTCACGTTTCGTCTTGTATATCAAATCGTCACGGTCGTCACGGATAACCGGTTTGTTGGTTGGGATCACCACCACATCGAGTTTGTATATGCTCCAGAACTCGCTCGCCTCCGTCTCTGCCGTACCTGTCATACCGGCCAGTTTGTGGTACATTCTGAAATAGTTCTGCAACGTGATGGTCGCAAATGTCTGCGTGGCGGCCTCCACCGTCACACGCTCCTTGGCCTCGATAGCCTGGTGCAGACCGTCCGAATAGCGGCGGCCCTCCATGATACGGCCTGTCTGTTCGTCGACAATCTTCACCTTGTTGTCTATGACCACATACTCCACATCCTTCTCGAACATGCTGTATGCCTTCAGCAACTGGATGACCGTATGCACACGATCCGACTTTATGGCGTATTCGCTGATAAGTTCGTCTTTCTTGAGGGTCTTCTCCTCGGCCGACATGTCGCTACGGTCTATCTCGGCAACCTCCTCGCCGATATTGGGCAACACGAAGAAGTTGTCCTCGCCTATGGCACTCGACAGGAAATCGTGGCCCTTGTCGGTCAGCTCCACCGAATTGAGTTTCTCGTCTATGACGAAATAGAGTTCCTCGGTAATCTCCGGCATGCGCTCGTTGTGGTTCTGCATATAGATCGCCTCGGTCTTCTGCAACAGCACCTTCACGCCTTGCTCGCTCAGATATTTTATCAGTGTCTTGTATTTGGGCAGACCCTTGTTGGCACGCAACAACAGCCGGCCGCCCTCTTCGGTATTGCCCTGCGTAATGAGCGTACGTGCCTTGTTCAGAAGTTCGGTAACAAGCGAACGCTGCATATTGTAGAGTCGCTCCACTATATCACGGTATTCATTGAAGAGCTGGTCATCGCCCTTGGGCACGGGACCCGATATAATCAACGGGGTACGCGCATCGTCAATCAACACGGAATCGACCTCATCGACAATGGCGAAGTGGTGTTTGCGCTGCACCATGTCCTCGGCCTGAATGGCCATGTTGTCACGCAGGTAATCGAAGCCGAACTCATTGTTCGTTCCGAAAGTAATGTTGGCCATATATGCCTTGCGGCGTGCCTCGGAGTTGGGCTGGTGATTGTCGATGCAATCCACCGAAAGTCCGTGGAACTCATACATGGGCCCCATCCACTCAGAGTCTCGGCGAGCCAGATAGTCGTTCACGGTAACCACATGCACTCCCTTGTCGGCCAAAGCATTGAGGAACACCGGCAGAGTAGCCACCAACGTCTTTCCCTCACCGGTAGCCATCTCGGCAATCTTGCCCTTGTGGAGTACCACACCTCCGAAAAGCTGGCAGTCATAGTGTACCATGTCCCACTTGACCATGCTTCCGCCCGCCATCCATTCGGTCTTGTAGACGGCCTTGTCCCCGTCTATTGATACAAAATCTTTGCTTGCCGCCAGATTGCGGTCGAAATCTGTGGCCGTGACCACCACTGTGTCACTCTCGGCAAAACGCCGTGCCGTGGATTTCATCACCGCAAATGCCTCGGGAAGAATCTCGTCCAGTTTCTCCTCTATGCGGTCATCAATGTCTTTTGTAAGCTTGTCTATCTCCTTCGAAATCTTCTCCTTCTCGTCGAGACCCGTGTCGGGTTTCTCCAGAGCCACCTTCAGTTCGGCGATTCTGTCCTCATCGGCCTTTATATAGTCGGCCACCGACTTGCGCAATGCGGCACTCTTGGCCCTCAGCTCATCGTTGGACAGGGCATCGATGGAGGGATAGACCGACAGAATCTTCTGCACATACGGTTCTATCTCCTTGCGGTCCTTGTCGCTCTTCGTCCCGAAGAACAACTTTATGATATTCGACAATATATCCATAGTATCTTTGTTTTAATTATTATTTTCCTCTTCGTTCTCCCTGCAGTGCCTGCACCGTTCCTTGCCGGCACTACGGCGTCTCTTTTCATTCCCCTCCAGTACTGCAGGCACTTATCACCCTTCGTCCCAACGGACACACGCCACACTGCCGCGCCGCACAATACTCGTTGTTGAGCTGCAGCAACGCCTGTGTGTCGAATGCGCTGGCCACATATGCCCCATTGCCTGTCCACCTGCCCACTATCATGTTCTGTTCGGCAGGTATATTCTCCAACAGCTCCACAGCCTGCATCTTCAGTTTCTCGTTGCCCGCTTCATCGGCATAGGCAAACATGACGGGCACCACCACATTTATGCCGAGAATCTCTTTCTTGGCATGTCCCAACCGCTTCGGCATCGTGGCTCCACGCCCCGAAAGGCCGTAGTGCGTGGTCCAGTAATCGGAAGCCGAGGCATCCAGCAGACCATACACGTCCTCCTTTGTATGGCACATGAGCATATTGTCAAACAACGACTCCTTCGATGCCGCCAATGCCGCCAGTTGTGCGATGCGCAACACGGGAGCGTTGGCCGGTGTAATCCGCCGCATCTCCCACTCGCCCGCCTGCAATGCATCCCCTATCCGGTACTTGTTGCGCAGATAGTCATATTCCTGCCTGAGCCGGGCGACATATTCGTCACTGTTCTCTGCCGGCAGCAATCCTGCCGTACCGAGCAACATGGACTCCACCGCAACCAGTGAACTGCGCTCTCGCAGACACATGTTGTATCTCACCTTGCCCGCAAGCTTGATATACGGTTGGCGGTTGTTCGCTCCGCCCATTGCCCTGAAAAGCATCACATAGAGCGTCTGGTTCCAATCCTTCTCGTTTGCATCGTACAGAGCCTTTACCTCACCGCTCTTGCGCTTCAGCCGCTCCATCACGAGCCCCGTATAAAGGTCGCAACGGCGCAACGAATCCATCCGGCTCAAACGCATTCCGCATTCACAGCCCTCAGCTCCCGCCTGCAGCATCCCGATTACGGCATCGTTGCCATCTCTGACCGTTGTCCCGTTGTACATTCCCGAAGCAAGTTTACGCTTTATATCTAATCGATACCCAACTCCAGCTTCGCCTCCTCGCTCAACATGCTTTTGTCCCACGGCGGTTCGAAAGTCAGTATCACATTCACATCCTTCACATTCCTGACCTTTCCAACCTGATTGACCACATCCTCCACCAACGTGTCCGCCATAGGGCAGTTGGGGGCCGTGAGGGTCATCTTTATATCGACATTTCCGTCCGGAGCATAATCAATGTCGTACACGAGACCCAGGTCATATATATTTACCGGTATCTCCGGATCGTAGATATTCTTGAGCGTATCCACGATATTCTGCTCCACTTCCAGTATCTCCTGCGGTGTCATGCCAAATTCTCCTTTTCAGAAAATGCCAACGCATACATTCTCATCTGTTTCACCATTGCCGCCAAGCCGTTGGCACGCGTGGGTGACAGATTCTCCTTGAGCCCCACCTTGTCGATGAAATAGAGCTCCGTGCCGAGCACCTCCTGTGGAGTGCGCCCGCTAAGCACCCTTATCAGCAAGGCGATTATACCTTTTGTTATTATGGCGTCGCTGTCGGCCGTATAATATATCTTGCCGTCCTTGAGCTCGGCATCCACCCACACACGCGACTGACAACCGTCTATGAGATACTTCTCCGTGCGGTGTTTGGGGTCTATTGCGGGCAGAGTGTCACCAAGTTCGATAAGATAATTGTACTTGTCGAGCCAGTCGTCATAAACCGAGAACTCTTCAATTATACTCTCTTGCTCAACATCAGCCATATACTAATCATTATACTGTTCCTCGAAAAACTCTATAATGTCGGCCGTCGAGGCAGCCGGACGATTGATATCCATTATATAAGCCAAAGTCACGGGCAACTGCTCCATCTCCACCTTGGTCTTGATCCGTTGCGCACCCAGTCCGCAACCGGCAAACATCAGCGGTACATGACGGTCATAGTCATACAGTGACCCCGATGCAGCCCTCACATCGTCACTGGTCTCTATCCAGCCGGGCATGAGGTTTATCATAAGATCACCCGAACGCTTCTGGTAAAAGCCGTTCTGCATAAGCTTTCCATATGACGAGTCGAAACTGCCGCTCGACATGTCGTCGGCCGTCAGCACATGCGACACTCCCCTGAACTGCAACACGAACGAAGAGGCCTGTTTCTGCACGGCAGCCACATCAAGTCCCATCGAATAGGCCTGCTGGCGGTTGAGATACACATTGCGGTTCATGTAGCCGAGAACCCAGTTCTCCCCACCATACATGGCGGTCAAAAAACCGTTGAGCAACACTCTGGCCTGCGCCACGTTGAACCTGTCGTGCGCCGCCCCGTCCCCGTAGTCGTACGAGTCGCTCATGCCGTGGTCGGAGGTAAGCACAAAGAGCACCTTGTCTTCGCCGCACTCCGTCTTCACGTAGAGTATCAGTTCCGACAACAGCGCATCCAAACGGTAGAGCATGTCTTCTGTCTCCAACGACTCCGGGCCGTATATCTCGCTTATGTATCTCGGCGTGTCGAAGCAGACGTTAAGCATGTCCACTCCCTCGCCCTGACCGAGTTCCTCCTTTGCGATGGTCTGTTTCACAAAATCGACCACCATATAGTTCCCCGACGGTGTAACCAGCAGCTTGTCGTAGTCACGGTACGAGGGCTTGTGGTTCTTCACTCGTTTGTTGCCTACCGACATGTCTATCACCGTTCCCTCCTTGGCCTTGTAGGTTCCCGCGCTGTATACGGGTACCCACTCCAGCCCCAGATAGGCCTTCTCGTATCCCTGCGAGTTGTAGTCGGCAATCCACGAGGGCAGTCGGTCAACATACTTGTTCGAAGTGGTCCACTTTCCGCGGGCAGAGTCGAGCCAATAGACTTTCTTGCTCGACATGCCGCCAAACACTATGGCCGACGTGGCATCTGTGGCCACCGTTACCACCTTGCTGCCGTGTTCGCTCACATTGAGCAGTTCGTCGCCCAAAGTGGAAACCACGATATTTTTGTTCGACACATGGTATGTCTCTATGTCGGTGTTGAAGCTTGAGGCAGACTGGTCCCCGGTGAGGCTTACCGTCTCTGCAGTGGTGTAGTCCACCCACTCTTCGCCCACCACGCCATGCACCGCCGGCGAGGTTCCGGTGGTAATTGTTGCCAGTGCCGCTGCCGTATTGGTCTGCATGGATGTGTAGTAGCTTCGTTCGCAAACCACTCCGTTGTCCATGAAATAGCGGAATCCGTCCGGAAAGAAGTTGTCCTTGTATCTTTCCAGCTCTTCGCAGCGCAAACCGCCCACCACGATATTGACCACCAGACGCGGACGCTCAGCCCCATACATCGCCTGCGAAAGCGACAGGACCGACATGAGCACCAATATCATCAACCGTTTCATTCCGAATTCCAATTTGGGCGCTAATATACGAATAATTATCCGAAAGCCCCATGATTGCTCAGCGTTTCGCGCCGAAATATTCAAGTTCGGCCGAAAAATCCACCCACGGCAATTCATGGCTCAACGCCATCGTCTGCTCATACTGGGCGGCCATGAATTTCGCCGCAGCCCCGCTGCCCGGCTTCATCACCCTGTGCCGCATGGCCTGAACGACCCGCTCGATACGGCGGACATAGCCCCGCGTGGCATCGCCGAAATAGACATCGCCGAACTTTCCCCACACATACTCCACCGCCGCAGCAGCCGGATGCGCCATGTCGTCGGCATAGAACCGGTAGTCCCTCAAATCATCGTTGAGTATCTCGTATGCCGGAAAATAGTCCACATTGTCAAAGCGTTCCGCCAGTTCGCCCGTCGCCACTCTCAGCACTGCCTTGCTCATTGAGTTCTCCTCGAATCCGTCTTTCAGATGGCGCACCGGGCTCACCGTCAGTATTACCCGCTTGTCTGCCAGCATGCCGTTCTCCGCCAGCATCGGTGCAAACAGCGACACAATTTCGCCCACTCCCATACGGCGGCGGCGGAACATCCCTGACGGCATCTTGTGACAGTTGGCCACAACCCGCCCCGGCAATCCCGCCCCGGCAGTCCCGCCCCGGCAATCTTCTCCAAGAAGATAGATCCATGCCGTGCCGAAGGTAAGTATCACATAGTCGGCCGCATGCAGTGCCTCGGCACCTTTGCGTGCAGCCCCGTTGATGCGTTCAAGCACCCTCCCTGCGTCGCAGTCCGAAAAATCGCCATGGTGCAACCAGCTGAACCACAGGTCGCCGTCGGTAGCCAAATCCGCCTCCGTAAAGACCCGCCCGTCATGCAGGGCATGCAGCATCGTGGCTATCGAGGCGGGGTTGAACATCACTCCGAACGGATTGGAGACAATGTTGAATTTCCTCTCGGCCAGACGTCCCGCAATGTTCTCGGCAAAACAAGACCCCGCCGAGAATCCTTTCTTGGCGAGGTCTATGCCGTAATTGCCGCGACTTGGTGTTATCTCGGTTCTGAAATCCATTTTTCCATACTTCCTCTCTATTCGCAATAACCCACTGTCTGGCCGAGCACCACGATCATGGCGTCTTTCAGCCCCAAAGTCTCCACAACCTTCTTCTGGTCCCATCCGCCACGGGCACGGCTGCCGATTCCGGCACTTGCGCAGTAGAGATATACATTCTGCGAAATGTAGCCCACATCGACATACGACACCGTGTTGGCATCACCGGGGCGGTTGCCCGGACCGGTCTTGTCGGTGTCGGCAATGAAGAGCAGATTGAGGTAGGCCTGCGATGCGTCGGCACGGCCCGTAATGGAACGGTAGTCACCCTCGGCCACGAGTTCGAGCGTGTGGTCCTTGTAGTTGTAGTAATATGCGCCGTCCTTGAAAAAGGCATAGAGTTCTATCTCCTGACGGTTCGAGCCCGTTGGTGCGGTACGCTTGCCGTCGGGACGGTTCACGCCCACGGCTGCCCACATGAGGTTCGAGATGTCCTGCAGAGATATCTCCTTCTCGGTAAAACCGGTCGATGACTTGCGGTTCTTGAGCGCCTGCATCAGCGTCATGCCCTCGTCATAGGTGGGCTGGTTGAGTTTTATAACCTTGGGTGCGTTCTGCGCAAATGCTGCCGTAGCCATTGTGGCAAGCAGCGAAAGCGTAAATAGGAATTTTTTCATAGTCCGATTCTTTTTGGTGTTTATAGCCTGTCTCTTGACATACGCAAAGATAATCATTTTATTGTTCCTCCGCAGAGTGAGGCGGAACATTTTCGCCTCCGCCGACAGACAAGGCGGACTGCCCCGTACTTCGGATTCCGTTTCGGTTCAGTGAAAGCTCACCATAGAAACAGGAAAGCTGCAAAAGTTGCGCCCGTCCACTGAAATGTGGGCGGGCGCAATGCATCCTCCGGTACGGTCCTGCCGCTCCCTGGAGTACTGTACGCTCAGAGCGTTATTTCTGGTATACCAGTGTTATGTTGCCCCAGGTACCGGTTGTAAAGCCTGTGGGCGGCGTGTCGGGGAATGAAGACCATACCTTCACTACGAATACGTTTTCCGCATTGCCCGGATTCCACGCACAGTCTAATTTTGTCAGCTTTGTATTGGCGCTGATATCCATGGAGGTCAGTTTGTTGGAGTAGACATACAGAGCGGTCAGCTTCGTGTTCTTGCTCACATCAATGGAAGTCAGCTTATTGTTGGAAACGTCCAAATATGTCAATTCCGTGTTCTTGCTCACATCAAGCGAGGTCAGTTCGTTGGAGTAGACATACAGATCGGTCAGCTTCGTGTTCTTGCTCACATCAAGAGAGGTCAGAGAGTTTTGCTCTAAACTCAAATATGTCAATTCCGTGTTCTTGCTGA
>CAVHXY010000013.1:0-41408 GCA_963640325.1 Tidjanibacter sp.
TTCTTCAGGAGGAGTAAGAATGTTCACTCCGTACTTCTTGCGGCTCTCAAGCACCTGTGCGTCCGTCAAGCCAGAGTAATGTTTTTTTTGTTCCATTATGTTATTCGTATTTTTATGCAATTGTTTTTATGGCGGTGTGATTCAAATCGCCCAATGCCAACAGTCTCTCTGTATATCTAAAAGCATTGGCTCTTTAAAATCCAATTCTCCCGTTTCTGCCCAATAGAGTGCAATGTACTAAAATATTGCCTAAAAAAGCCAAAAAGCAATGATGATCAGGAATTTTTTTGGCAATGGCAAAGGGAACATATCAACCAACGTGATAATCTTACCGTTTGCCAAACTCAGTAATGTCACCAAAATGTGAATGGTTTATTCAGAACAGAGGGCAGGAGGATGTATAAACAAAGCCCCCAAAGGCAGCTGCCTTTGGGGGCTTTGTTTTATGGGAATACATATAAAATCCATATTGCCCGCTATATGTAGTGACCTTTAGAAGACACCGTCAATCGGGCTACAAGTACAGACGGAACCCGGTCTTATTTCACAGGATAGCCGACGGGGTTGTGCAGCACGAAGCTCTGTTTGGAGTTCAGGTTCAGTACCTTGCGCAATGTGGCATCGTCATCCATACCGCACGACACGGTAGCCATGCCGTTGGCGGCGCAGAACAGATAGATGTTCTGTGCGATGTAGCCGCTGTTGATTCCCGTCCAGCGTGTATCCTCGTCAGCCACCAGCACCAAATCGACTGCCGCCTTATTTCCGCGGCATCCGATACGGTAGTCGCCGTCGGCAAGCGGTGTCAGGCCATGCTTCACAGCATCATACAGATAAGCCGCCTTGTCGGTCAGTACATAGACCTTCACATCCTGTTTGTTCATGGCCGACGGAGCCGTTTTGAGCGCTCCTCTCGGGGTGTCGGGGCGGTTGATTCCGCCCGCAGCCCACAACAGATCCGAAAGGTCCTGTGCAGAAAGGGTCTCAGCGCTCCATTCACGGACCGACTGCCGGTTCCACAAAGCCTCCTGCGCCGAAGTGCCCCGGTTTTTGCTGGGTGTCATCAATTCTACGGGTTCAGTGGCAAGAGCCACTCCAAAAGCCGATACCATAAGCATTGTCATCAATATACGTTTCATCTTCATATCGTTTTAGTTTGCATGTCTTTTGCCGACAGCGATATTCACACCGAAATAGGCAACCATCGAATTGGCGCTTACGGGTATCATCTGCGGAGCGAACTTGGTAACCAAGTAGTCGGTGCCCATATAGATGTTCATCGCCGAGGTGCAGAAATAAAGAGCTGCGCCTATCGAGTCGTATGTATTGTCACTCAAGGTGTAGCTCACGGCAGCCGAGAAGAATTTCACGGGATTGAAATTGACCGAAAGCATAAGGCGCGAAATGTTCTGCAGTTCCCTCACCTGATAGGTGTAGAGCACACCTGCCTTGATCTTCTCGCCCAATACGGGGGTTTCTGCGCCCAACAGGATAGTTGTGGCAAGCTTGGTGCTGTAGCTCTCCTCTGCAGTGGGCTGGAATTTGTAGATGTCATCGAAATCCAACTCAATCTCGCCCGTTGAATGGCCGCTGGAATACTCTATGCCGTCATACACAAAGGTCTGGTCGGCCACACCCATGAATGTATTCTCAGCCTTCCACTTTATGGAACCGAGATCGAGAACGGCAGCCGAAATCTTCACACGGTCGAACAGATTGTACTCCGCACCGAAATCGAACGCAAAGCCGCTGCCCGAGATACCCGGAGAGTCGAAGCTGATGTCGCCCAAATCGTAGTAAGTCTTGCCGTCCTCGAATTTTTGCCCGATTTCGGCCCCCGCCATAGCCATCCTCATCGTACCTGACGTGGTGGCAGTCCATGCAAACAGACCTGCCGACACATCGGCCTTGTTGAGCGTTGTGTTCATGTCGGCAATACCGGCAAGATATTTCATCTTGGCTCCCACGGAGAGGTTTTCGGTTATCTGGCGCGAATACCCTACCGCCGCCTCAACATAAGAAGTCATGGAGGCATCGGTATTCTTGAGGTCATAGACCTTCATGGGATCGGTCTCCTTGAAGAGGCCGAAGAAATCCTTCGGCATGGAGGTCTGCATGAGAGCCTTGGCATTTATGTCGAAACTGATATATGATTTCTTGCCGCGTATGCCCAAACCGAGTACCTTGACACTCACGTCACCGTTTATATTGTTGATGTCATTCACGTTTTTCATAAAGCTCTGGGCATTCACCGACTCGTCCATAAACGTAACGAGACTGCCGTTCACGGGATAGACGAGTTTGTCAAGAGCGATGTCGCTCGATATGGCCGCCTGGGCACCGCCCAAAACGGGAATCGACAGAGTACTCTGCTCAGGCATGAGGGCTGGATTGAGCTCATAGGCCGTTGCGCTGCCGGGAATAAAATATGTAGTGCGGTATCTTTGTGCCGGGGCAACCAACACGCACACCACGGCCAACATTGACAGTATATATTTTTTCATATTGATGTCGGTTTGAGGGTTTGTTACTGTTTCGTCCACGTATTCGTTTTTGCGTCATTGGGAGTCTTGCTCCAGATCTGTGTCTCGCCGAAGAGATTTTTGGGAACAAACGGAACATTTGCCGGCCAAATCACCGTTGAAAGTGCCGTACATCCCTCAAACATGGAGTCGTAAGCATTGGACAGGCGGGGCAGCGCAATGCGCGTGAGCGAACTGCAACCCTTGAAGGACGTGACATCCGTCACATTGGGCAACAGAAGTTCCGTGAGTTTGTCCTTGTCAGTAAAGGTCTGTTCGAAAATGACCTCTGCCCTATTGGCACATACTTTCTCTATGGCACATGCGGCGAAGTTGTCTCTGAACAGTGCTTCGGCATTTTTGAAGACAGCCGTTTTAACGCAGGAAGCCAATGCAAAACACTGAGTCACCCTGTCAGTTATAATGACTGTGTCGTACCGGGCATTGCCGTTCATTGCCATATACTCATCCGCCGTACCACAGAAGATTTTAGTGTCGGCGGCACTCACGAATTCGCCGGTTGCAATACGTGATGCAGGGATACCCTGGAAAACGGCAAGCTGTGCTGCCGCCTCGTCCAACGACATGTCGATACTCGAGAAGCTTATGCCTGCCGTAACGGTATCGTCGGCTGAGAACTCGACAGTGCCACCAGCCGCCTTGCATGCGGAGAAGTCGAACACGAAAGCGATTTTGGCCAAGCCCTCAAGAATGTCCCTCACATCGGCTCCGGCAAGCTGGATTTTGAACAGGCCATACTGGCCGGCATCTATTTTAACAGGGGCGGAATACTCCTTGACCCAACTGCCGTTTCCGCCGTAAAGGACCAGTTTGAGGCCGAAATCCATTGACAGACCCGACATCCAGCACAGAATGGTGGTCTTCTCCCTGTCCTTCAGCTTGGCGATAAAATCGAAGGAGTTCAGGTCGTCCAAATCGGCTGCAGAAACGTCGAACATCTCGGCCGACACGCTCGGTATATCGGCTGTGGAATGTTGGGTGGCAGTCGCACGCGATGACGGTGCACCTTGCGAAGCGCTCTCCGACGAGAGGCCCGTCAACTCGGAAAGCGACATGGTGAATGTACCCAACGGCACGGAGATATTCTCGCCGAGGGAGATGCTTCCCGAATCGTCATCCAATTTGCCAAGGTCGTAGTCGCTGTCCGTACAGCTGACCGACAGCACGGCGACAACCATTGCCGACATGCAGAGCAATGCTTTTTTAATCTCTTTCATAATGATTGGTTCGTTTTTTAGTTGCGCAATGTTTTACCTTAGAAACTTCCATATTTCAAATATACCGTTTTTTCTCCAATTGACAACTTTCTTCGACCATAAAGACAAAAAAGTTGCCGTCGGATTTTACCGACGGCAACCATACATATCAATATTCTCTGTCGCTTATCTTACGATGGTCTGATGTCTGTCGGGACCGACCGAAACGATGGAGACCTTCATCTTGGTGACCTCCTCCACCAATGCGATGTATTTCTTGGCATTCCCGGGCAACTGGTCGAACGAGGTCATGTGCGTGATATCCTCCGTCCAACCCGGCGTTTCCACAAAGACGGGTTTGCATCTCGCAAGCTCTGCAATGGTTGCAGGCACATAGTCAATACGCTTGCCGTCCAGTTCGTATGCCACACAGACCTTGAGGGTCTTGAGCCCCGTAAGTACGTCGAACAGCATGAGTGCCAGACGATTCAGACCACCCACACGGCGTGAATGGCTCATTGCCACAGCATCGAACCAGCCCACCCTGCGCGGACGTCCGGTAACGGTGCCGTACTCATGTCCACGTTCACGGATATAGTTGGCCGTGTCATCATGCAGCTCCGTGGGGAACGGACCTTCGCCAACCCTGGTGCAGTATGCCTTGCCCACACCGAGCACATCGGTGATGTAGCGCGGAGCGATACCTGCATTTACAGGAATGCTGGCTGCCGTGGGAGAAGATGATGTCACATAGGGGAACGTTCCGTTCTCTATGCAGAGCATCACACCCTGGGCTCCCTCGAACAGCACGCGCGCGCCCTTCTCAATCTCCTGGTTGAGCAGTACGGAGGTATCGCAGATATATCCCGACAGCCTCTCGGCAGCAGCACAATATTCGTCATAAATCTTCTGGAAATCGCACTCGGGCATACCCAGCATGCGCAGCTCCATATTCTTCACCGTCAAGGCATCTTTCAGGCGCTGTGCAAAATACTCCTTGTCAAGCAGATCACCCATGCGGATACCTATGCGGTTGTATTTGTCGGCATAGGCCGGGCCTATGCCCTTCTTGGTGGTTCCTATCGACTTGCCTCCCTTGAGCGTCTCGTATGCACCGTCCAACATGCTGTGGTAGGGCATCACGACAGCTGCACGGTTGGAGATATAGAGTTGCCACGTGTCAATTCCCGCAGCTTTCAGTTTGTCCAGTTCGCCCAGCAATGCGACAGGATTTATAACCATGCCGTTCGCCATGATGTTCTTCGTCTTGGGGTTGAAGATTCCGGACGGAATGGACTGGAGGGCGAACTTGCGGCCATCGAACACGATGGTGTGTCCCGCATTGTTGCCACCCTGATATCTTACGACAACATCGGCTTCCTGTGCAAAGAAGTCTGTGATTTTCCCCTTGCCTTCATCGCCCCATTGGGAGCCTACTACTGCCAAAATATTTCCCATATCTAAATGTTTTTTGTGTTTCTTTTCTCTTTGTCGGGCGGCAACCACCGCTCCGCACTACTCTACCCCCACGCGGTTGTAGATGTAGTCTACATTCTTCATGTAATAGTCGAGCGTAAAGCAGCTCATCAACTCCTCCTCCGTGAGGTAGGACATCACCTTTTCGCTCTTGAGCAACAGTCCGTCGTAGTCCACTCCGTCCTTCATGGCCTGCATGGCGATTGGCTGCACCGTATCATATGCCTCCTCGCGCGAAAGACCCTTGCCGATAAGGGCATTCATGACGCGCTGGGCAAAGATGACCTTCTTGGTTCTGTATATGTTCGCCAGCATATGCTCGGGGTATACCACCAAATTCTCCAGAATTCCCTTGAAACGGTTGAGCATATAGTCGAGCAGCATGGTTGCATCGGGCAGAATGATTCGCTCGGTAGCCGAATGGGAGATATCCCTCTCGTGCCACAAAGCCACGTTCTCATATGCTGTAACCATATATCCCCTCATCACACGCGCACATCCGCAGATATTTTCGCTGCTGATGGGATTGCGTTTGTGCGGCATGGCGCTCGAGCCTTTCTGGCCCTTGCCGAAGGCCTCCTCAACCTCGCCCACCTCTGTGCGCTGCAGGTTTCTCACCTCAAATGCCATCTGCTCCAGAGTGGCGGCAATCACAGCCAGTGTCGCCATATAATAGGCATGGCGGTCACGCTGGATCACCTGGGTGGAGATGTTGGCACTGTTGATGCCGAGTTTCTTGCAGACATAGTCCTGAATGGAGGGCGGGATGTTGGCGAAATTGCCCACGGCACCGCTCATCTTACCGACCTCTATTCCCTGGGCAGCCTCCTCGAAACGCTTGAAGTTGCGCTTCATCTCCTCGTACCACAGCACCCACTTGAGACCGAAGCATGTGATGTCGGCATGTATGCCGTGCGTACGGCCAATGCAGGGAGTGTTCTTGTACTTCTTGGCCTGGGATTTGAGAACCTCCATGAAATCCAGTATATCCTGACGGAGAATCTCGTCGGCCTGTTTCATCAGATAGCCGTTGGCGGTATCGACCACATCGGTACTCGTAAGTCCGTAGTGCACCCATTTGCGCTCCTCGCCCAGAGTTTCGCTCACGGCACGCGTAAAGGCAACAACATCGTGGCGTGTCTGCTGCTCTATCTCGTTTATGCGGTCAATGTTGAACGATGCGTTTTTCCACAACGTCTCCACATCCTCCTTGGGAATCACGCCCAATTCACTCCATGCCTCGCACGAGCTGAGTTCCACCTTCAGATAGGCATTGAATTTATTCTCTTCCGTCCACACCTTGCGCATCTGCGGACGACTGTAACGGTTAATCATATCCTTTGTCTCCTATTTTTTGTTCATTTTATTCAAGAAACACTCTATCGTGTTCTGCATCAGGCAGCAAATGGTCATAGGGCCCACACCTCCCGGAACAGGGGTAATGACAGATGCCTTGGGTTCGCATGTCTCGAAATCGACATCACCGCACAATTTGCCCGTCTCGGGATTGCGGTTCACACCAACATCGATAACCACTGCACCCTCCTTGACCATATCGGCCGTCACGAATTTGGGCTTGCCTATGGCAACCACAAGAATATCGGCCTTGGAGGTAACCTCGCCGAGATTTTTGGTGCGGCTGTGCGCCACCGTGACAGTTGCGTTCTCGTCCAGCAACAGTTTGGCCACGGGAAGGCCCACGATATTGCTGCGGCCGATGACCACGGCATTCTTGCCGCTTATCTCCACCTGTGCCTTCTTCAAAAGCTCAATGATACCCTTGGGCGTACACGGTTTCACGCAGGGCTGCTTCAGCCACAGCGCTGCAGTATTGAGCGGATGGAAGCCGTCCACATCCTTGTCATAACGGATTGCGGCTATAACCTTGTCGGAATTGATATGTTTGGGCAACGGCAACTGGACAAGTATACCGTCTACCGTATCGTCATTGTTCAACTCATCGATGATGCCGAGCAGTTCGGCTTCCGAAATGGTATCCTCACGACGTATCGTTGTGTTCTTTATGCCGACCTCGGCCGAAGCCTTGGCCTTGCCCTTCACATACGAGACACTGCCCGGGTCCTCACCCACAAGTATTACCACCAAATGGGGCACGCGACCATACTTGGCCTCGAAACCGCCAACCTGTTCAGCCATTTTGCCCTTGAGTTCGGCTGCCAACTCTTTTCCGCTAATTATCATACTGTTATATCGGTATTTTTAGAATTTCCCGAATGCCTTGGAACCAATGTCCGTGCGGTGGAACAGATTGTCGCACTCGATTTTGTCCACCTCGCGGTTGACCTTGGCCTGTGCACTGCTCAAATCATCGCCCGTGCATACGACTATCATTACACGTCCGCCTGCCGTGACGATTTTCCCGTCCTTGCATGCCGTACCCATATGGTATATGTGGCCGTCCACCTTGTCAAGGTTCCTGATTTCCGCCCCCTTCTCATAGCTGCCGGGATACCCCTTGGAGGCAAGCACTACGCCTATCACAGCCTTCTCCGACCACTCTATATGGTCAATAGTACGGCCATCGGCCACCGCTTCGAAGATGTCGTATATGTCGCTCTTGAGGCAAGGCAAGACAACCTCCGTCTCGGGGTCACCGAAGCGTGCGTTGAACTCTATGACCTTTATGCCGTCCGGAGTCTTCATCAGACCGCCGTACAACACACCGTTGAACGGGCTCCCCTCCTTGACCATAGCCTCAGCCATGGGGCGCATTATGTGCTCCAAAGCGAATGCCTTGTCCTGTTCGGTAATGAACGGCAGCGGGGTATAGGCACCCATGCCACCAGTATTTGGACCCTTGTCGTTGTCATACGCCCTCTTGTGGTCCTGCGAAAGCGCCATAGGATAGACCTCCTTGCCCGACACGAAACACATGAACGAGAACTCGGGACCGGTGAGGAACTCCTCGATGACGACCTTGCCGTGACCAAATTTCCCGTCCAGCAACATATCCTTCAATGCCACCTCCGCCTGTTCCATCGTCTCGGCAATGACAACACCCTTGCCGGCTGCAAGTCCGTCGTACTTCAGCACTGTCGGCAACGAATGCGCCTTGACATACTCCCAAGCACTCCCGTAGTCGGTAAATGTCTCGAAAGAGGCTGTGGGGATTCCGTATTTGGTCATCACTTCCTTGGCAAACTCCTTGCTGGTCTCCACACGTGCGGCGCTCTTCGTGGGTCCGAATATCTTCAGACCCGCCGCCTTGAAACTGTCCACGATACCCACCTCAAGTGCGGCTTCGGGACCGACCACAGTGAGGTCTATGGCGTTGTCCAAGGCAAACTTCTTCAGTGCCTCCACGTCCGTCTCCTTTATGTCTACACACTCCGCCTGTGCGGCAATTCCCGCATTTCCCCGGGCGCAATATATCCTGGAGACCTTAGCCGACCTGCTCAACGCATCCACTATCGCGTGGCATCTGCCTCCGCTACCGACAACCAATACTTTCATATAATGTCTATTAATTTATAAATCCACACCTTTCAGCTCTCCGCTTGCCACGAAGACACCTGTCTCACGGCAACCTCTCTCCGCCACACTTAATGTGCAGACTGGTCCGTACCCAAATATCTCACCGGCAACGCAAAAGCCTTTTAATGCTTGAAGTGGCGCATGCCCGTGAAGAGCATCGTGATACCCTTCTCGTTGGCCTTGGCAATCGACTCCTCGTCCCTGATGCTACCGCCGGGCTGCACAATGGCCGTAACGCCATACTCCACAGCCATAGCCACCGTATCGCCGAAGGGCAGGAAACCGTCCGATGCCAGAATGAGATCCTTGTCGCCACCGTTGGCCTTGGCCTCCTTGAGCGCGATTTCAGCCGAACCGACACGGTTCATCTGGCCAGCCCCAACGCCCATCGTAACACCGTCCTTGACAACGACAATGGCATTGGATTTCACATGTTTCACTATACGCCAGCCGAAATTCATGTCCTCCAGCTGTTTCTCGGTGGGTTTCACCTCCGTAACGCACATGTGGTTCTCTATCTTGAGGGTCTCTATAT
Source organism: Tidjanibacter sp. (assembly GCA_963640325.1). Classification (GTDB taxonomy): domain Bacteria; phylum Bacteroidota; class Bacteroidia; order Bacteroidales; family Rikenellaceae; genus Tidjanibacter. The sequence goes on from CAVHXY010000013.1 coordinate 9,246, forward strand.
CGTCGTCTTGGGCAAGCAAACCGCCGTTCACGCTGACATATTTCATCTCTGGTGTCTCCAGCTTGCTCATGTCCACCTTCATGATACGCAGATTCTTCTTGCTCATCAACACCTCCAAAGCCTCGGGGGTATAGTCGGGAGCCATGACAATCTCAAGGAAGATGGGCTTCATGGCCAAAGCGACCTCCTCGGTAATCGTTCTGTTGGTGGCAACGATACCACCGTAGATGCTCACCTTGTCGGCCTCATAGGTCTTTCTCCATGCGTCGGCCACATCCTTGCCGATTGCCGCACCGCAGGGATTCATATGCTTCAGGCCCACACAGAATGGTTCGTCAAACTCCCTGACAATGCACAAAGCGGCATTGGCATCCTGGATATTGTTGTATGACAGCTCCTTGCCGTTCAACTGCTCCGCAAAAGCCAACGAGAAAGGAACTTTGTTCTCCTGACGGTAGAATTTGGCCTTCTGATGCGGGTTCTCGCCATAGCGCAACTCCTGCGCAAGGTCGAACTCCAGGAACAGTTTCTCGCTCAGACCTGCCTTGGCACGCATGAACGTTGCGATGCACATGTCATACTCGGCAGTGTGTGTATATGCCTTTGCCGAGAGTTTCAGACGTGTCTCGGGGGTGGTATTGCCGTTGGCCTTGATCTCGTCCAGAATCATTTTGTAGTCATCCGGATCGCACACTACCGTAACGTCCTTGTAGTTCTTGGCGGCACTGCGCAACATCGAGGGACCGCCGATGTCGATATTCTCTATTGCATCGGCCATCGAAACATTCTGCTTCGAGATGGTCTTGCGGAAAGGATAGAGATTGACACACACCATGTCGATAAACTCTATGCCATTATCCTTCAACGCCTTCAGATGGCTTGCATCGTCTCTTTTGGCCAGCAGGCCTCCGTGTACCTTGGGATGGAGCGTCTTCACACGGCCGTCGCAGATCTCCGGAAAGCCCGTGACCTCGCTGATGTTTATCACATCCACTCCCTTTTCCTGCAACAGTTTCATGGTTCCACCCGTTGCAATGATATCCCAGCCCATAGACTTGAGCTGTTTGGCAAATTCCACTACGCCTTTCTTGTCACTGACACTTACTAATGCTCTCATGATTGTTATTTGGTTTTATTTCGTTTCCAAAAGTTTGTTTACGGTCTCGACATAAAGCACATGCTCCACCGCATGTATCCTGCTTTCAAGCTCATCGATGTCGTTGCCGTAATATTCAAAGCCGCGCTGCGATATTATCTTGCCGCCATCCACCTCCGGTGACAGATAATGTATCGTGACGCCGAACACCTTCACGCCATACTCGAATGCATCCTTTATTGCATGTGCGCCCTTGAAGGAGGGCAGCAATGCCGGATGGATGTTTATAATCCGACCGTCGTAGCGCCCCAGCAACTCCTCGCCCACGATGCGCATATAGCCCGCAAGGCACACCAAATCGACCTTCAGCGCATCCAGTCTGTCGGCTATCTCACGTTCGAAGTCGCGCTTTGAGGCATATGCCTTGGGCGAAAACACGAAAGTGTCCACCCCATACTTGGCCGCACGCTCAATGACATAGGCACCCGGTTTGTCGCACACCATAAGCACCACCTTGGCATTGATCCTGCCGTCGGCACAAGCTGACGCTATGGCCTCGAAATTACTGCCGTTTCCGCTGGCGAATACTGCAATGTTCTTCACGGCCGCAAATTATTTCATAATTATATCCACCTTGCCCGAGTCGGTGACCTTGCCTATTACGGAGGCCTTCTCACCGTGTTTCTCGAGTATCGCTATGGCCTTGTCGGCCTCGGAGGCGTCCATGGCGATTACCATTCCGATACCCATATTGAAGATATTGAACATCTCCCTGTGCGGAATCTTGCCGTACTTCTCCAACATGGCAAACACGGGCAATATTTCCCATGAGCCCTCATGCACCTCAATGCCTTGGCCGTCGTGAAGGATTCGGGGAATGTTCTCGTCGAATCCGCCACCCGTGATATGGCTTATTCCATGGACATCGCAGTTGGCGATAACGTCCAGCACCTGCTTGACATATATCTTTGTGGGGGTCAGCAGCACCAGACCCAATTTCTGCCCGCCCACTTCGTCATACTCCTTCTGAAGGTCCAGATGCGCATCGGCAACCACCTTGCGTACCAGACTGAATCCGTTGGAGTGTACACCGCTCGATGCAATGCCGACCAGCACGTCTCCCGTCTTGACCTTCGAGCCGTCGATGAGTTTCGACTTCTCCACAGCAGCACACGAGAATCCTGCAATGTCATACTCGCCGCCCTCGTACATCGAAGGCATCTCTGCGGTTTCGCCTCCTACCAGTGCGCAGCCTGCCTGACGGCAACCCTCTGCCACGCCGCTCACAATAGCCTCAATCTTCCAAGGCTCGTTATGGCCCACCGCTACATAATCGAGAAACAACAGAGGTTCGGCACCCTGCGCCAGCACATCGTTCACGCACATGGCCACGGCATCAATACCCACCGTGTCGTGCTTGTCCATCGCAAATGCAATCTTCAGCTTGGTTCCAACACCATCCGTACCGCTCACCAGGACAGGCTCCTTGTATTTCAGGGCACTCAGATCAAACATTCCGCCGAATGCGCCGATGTTGCCCATCACTCCCGTCCGTGCAGTGGATGCGACATGTTTTTTGATGCGTTTCACCACCTCGTAACCGGCTTCGAGATTCACACCTGCATCTTCGTAACTTTTAGCCATAATATCTCTTTTTATTTGTTGATTTCCTTCTCCGTTCCAGCCCGACAGCTTTGCCGACAGCAGGACCGACATTAACATTTACTATTTTTTACGGAAATAGTTCACCGCATTGAGGAACAAATCCTGATGTTTGTTGCCCGCAATGTTCTTCATCAAGCCCTCCTCGAAACGCTCCGAGTGGCCCATCTTGCCGAGAATCTTGCCATCCTTGCTGATGATTCCCTCTATTGCATAATAGGAACCGTTGGGATTGTATGGGGCCTCAAGAGTCGGGTTGCCCTGGGGGTCGACATACTGGAATGCCACCTGACCGTTGGCGAACAGCTGCTCGGCCAACTGCTCGCTAACCACGAACTTGCCCTCGCCATGGCTCACTGCAATGGCATGCTCCTCGCCCAGCTCAAAGCCCGCAAGCCACGGGGAGTTGACCGTTCCCACACGGGTCGTCACGAACTGCGACACGTGGCGGTTGATGTCGTTGCGGAACAGCGTGGGCGACTCTTTGGTCACCGTACCCAGACGGCCGTAAGGCAACAGGCCCGATTTGACCAGTGCCTGGAATCCGTTGCAGATGCCTATTATCAGGCCTCCCCTATCCAGCAGGGCATGTATTTCCTTCACAATCTCTTCGTTGTTCAGTACATTGGCTATGAACTTGCCGCTACCGTCGGGCTCATCACCGGCCGAAAAGCCACCGCTCAAGGCGAATATGTGGCACTCGCGGATGCGCTGTTTCATCTCCTCAATTGAGCGGAAAATATCATCGCTCTCCAAATTGCAGAACACGCTCGTAGTGGTCCTGGCACCCGCACGGCGGAATGCCTTTATCATATCGTAGTCGCAGTTGGTACCCGGAAAGACCGGCATATAGGCCACCGGTTCCTCCACGGCCTCGCCCGCATACTCCACTCTCTTCTTGGCAGGGATGCTCTTACGCACCGTGTCGCCACCTGCGCATTTGTCGGGATATATCGTGGCGAACTTGGCCCTATTGGCCTCAAAGAGTTCGTCAATGCAATATTTGTCTCCGTTCACCACAAGGCATGCCTTTTCGGTAGTGGTTCCCAAAAGCAGGGCATTCTCATATTTCAGTTCCCCGGCAGCCTCAACGACAATCGAACCGTAGTCATAATCGAACAGTTTGCCGGCATCATACTCCACCTCGGCACCTATGGCGTTGCCGAACGACATCTTTGCCAAGGCCTCGGCCACTCCACCGAACCCGACAGCATAGGCTGACGTAATCTTTCCCTCGGCAATGGCATCGCTCACAAACCCGAAGTTGCGCTTGAGCTGTTCCACATCGGGCATATAGTCTGCCAGAGGCATGTGCTTCACGAGATATATCCTGTCTCCGCCCTTTTTGAATTCGGGGCTTATGACGCCACGTGCATCCATAGTGGTGATGCCAAACGACATGAGCATGGGCGGTACGTTGATATTTCCGAATGTTCCGCTCATGGAGTCCTTGCCTCCTATTGAGGGCAGGCCGAAGCTCTCCTGCATCTTCAGCGCTCCCAACAGAGCCGACAGAGGTTTGCCCCATGACTTGGCATCGCTCATGCGCTCGAAATACTCCTGATACGAGAAACGCATCCTATTATACCGAGCACCGGCTGCAACGACCTTGCTTATTGACTCCACAACAGCATATGCGGCACCGTGATAGGGGCTCCACGAAGTTATGAAGGGGTTGTAGCCATAAGCCATGATGCTGGCCGTGTTGGTATAGTGGTTGCCGACCGGAAGTTTCTGCACCGAAACCTGGCTCTCGGTAGCCTGACGGCGACCACCGAACGGCATGAGCACCGTGGAGGCGCCTATGGTTGCATCGAACATCTCAATCAAGCCCTTCTGCGAAAGCACGTTGTCGTCTGCAAGATTGTTCTTGAACTGCTCGGCAGCACTGTTGCCCTCAACGTTGCGTTTGAAGGGATTCTTCTTCTCTATGGGGGCTATCTCAATGGCGGTATGGTGCTTGGCTCCGGCACTGTCGATGAAGCTGCGTGCCAGATCCACAACCAGTCTGCCCTTGTTGTACATTCTCATGCGCTCCGTGTCGGTGACATCGGCCACATGCGTTACCTCTATATTCTCTTCGCGGCAGTAATCCACGAATTTCTTCTCGTCCTTGGCCTCTATGACCACAGCCATACGCTCCTGCGACTCGCTGATTGCCAGCTCAGTGGAGTTGAGCCCGCTGTATTTCACGGGAACACGGTCAAGATAGATGTCCAGACCGTCCGTAAGCTCGCCTATGGCAACGCTCACACCGCCTGCACCGAAATCGTTGCTCTTCTTTATGAGTGCCGTAACCTCCTTACGGCGGAACAGGCGCGAGAGTTTGCGCTCTTCGGGCGCATTGCCCTTCTGCACCTCGCTGCTGCATGTCTCCAGCGACTTGAGGTTGTGTCCTTTGGACGAACCTGTGGCACCTCCGATACCGTCACGGCCTGTGCGGCCTCCCAAAAGCAGAACCACATCGCCTTTCACGGGCTCTTCCCTGCGCACATTCTCTGCTTTCACGGCTCCTACCACAGCACCCACCTCAAGACGTTTGGCCACATAGTCATGGTGATATATCTCCCTCACATGCGTGGTGGCCAGACCTATCTGGTTGCCGTAGCTTGAATAGCCGGCTGCAGCTTTCTTGGAGATGACTCTCTGCGGGAGTTTGCCGGCCATCGTGTCGGCTACACTCTGGTATATATTGCCTGCGCCTGTTACGCGCATAGCCTGATAGACATAGCTTCTGCCGGAGAGCGGGTCACGGATCGCACCGCCCAAACATGTCGAAGCACCGCCGAAAGGCTCTATCTCCGTGGGGTGGTTGTGTGTCTCGTTCTTGAACTGCAGGAGCCATTTCTCCGGTTTGCCGTCCACGTCCACCGTGACAAAAATGCTGCAGGCATTGTTCTCTCCGCTCACCTCCATATCATCCAACAGCCCCCTCTTGCGCAGATACTTGGCTCCTATGGTGGCCAAATCCATCAGACAAAGGCTCTTGTTCTCACGGCCCAACTCGGCACGCATCTTGTAATACAGCCCCAAGACCTCCTCCAGTTCGCCCTTCATGAACGACTCGTCTATCTTGATGTCGGTAATCTCCGTAGTGAAAGTGGTGTGGCGGCAATGGTCGCTCCAATAGGTATCCAATATTCTCAGCTCGGTCTCGAATGGGTCCCTGCCCTCCTTGCCGAAATAGAGCACAATCTCATTGAGGTCATCCTCGTTCATGGCCAGACCGTAGCTCTTGCAGAAATCGGCATACTCCCCGCGCTTCATCTTCGTGAAACCCTCTATGACCTTCACCGGTTTCACCTCAGCCACCTCGCTGTCGCTAAGCACATCGAGATTCTTCTCGCGCGACTCCACGGCATTGATGTAGTATTTCTTGATACGCTCTATATCCTCCCCGCTCACTCCGTCATCAAAGACGAGCAGGCGCGAGCTCTTGATATTCACCTTGGCATGCGGGTCGATAAGGCGCACACAATCTATCGCCGAAGCTGCACGCTGGTCGAACTGCCCCGGCAAATACTCCACAGCAATATATTTGCGGCCCTTGTAGTCGTACTCATCGCTCACGGCATCGGTCACGACCTCTCCGAAGACGCTGTAACGGCTCTTTGCAAACAACTCCTCCGAGAAACCGAACAGGTCGTAAACATTCACATATCTCAACTCTTTGATATCGAGACCCAGATTGGCATTCAGCTCATTCCTGAGGCTCTGTGCCTCTATTCTGTACTGAGGGTATTTCTCTACAAAGATGCGGTAGTTTTTCATATCCTTTCGTTAGATTTCCGTTTTCAAAATTTTAGCCCTCATCTCATTGCGGAAAGCGGCCAGTTTGTCCGTAAGGCCCTTGTCGTTCAAAGCAAGAATCGAAATGGCCAGCAACGCTGCGTTCTTGGCTCCGTCAATGGCCACCGTTGCAACGGGAATACCCGAAGGCATCTGCACCATTGACAGCAACGAATCCAGACCATTCAAGGCCTGCGACTTCACGGGAACTCCTATAACGGGCAGTGTCGTAAACGCTGCAACCACACCGGCCAGATGGGCTGCGCCACCGGCTCCGGCGATGATAATGTCAACGTCCCTGTCACGCGCGCCCTTCACATACTCCTCCAGCAAATCGGGAGTGCGGTGCGCACTGATTACCCTCTTCTCGAACGGAACTCCGAACTTCTCCAGTGTTTCGACAGCTGCCGACATTACGCCCCAATCGCTTGCCGAACCCATGATTACTCCGACCTTCATAACAGTTTATGTTTTTTAGTTTTTGTTTTCGACTTTTAAAAAAACCAACCGCTATAACAATCGAAACAGTTATAGCGGTTCGTATTACCTCTTATTTTCGTGTACCAAACAATCTGCAGCCTCGCCGCACACCATCTGAACTGAATTTATGAATACGCTTCGCCTCATCTCATAAGCCTTGACGGCAAATCCAGAACACCCCGTTCCCCACATCACGGCATCCGAAACACCACAGCAGAAAAGCTCTTTGTTTCCTATCATTTACGGCTGTCTTTCAAGCGCTCCAAACGGAGTATCCATAACGAGACAAAGGTACAAATTAATTTCTATTATAAAACAATTCTTTTCATTAAATTTCACTACCTGCTCGCCTTGGACTCACAGTAGAGACAACGGTATGTCCCCTCTCCCTCGTCCACCTTGCGGAACAGAGTGTCGACATTCTCGATATTGGAGATGCAGCGCTGGTTGCTGCACTTGATCTCGTTCACCAAAGTGCCCTCGGGCAACAGCACGTTGGTTTTCGAGGGGTCCTTGCTCCACTCGAGCAATTTGCATATCAATGCCATGCGGACAAACTTGCCGTTCTCAACCTGACGGAAATAGGCGGCTCTCGGGTCGGCATCCACCTCACGCAGAATCTCATTCACCCTCGGCAGCGGATGCAGTATCACCATATCCTTCTTGGCGGTCTCGAGCTTCTTGCAGTCAAGTATGAAGCTGTCTTTCAGACGGTCAAAATCGTCCTGGTCAAGGAAACGCTCTTTCTGCACACGTGTCATGTAGAGCACATCCAGTTCGGGCATGACGCTTTCCATGGTACTCACCTCCTCGTAGTCGATGTTGTACTTGTCGCACACCTCGTATTTCATGTAGTCCGGCAAGCGGAGTTCGTCGGGGGCAATCAGCACCACTTTCACATTCTCGTATCTCGAGAGTGCCTTGATAAGCGAATGTACCGTACGGCCGAACTTCAAGTCACCGCAGAAACCGATTGTCAGATTGTCGAAACGTCCCTTCTCTCGCTTGATGGTGAGCAGGTCGGTGAGTGTCTGTGTGGGATGGCTGTGGCTGCCGTCTCCGGCATTGATAATGGGAACAACCGAAGTCTGTGCCGCAACCAGCGGCGCCCCCTCCTCGAAATGGCGCATGGCGATTATGTCGGCAAAGCAGCTGATGACACGCACCGTATCGGCCACAGTCTCGCCCTTGCTGACCGAAGTGTTCTTGGCATCGGAGAAACCGATAACGTTTCCACCCAGTTCCATCATGGCAGCCGTAAAGCTCAGGCGTGTACGGGTACTCGGCTCATAGAAGAGAGTGGCGAGTTTCTTGCCACGGCAGACATCCTTGTATTTGTCTCTGTTGGCAATGATGTCCAGTGCCAATGCGATTATTTCGTCTATTTCCTGCACCGACAGATCGGTAGGGTCAATCAAGTGTTTCATCTTCCTTCAGGTTTTTGGGTCGTTATTTTATCCAGCTTTCGTCCGACGGATTGTTGCGGAATGCAATGAGGCGCTCCTTGTCATCGTGCTTTATGTAGCCCTCTTCGGCCGCCACCTCAACCAGCGTATCGAAATCCGAAAGGCTATAGTTGGTCAAATTGGCATCATGAAGCCTCTCCAAACCCTTCTTCATGCCGTATGTGAAGATACTGGCAACACCCAGCACATCGGCTCCTGCCTCACGCAACACGTTGGCCACCTCTATGCAGCTGCCGCCCGTGGAGATGAGGTCCTCTATGATGACAACTTTCTGCCCTTTCTCCAGACGGCCCTCTATCTGGTTGTTGCGGCCATGGTCCTTGGAACCGCTACGCACATATCCCATCGGCAGATTGAGGATGGTGGCGGTAATGGCGGCATGGGCAATGCCTGCAGTGCTGGTACCCATCAGCACTTCGCATTCGGGGTACTTCTCCCTGACCGTTTCGGCCAGGCCTTTCTCCACCGCATCCCTCACGGCAGGAGCCGTAAGAGTCAGACGGTTGTCGCAATAAACGGGGCTTTTTATGCCGCTGGCCCATGTAAAGGGCTGTTCGGGGCGCAGGAAGACAGCGCCTATCGACAGTAAATCTTTTGCAATCTCTCTTTTCATGACATTATGTTGTTCTGTATTCTCTTTCTCTCTCAATCATTCCGGGGCACACCCGCCCCTACGCATCGCATGCTACCGTCCACGCAGGCATTCATCTTCTCCGCCACGCAACCGGCATCTGCGCAGTTATGGCTCTACTGTCCGCAGAACTCCGCCACACATCTGCGATATGCGGCAACGGGATCCTCGGCCGCCGTAATGGGACGACCCACCACAATATAGTCCGAGCCGAGTTCGCGCGCCTTGGCGGGAGTGGTGACCCTCACCTGGTCGCCCACCTGTCCGTCCGCAAAGCGGATTCCGGGAGTCACCGTCATAAAGCTGTCGCCACAGTGCTCCTTCACGATGCGCGTCTCAAGCGGAGAGCAGACCACACCGTCGAGCCCCGCCTCCTTGGCATTCATGGCATACCGGGCCACCGTTTCGTTCATGGTTGCGCCAATCAGCAACTCTTTCTGCATGCGTTCCTCGCTCGTGGAGGTGAGCTGCGTGACGGCAATCAGCAACGGACGGGTACCGTCCTCACGGGTAAGACCCTCGCGGGCCGCGCGCATCATCTCTATCGTTCCGGCCGCATGCACATTGCACATATCCACATTCAGCTTCGACAGCACGGCCATCGCCTTACGCACCGTATTGGGTATGTCGTGCAGTTTTAAATCGAGGAATATCCTGTGCCCGCGTCTCTTTATCTCCTTCACTATCTCGGGACCGGCCGCATAGTAAAGCTCCATGCCTATCTTCACAAATGGTTTTTCGCCTTCGAATCGGTCCAGAAATTTCAGCGTATCCTCTGCGCTTGCAAAATCGCAGGCGATAATAACATCTTTCATAGCGTCTCTTTTATATCACTTATTTCACAATTCCTATTATATCCCTGAGTTTCCCTATGCCCAAGCGTTCCATCTCACGTGGCAATGCCTCCACAATCTCCTTGCAGGCATAGGGATTACGCAGATTCTCGGAACCCACCTGCACCGCTGTGGCACCTGCCATCATCATCTCTATCACGTCGGCAGCCGAACTCACACCACCGCACCCCATTATGGGAATATCGCATGCCTGCGCCACCTGCCATACCATACGCACCGCCACGGGGAATACCGCCCGGCCGGAAAATCCGCCCATCTTATTGGCGATGACCGGTTTGCGTCGCGCTATATCTATCCTCATGCCCAAGAGGGTATTGATGAGGCACACTCCGTCCGCCCCGGCATTCTGGCAAGCCAAGGCAATGGATACGATATCTGTCACATTGGGGCTCAGCTTGATGTACACCGGTTTTTTGGTAACCGCCTTCACTGCACGCGTGACATCGGCCGCACACTCCGGCGAAGTTCCGAAGCTCATGCCTCCGTGCTGTACATTGGGACAGCTCACGTTCACCTCCAGAATATCGACATACTTGTCGAGCCGTTCGCAGGTATAGGCATAATCCTCTATCGAGAATCCGCTCACATTGGCGATGATTGGTTTGCGGTAGAATTTCCGCATATTGGGAATTTCGTGTTCAATGACGGCCTCCACTCCCGGGTTCTGCAATCCCACGGCATTTATCATGCCGCTTTCGCACTCTGCAATGCGTGGCGTGGGATTGCCGAAACGGGCCTCGCGCGTGGTCCCCTTGAACGAGAATGCCCCCAAGACATTAATGTCGTAAAAATCCTTGAACTCCTCGCCGTAAGAGAAAGTGCCGCTTGCGGCAATCACGGGATTGTCAAGCCTGACTCCGCTCAACACCACCGAAGTATCTCTCCTTTTGTCCATCATAGCGACACCGTTACCAGATAATTTCACTTTTCAGCAATACCGGCCCGTCCTTGCAGATGCGTTTGTTGCCGTATTTGGTTTTGCAGCTGCACCCCATGCATGCTCCGAAACCGCATCCCATACGCTCCTCGAAGCTCATCTGGCCCTCGATACCACCAGTGGCATCATAGAGAGCCTTGAGCATGGGCAGCGGTCCGCAGGCGAAGAAGTAGTCGAACGAGAGCCCGTCGTGTGCAATCACATCCGTAACGAACCCCTTGACACCCACCGAACCGTCGGCAGTGGAGATATAGACCCCCGCCCCCGTTTCGCTCAGCTCCTCGGCATAGAATATTTCGTCTTCCGTATTGAAGCCCATCACCACATCGACGTGGCGCCCCATGGCCACCAGCCGTTTGGCAAGATTATACATCGGCGGCACCCCGACACCTCCGCCCACGAGCAGATTGCGCCCGCCGGCACGGGTAACATCAAATCCGTTGCCAAGCCCTGTAAGCAGGTCCAGTTTCATGCCCGCCCGCATGTGGCTAATCTGTTCCGTACCTGCACCCACAACTTTGTAAATCAAGGTAACGGTATCGTCGTCATAGTCACAAATGGAGATGGGACGACGCAGGAACTTGCCCTCCAGGGCAATGTTCACAAACTGCCCCGGAGCGGTAATATAGCGCGTGTCACCCTCCAGCACCATGCGGTAGACCGATTTGGCGATACGTCTGTTGGACAATATCCTATAAATGTTCTGCTTGTACATGAAAGTTTCTATTGCATCTTGAAATCCTCGTTCTCATAGACGATTTTTCCGTCCTTCATGGTCATTATCGTCTTGCCCTGCACACGCCAGCCGTGGAAAGGCGAGCTGTGTCCCATGGAGAGGAATTTGGTGGAATCTATATTGTATTTTGCCTCAAGGTCGAACACAGCCAAATCGGCCGGTTGTCCGACAGCCAGCTCTCCGCCCAGAGAGAAGATACGGCGCGGATTGTAGGACATGAGTTCCAACATGCGCTCAAACGAGATGATGCCCTCTTTCACAAGACGGGTGTAGATCACCGGGAATGCCGTCTCCAGTCCCACGATTCCCATTGCGCTTCCAATGAGTCCCTTGGCCTTCTCGGCAGCCGAATGCGGTGCATGGTCGGTGGCTATCATGTCAATCGTGCCGTCCACTACGCCGTCCAGCAAGGCATACATGTCTTCGCGGCTCCTTATCGGCGGATTCATCTTGAAGCGTCCCTCGTTGCACAGGTCCTCGTCGCAAAGCGCAAGATAGTGCGGAGCTGTCTCGCAAGTAACCTTCACTCCCTCGGCCTTGGCCTTGCGGATGAGTTCCACGCTCTCCTTGGTGGAGATGTGGCACACATGCAGACGGCAACCCGTCTCGCGCGCCAAGCGTATGTCACGCTCCACTTCACGCCACTCGCTGGCAGAGCTTATCCCCTTGAACTTGTTGCGGCGGGCAAAATCGCCGTCGTGTATGCATCCGCCCTCCAGCAAGGCATTCACCTCGCAATGGGCTGCAATGAGGACATCGCAGTCAGCTGCCTTCTGCATGGCCTCGCGCATCACAGCCTCACTCTGCACTCCGCTGCCGTCATCCGAAAATCCCACGACATAAGGCTTCAGGGCCGCCATATCGACCACCTTCCCGCCTGCCCTGTTCTCGGTTATTGCAGCATACGGCAGCACCCTTATGAAGGCCTCGCGTCTTATCAGCTCCATCTGCTCCTCAAGATGCGCCAGCGTATCGGGCACGGGATTGAGATTGGGCATGGCACACACAACGGTATATCCGCCGTGTGCCGCCGCATGGGTACCCGTAACGATTGTCTCCTTGTACGAGAAGCCGGGCTCTCTCAGATGCACATGCACATCTGCCAGCCCTTCGGTCACACAGAGGCCCCCGACATCGGCCACACGGTCACCCTGCACAGGCACCGCATCTGCCTCGAAAGCCACAATCGTTCCGTTTTCAATCACGAGGTCGCACTTCTCGGCGACTCCCTTGCGGTAAACAGTTCCGCCTTTCAGTATGATTCGTCCTGCCATATCACCAATTCGTTTTAAGGTTCATAAAAAAGGGCGTCTATAAAACGCCCTTGCTATATTGCAAAATTCACTCCGTATCTATAATGGAATGGTTCACCCTGCTTTCCTGCTGCCTCATGTCCTGAATATGTCTCTCAACAAGGGTAATCATCTCTTTCGCTACTTAATCGTCTCTTACAAATATAACTCTTTTTTCTTAATCGGCACACTCCGGAGCATTAATTTTTCACTCCCGAAGCCACCTTTCTTCAGAGCTATTTGTCGGGCGAGTAGTTGGGAGCTTCCTTGGTGATGGTCACATTGTGGGGATGGTTCTCTATAACGCCAGCCGAGGTCACCTTCACGAACATTGCATCGTGCAGTTTGTCTATCGTGGAAGCTCCGCAATAGCCCATACCAGACTTCAAGCCGCCCAGCAACTGGTAGACGGTCTCGCTCAGGGAGCCTTTGTAGGGAACACGTGCCACGATACCCTCGGGAACGAACTTCGACTTGTCGGTCTCGTCGCTCTGGAAATACCTGTCCTTCGAACCGTCGCTCATGGCCTCTATGGAGCCCATTCCGCGGTATGCCTTGTATTTTCGGCCGTTATAGATAATCGTTTCGCCCGGTGACTCCTCCACACCTGCCAGCATGGAGCCTATCATCACGCAGTCGCCTCCAGCGGCAAGGGCCTTCACGATATCGCCCGAATAGCGCAGCCCGCCGTCGGCAATAACCGGAATGCCATACTTCTTGGCCACCGTTGCGGCATCGTATATGGCAGTCAGCTGGGGAACACCCACACCTGCCACGATACGCGTGGTGCAGATTGAACCCGGACCGATACCGACCTTTATGCCGTCAACACCTGCCTTGGCGAGGAACTCGGCAGCCTCGGCCGTAGCGATGTTGCCGACCACGACATCCACATTGGGATAAGCGGCCTTTATCATATTGAGGGTATTGATCACATTCTTCGAATGGCCGTGGGCGGTATCAACCACAATGGCATCCACCTCGGCTGCCACCAGGGCATCCACCCTTGCCATGACATCCTTCGTCACACCCACACCGGCTGCAACGCGCAGACGGCCCTTGCTGTCCTTGCATGCGTTGGGATAGTCCTGCGTCTTGGTTATGTCCCTATAGGTGATGAGCCCCACGAGTTTGCCGTAGTCGTCCACAACGGGAAGCTTCTCAATCTTGTTCTTCATGAGAATCTCCGATGCACGCGACAAATCAGCGCTGTGTGTCGTGACCAGATTCTCCTTGGTCATTACCTCGTCTATCTTCTGCGCATAATTGGTGAGGAACCTCAAATCCCTATTGGTGACTATGCCTATCAGCTTGCCCTCGGCATCCACTACCGGTATTCCGCCGATATTGTTGTCGTGCATAAGTTTGAGGGCATCGGCCACGGTCTCGTCCTTGGTGATGGTCACCGGGTCGTAGATCATACCGCTTTCGGCACGCTTCACCTTGCGGATCTGCTTGGCCTGTTCGGCAATGGTCATATTCTTGTGCACCACTCCGATTCCGCCTTCACGGGCAATGGCAATAGCCATCTGGGCCTCCGTAACGGTATCCATGGCTGCCGAAACGAACGGTGTGTTCAAAGTTATGTTTTTCGAGAATCTCGTCTTGACACAGACATCGCGCGGTATCACCTCCGAGTAGGCCGGTACAAGAAGGACATCATCGAATGTCAAGCCCTCCTGTTTGATTTTTGAATCTGAAAACGACATATGCAATAAAGGATTTTATTGCCTGCAAATGTACGGTTTTTTTACGGATTCCCAACAAGAGTGTGAAAAATTTTTCATCTTGCCGGGAACTCTTTTTTATACTCTCCGGCCATCTGTTGCCGGCAGGGAGTATGGCTCCGGAAAATGCCTCTATGCAGGCGTGTGGATATACGGGAAAATATGCTTTATGCTCGTCAGGAACTCCTCGTGGGAGACGTCCTGTTTGAGCAGGATGAAAATAGTGTCGTCACCGGCTATCGTGCCCAGTATCTCGGGAAAATTGTTGTTGTCCACCAATGCCCCCATGGCATTGGCATAGCCGGCCATGGTCCTGATGACGGCTATATTGCCCGAAAAACCGACGAGATGCACATTCTCTGAGATGACCGACGAGATACGGTGCTCCAACTTCTTGACAGGCGACTCGGCCACCCTATATATATAATGGCCGTCCCCGCCCGGAGTCTTCACGATATTGAGGAATCGCAGATCGCGCGAGAGTGTACTCTGATTGACCGTCACTCCGTTGCGGCGGAGCAGTTCGAGCAATTCATCCTGCGATGCCACCTGGCCGCCCTCGACCAGCCGCCTTATCATGCCGAGTCTCTGTTTCTTGTCCATGTGTGCAATTTTATGCTTGGTAGGCAAATATAACCATATTGCACGATTTTCTGTTAAAATAACCGGCAAAATTATCCGCACTGCATGCTTTTTTTCACGGACCGTTTCCGGCACAAAAAGCCCAATATATTGGTTTCCAATTCCTTATCAATAAAGATACCCGTCCGAAGTCTCCATATTCGCTGATAGAAGAGATATGACATATTTTACATAAATATGCGCATATATTGAGAAATATGCAGATATTTTGCATACACACAATACAATCCGCATATTTTGTGGATATATTTGCACCAGCAAAACATTTAGTAACTTTTATTAAAACCGAAAAGAGAAGATGAAAATCGATGTAATGGTTGCCGGCAAGGAGCATTTGGGTTATGTCACCGAAATAAACGATACCATAGACGAGGCTGCAAAGGCGCGCGGAACAGGTATTGCACGACGCACGGACGAATACATAGCCGACAAGATAAATCAGGGCAAGGCAATAATTGCACTCAACAACAAGGAGTTCGTAGGATTCTGCTACATTGAGTCATGGGGACACGACAAGTTCGTGGCCAACTCGGGACTCATCGTAAAGCCCGCCTACCGCGGGATGGGCATTGCCAAGAAGATAAAGAAAACGGCATTTGAGCTGTCGCGCCACCGCTTCCCCAATGCGAAGCTGTTCGGTCTGACCACCGGCGAGCAGGTGATGCGCATCAACACCGAGCTCGGATATGTGCCCGTCACGTTTGCGAAACTCACCGATGACGAGCAGTTCTGGGCCGGCTGCAAATCGTGCGTAAACTATGACATTCTCCAGCGCACCAACATGACCAAGTGCCTCTGCACGGGAATGATCTACGACCCAGAAGCCCACAAGGAGGACAACACGGCAGAGAATGGCGGACACAAGAAATCAATACTATCGAAACTTTTCAAATCGAAAAACAACGACTAACATAAAACGGAGGCAAAGATTATGGAAAAAGTGGTTTTGGCATACAGCGGAGGATTGGACACTTCGTTTTGCGTAAAGTATTTGCAGGAAGAACTCGGGCTGGAGGTATACACGGCTCTGGCCAACACGGGCGGTTTCTCACAGGAGGAACTCGCCAATGTAGAGAAGAAGGCCTATGCGCTCGGTGCAAAGAAGCACGTGACGCTCGACATCACCGGCGACTACTACGACAAGTGCATCAAATACATGATTTTCGGTAACGTCCTGCGCAACAAGACCTACCCCATATCGGTAAGTTCCGAGAGGACATTCCAGGCCTTGGCCATAGTGAAATACGCCAAGGAGATCGGTGCACAGTACATTGCCCACGGCAGTACGGGAGCCGGCAATGACCAGGTGCGCTTTGACCTCTGTTTCGACGTATTCGCCCCCGAAATAAAGATTATAACCCCCACGCGTGACCTGAAACTCTCGCGCGAATATGAGATAGAGTATCTGAAGAAGCACGGTTTCGAGGCCGACTTCAAGAAGATGGCCTACTCGATAAACAAGGGTCTTTGGGGAACCTCCATCGGCGGCAAGGAGACTCTCGTCTCTTCGACCAACATTCCCGACGAGGCCTACCCCTCTCAGTTGCAGAAGCAGGGCGAAGAGAAGCTGGAGATTGAGTTCGACAAGGGCGAGATATGCGGTGTGAACGGCAAGAGGCTCGAGAAGGTGGATGCCATAAGGGCCATAGAGAAGATCGGCGAGACATGGGCTATCGGCCGTGACACGCACCTTGGCGACACCTTGGTGGGCATCAAGGGACGTGTGGCATTTGAGGCTGCGGCTCCGATGCTCATCATCAAGTCGCACGAGCTCCTTGAGAAGCACACCCTCACCAAGTGGCAGAGCTACTGGAAAGAGCAGCTGGGCAACTGGTACGGCATGTTCATGCACGAGGCCATGTACAGCGAACCCGTAATGCGCGACATTGAGAAATTCCTCGAGAACAGCCAGCGTAACGTGAGCGGCAAGGTATTCATAAAGCTGCGTCCCTACACATTCAGCCTTATCGGTGCCGAATCGCCCCATGACCTGATGAATTCGGGATTTGCCGAATATGGCGAGGTAAACAATGCATGGACGGCAGACGACGTGAAGGGATTCACCAAAATTCTGGCCATGCCTCTGAAGATATACAATTTCGTAAACAAAGGAGAAGAGTAGCATGATAAGGGCGGCTATTGCAGGCGGTGCCGGATACACGGCCGGTGAACTGATAAGGATACTGTTGAACCATTCCCAGGTGGATTTGCGCTATGTGCAGAGCGAATCGCACGACAGCGAGCCGTTGGGGGCTGTGCACGGCGACCTGCTGTGGTGCGACAAGCATTTCGGGGCCATCGACTTCAGCGACACGGATGTCCTCTTCATGTGCATGGGACACGGCAAGTCGCGCGGTTACTTGGCGGCACACGACATTCCCGAGAAGGTCCGCATCATAGACCTCGGCAATGACTTCCGTCTCAAGGACGAGTCGGAAGGGTTCGTCTACGGATTGCCCGAGCTGTCGCGCGAAGAGATAAAGGCGGCACGCCACATAGCCAATCCGGGGTGTTTCGCCACCTCCATCGAGCTGGGGCTTCTGCCGTTGGCCGCAGCCGGCATATTGCCGGAGACCATTGACACTGTGGCCATTACCGGCTCTACGGGGGCGGGGCAGAAACCCACCGAAAGCACGCATTTCAGCAACCGCTCGGCAAACCTTTCGAACTACAAGGTCTTCACGCACCAGCACATGGGCGAGATAATGGAGACCCTCGGCAAAGCCGGAGCCAAGGCCGGGACAGATTTGGCATTCGTGCCCGTGCGCGGTTGTCACACGCGTGGCATTCTGGCCAACTCGGTGATGAGATTGGAGGGCAAGTCTCTCGGCGAACTGACGGAGTTGTACAAGAGTTTCTATGCCGCTTATCCGTTCGTGCAGGTGAGTGATGTGCCCGTATACATGAAACAGGTGATAAATACCAACTACTGTTTCATCTCGCTCGAAATGCAGGAAGACAAGCTGCTCGTCACCTCCGTGATAGACAACCTGCTCAAGGGCGCATCGGGTCAGGCAGTGGAGAACATGAACCTGATGTTCTCATTGCCCGAAGACTGCGGACTGCACCTGAAGGCCAACTATTTCTAATTCTAACGGAAAGCCATTCCGCACGGTAGCGGTCTGCGGGAGAGATTTCCGCAAGGATTTTCCGTAAGGGGCATAAACTTCCGTAAAACGCACTGTGGGCACAGATGCCGCAATGCATGAGAACCACTGCCGCCGGAAATGCCGTAACCAATTATTCTGAAACGAAAAAACGAATCTGTAAAAATGGGACTTTTTGAAGTATATTCGCTCCTTGACATGGAGCCCGTAAAGGCCGAAGGTGTCTGGCTGTGGGACAAGAACGGCGACAAGTATCTCGACTTCTACGGCGGACATGCCGTCATCTCCATAGGCCACACGCACCCGGCATACGTTTCGGCGCTGACCGGTCAGCTGAACAAAATAGGATTCTACTCCAATGCCGTCATAAATCCCCTGCAACGCGAGGCAGCCGACAAGCTGTGCCGTCTTGCGGGATATGACGACTACCGGGCATTCTTCTGCAACAGCGGTGCCGAGGCCAACGAGAATGCATTGAAGCTCGCCTCTTTCGCCACGGGCCGTGACCGCATACTCGCCGTGAACGGAGCGTTCCACGGGCGCACGAGTGCTGCCGTGGCCGTCACGGACAACCCCAAGATACAGGCACCCGTCAACCGCGGGCACAAAGTGGACTTCACCCCCATAAACGACACCGACGCTCTCCGCAAAGCGCTCTCCACAAATGACTATGCAGCCTTCATCGTGGAGGGGATACAGGGTGTAGGTGGCATAAGGCTCATGAACGACGACTTCCTGCAGACAGCGCGCGAGATGTGCGACAAGACGGGAACAGTGTTGATACTGGACGAGATACAGTCGGGATGCGGACGTACGGGCAAGTATTATGCGCACCAGTGGAGCGGCATAAAGCCCGATGTGGTCACCATGGCCAAGGGAATCGGCAACGGTTTCCCGGTGGGTGCAGCGCTCATCAGCCCCCGGTTTGAGGCCAGGAAGGGAATGCTGGGCACCACGTTCGGAGGCAACCATCTGGCATGTGCGGCCGTGATTGCAGTGGCCGACACCATGGAACGCGAGAATCTCATGGAGAATGCCGCCAAGGTGGGACAATATCTCATTGACGGACTGAAGGAGTGCAAAGGTGCTGTGGAGGTGCGTGGACGCGGACTGATGATAGGCGTGGACCTCGAAGTCCCGCAGGCCGACTTCCGCCGCAAGCTCACCGGCGAACACCACATAATGACGGGATGCAGCGGCACGAGTACATTGCGCCTGCTCTCGCCCCTGACGATGGGGTTCAAGGAGGCCGACATGTTCCTCGACGCCTTCCGCAAGACAGCCGCTTCGTTCTGACAGAAAGCGAGATACATCTGACCCGCAAGAGCCAGGCCGGCATTGCGACAAAAATGTGCAAAAAAACAAAGACGGAAAATATGCTGAGAATAATAAAGACAGGCGGCAAGCTCATAGAGAACGCTGCGGTACTCAATAACCTTTGCGATTCGCTGGCAGGATTCGCCCCCGATTTCATACTCGTCCACGGAGGCGGACTCATGGCGGGAGAGCTGGCCGGAAAACTCGGAGTGGAGGTAAAGATGCACGAGGGCCGGCGCATAACCGACCGTGCCACGCTCGACATAGCCGTGATGGTCTATGCCGGTCTGGCCAACAAACAGGTGGTGGCAGCACTGCAACAGCGTGGCGTGAATGCCTGCGGGCTGGCGGGTTGCGACATGGGATGTGTGGTTTCGCACAAACGCCCCGTGAAGGATATCGACTGGGGCTATGTGGGCGACATCGACAAGGTGGACGGCAGTGCGCTTGATGCCCTGCTGGAACGTGGCACGGTGCCCGTCATCTCGCCCATAACCTACGACGGTGCCGGACAGCTGCTCAATACAAATGCCGACAGCGTGGCACAGGAGGTGGCCAAGGAGATGTCCAAACGCCACGAGGTGGAGATGGTGTTCTGCCTGGACAAGTGCGGAGTGCTGGCCGATGTGGACGACGACAGCTCCACTATTCCCGTAATAGACCGCAAACTCTACGAGGAGATGCTGCACAACGGCAGCATATTCTCGGGCATGCTTCCCAAGTTGGAGAATGCCTTCAAACTGATAGACGCAGGCGTTGGTTCGGTGCGCCTCACCAATCCCGACAACCTGCAGGGCGGAACGCTGGTGGTGCAATAGACCGCAAAGTCCGTAGGCGGCCCTTCCGACCGCTACACGCAGAAAACGGCGGATTCGGAACCGGCAAAAAAAGAACTATAGTACAAAAATGGATTCAGCACAGGCAACAGAACTGCTCAAAAAGATAATCGCCATCCCCTCCTACAGCGGTGCGGAGGAGAAGGTGGCCGACCTCATGCAACAGGTGATAAAGGAGAACGGCTATGAGAGTCACCGCAAGGGAAACAATGTGTGGGTATACTCCCGCCACCGATCGGAAGATAAGCCGACGATATTGCTCGATGCCCATCTGGACACCGTGAAGGCGACCGACAAATGGACGCTCGACCCGTTCTGCCCCACCGTGAAGGACGGCAAGCTGTACGGTCTCGGCAGCAATGACACGGGAGGCAGCATAGTCTCCATGCTGGCCGCATTCCTCACCCTTGACCGGAAGGAGCAGAGCTACAATCTCGTCTACTCGGCCTCGGCTGAGGAGGAGAACACGGGCAAACACGGTGTGCAGTGGATTGTGGACGAGTTGGGCCGGGTGGACCTCGCCATAGTGGGCGAGCCGACGGGAATGAATGCCGCCATAGCCGAAAAGGGGCTCTTCGTGATAGACTGCTATGCCAAAGGCAAGGCTGGGCATGCGGCACGCGGAGAGGGAATAAATGCCATATACGAGGCTCTGCCCGACATCGAATGGTTCCGCAACTACCAATTCGAGAAGGTCTCTCCCCTGTTGGGTCCCGTAAAGATGACGGTGACATGCATAGGTGCCGGAACGCTCCACAATGTGGTGCCGGACGTGTGCAAATTCACGGTGGACATACGCGTAAACGAGTGCTACAACAACAAGGAGATATTCGACGCCATACGGCAACATGTAAAATGCGAGGTGGTGCCCCGTTCGTTCACGCTCAACTCTTCGTCGATAAGCGGAACGCACCCAGTGATAATGCGTTGCAGGGAGCTGGGGCGCACGACATTCGCATCGCCCACAACATCCAACCAGGCCGTACTGCCCTACCCCTCGTTCAAGATGGGACCCGGTGACAGCGCCCGCTCACACACGGCAGACGAATACATTAAGTTGGGCGAAATAGAGGAAGCTGTGGAAATTTTCGTAAATTTGTTGGACGGAATGAAAATCTGATGACAGTTTATGAAGGCTAAACTTTGGGAGAAAGGGTTCGACACCGACCGGTTTATCGAATCGTTCACGGTGGGACGTGACCGTGAAATGGACATGTACCTCGCAAAATACGATGTATTGGGGTCGCTGGCCCATATCGAAATGCTCAACGAGATAGGGCTTATCGCCGATGACGAACTGCCGAAACTCACGGCCGAACTGAAAAACATATACCATGAGGTGGAGCGGGGTGAATTCCGCATCGAAGAGGGGGTGGAGGATGTCCATTCTCAGGTAGAGATGCTGCTCACGCAACGCCTGGGTGACATGGGAAAGAAGATACACAGCGGACGTTCGCGCAACGACCAGGTGCTGGTGGACCTGAAGCTCTACACCCGTGCGGCAATCCGCGAGACTGTCGGCAACGTCAAGGAGCTCTTCGACGTACTCCTTTCGCAGAGCGAGCGTTACAAGGAGATACTCATGCCGGGCTACACCCATCTGCAGATAGCGATGCCATCGTCATTCGGGCTTTGGTTCGGGGCCTATGCCGAGAGCCTGGCCGATGACATGACCATACTGCAGGCCGCATACAAGGTAGTGAACCGCAATCCCCTCGGCTCGGCAGCCGGCTACGGCTCGTCGTTCCCGCTGAAGCGCGAGACCACAACACGACTGCTGGGATTCGACTCAATGGACTACAACGTGGTCTATGCCCAGATGTGCCGGGGCAAGATGGAGCGCACGGTGGCTATGGCTCTTGCCACGGTTGCCTCTACCGTAGCGAAGCTCGCCTTTGATGCCTGCATGTTCAACAGCCAGAATTTCGGTTTCGTCAAGCTGCCCAACGAGTGCACCACCGGTTCGAGCATCATGCCGCACAAGAAGAACCCCGACGTATTCGAGCTCCTGCGCGCCAAGTGCAACAAAATAGCCGCAGCGCCTTATGAGATAGCCATGATTACCGGCAACCTCCCCTCTGGATACTTCCGCGACATGCAGATTATAAAGGAGATATTCCTGCCACTGTTCGACGAGATGAACCTCGTGCTCAAGATGGCGGCCTACATCTGCGGACGCATGGAGGTCAACGGGCATCTGTTCGATGACTCCAAATACGACGCCATATTCAGCGTGGAGGAGGTCAACCGTCTTGCGGCTGAAGGCATGCCCTTCCGTGACGCATACAAGAAGGTGGCCGGAGAGATTGCAGACGGCTCCTTCAAGCCCGACAAGGCGATAAAGCACACCCACGAGGGAAGCATAGGCAACCTCTGCAACGACCGCATTGCGGCACTCATGGAGCAGACCCTTGCCGGATTCGGTTTCGAGAGAGTGGAGGCCGCCGAGAAGGCACTGCTGGCATAAAGCTCTCAGCTACAAGCCAATGAACAGGCAAAACGACCTAACCTAAAACTATAGTATCATGAAAAAGACAATCTGCGCTGCAATCATTGCAGCATTTGTCGGCATGGCAGCCAACCTGTGTGCCCAGGCTCCCCAACGCCCCATGCCGCCCGCATTCGACCCCACGAACCCCACGGTGCACGACCCCGTAATGATCAAAGAGGGAGACACCTACTACCTCTTCTGCACAGGCATGGGAGTGAGCATACTCGAGTCGAACGACATGAAGACATGGCGCGAGAGCGGCTCCATATTCACCGAAGCACCCGCATGGACCATGGAGGCGCTGCCAGGCTTCAGAGGCCACATGTGGGCTCCGGACGTAATCTACCACAACGGACTCTATCACGTGTTCTATGCATGCTCGGCATTCGCAAAGAACACCTCGGTAATAGGCCACGTGACGAACACCACGCTTGACCGCAACAACCCCGCATACAAGTGGGTGGATCAGGGCAAAATCATACAGTCGGTGCCAAACCGTGACATGTGGAACGCCATAGATGCCAACATCGTGATAGACGACAACGGTACACCGTGGATGGACTTCGGTTCGTTCTGGGACGGCATAAAGATGGTGAAACTGACCCCCGACCTCATGGCTGTGGCACAGCCCGAGGAGTGGTACTCGCTCTCAAGACGTGCACGCACCCACACGCTGGACGACACCGATCCGGGCGACGGTGCGGTGGAGGCCCCATTCATCTTCCGCAAGAACGGCTACTA
Source organism: Tidjanibacter sp. (assembly GCA_963640325.1). Classification (GTDB taxonomy): domain Bacteria; phylum Bacteroidota; class Bacteroidia; order Bacteroidales; family Rikenellaceae; genus Tidjanibacter. The sequence goes on from CAVHXY010000013.1 coordinate 33,050, forward strand.
CTACCTGCTCGTTTCGTTTGATTACTGCTGCCGCGGACTGAACAGCGACTACAAGATTGCTGTAGGCCGTTCGAAAAATGTCGAAGGTCCCTATTTCGACAAGGACGGCATGTCAATGGCAATAGGCGGCGGTACGATAATAGCTGCCAAAAACAAGGACTATGTGGGCGTGGGACACTGCGCAGCCTACTCGTTCGATGACGGCGACTATCTCATCGCACACGGTTACGATGCCAAGACGGGCGAGTCGAAACTCGTGGTCCGCAAGATGAAATGGGACAACGACGGATGGTTCTCGATTGATTTCTAACCGCCGCCTAAGGCAGTGGCGCAGACGGCAAGACAGGAGTTCACTACCCCGCCACAACAATCTTTCATACAAAGGCCCGGCCGAATATCCAAGCAGAAATTGATATTTGGCCGGGCCTTGTTATATTTGCAGCCACAAACCGACAAAAAGCATAGCGACATGAAGAGATTGGCACTATTGATTTCGGCGCTCACCACCCTTTCGGCATGCAGCGTCAGTGCGGGCAACACCCAAAAATTGACCGGCAACACATGGAAACTGACCGCAATGGACGGCCAGACGAGTGCGGTCTTCGCCGAGGAGGGCGACAGCTTCACCCTAACCTTCCAACCGGACGGAAGGGAGTTCTCCGGAGTCGGGAGCTGCAACCTGCTGTTCGGCAGATGCAAGGTCACAGGCAAGGGACGCATAAAAATCAAACCCGTGGGAATGACCCGCATGCTCTGCCATGACGACGGACTTGAGGAGGCATTCCTCGACATGCTCGAAAAGGCCGACCGTTACCGCTTTGACAACGGTGCGCTGGAGCTATTGAGCCACGGTAAGAGATGCGCTTCGTTTGAGGCCTATACCGCTGACGAGGAGACGGCCGGTGGCGGCACACCAGTCGTGGCGGACTAATACCCGACACCCACTCAGTCCGCTTGCCCTACGGCAGACATTCCTTAATTATTGCGAAGGGGTTATGTTGATGTTTTTCAGCAACATAACCCCTTCGCATTTCCTTTGTGCCCTCTTTCTCATCCGAATGTTCACCTGTGAAATTGCGATACCTTTGCCGAGACATAAATACGGGGATAAAGTAAAGTCACTTTCGACATGAGTCTATGTTGCACTGTTACTGCTGAAATGTTGCTATCAAAAAAGTAAATATGGGAAAAATGTAGAATCAAAGCAGTTGTTTGTAAGGAAAAGTGTATATTTGTGGCATGAAATGTTATAGAAAAGTGTAAAAGTGGCGCTATACAGAAAAATCCGATCATATATAGCTGACCACCTCAGGTCAAATGAGGACAAGATTCTCTTGATTGAAGGGGCTCGGCAGATAGGCAAGTCTTACATCATAAGAGATGTAGGGACAGAACTCTATGACAACTATGTGGAGATAAACTTCGTGGAAGATGATGCAGGCGACGGGATATTCAAGAATGTCCGTACAACGGAAGAGTTTTACCTGAATCTAAGTATGGTTGCAGGGTCCAAGCTGGACAGATATGAAAATACATTGGTCTTCATTGATGAGATTCAGCATTATCCGCATTTTCTGACTTTGCTCAAGTTTTTGAGGCAAGAACACAGGTATCGGTTTATCTGCAGTGGAAGCCTGTTGGGAATTGCATTGAAAAAGACTGTTTCGGTTCCAGTCGGAAGTATTATCCCAAGGAAAATGTACCAGCTGGACTTTGAAGAATTCCTGATTGCCAATGATTTCGGTGAGAGTGCGATTACGCATCTGAGAAAATCCTTTGAGCAGAAACGGCCTTTGACTCCGGAGGTTCACGATAAAGTACTTGGCCTTTTCAAAAGATACCTTCTCGTGGGAGGTATGCCGGATGCGGTGAATGAATATTTAAACAACCGTAATATTCTAAAAGTAAGAGAGGTTCAGGAGTCTATCAGAGAATTGTACGGTATTGATGCTTCCCGTTACGAGGAGGACACCGCCAAGAAGTTGTATATCCGCCGTATCTATGATATGATTCCTTCTCAGATGGAGAACAAGAAGAAGCGGATTGTGGCAAAAGATATATTGAACAGGAAAGGTGACAGATTCAGCAATTATGTGGAGGAATTTGAGTATCTGATCAATTCAGGCATTACGATAGCATCCAATGCCATCAGCAATCCGAAATATCCATTGGCAGAATCCCAACAGAAAAATTTGTTGAAGCTGTACATGAATGATGTAGGTATACTGAGTTCCCAGTTGTATCACTACAATATCCAGCCAATACTGAATGACATTGCCGGCATTAACCTTGGCTCTGTATATGAAAGCGCTGTTGCCCAGGAACTGAAAGCACACTACGAAAAATTGTTCTACTACGATAACAAACAGAAAGGAGAGGTTGACTTTCTGGTTGATGACAATGGCACTATGAGCGTCCTGCCTATTGAGGTCAAGTCCGGAAAGGATTATACGATTCATAGTGCATTGGACAACTTGATGGCAATTCAAGACTACCACATTGTTTCATCCATTGTTCTCTCAAACGAAAGGGAAATAAAGACAAAAGGGAATATCCTTTATCTCCCGATTTACTATGTTATGTTCCTGGAGAACAAGGTACCGGAAAAAGAGAACCTGTATTTTTGATGGTGTAATGTCACAGTATACAGTTGTGGTATAAGATATTGCATTATCATATAATAGTATTGGCCCAATACCCGACACCCACTCAGTCCGCTTGCCCTACGGCAGACATTCCTTAATTATTGCGAAGGGGTTATGTTGATGTTTTTCAGCAACATAACCCCTTCGCATTTCCTTTGTGCCCTCTTTCTCATCCGAATGTTCACCTGTGAAATTGCGATACCTTTGCCGAGACATGCATCGGAGCACTTATTCAAAGGGTTTGAACAGTCAAAAAAAGAAGGAGAGAATCTCTATGGCAACAATAAATTTGAAATTCCGTCCGTCGGCAGTGCCCAAAGCGGAAGGGACATTGTATTACCAGGTAATACACAAACGCAATGTAAAACGGATAAGCACTGAGTATCACATATTCCCGCATGAATGGGACAGAAAGACATTGAGCCTGTCTATACCTCACGATGGGAAAAGAAGGACATATCTGCAGCAGATGCAGTCAACAATCAATCGGGAGCTGAAACGGAGAAAGGAGATTGTCTACAAGCTGGAAAGTTCCGACAAGGATTTTTCGTTGGATGAACTTTGTGATGCCTTCAGGCAGATACCTTCCGGCAAGAGTGTCTTCCCCTTTCTGCAGGAACAGATTGCAAGGCAAAAGCGGATGCAGCGCCACGGCACCGCCATGACATACACCAGTGCATACCGCAGATTCAAGGAGTTCCGTGGTGGCAGGAACCTGACATTCAGCGAGCTGTCACCGAACATGATTGAAGAATACGAGGCATGGCTTGTCAACCGTGGTTTGATGCAAAACACCATACGCTTTTATTTGCGCACACTCAACACGTTATTGTATAAGGCAGTGGACGAGGGGCTGCTGAATGAGGCCGGAAGAGTGTTCAGTCGTGTGCGTCTGTCGTACGTCAAGACTGCCAAACGCGCCATAACCGAGAGACACATCCACGCCATACAGACGTTGCAACTACCGAAAGGCTCTGCTTTGGCGTTTGCACGAGACATCTTCATGTTCAGCTTTTATATGCGGGGGATGCCGTTTGTGGACATAGCGTTCCTGAAAAAATCAGACTTGAAAAACGGTCTGGTAAACTATTGCCGCAAAAAGACCAACCAACCGCTCACAGTGGAATGGGAACGGGAACAACAGGAGATAATAGACCGCTACGCCCGTCTGAGCGAAGGCACACCTTATATGCTGCCCATCATCACGAAAACGGACGGGACGGAGTACCGTCAATATCTGCGTGTGCAGGGGAATGTAAACCGTGCACTAAAGAAAATAGGCAATATGATAGGGCTTAAAATGCCACTTACTTTTTATGTGGCCCGCCATTCATGGGCAAGCATCGCCCAAGAGATGAACTACTCCATCGCCATAATCAGCGAGGGCATGGGACACAACTCCATCAAGACTACACAGACATATCTTGCATCCATTGATACGTCAAAAGTGAATGAAGCCAACCGCAACATCATACGGAGAATAAGCAAGAAGGAATAAGGAACAATCTGCGTGAAAACAAGAAAAATGCACCACCGGAACAGCCCCCCAAATATGCATATCTTCTATGTGTAATATATGAAGTCATAGCGAGTTCGCTAAAAACCAATGTGTTCTAATGACGACTGCTTGGGATTTGTTAAACATTTTTGCACAAATTCAAAAAGGCAGGGAATTTTCTTTGGTACAAAATGATAATAAATGCGAGGAAAGCAGTATCTTTACAACGGAGTTCTATATTACACATAGAATATAGGCCCACAAACTGATAGAGACACAAAGTCAAATGATAGGTAAAAAGCAAAACTGTCAAACGTATTGATTGGTCAACCGCTTTCCCTTCCTGACTGGATAGCATACATTAACGGCATGAATATATGAATGTTATTGCACAACCGGCTGTATCATCCCGTGCGATGACCGCCAACAATGACATAAAGTAGACAAGGAAAATGACGCTGGTCAGCTCGATTTCTTCTTCTACAGCCGACGTAAACGGAATGTATAACAACAAGCGTTTACCAAAGGGCGTCCACATAGTCGGAGCTGATGGCGAATCGGTTTCGAGAGTGGGAGAATTGTCCAAAACCGAAGACGGGAACGGTTGTCAGAAGCCTGCGGAGACAGACAGCAAAAGGGAGTGTTCCGCTAAGGAAGAGACGGAATTGCCTTGGGGATATATATACATACATCACATGTCCGCATCCTCTTTTGAAATGAATCTCGGAATCCGCAATATAGAAGGAGACTTCAGACCAAGATGTTTCGTTCATCGTACTGTAAAATACAAGAAAAATCCGCATGGAAAAGGCATTGTCAAAGAGGAAAAGCCGACTGTCGGCGGTCTTGTATTCCTGCAAGGGAAGACTGAGCAGTTGAGAACATTCCTAAAACACAACTATCCGCAATATTTTCTGGTAAACAATTGCAGCTCAGGCGAACCGGCTTCTATAGCGGACAGTACCATGCGCCCGTTCATGCAAATCATGGAACAAGAGCCCGAGCAAATAACCTTTTTGCGCGACCCCTTCGTGAAATTCGCAAAAGACCATGTGAAGCTACGTGTCTTGACCGGAATTCTGGCCGGGCAGGAAGGCTATGTGGTGCGCATATTGAAAAACCGCCAGCTTGTCATGGACTTTGGCGGCTATGCTGTTGCCATCAACAATGTACACAACGAATACTTTGAGATAGCCGAATAGCAAGTGCCTCAAGGAGTATGTCGAGCTCTATAAATCAAAAGAGCAACAGACTACGCATTCATCAAAGCAAACAATTAGTCAGCAATATATTATGTCCATCTTCAAAGACAAGGTCCTACTGATTTCCGGAGGCACCGGTTCCTTCGGCAACGCTGTCCTGAGACGTTTTCTGGACAGTGACATAAAGGAAATCCGCATCTTCTCACGCGACGAGAAGAAGCAGGATGACATGCGACACGAGTACCAGGCAAAGTATCCGGATGTAGCTCACAAGATCAAATTCTACATCGGAGATGTACGCAGTCTGGAGTCTTGCAGAGGTGCTATGACTGGCGTAAATTTTATTTTTCACGCCGCCGCCCTCAAGCAAGTGCCAAGTTGTGAGTTTTTTCCCATGCAGGCTGTCTATACCAATGTGATAGGCACTGACAACATCCTCACGGCCGCCATAGAGGCAAAAGTTGAGGCCGTCATCTGCCTCTCCACAGACAAAGCCGCATACCCTATCAACGCGATGGGCATCACAAAGGCCATCGAGGAGAAAGTTGCCATCGCCAAGAGCCGCACCTCCGGAGCAACGAAGATCTGCTGCACTCGCTATGGCAACGTAATGTGCTCCCGCGGCAGCGTCATCCCTCTTTGGATAGACCAGATCCGCAGCGGAAAGCCGATCACCCTCACCGAGCCGAATATGACCCGTTTCATAATGAGCCTCGACGAAGCCGTTGATCTCGTACTCTTCGCATTCAAGAACGGCAAGAGTGGCGACATCCTTGTCCAGAAGGCTCCTGCCTGCACCATCGGCACCCAGGCTGAGGCTGTCTGCGAACTCTTCGGCGGTAAGAAGGAGGACATCAAAGTCATCGGCATCCGCCACGGCGAAAAGATGTATGAGACCCTCCTCACCAAGGAAGAGGCTGCCAATGCCATCGACATGGGCAACTTCTACCGCGTTCCAGCCGACAACCGCGACCTCAACTACGACAAATACTTCAAGGAAGGCGACGTAAAGCGTGCTACCATCGAAGAGTTCAACTCCGACAACACCTACCGCCTCAACCTCGAAGAGACCAAGGCCAAGATTGCCAGCCTTGAATACATCCAGAACGAACTGAACGGAATCCCTAACGTAGCCAAGTAATGAAGATTCTAGTGACCGGTGCAAAGGGATTCGTCGGCAAGAACCTCTGCGCCCAGCTTCGAAACATAAGGGACGGCAAGGCCCGTTGGTACCCGTTCTCGCCCGCAGGGCAAGGGACAGAGGGGAAGCCGTCCATCGACGAGGTCTTTGAGTACGACATCGACAGCACACCGGAGCAACTCGACAGGTGGTGCGCCGACTGCGATTTCGTCTTCAACCTCGCCGGCGTGAACCGCCCGAAGGACACGGAGGAGTTTATGAAAGGCAACTTCGGTTTCGCATCGACTCTTCTCGACACGTTGAAAAAGCACGGCAACGCCTGTCCGGTGATGATTTCCTCTTCCCAGCAGGCCAGTCTCACAGGCCGCTTCGGCAACAGCGAGTACGGCCGCAGCAAGAAGGCCGGCGAAGACCTGTTCCTCAAGTACGAAGCCGAGACAGGCGCGAAAGTCCTTGTCTATCGCTTCCCGAACCTCTTCGGCAAATGGTGCCGCCCGAACTACAACAGTGCCGTCGCCACCTTCTGTAACAACATAGCGAACGACCTGCCGATACAGGTCAATGACCCAGCGGTCGAGCTCGAGCTGCTCTACATCGATGACCTCGTGGATGAGATGATTGGAGCCCTCGCCGGCAAAGAGCACCGCTGCGAGTTTGAAGGTTTGGATGTCCTCCCGTCAGAGAATGGCCGCTACTGTTACTGCCCGGTTACCCACAAAGCCACTCTCGGAGAGATAGTTGACCTTCTTCATCAGTTCCACGATATGCCTCAGACCCTGATGATTCCGGAGATTCCGGCGGACTCGTTCGCTAAGCGACTCTACAGTACCTATCTCAGCTATATTCCGAAAGAGAAGGCCATCTTCGATCTCAAGATGAACACCGATGCCCGCGGCTCATTCACCGAACTGATCCACACCCTTAACTGCGGTCAGGTCAGCATCAACATCTCCAAGCCAGGTATCACCAAAGGCGAACATTGGCACAACAGCAAATGGGAGCAGTTCATTGTAGTCTCTGGTCACGGCCTCATCCAGCTCCGCAAGGAAGGCACTGACGAGGTCCTCAGCTACGAAGTCAGCGGAGACAAGATTCAGTCCGTCATAATGCTCCCAGGCTACACCCATAACATCATCAATCTCTCCGACACCGAAGATCTCGTCACGGTTATGTACTGCAATGAGATTTTTGACCCTCAGAGACCTGACACCTACTTAGATAAAGTACAAAAATAATGACAAAGACTCCGAAATTCGACTATAGCGACATACTTTTCCAGGACAACGGCCGCCTGAAACTCCTTATCATCGTCGGCACCCGCCCCGAAATCATCCGCCTCGCAGCGATCATAGACAAGTGCCGCACCTACTTCGACACCATCCTTGCCCACACAGGCCAGAACTACGACTACAACCTTAACGGCATCTTCTTCCGCGACCTCAAACTCGCCGAGCCTGAAGTCTATATGGATGCTGTGGGAGACGACCTCGGTGCCACCTGCGGCAACATCATCAACTGCTCTTATAAGCTGATGGTGGCCACCAAGCCGGACGCCGTTCTAGTTCTTGGCGACACCAACAGTTGCCTTAGCGTCATCGGCGCCAAGCGTCTTCATATCCCTATCTTCCATATGGAAGCCGGTAACCGCTGCAAAGACGAATGCCTCCCGGAAGAGACCAACCGCCGCATCGTGGACATTATTTCCGATGTGAATATGGCTTACTCCGAGCACGCAAGACGCTATCTTGCCGATTGCGGCCTTCCGAAAGAACGCACCTACGTCACAGGCTCTCCTATGGCAGAAGTCCTGCACAATAACTTGGCTGAGATTGAGGCCAGCGACATCCACGCTCGTCTTGGGCTTGAAAAAGGC
>CAVHXY010000014.1:0-32983 GCA_963640325.1 Tidjanibacter sp.
CGGCGAAGGTGTTCGCAGTGGGAGACAAGACTGCCAGCGGAAAAGTATTTGAGGCTGCCCAGGTGAAAGAAGGCGATGCTACTCCTCTGAGCGAAAAGCTAGATCAGTTGGCGGACCTTATCACCAAGGCAAGTTACGCAATCGCAGCCCTTATCATTGTCGGACGACTTGTCATTTACTTCGTCAATGGAAACGGAGAATTCGGCAATGCAGCCGGTATTGTCGGTTTTGTCAAGTATGTGCTTGACACTGTTATGATTGCCGTAACGCTTATTGTCGTTGCTGTACCTGAGGGCCTACCAATGGCAATTACCCTTAGTCTGGCGTTCAGTATGAAGCGCCTGATGAAGCAGAACACGCTGCCCCGTACGATGCACGCTTGTGAAACAATGGGTGCCATTTCAGTTATCTGTACGGATAAGACAGGAACTCTCACCAAGAACCAGATGAATGTCTATGAGACTTCTTTCGCCGGTTTGACTGACCAGAAACTTGGTGACGATGAGTTCTCCTCTCTTCTTAAGGAGTGTATCGCCGTAAATACAACGGCCAATCTTGATTTTACCGATTCGGCGAAAATCAAGGCTATTGGCAATCCAACCGAAGGCGCTCTCCTCCTTTGGCTTCACAAGAATGGAGTGAATTATCTGCCGATTCGCGAAGATGCTGAGATACTTGACCGTCTGCCATTCACGACAGAGCTGAAATATATGGCGACAATCGTCCGTTCCAAGGTGAACGGGAAGCGTCTCGTTTATGTCAAGGGAGCTCCGGAAATCATAATGGGGCTTTGTGACATCGATGCAGAGGAGAAGAAGCGATATGAGAGTAGACTTGCAGAATATCAGGGCAAGGCCATGCGTACTCTGGGATTTGCGTATCAAGAAGTTGCCGACGGGCAGGATGTGATTCTTGATGGAAAATTGCATGTTCCAAACTTCAGGATGATGGGTGTTGTAGCCATTTCTGACCCCGTCCGCGAAGATGTCCCGGCAGCTATCAGAGAGTGTCTGAATGCAGGAATTCAGGTGAAGATTGTGACGGGAGACACCCCCGGTACCGCCAAGGAAATTGGTCGTCAGGTGGGGCTTTGGAGTGAGTCCGATACAGATGAGAATATTCTTGCCGGTCAGGATATTGAGGCCATGACTGATGAGGAACTTGAAAAGAGCCTGCCTGCAGTGAAGATAATCTCCCGTGCCCGTCCAAACGACAAGGAGCGTATTGTCCGCATTCTGAAGAAACTTGACTATGTGGTGGCAGTTACCGGTGACGGTACAAACGATGCTCCTGCACTGAATGCTGCCAATGTCGGCCTTTCTATGGGAGACGGAACGGCAGTGGCCAAGGAGGCCAGCGATATGACCATTATTGACAACTCTTTCAGCACCATCGCAAATGCAGTGATGTGGGGCCGTTCACTTTACAAGAACATCAAGAGATTCATCCTGTTCCAGATGACGGTGAATGTGGCTGCCTGTCTCATTGTCCTTATCGGTGCATTCATCGGCACAGAGTCTCCGCTTACGGTTACCCAGATGCTTTGGGTGAACCTTATTATGGATACCTTTGCCGCTCTTGCGTTGGCATCGCTGCCTCCGACCCATACTGTGATGAAGGAAAAGCCGAGGTCTGTTGACGAGCATATTCTCAAGGGACTGGGTGCCGGAATTCTCGGAGTTGGCCTGACATTTACTGCAATTTTATTAGCTATACTCCTTTTTTTCCAGCATGCCGATGTCACTTCTCTCACGAATATCGGCTTCAGCTGGGGGGCATACAATGGGCTGACTCCATACGAGCTCGGACTGTTCTTTACGATTTTCGTAATGCTTCAGTTCTGGAATCTCTTCAATGCCAAGGCTTTTATGACAGACGGCTCTGCATTTAAGGGCTTGTCGTGGAAAAACACCGGATGTTTCCTTCTTATCAGCTTGGTTATCTTTATTGGCCAGGTGCTGATTACAGAAATTCCTGGAGTGCAGGAGATGTTCAATGTGGCGGAAGGCGGTATCAAGCTTATGGACTGGGTAGTGATAGTAGTCGCTACATCATTTGTCCTTTGGATTGGTGAGACGGTTCGACTGACAGGAAAGAAGAGAGCATAAATTGCGGAGCTCCCACGCAGTACTGGGTTCTCAAGGAAATCGTTGCGTCCCTTGGCACATGGTCCACACGACATGATACGGCAACCGTATTTGTTTTGATATTTGTGCGATTTATGCTTTGTAGCGCATCCAGACAGTGTTGCCCATGCGTTCTACAGAATGTAGTTTGAGCAGGGTGGCAGGGCGGTCGGGATCGTCAATGCCGTCGAATACGGCTGTCATGCCTTTGCGTCCGTCTATGCCGGGACCAATCATCAGGCTCACCTCGTCTATCAGACCGGCTGCAAGGAAGGCTCCGTTGATGTGGCCACCGCCAACCAAGGCGATACGCTCCACGCCAAACTCTGTGCCCAGCATATCCACGGCCTTTGCCAGGTCGATGCGCTCTTTGCCGACGGCAATCCATGAAATGCCTTGCCCGGAGAGCGTGTCGAAATATTCTTTCGGACAATCTTCGCAGGCGATGACGAGCAGGGGCTGACCGTTCTGCTCGTTTGCCGGCCAACGCAGTTTGCCGTGGGTGTCGATAGCCACGTCGTAGCCGGGCCTGCCTTCGGTTGCCTTGTGGAAGGCAGTGTGGCCGAGAGGCCCGTTAGAGGAGGCGACAAAAGGTTCGGGCAGGGCGAAGTGCATCTGCATGGTTACCCGTCCCTCTATGGTTGTGGGACACTGCAGTTTGTCGAGTGCCTCGTAGTATGAGTCAGAGGGATCAATCTGTTCGGTCATGGCGCAGTCTATACGTCCGTCCACCGATGCCATCATGTGGCAGATAATGTATGGTTTCATATCTTGTTGCCAGATTTATGATTTATCTTTTAAACTGAAGTCAATGGCCCGGCCGCTACAGTTTGTCGTACTCCTCGTCGCTCACGGGTTCGAGCCATTCGTTTGAAGCGCCCTCGGCCGGAACGGCTATGGCAATGTGCTGAAACCACGAGTCGGCCGTAGCGCCATGCCAATGCTTTACACCGGCGGGAATGTGTATTACATCACCGGCATGCAACTTGGTGGCAGGTTTCCCCCATTCCTGATACCAGCCCTCGCCACCGACACAGATGAGTATCTGTCCGCCTTTGTGGTGAATGTGCCAGTTGTTGCGACAACGCGGTTCGAAGGTTACATTCGATATGGGCAGTCCCTCCTTGAGCAAGGGGGCGAGATAGCTGTCACCGATGAAATATTGTGCATATGCCGTGTTGGGTTCGCCTTTGGGAAACATCATGTGGGCAATGGGCTCTCCCTCGTTGAATGGTTCGCCATAGACTGCAGCAATGGCTTTGGCGGCCCTCCAGGCCTCCATGTCACCCACTTTGGCAGCAAGGGTGGCTGGAATGGAGTGGAGTTCGCTGTCGCTTACACCCATGTTTCTTGCACCGCTTATGTGCGATTTGAGCTGTGGTCCGGTACCTTCCATGGAAGCCAGGGCGCTTACGGTAACCACTTCGCGCTCCTCATAAGTGAGAATGTCGCGGGCGAAAATGTCGCCGAACAGGTGTGCTTTGAGATAATAGTCGGTGGCCGGTGCGAAGGTGTAGTTGAAAGGAATGCCACCCGTGAGGCGGGTCTGAAGTGTTGTGCCTTGTTGCAAGGCATCATAGTTGTCTGACAGTGGCGAGGCGCTCTTTCCTTCATTGTCCGCAATGCCGGCGGCCTTGCGTTCGGTCAATACTTCCTGCAGGATGCCGAGGGCATTCAGACTACGCGGAAAGCCGGTGTAGGCATACAGGTGAGACAATGCCTCTTTCAGTTCGTTTACGGTGAGCGCATGGTTGTCCAAAGCTTCGGAAATGGCATTCCGGAGACCGTCGAGGTCACCCTTGGCTTCGAATGCAGCCACGGCTACCAGGCTTTGTTGTTTGGGGGTCAATACATTGTTCATGTTGATTTGTGCTTTTATAGGTGTGGCGCCCGCTATCAATACTGTCATTGTGGCGAGCAGAAAACAATTGATTCTATTTTTCATGTTTCTTCGGTTTATATGCAAAGCTACAAGAAATTCCGGTACATGCATTCAGGGGGTATGGAAAAAAGAAGACGGACGAGATTGTCGTCCGCCTTTTTGTGTGATGGCCATTGTGGCCTTTGCCCATTCTCCAGAACCGCGGGCTATCTGATGGTTGCCCCCGCTTTCTGCTGGAACTGGTTTATGAGGTTGTTCATTACACGATCGATGGTCTTGTCGTCCAAAGTCTTGCTCTCGTCCTGCAGCACGAATTTCAGTGCGTATGATTTCTTTCCTGCGGGCAACTTGTCTCCTTCGTATACATCGAAAAGCGTAATGCCCTTAAGCAGTTTCTTTTCGCTTGCCAATGCTATCTTCTTCAAGTCGGAGAAGGTTACGGACGAGTCGATCAACAGAGCCAAGTCGCGTTTCACCTCGGGGAACTTGGGCAGCTCGGTTGCCGTAATCTTGTGCTTTTTGGTGGCCTTTACAATGGCATCGAAGTTGATTTCCGCAAAATAGACCTCGCTCTTTATGTCGAAAATGCGCTTGATTGCAGGCGCAACAACGCCGAACTGTATTATCTCCTTGCCATTGTTCTTTACAGAAAGCGCATCGGCAAAGAGGTCGCTCTTGAGCGAGTCGCACTGCATGCCGTCCAAGTCGAAGCCCAAACGGGCAAGCAGCTTTTCGAGAGTCCCTTTGAGGGTGAAGAAGTCTGTGGGCTGTGGTTTCGAATTCCATGATGCGGCGGTGTCCAGACCGGTTATGCCTATGGCCAATCGGTAGCTTTCGCTGTAGGGTGCCAAACCGCCTTCGGCTTTCTTGCTCTCGTCATAGAAGTAGCAGTTGCCGAACTCATAAAGCTTCAAGTTGCTCTTCTTGCGGTTGATGTTGACCTCCATAGCCTCCATCATATTGAACAGCAGGGTCTGGCGCAGCACGCTCAGGTCATTGCTCAATGGGTTGATTATCTTCACGCAGTTGGCAGCCTTGTAGGCTTCGAGATTCTCATAATATGAACTCTTGGTGAGAGAGTTGCTCATTATCTCGGCAAACCCGCGGTATGACAGGAAGTTGGCCGCAGTGTTCATGATTTTCACCTTGTTGGGTTTGGGATCATACGAAAGCGTGGAGTTGACATGCTCCGGAATCTCTATGTTGTTGTATCCGTAGATTCTCAGAATCTCTTCCACTACATCGGCTGCCCGCTGTACATCGACACGGTAGGGCGGAACGGCCACATAGAGCACTCCGTCCTTTTCCCCTTTCAGCTCAATCTCCAGCGACTTGAGGATGGTCTTGACTTTGTTCTCGGGAATCTCCTTGCCGATGAGCGAGTTGATGTAGTTATATGATATGGCTACATCGAAGTTCTTGGCCTTGATGGGATAGATGTCCGTAATCTCCGAAGTGATTTCGCCTCCGGCATACTCTTTTATAAGCAGTGCCGCACGTTTCAGCGCATAAACAGGCATGTTGGGGTCGGTTCCGCGCTCATAGCGGAATGACGAATCGGTATTGAGACCGTGACGCTTGGCAGTCTTGCGCACCCAGACGGGATTGAAGCAGGCGCTTTCGATGAAGACAGTTGTTGTGGTGTCGCTTACACCCGAGTCCTCTCCACCGAATACACCGGCCATGCACATGGGTTTCTCGACATCGCAGATCATCAGGTCATTGGCCGAGAGCTTGCGCTCCACTCCGTCAAGCGTTTTGAACGGTGTGCCCTCCGGACAGGTTCTTACAACTATCTTGCCTCCGGCAATCTTGTCGGCATCGAATGCATGCAGCGGCTGGCAGAGCTCGTGCAGGATGAAATTGGTGATGTCCACCACATTGTTCTTGGGGTTGATGCCTATTGCCCGCAAGTCATTCTGCAACCATTCGGGCGAGGGGGCTATCTTTACATTCGAAATGGTGATGCCGGTATATCTGGTGACAGCCTCACCGGTCTCGACCTTCACGCTTGTCTCCCTGTTGTGGTTGTCGACCTTGAAATCGTTGACCGACGGCAGGGTCAACTCCACCCGTTTGCCGTTGGCCTTAAGATAGGCTGCCAAGTCGCGGGCCACTCCATAGTGCGAAGCCGCATCGATACGGTTGGGGGTAAGACCTATGCCGAATATATAATCCTCCTTGATTTTCAGATAGTCCTTGGCCTTGGTGCCCGGTACGGCATCGGCAGCCAGTTCCATGATGCCGGCATGGTCGTGTCCGACACCAATCTCATCTTCGGCACACAGCATGCCGAACGACTCTATGCCACGTATCTTGCTCTTCTTGATTTTGAACTCCTCATCGCTGTCGGTGGGGTGCAGAGTGGTGTTGAGCGTGGCGACCATGACCTTCAGTCCCTGACGGCAGTTGGGGGCACCGCAGACAATCTGCAACGGTTCTCCTTCACCAATCGAGACTGTGGTTACGTGAAGATGGTCCGAATCGGGATGTGGCTCGCAGGTTAGAACCTCGCCCACGAGGATGCCTTCCAGTCCGCCCTTGATGGATTCCACCTTTTCGAAACCCTCTATTTCAAGTCCTATGTCAGTCAGAATCTTGGCCATCTCTTCGGGTGCCAAGTCGCAATCGATGTAGTTTTTAAGCCAATTGTAGGAAATGTTCATATCGTAATTTTTGTGTTTTGTCTCAAGAGCGCAAATTTAACAAACAATTCGCAAATACCAATTCCCCGACAGACGTTTTTACTGCCGTGAACCCAAATAGAGCAGGAAGAGACCTGTCAGGATGAGCAACAGGTCGAATGCTTTGGCCCTGACATTCTTCTCTCGGAAAAGCAGGGCTCCCAGACAGAACGAGATGATGACCGAACAACCGCCACGGAGCATGGATATCACGGAGATCATTGCGCCCGGACGTGTCAATGCATTGAAATAGGCGAAGTCGGCGACTGCCAGAAATACGGCGACGCATATTATGGCTCCGTTCCAATGGAATTTCTCCTGCGAGCGCTTGTTGCGCGGCAACCACATGAAGGCTGCTATTGTGCTCATGATTATCAGTTGGTAGAAATTGAACCAACCCTGCACGAATACCGGGTTGAGCGAGAGGCGGGCCATGATGAGCTTGTCGTAGAGACCGCTCACGGCACTCAATGCAGCTGCGGCTATGGAGCACCACACCCAATGGTTGTAACGGAAATTGATGCCCTCTTTTTTGCTCGAACGGCTGAACATGTAGAGTGCAAATGCGGTAAGCAATATGCCGCACCACTGGAATCCGTTGGGTATTTCGTTGAAGATGAGCATTGCACCAATCAGCACCACCACCGGGCGTGTGGCTACGATGGGGCTGACTGTTGTCATGGGCAGGTGTTTGAGGCCGATATATCCCAATATCCACGAAGTGAGCACAATGGCCGATTTGACGGCTGTCAGCAGGTGTGCTCTGAGGTCTCCTGTGCCGCTGTCGAAAACGGTGCCGTCGAACCAGTGCAGCCCCAACTGTGCCGAGAGTATCATGGGGGAGAGCAGAATGCAACTGAAAAAGATGTTGCACCACAGAACCGGGATGATTGCGTTGTCGACCAGGGATTTCTTTTTGGCTACCTCATAGAGCCCGAGGCATAAGGATGATATGAATGCAAGTGTAAGCCACATGGCTTGTGAACGTTTTTGTGATTTTGCCGCAAAGATATTCTTTTTTGCCCATCTTTCTTCCGGGGCCCACGCTTTCTTTTGTGCGGTATGTCCCTTTCGTATAGGGCAATGTCTGCCGTAATCAAGCCTGTCGCTACTTTTAAGGGCGGATTTTGTTATTAAAAAAATTACCTAATGGCTTTCTGCTATTGTTTATTCTTTTTTTTAATGATATATTTGTATCGTGCAGTATGTGCGGATGCCTTTCCGTGCATACAATTGTTTATTTTTTAATTAAACCTAAAATGAAAGGATTGCAAAGAACTTTAATGATGATGTGTGTGGCGACTGTGGCGACTGCCCAGCTGTCAGCACAGATCGGTACGAGGTTCCCCTCGGAAAGGAAGGTGGTCATCGACCCGGTGACCGGCACCGAATTGATCTTCCTTACCAGCACGGAAGGCAAGGGTGACTCGAAAATCTATCAGACCCACAATCAGTGGACTTCGGACGGCAAGTGGGTTATTTTCCGTTCAAACCGTGTTCCCGGTGAGGCGATGGCCGTGAACGAGGATACGGGTGTCATGGTTCAGGTTACCGAAGGCGGATATACCGGCATGCTCAATGTTGCCAGGAACTCCATGAAACTCTATTTCATGCGTCCCGACATGACTCCCGAGCAGAAGGCCGAGCAGGCCAGGATGCAGGAGGAGATGCGTACCCGGATGGAGGCTGCACGTGCACAGGGCGGACAGAATGCCCAGCCTCAGATGCCGCGCATGCAGATGCCCACTTACGGCATGCAGATTGTGGAGGTGGATCTCGCCAAACTCTTTGCCGACAGCGAGGCAGGCACGATCAAGGACAAGTCGGCCTATGAGCGTATCTGCGGCATTACCGACCCTGCGATAGGTGCCGGCGGCGACATGGCTCTTGACGGCAATGAAAAGGTAGCATATTTCCGCATAGGTTCGGACTATGCGGCCAAGTTCCCCATAAAGGAGGAGATCTCCAAGGGCTTCGGTCCTCGTGGTATGGGGGCAGGCCCGTCGGGAATCGGCAAGATGAATCTCGAGACCGGAGAGGTAGGCCACGTGGTAAGCGTCCATTTTCAGGTCGGACACATTCAGGGCAACCCTTGGCAGAACGACGAGGTGATATTCTGCTGGGAAACCGGTGGCAAGGCACCGCAGCGTACGTGGATGGTCAATGCGGACGGGACGAACTTGCGTCCAGTATATCGTGAGCAGGAGACCGACTGGGTAACTCACGAGGCCGTGATTTCAAAGGATGAGCTGGCAATAGCCATTATAGGTCACCGCCCGATCCAGCCTATCGGCCAGGAGGTGGAGGATACGACCAACGACTGGGGTCCCTCAGGCACGAAAGAGTATGCAACGGGTTTGGCCGTGGTGAATATGCGTACGCGTGAATTTACCCTCGAGGGCCAGGCAGCCAATGGAGACAACATCTGGCATGTGGGCGGTTCGGAAGACGGCAACTGGGTTGTAGGCGATGACTTCCAGCGCAACCTGTGGCTCATCGACCGCCACACCAAGGAGATGATTCTGCTCACGGCAGGCCATAAGACCACCGCACAGGACCATGTCCATCCTACCTTCAAACCCGACGGCAGTGCCATCGAGATTCAGTCGGCGATGCTGTCTGAGGACGGCCGTTCGATGAACATATGCATCGTCAAGATGCCGCAGGCACTTTTGGACAGGTATAAAAAGTAATCAATCACCATAAAACCGACAATTGACATGAAAAGCATAAGGACCATAATTGTACTTGCGCTCCTCTCCGTAATGGTTTGCAGCGAAGCATCGGCCCAGATGGGAAGAAGATTCCCGTCGGAACGTAAGGTTATCACCGACCCCGTTACCGGTTTCGAACTCTGGTTCCTCACCAGTCAGCAGGGTGTCAGCAACTCCAAGATTTATCAGACCCACAACCAGTGGACTTCAGACGGCCAGTGGGTTGTGTTTACCTCTTCGCAGCGTGTCCCAGGCGAGGCATTGGCCGTGAACGAATACACGGGCGATATCGTGCAGATAACCGAAGGCGGCTACAACGGCATGCTGAACGTGTCGCGCAAGGAGATGAAACTTTACATTTCGCGCCCCCATCTCGACAAGAAACAGGCCAAGCAGCTTGAGAAGTACAACAAGGAGATGGCGGCCATCAGGGCCAAGATTCAGGCGAGCGGAAAACAGGTAAGTTGGGAAGACATGCCGAAGCCCAAGACCGCACGTCCCGAATATGCCATGGAATTTGTGGCGATAGACCTTGCCAAGCTCTTTGCCGACAGCGAGGCAGGTACTTTGAAGAAATCGAGCGAGTATGAGACTGTCCTTGGTGTCACTCCGTTGGAGTGGGGCGGAGGCTCGTTGCATGCACTGGACGGTGACGAGAAAATCGCTTTCTTCTCCACAAGCAGTGAGTATGCAGCAGCCCAGGCTCCCGACATGCAGATGGAGGATGGATTCGGTCCTCGCGGTATGGGTGCCGGTCCGTCCGGTCTGGCATACATGGACCTGACCACAGGTGAGAGCCACTATATAAGAACCATCCCCTTCCAGGTCGGACACGTTCAGGGCAATCCCTGGAAAGCCAACGAGGTCATTTTCTGCTGGGAGACCGGCGGTAAGGCTCCCACGAGAATCTGGGCGATGGACGCTGACGGCTCGAACTACCGTCCTCTGTACAAGGAGACCGAGTATGACTGGATTACCCACGAGGCAGTGATTGGCAAGGACGAAGTGGCATTTGCCATTTTGGGCCACCGTGCAATCTCGGAGGAGCAGGCAGCCGTGGACAAGACCGGTGATCCCTTGAATCCCGGACAGGAGACCGGTTGGGGTTACAGCGGTACCCGTGAATATGCAACCGGCTTGGGCGTTGTCAATATGCGGACCCGTGAATTCACTCTCGAGGGTCAGATCCCCTTCGGCAGCGGATTCTGGCACGTGGGCGGTTCGCCCGACGGAAATTGGGTCGTGGGTGACGATTTCGACCGCAACATTTACCTCATTGACCGCCACAACGGAGAACTGATACACATGTCGACAGGTCACAAGCCCACTGCTGGGAACCATCCGCATCCCACTTTCAAGTCGGACAGCTCGGAGGTCGAGATACAGTCGGCCATGCTGCAGGAGGACAACCGCAGCATGGATATCTGCATCATCAAGATGCCGTGGAGTCTGCGCAACAAGTACAGCGAAAGAAAGTAAAACCAACAGCGATACGATATAATTATGAAAAAGATATTTCTGACCGTTGCCGTCGCTGCATTGTCTTTGACACAGTTGTCGGCACAGATAGGTACAAGATTCCCGTCTGAAAGAAAAGTGGTTATTGATCCCGTAACAGGCACCGAACTCATATTCCTCACCAGCACCGAGGGCAAGGGCGACTCGAAAATCTATCAGACCCACAACCAGTGGACTTCTGACGGCAAGTGGCTCATATTCCGTTCAAACCGTGTTCCCGGTGAGGCGATGGCCGTGAACGAGGATACGGGTGTCATGGTTCAGGTTACCGAAGGCGGATATACCGGCATGCTCAATGTTGCCAGGAACTCCATGAAACTCTATTTCATGCGTCCCGACATGACTCCCGAGCAGAAGGCCGAGCAGGCCAGGATGCAGGAGGAGATGCGTACCCGGATGGAGGCTGCACGTGCACAGGGCGGACAGAATGCCCAGCCTCAGATGCCGCGCATGCAGATGCCCAAGTATGGCATGAAGCTCATTGAGGTGGACCTCGCAAAGGTGTTTGCCGACAGTGAGGCCGGAACCATGAAGGATGTTTCGGCTTACGAACGTGTTTGCGGTGTCACTTCACCCGAGATTGAGGCTGGCAGCAATATGGCGCTTGATGCTACTGAGCAGATAGCCTATTTCAATGTCGGTGAGGGCTATGCCTCCAAATTCCCCATTCCTGCAGATGTCAAGTTCCCCGAATTCGACTCTTCGGCACGTGGCGGTGGCATTACCGGTCTGGCAAAGATGGATTTGAATACCGGCAAGGTGGAGCATGTGGTTACGGTGCCTTTCAGCATCGGCCATGTTCAGGGCAATCCTTGGCAGTCGGGCGAGGTCATGTTCTGCTGGGAAACCGGTGGCAAGGCTCCGCAACGTACCTGGATGGTGAATGCCGACGGCACTGGTTTGCGTCCCGTCTATCGCGAGACCAAATATGATTGGGTGACTCATGAGGCAGTCATTACCAAGGACGAGATGGCCATTGCCATTCTCGGACACCGTCAGATTTCGGAGAATCAGGAGGCCATTGACAATTCGGGCAATCCGCTCAACCCCGGTCAGGAGGCCCGTTGGGGATACTCGGGTACGCGTGAATATGCCGGCGGTTTGGGCATTGTGAATCTTCGTACGCGTGAGTTTACCATGGCCGGACAGATTCCTTTCGGCAGCGGATTCTGGCATGTGGCCGGTTCGGCCGATGGCAACTGGGTGGCCGGCGATGATTTCGACCGCAACGTCTATCTCATAGACCGTCACACCTGCGAAAGGATTCTCCTTACCACGGGTCACAAGCCTACCGCATCGGACCACCCGCACCCCACCTTCAAACCCGATGGTACGGCCATTGAGATCCAGTCGGCCATGCTGTCTGAGGACGGACGTTCGTTGAATATATGTATCGTGAAGATTCCGCAGGAACTTCTGAACAGATACAAGAAATAACCCCAAACAACAACCACTAAACTTTACAAAACATCATGAAGAAAAATTATATGAGAGTCTCTTTGATTGCACTCGTGGCTGTATTGTCATCCGTGCAGCTCTCGGCGCAGATGGGTACACGCTTCCCTTCGGAGCGCAAGGTCATCAAGGACCCCGTAACGGGCACGGAGCTTATCTTCCTTACCCATAAGGACGGTTCGGGAGACCACAAGACCTACCAGACGCACAGCCAATGGACGGCGGACGGCAAATGGCACATTTTCCGCTCGGACCGTGTTCCTGGCGAGGCTATGGCCGTAAATATTGAGACCGGCGATCTCGTGCAGGTTACCGAGGGTGGCTATAACGGTATGATGAACATATCGCGCAAGGATATGATTCTTTATATATCGCGTCCGCACCTTGACAAGAAGCAGGCAAAACAGTTGGCAAAATACAACAAGGAGATGGAGGAGATCCGTGAGCAGATGCAGGCGCAGATGCAGCAGGGTCAGCCCAGACCGCAGGGTCAGCCCGGCCAGCCCGCACCGCAAGGCCAGCAGGCTCAGCCCAGACAGCAGATGCAACCGATGCAGATGCCTCAGCCGAAGACCCCGAGACCCGTATATGCGAACGAGTATGTTGCCATTGACCTTGCAAAACTGTTTGCCGACAGCGAAGCAGGCAAGATGAAAAAGGCGAGCGAATACGAGACCATTCTCGGCGTCACTCCTTTGGAGTGGGGTGGTGGAGAACTGGCTGCTTTGGACGGCAAGGATGAGAAATATGCCTATTTCCTCGTAGGTCAGGAGTATGCCAAAACACAGGTTCCTGCTGACATGAAGGTGGAGTCCGGCTATGGCGAACGCGGCATGGGCGCAGGTCCTTCGGGAATGGCATATATGGATTTGACTACCGGTGAGTGCCACTACATCCGGACCATTCCGTTCAAGGTGGGCCATATTCAGGGCAATCCTTGGCATAATGACGAGGTGATTTTCTGCTGGGAGACTGGCGGAAAGGCTCCTACGAGAATCTGGGCTATGGATAGGGACGGCTCCAACTACCGTCCTCTCTACCGTGAGCACGAGACGGATTGGATAACCCATGAGGTAGTCATCAACGAGGACGAGATTGCATTTGCAGTGCTTGGCCACCGTCCTATTCAGGAGGACCGTACGGCACCTGTTGACGGTTGGGGATTCTCGGGTACGAGAGAGTATGCCACTGGCTTGGCTGTTGTGAATATGCGTACCCGTAAATTCGAGATGGCCGGTCAGGGTCTGGACGGCAACAACATATGGCATGTGGCCGGATCGGCTGACGGCAACTGGGTCGCAGGTGACGATTTCAACAGGAACCTCTGGCTCATTGACCGCCACACCCATGAGGTCATTCTCCTGACTACGGGACACAAGCTGACAGCAAGCGATCACGTTCATCCTACTTTCAGCCCTGACGGCAAGAGCATCCACATCCAGTCAGCCATGTTGTCGGACGATGGCAAGACTCTCGGCATGTGTATCGTTAAGATTCCCGAAAATCTGTTGAACAGATACAACAAATAAAAAAACGGGCAGTAAAACTGAATGGGCGGCCACGGTGTCCAATACCGTGGCCGCCCGTTTTGTTTTGGGGTGGGAAAATATGTTTTGCCGCCTGTTGGTATAATTAATGGTAAAATGATTATATTTGTCTGTGAACAAATACACCAACTCAAATAACAACAAACATGAAACTTAATTGGATCAACATTGCCGGGCTTCTTTTGGCAGGTGCGGCAATGACTTCATGCGGGCAGAAGGTTACTCTGGACGATTCGCTGCTTACCGTCAAGGTGCAGGCCGATGAGGTAACCGCCGAAATGAGCCCGCTGTTCTATGGTCTTATGACCGAAGAGATCAACTACTCCTATGATGGAGGTCTGTACGGTGAATTGATTCGCAACCGTGCATTCGAGGCACCCAAGATCTTTTTCCGTACCGGTATGCCCCAGCCGCCGCGTCAGGCAGCCAATGCTCCGAAACCTATCGTAAAGCAGGGAGATTCCCAGGGATTGGATCCTCTGCCGAGCCAATTGGCAATGCGCCAGAAGATGAGGGAGAATATGCAGCAGCAGCCGGGCGGACCGATGATGAATCCGGATGCGATGCGTCGCCAGCTCAATGAACCGGAGGCAGATCCGAATCTGAAATATGTCAAGGGCCTTTATTATTGGAATGCCATTGCAGACGGCAATGCCAAGGTTGCTATTGCACAGGACAGCATTGCCCAGGACTGGACCGTTGTCAAGAAAAACATGCGCGTGGAGATCAAGTCTGCAGACGAGAACAATCGCGCCGGTGTCTACAATGAGGGCTATTGGGGCATTCCCGTGAAACCCCACACAGACTACCGTGCTTCGTTCTATGCCAAGGCCGATGACTTCAACGGAAGTCTGACGGTGTCGATAGAGAGCAACGACGGCCAGACGACGTATGCAACAGCACAAGTGGATGCCATCGCCAAGGATTGGGTAAAATATGAACTGACGCTCAGAACAGGTGATGTCGAGCCTACTGCTGATGCCCGTTTCAGTATCACTTCCAATACTACCGGCCGGTTCTGGCTGAGTTTTGTGTCGCTGTTCCCGCCTACGTGGAATGACCGACCCAACGGCAACCGCCAGGACATTATGCAGCTCATGGCCGATATGCATCCGAGATTCCTCCGTTTCCCCGGCGGTAACTATCTGCAGGGCAACGACGAGGCTTCAAGGTTCGACTGGAAAAAGATGATAGGCCCCATCGAGGAGCGTCCTACGCACTACAACAAGGCTTGGGGGTATCATTCGTCTGACGGTATGGGCTTGCTGGAGTTCATGTACTGGTGCGAAGATCTGGGCATGGAACCCATTCTCGGTGTCTTTGCCGGATTCTATCTCGGTAGCGCCACTCCTTATGTAGGCGAAGATTTGGAGCCTTATATCGAGGATGCCCTCAATGAGATTGAATACCTTACCGGCGATGTCAATACCGAGTGGGGTGCGCTGCGTGCAAAACACGGCCATCCCGAGCCATTCAAGCTGAAATATGTGGAGATTGGCAACGAGGATTTCCTGGAGCGCTATACCGATACCTACAACGAGCGCTATGAGCAGATGTACAAGGCTATCAAGGCAGTCTATCCCGAGCTGACCCTCATCGCATCGTCGCGTATGGTGACTTCCATAAAACCCGACATGGTGGATGTGCATCAGTATATGCGTGTGGAGCAGGGCGCTTTGGCCGAGGCACACCGATATGACAATTTCGACCGTTCCGTGCCTATCTTGATTGGCGAGTATGCAACGCGTGACGGTTCGCCTACGACCAATATGAGGGCAGGCCTTTATGATGCCGCCTATCTTCTCGGTCTTGAGCGCAATGCCGACATCATCAAGATGACATGTTTTGCCCCCATCTTCGTGAATGTAAACCAGGGCGGTATGCAATGGCCTTCTGACCTTATGGGTTACGATGCGCTCAACAGCTACGGCTCGCCTTCATATTATGTACAGGGCATGCTTTCGGAGAATCTTGGCGAGGACTTGCTCGCTTCGGAGATTGTGAATGTTCCGGTCAATGAGGAGACAGGTTTCGAGGATGTGTACTACAACACCACCAAGGATGCCGATTATATCTATCTGAAGGTTGTCAATGTCGCAGGAACCGCATATCCCTTCCAGGCCTCCATCGATGGAGTAAAGAAGATTTTGCCCACTGCAACCGTGACAACGCTCAAATCGGAGTCCGATATGGATACCAACTCAATCGATGCACCTACCAATATCGTGCCGACCACTTCGGTCGAGAAAGGCTTTGGCAAACAGTTCGCTTACACTCTGCCTCCTTATTCGGTCACGATATTCAAACTGGCCTACAAATAATTTTTTGAGAATATAAATCATTTGATTTCGGGTGGCTGTCATTTTTTGACTGCCACCCGATTTTTTGCGCCTTCTTCTGACCGGAAAAATGGACGGACCGGACAATACTTGGATATAACTTTATCATAATCATAAATAAAGCGAATTGGAAACAATAAGGAGATAGATATATGAGATTCTTATCCTCTTTTGAGATGTCTTGAGTCGTTTTTCTTTGAGACGTTAGAAAAGAAACATAGAAAAATGTGAGAAGGCCGTATTGATATTCTGAAGCGTTTTATAGATTAGATGAAGAAATCGCTATGTATCAATCCGTACATCGTAATTCCCGAAAAGTCCGCACGATGCAGATTTTTTGTCAAAGTTTCTTGTAAATAATGAATTTTGACTATCTTTGCATGCCCGAAGAATAGGGTTAACGTAACAAAACAACAAGTATTAATTAAATGGATTCTATTAGCTACAAAACAATCTCGGCCAATGCAGCTACCGTTCAGAAAGAGTGGTATGTGATTGATGCAGAGGGCGAGGTTTTGGGAAGGCTCGCATCTCAAGTCGCGAAGATTCTGAGAGGCAAGAACAAGCCGAGTTACACTCCCCACGTTGATTGCGGCGACAATGTCATCGTAATCAATGCTGCGAAGGTGAAACTGACAGGCAAGAAGATGACCAACAAGGTCTACGTTCATCACACAGGCTACCCCGGAGGCCAGCGTTTTGCAACACCTGCAGAGCGTCTCCAGAGCAAGCCCGAATTTCTGGTTGAGGAAGCCGTCAAAGGCATGTTGCCCAAGACACGTCTCGGTGCGGCTATTCTGAAAAATTTGAAGGTTTATGCCGGCGCAGAGCATCCTCACGCTGCACAGACACCTAAAGTCATTAAGTTAAACGAGATTAAGTAAACACTATGGAAGTTGTAAACACCGTTGGACGTAGAAAAGCTGCAGTAGCACGCGTTTACGTAAAACCGGGAAATGGTACGATTACCGTCAACCACAAACCGCTGGAGATATACTTCCCGTTGGATATTTTCCAGTTTGTTGTAAAGCAGCCCTTGCTGGTGCTGAACCAGACTGAGAATTACGACATCACCATCAACTTGGTAGGTGGCGGTATCCACGGTCAGGCCGAGGCAGCCCGTCTGGGTATTGCCAGGGCTCTCTGCGAGATTGACGCCGAGAATCGTCCGGTACTCAAGAAGAACGGATTCATGACGCGCGACCCGAGAGAGGTTGAGCGTAAGAAACCGGGACAGCCGGGCGCACGTGCCAGATTCCAGTTCAGCAAACGTTAATACGTTCACAAGTACGGATGCGGTTGAAAATGCCCGAGACCGATTCTTATTGTTACTTAGGTGTTGCCCATCCGCGAAAAACCGGCAGGATTACATATATTATAAGGTACTACCTGCGGGTTGATAATGAGAATTAAAATTAAAAAAAGATTAGGAAATGCCTAGAACAGATTTTAATCAACTTTTGGAGGCCGGTGTTCATTTCGGTCATCTGAAAAGAAAATGGAACCCCAAGATGGCTCCCTATATTTTTATGGAGAAGAACGGGATTCATATCATCGATTTACACAAGACCGCAGTCAAGATCGATGAGGCAGCAGCAGCCCTCAAGCAGATTGCCAAGAGCGGACGCAGAGTGTTGTTCGTTGCAACCAAGAAGCAGGCAAAGGAGATTGTTGCCGAGAAAGTAAGTGCGGTAAATATGCCATACGTTACCGAGAGGTGGCCGGGTGGTATGCTTACAAACTTCCCCACAATACGTAAAGCCGTCAAGAAGATGTCGACCATCGACAAGATGACCAATGACGGTACATTTGACAATTTTTCGAAGAGAGAGAAACTGCAGATTGCACGCCAGAGGGCTAAACTGGAGAAGAACCTCGGTTCTATCGCCGACCTGACCCGTCTGCCGGCAGCGCTGTTTGTAGTTGACGTTCAGAAAGAGATTAATGCAGTACGCGAGGCAAAGCGTTTGAGTATTCCGGTATTCGCAATGGTTGATACTTGTTGTGACCCGACCAATATAGATTACGTTATCCCGGCAAACGACGATGCCTCAAAGAGTATTTCATTGATTCTCGATATCATGTGCGGTGCCATCTCGGAAGGTCTTGAGGAGCGCCGTATAGAGAAGGAGAAAGAGGGTGAGGCCCAGGAGGAGAAAGAGGCTGCAAAGAAGGAGTCCAAACCGCGTATCAAGAAGGCCGTAAAGGTCGAGACTGAGCCTGCGGCAGCAGAAGAGCCCAAAGCAGCAGAGGAAACTCCGGCAGAGTAAAGCATAAGTTTAACCTTTAAACAGTAACACACAATGGAGATTACAGCAGCTGATGTAATGAAACTGCGCAAGATGACGCAGGCCGGAATGATGGATTGCAAAAACGCGCTTGCCGAGGCCAATGGCGATTACGAGAGAGCCGTGGAGATAATCCGTGAGAAGGGTAAACTTGTTGCAAGCAAACGTGCAGACCGTACTGCCACTGAGGGTATTGTTGTTGCCAAGGTTGTAGGCAACAAGGCCTACATGACATGCCTTGCTTGCGAGACCGACTTTGTGGCCAATACTGAGGGCTATGCAAAGACCGTAAACGAGATTCTCGACATTGCAGTTGCCAACGATGCAGCCGACAAGGATGCATTGCTCGCTTGCAAGAATGCCGAGGGCCGTACCGTTGCCGACATGGTTACCGAGAAATCGGGCCAGACCGGAGAGAAGTGCGAGCTGGCTTGCTATGAGCGTATCGAGGCACCTTTTGTTGCACAGTACGTTCACTTCAACAAGAAACTCGGCACAATCCTCGGTTTCAACAAGGCCGTTTCGGAGGAGTTGGCACACGAGATTTGCATGCAGGCAACCGCTATGGCACCTGTGTCGATTTCGGCTGACGATTGCCCCAAGGAGGTAATTGAGAAGGAGCACAAGATTGGTCTGGAGCAGGCCCGTCTGGATGGCAAACCCGAGGCTATGCTTGAGAAGATTGCTGACGGAAAGGTTGCAAAGTTCTTGAGGGAGAATACTCTGCTCGAGCAGCCTTCGACCAGCAACCCCAAGGTAAGTGTTGGCCAGCTCATCAAGAGCGTAGACAAAGAGGCCACTGTCATTGCCTACAAACGCTTCTCGTTGAACGACTAACATTTGTTTCTACAAATAGTAAAGAGCGGAATCTCAAAGATTCCGCTCTTTTTTGTCTGTGCCGGGAGATTTATGTCCGTGCCAGTAATCCGTATCTGGCACCAATTGTCGCATGGACAATCAATCTATTTGCCCTCCTTGCCCGTCTTGTATTTCCCAATCATCTGTCCGGTCTTGATGAAGTATTTGTCCAGCACCATCAGAGATATCAGCTTGTTCACTCTCCGCTTGCGGAAGGGTTTGATGTAGTCGTGTGCATGTTGTATGATCTCCTCGGCCTTTTCGGGATGCGCCATGTAATATCTCAGCTTCTCCTCAAGGTCGGAGTAGTCGGGCTTGATGGCCACGTAGTGATAGTCGGCAATGAGTTCACCCTCCATGAACCAGGTCTCGTATGTGGGCGGCGGCATTACGGCCAGCGAGTTCGAAGACATCACCCACTTGAGGTTGGTGGCCACATCGTTGCCCTCTATGCAGAGGATGAACTTGTAGTCCAAATGGCGCAGTATGCTCGTTGATTTGCGCAACCACTCGGGGTGCTCCTTTACGTTGTTGTTTATGTTGCCGAGGTCGCATAGCGGATGCCCGTAGTACATCTCCCAGAAGCGGAAACGTTGCGGCTGGTCCACATAGGCACGCCCTATGAGCATATCTTTCTTGTCGCGGAACCGCTTTTTGTCCTTCACGAACATGAAGTGCCGTTTCTTGTTCAGCATAAGCAATACCGAGTTGCGGTTGTCACCATGTATGGGACGGCTCTTCACGAAGCAGGGGGTGTCGGGCACTTTGGTTATGTCGCCGTATAGGAACCCTGCCTTGAGGCGGGGACTGTAGAAACGCAGGTATTCGTTGGAGTCAAACACATACATTGACCCCGACTTGCGGTATCCGTTCAGATTGGCCCCCAGTTTGTTGTCTTTCAACTGGTGTATGGTGATCGAAGCGGTGTCGTGCAATGCCACTGTCTCCTCAAGCTTGTTGTAGTAGTTGGTGCGCCTGATAATCTCCTTTTGAATCTCTGTGGGGTATCGGTGCAGGGCCTTTACTATATCGGTCTTGAACAGGTGCGCCAGCCACCGGGGTTGGAAATAGAAACAATACTCCTTCAACTGGTAGGTTATATTGTTGTTCTTGAACCGCCTTGATTCTATATAATTCTTAAGCCACATCTCTTCTTCTGTAACTGCTCAAAAGGCATGCTGCCATAGCCGGCAACGCACGATAATGCCTACCACCGGGATGATTGCGTCTCCGGAGTGCATGCGTTTGAAGTTTGTCGAAGTCTGTTTCGGGGATTACTTTGCGGCTACGGTCTCGATTTCAACCTTTACGCCCATCGGCAGCTTGGCTACCTGAAAGCAGACGCGTGCCGGCATGTCCTTCACATAGAACCCGGCATACACACCGTTCATGGCCGCAAAGTCATTCATGTCTGCGAGCAGTACGGTTGATTTCACCACGTCATCAAACGTGTAACCAGCCTCCTTGAGTATTGCCTCCGTGTTCTTGAGTGACTGTGTTGTCTGTTCCTCTATGGTTTCGGGCACCTTGCCTGTTGCGGGATCTACGGGCAATTGTCCTGAAACATAGAGAGTTCCGTTTATTTCCACTGCCTGCGAATAGGGCCCCACAGCCTTGGGAGCCAAAGGTGAACTAATGATTCTCTTCATGATGTTGTCAGCTTTTCTGCAAATATAGGCTTATTATGTTTAATTTCATTCGATTCGTTCCCAAAAATTGTCATTCTCCCCATTCTTCCTCTCGTCCATACTGAAAGAGTCCGGCAATGGAAATGGGAAGCAGTGGCTCGAAGTAAATCTTCGAGCCACTGCTTTTTGTTGTAGGCGAGGCCCGCCCTCTGGAGTGACAATATGCTTGTCCGTGCGAGACGGACTCTGGGATTACTTCACGCTCAGGCGTAGCGGTGAGCCCGAGGCTGAATCGCCAGCCACCCATAGGTCGAAATCACCTGCTTCCACCATGTATTCCATCTCCCTGTTCCAGAAAGCGAGCTCCGCTACGGGCAGTTCCATGGTGATGTGCTGTGTCTCGCCCGCTGCAAGCGTAATGCGCATGAACCGTTTCAGCTCCCTTACGGGGCGCACAACGGAGCCCACAAGGTCACGGGTGTAGAGCTGCGCAACCTCCGTGCCTTCGCAGGAGCCGGTGTTGGTGAGGTCAAACTCCACTGCAATGGTCTCTCCTTCGGCATACTCCGTCTTGTCGGTAGTGATGTTGCTGTAGCTGAATGTGGTGTACGAAAGTCCGTAACCGAACGGGAACAGCGGACCGTAGCCCGAGTCGAGATAGTAGGTGTTGCAGCCGAGCGATGTCTGGCCGGCACCCACCTTGATGTCGTCTATAAGCACTTCGGTGCCGTTGTTGGGCCGCCCCGTGTTGTTGTGGTTGTAGTAGTAGGGAGCCTGGCCCGCCTTACGCAGGAATGTCATGGGAAGTTTGCCTGAGGGCACGGCCGTGCCCTTCAGAAGGTCGCATATCGCCTCACCGCCCATTGTGCCGGGGTGGAACGAATAGAGCATGGCATCGCAGTTGGCAAGGTCCCGCTCTATGGTCAGGGGACGTCCCGCCATGACCACCACCACCACAGGCTTGCCGCTACGCTTGGCTGCGGCAATCAGTTCGCTCTGTGCTCCCTGCAGGTTGAGTGACGAGAGCGAGTGTGCCTCGCCAGAGAGAATGGCCTCTTCGCCAACGAACACCACTACCGCATCGGCCCGTTGTGCGGCACTTACGACACGTCCGAAGCTTGATGTCTCCTTGTCTCGGCTATAATCCAGTGCAGGCTCATAAATCACGTTGAACTTCTTGCGCAATGCTGCAAGCGGAGTGACTGTATGCTCGGGTTGCCCGCCGAACGACCATGTGCCCAGCTGTTCGTAGGGGGCATCGGCCAAAGGTCCGGTGACAAGAATTGTGTGCGCATTCTTGAGGGGTAGGGTGCCGTTGTCGTTCTTGAGCAGTACGGCCGACTCCGTGGCAATCTGCTTGGCCACGGCGAGATGCTCGGGGGCATAGTCCACCTTGGCCGAAGCCGAAATGTCCACATAGGGATTTTCGAAGAGACCCAGGCGGAACTTGAGGCGCAGTATGTTGCGCACCGCATCGTCAATCGTTTTCTCATCGATTTTCCCTTCGGCCACCAGACCCTCAATGTGCTTTATGTATCCCTGCGATATCATGTCCATGTCCACACCTGCATCCACTGCCAGCTCGGCCGCATTCTTGAGGTCGGCCGCAAATCCGTGGGGAACCATCTCGCCAATGGAGTTCCAGTCGCTGACAACCACTCCGTCAAATCCCCACTCGCCACGCAGCACATTGCGCAGCAGGAGCCTGTTGCCCGTGGAGGGAATGCCGTCTATCTCGTTGAAGGAGGTCATGAGCGACATCGCACCCGCATCGACACAAGCCTTGAATGCGGGCAGATATGTGTTGCGCAAGGAGCGTTCGGTCAAGATCACCGTATTGTAGTCACGTCCTCCTTCGGCAGCTCCGTAACCCGCAAAATGTTTCACGCAGGCCGCCATGGATGAGGGGCTGTCGGGTGACATGCCCTGATAACCGCGCACCATGGCGCTGCCCATCTGGCTGTCAAGATAGGGGTCTTCTCCTGCCCCTTCGGCCACACGTCCCCAGCGCGGGTCGCGTGCTATGTCCACCATGGGTGAGAATGTCCAACGGATGCCTGCCGCCGTAGCCTCAATGGCTGCCACCCGGGCACCCTGTTCCACAATGGCAGGGTCGAACGTGGCCGCCTGTCCCAACGGAATGGGCATCATGGTGCGGTAGCCGTGGATTACATCGCTCGCCACAAGAACGGGAATGCCAAGCCGGCTGTTCTCCACAGCCTCTTTCTGTATGGCGTTGAGCCTTTCGGCATCGAATATGTTGAATACCGACCCGATCTCTCCGGCTGCTGTAGCCTCCAGAAGGTCAGGCCGCTCAGAGACCTGGTTCATCTGTCCTATCTTTTCGTGAAGAGTCATCTTTGACAACAGCTCCTCCAAGCGTTGTTCGGTGGGGTCCAAGGTACGGCCGCAACCGGCCAACAGCGCCAGTGACAAGGCAACTGCGGTTGAAAGCATTCTGTTCATGTCTGAATGTTTTGGGGTTTGGTAAAAGCGTTTCCAGTTACCAAAGTAGCTAAAATGCCGTTGCATTGCAAGTTTTTGTCTCCTTTTTTCAAAAATGATTATTGCAGAAGAAGGATATCC
This sequence comes from Tidjanibacter sp., assembly GCA_963640325.1. Lineage (GTDB taxonomy): Bacteria > Bacteroidota > Bacteroidia > Bacteroidales > Rikenellaceae > Tidjanibacter. The sequence continues at coordinate 23,626 of CAVHXY010000014.1, forward strand.
GGACAGAAGCCTTCTGGAATAATGTTCTGCAATGCAAGACACCGGCAGATGAGAAGCCGGTCATAAACAAGAAACGGCCGCATAATTTGCGACCGTTTCTTGTGGACCCAGTAGGGCTTGAACCTACGACCCCCTGATTATGAGTCAGGTGCTGCTAACCAACTGAGCTATGGGTCCGACTTTCCTTTTTCCGACTGCAAAAATAGGAAATTGATTGGAAACACCAAAATATTCAAAAAAAATAATCTGTTTTATTTCCGTTCCGCATGCACTCTCGGGGCGGATTGGAATGTCGGATTCATGCCACATTGTTGAAGGGAATGTTTTTATATGTAAATTTGCATGTCGTATCAAAGGAAAGTGCATATGTCACGGTTTGGAAAATACTTGTTGGCTGTTCTGATTATGGTGGTTCTGCTGTGGGTTGCCGTACATGTGGTAAGCAAACACGAACAGCTGTCGCAGCATGAGGCGGTCGAGACACTCCGGCTGGCCGATATGGAGAAGAATGCGCTCCTTTACGACTCCTTCTCTTCGCTCGATACGCTGTTTGTGAATTTTGTGGCTTTGACGGATTGCGAGACGGAGATGGGCGCGCTGTCCAAGATGCCTTTGTCACTTGAGGTGTTGCAGCGTTACAGTGCCGCTTTCTCGCAGACCGACAGCCTGATAAATGCCGATGACCGTATTTTGGCCCGTCTGCACGCAACGTCCGTTGCATTGTCGTCCACTTCGTTCGATGCGGCGACACTGAACGGTTATGTGGCCCGTATGGAGGCATTCAACGACAGGTCGGACGCCAAGGCCGACTCGGTGAAGCAAATCCTCGCCGTGCGTTCGACTCCATTGTCCGAGGAGTATTCCGCCCTTTTTGCCGGACAGACTCTGCACGACAACGCCTTGACTCCTCCGCGCAGGACAAACAAGGCCTATTATGTCATAGACAATGGGGTGCGTCTGTTGCGCATGGGGATAATCAGGTACAAATATCTTCTGTTCGGCCCCAAGAGCATAAACGAGGATGTGCGGCTTGACCGTCTGGATTCGCTTGACATGGATGCCGTAACGCAAATACCTGTCGGACATCGTGGTGCGGAGCTTGTCTCGCTGCATCCCGAAGGAAGCTACCGACTTGAGTTTGCCGAGAATGGGAACGAATGTTCTGCAATCGTCATCACCGATCCGCAGTCATTCTGGTCGCAATCGAAGGTGCTCGTTGTATCATACAGTTATCCGCTTCCTTTTTGAGCCGATTGCAATGTCGTCGCCGTGTGGCTGAAATCCTGAAAAGTGCAGACACAGTAGCACTCGGGCACAATCTTGTGTAGTTCACAGCGGCTGTATTGGAATAAATTTTGCTATATTTGTTCTCTGGTCCGAAGAGTGGGGTGCCGTATGAAGAATGCAGAATTTCCCCCGAACAGACTATCGTGAAACATGCAGGCTGGCGAAGTTATAAAACGGTTGAAAGAGGCGGCGCGCAGTGCCTATGACGAGCATGAGGCGCATGCCGTTGCATACCGTCTGCTTTCGGATGTATATGGTGTGGACCGCAACAAGGCACTGGTTTTTCCCGAAATGGAGGTGTCTGGCTTCGATGCCGTGCGTTTCGAACGGTTGTGCAATGATGTTGCACATGCTGTTCCGGTGCAGTATATTGCGGGCCACACGGAGTTTTGCGGGTTGGAGTTTGAGGTCAATCCGTCGGTTCTGATTCCACGACCCGAAACCGAGGAACTTGTCGGTTGGGTGTGCCGCACGGCCATGGGGATGCGGAGCGGGCGGACAATGACACAAGGCGTCGGGGCGAAAGAAACTGTGCGTGGCGAGGCGCCGGGGCAGGAGCAGGGGCAGGAGCAGGAGCAGGAGCAGGAGAGATGCAGTTTCCGTATTCTCGATATCGGCACGGGCAGCGGTGCCATAGCCGTATCGTTGGCGCACTTTTTGCCATGGGCAAGTGTGCAGGCAACCGATATCTTCTCAGAGGCATTGGGTACTGCCCGCCGCAATGCAGAGCGGAACGGAGTGGCGGTCACGTTCTTCAGGCACGACATTCTCAGTGAGGAGTTGCCTTTGGAAACGGAGCGGAAGTCCGAGACGAAGTTTCTTGGCCAGGCCGACACCACAAGCGACAATGACTGTCACATCGCAGCGGAGTGCTATGATATCATCGTTTCCAACCCTCCCTACATACCTTTGTGGCAAAAGGGGGAGATGCGCAGCAATGTACTTGACCATGAACCCCATACGGCACTGTTCGTTCCCGATGAGGATCCTTTGCTCTTCTATCGGGTTATAGGGCAGAAGGCCATCTCCGCACTGCGCCATGGAGGAAGGCTCTTCTTTGAGATAAACGATCTGTATGGAGAGCAGACCTGCCGGCTGCTTGAGGAGATAGGGTTCGAGAGTGTCGAGTGCTGTGGCGATATGAACGGCAAACCGAGAATGATAAGATGTATAAAAAGATAAACACCCCCAAGACTCCCCCACAGGCCCTGCAGTCGCTCGTGCGGCTGTGTGCCAAGGCCGAACGCTCAAGCGGCGATGCCTTGCGTCTCATGGGTCGCTGGCAGGTCGAGCCGGCCCACCGCAGGGAGGTGCTGGAGAAACTCGTCTCCATGCGCTTTATCGATGACCGCCGTTTTGCTGCAGCCTATGTGAAGGACAAGCTGCGTTTCAACGGTTGGGGCAAACGCAAGATACGTGCGGGGCTTGTTGCCAAAGGCATCAGTGGCGACATTATTGAAGATGTGCTCGGTGAGACGGAAAATGATACCGGGAGACTGCAGAAACTACTTGCCGCCAAAATGAAGTCGGTGAAGGCTTCCTCGCCGTATGAACTGAAGATGAAACTCGTGCGGTTTGGAATGGGGAGAGGGTTCGACTACCATGAGGTGGAGGAGTGTATAGAAAGTATGGTTAAAACAGATGAAAACGATGAATATTAGAAAAAGCATATTGTGTGCAACCGCCGCACTTGTGTCGGCATTCAGCGTGACGGCACAGGAGAACTACTACAGGCTTCCGATGGATATCCCTTTGTTGCTGTCGGCCAATTTTGCCGAATTGCGTTCGGGCCATTTCCATTCGGGCATTGATATAAAGACCGGCGGGGTTGAGGGGCAGAAGATATATGCCGCTGCCGACGGCTACATTTCGCGTATCGGCATCGTTCCCGGCGGATATGGCCGTGTGCTGTATATTGCGCACCCCAACGGAACTACAACCGTCTATGGCCACATGAAGGAGTTTTCGGCCGATGTTGAGACCTATGTAAGACAGGAACGCTACCGTCGCCGTCTCCATTCGCTGAACCTCTATCCCGACAAGAGCATGTTTCCCGTCAAAAAGGGTGACTTCATCGGCTTGTCCGGCAACTCGGGCAGGTCGTCGGGTCCGCACCTGCACTACGAGATAAGGGAGTCGGCACATCAGGATCCGTTGAATCCCATTGCCCGAGGTTATGTCCGTCCAACGGACCATATTCCGCCCACGGTCTATAATCTGTATTGGATTACGGTCGATACGTTATCGGGTGTGCCAGTGCACACCAGGCGCCTTACGGTGAAACCGGTGCGCAAGGCGGCAGGGCAGTATGTGACGGAGGCTCCGCTCTCATTGGGCGGCAAGGGATATTTTGCAGTGGAGTACACCGACACCAAGGACGGAGTCACGAACAAGTTCGGTGTTTATAGCATCTCACTGAATGTGGACGGCAAGAAGGTGTTCGGATATGTGGCCGACCGCTTTCCGTTTTCGCAGACCAAGTATGTCAACGATGTCATGGCCTATGACCTGCACCAGAAATCTTCCCATGACGTGATGCGTCTCGTCCGTCCCGTAAGCAATCCGCTTTCCATGTACCGTACGGGTGCCGGAAGCGGCCTGTTGGCCTTCGATGGCAAGAGCCGCGTGGAGATTGAACTTGAGGACGATTGTGGCAACGTGTCGCACATATCTTTCGAGGCGGCGGGAAGACCGTCGGCATATGCCAATGCAGCGGCTCCTGCCGGCAAACAGGTGGCGCGCCACGACAAGGATTTTACCATGACAACCGAGGGACTGTCTGTCTCCATACCCAAGGGAACGCTCTATGAACCGGTGTTCTACAATCAGTTCCGCACCGATGCAGTCAAAATTGACAATCAGGCGATACGGGTGGTCTCGGACTTTTATGTGGTGGGCGATACCGATGTACCCATGTTGTCATCCTACAGCATGACGATAAAGTGCGCTTTGCCGGAGCAGATGCGGTGCTATGCCACCATTGCCAAGGTCTCGAACGGCAAGGTTTCATGCGTGGGCGGACAGTGGCGTGACGGCGGTGTGACGGCGACGGTGTCATCGTTCGGTACATACTGTGTCGTTCTTGACGACACACCGCCCAAGACGAGGTCTTTATTTGCCGACGGAGCGGACCTTACAGGGCGCAAGAGCTTTACGGTGGGCATCTCCGATGACCTTTCAGGGGTGGCTTCGTTCGAGGCTACCATAGACGGCAAATGGATAATCTTCGAGCAGAATGTCATGAAGGGAACCATTATGCACCATTTCGACAAGGAACTCCTTGGCAATGGCCACGACCACGAACTGGTGCTTACGCTCAAGGACGGCCGCGGCAATGTCAGCGAAACCAAACGCCACTTCAGGTATTGACCGTTGACACTCTTGCCACCGGAGGCTCTCCGTCCGAGGGTACTGGGCTTGAAGAGTGGCAGCTGGCTGCGAGCTCTTGAAGTTGAGTTACAACATACATGGTTTTATATAATGAACTTCAAAATACACCTGGGAACTTGACCAAATAGGTGGTTGCATCACGGAGAATATACTGACAGAGAAACAATAAAGCAAGGCGCCAAAAACAGTCAATCCTAAAGAAGTAATCTGCATTCATAAGGAAGCAGATGCTGTCTTATAATTGTTAGAAGACCAATGACCATCCTCCAGATTTCCGACACACACAACAGGCATGGGCTGCTGGCGGACCTGCCCGATGCTGACGTGATAGTGCATTGTGGCGATTTCACCGACCGAGGAACAGAAGAGGAAACCCTCGACTTCCTCAACTGGTTCATGGAGTTGCCTTATGCCCACAAGATATTCGTCGTAGGCAATCACGACCTGTGTTTGTGGAATGCCATTGGCATAGAAGACCTGCCAGAGAATATCCACTTTCTGCAGGATACGTCTTGCACGATAGAAGGCGTAACATTCTTTGGATTGGGTTATAACCATCCCGAAAGGTGTATACCCTACGATATAGATGTACTCATCACGCAGAGCCGCCGGAAATGATTCTTGACGAGAGTTCTGGCAAGCATTGGGGCAATGCATCGCTCCGTAACCGAGTATTGCAAGTCAAACCTAAATATCACTTGTTTGGCCATGAACACGATGCATACGGCACGGAGAAGCATGACGGCATCATCTTCTCAAACGGCTCGTCACTTGATGACAACTATCAGATGAGTCATAACCCCAAAGTATTCCAATATAACAATTATAGGTTGTAGAACATCTAATTTTGACCGCGAAATTCAGTGGTTTTTGCGGAGAGAGAGGGGTTCGAACCTTCGGAGTCTTTCGGCTCGGCACGTTAACGGTGTGCTGGTTTCAACCACTCATCCATACTTCCTTGTTTTGTTTGACGATGCAAAGATAGAAAGCCGTTATGCAGCCTTTTTGCATAACCCAAAATATTTTCGAAAAACAAAAGGGAAGCGTGTTTTTTGAATTGAATATTGCTAAAGTAATATGACTATGTAAGAGCGTTTTAAGGCTAAAGACATAGGAGACGGACTAATACGCAATATATATTGTGGCTACGAACATGGAATTCGTTATTTAGATGTACTTTTGCGATAGTCTCCAATAGAAGGTTGCTTTTCTGCACTATTAAACAAAAAAAGTTTCATTATGAGATTAGAAAAATGGTTTATATCAAATCTTGACGACTCTCAACGTCAAATTATTGTCAGAGATCCGAATAAGAATTTGATTTTATAGGGCGCTGCAGGTAGTGGCAAGACTAACTTGGAAAACGGACAGATTATGTACAAACAAATTGTATTGAACGAGCCGCATGCTTCGATGGAAGGCTTGTATGATGCGGACAAGAGTTATTGGCAGATTGATGCCGATTTCCTGAATAACGTTGTTGTCAAGTGGACTGACTGGCACACTGACTACCTCTTTCATGGGGTCAGCGACAGTCGTATCACAACGGTGCGCTTCCCCTACTCGCGATTCATTGTCGATGCCGAGCGCCTGTGGAATGACCCGATGGAAAGCATTGGACAGGGCATAGTCTATAAGGAGTTTGAGGCATATCGCCGGGATGTGCCGGCAGAATCCGAACAGAATCTTCTGCAACTATGGCAATGGCACCAGCAACGGCTGGCCGATGCGCTGAAAGAAGGTGCTCTGCTTCTCGACTGCCACTCTTTTCCAGAAGAGTTGAGTGACGTCGACATCTGCATTGGCTACAATGAGGACTGGTCAAAACCGTCGAAAGAGACAATAGAAATGGCTGTCAACCATTTTATGGACAAGGGCTACAAAGTAGGTGTGAACTATCCGTATAGCAACTCTGAAACTCCAGACTGCAATTTCCGCTATCACTCGCTGATGCTGGAAGTCAACAAGAAAGCATATTTGAAGCCTGGCTCTATACATCTTCAAGATGATGGTCTGAGGAATGTTATTGCAGAATTTCAAAAACGGCTTTTGTCTTGACGTTAAATAAAAAAGTTTGAATCAAAAAGTTCCCCCTTAGTTCGTTAAAAATATGGCAACATTTGAAGGAATAGGAGATAACATAAAGTCTATCACAGAAATGGCTTTGGTTGGAGATGCTGACGCTTAAAATAAATTGGGTGTCAGTTATTTACAAGGGCTTGGCAACGTGAAAAATTATAAAACGGCTTTTCTGTGGTTTTAAAAGAGCGGCAGAAGCCGGGTACGCTAAAGCTCAATCCAACTTGGGATTATGTTTGTTTTACGGACAAGGCGTGAAACAAGACTTAGAAAGAGCTTTTCAACTTTACTGTCAGGTTGCAGAGGGGAATAATGCTAAAGGGATGAATAATCTTGGGGCCTGTTTCTTGAAAGGTATCGGGACGCCCCAAAATGAGAAGAAAGCATTTGAGTGGTTTCTAAAAGCAGCCGAACTTGGAGACTCTATGGCTCAGAATAAACTTCATCACAAATCCCATCATATAAAACAAAAGTCATGATATGTCTAGAAGAATTTCATCTGTTGTCAGATGACCAAGAATGGGCTTTCTTCCAATATGGATCTAAAGGATGCTACGACTCGTTCTATCCTTACCAACTGTTTCCACAAAAGCAGTTAAGGGAAATAACGTTTTCGGACATAACAATCTTTTGTGGAAGCAACGGTTCAGGAAAGAGCACTGTATTGAATATAATTGGCGAGAAATTGGAACTGAAACGAAATACGCCTTACAATAAGACCGATTTCTTTGATCCGTATCTTTCAGGGTGCAGCTGCTACTTTCGGGATGAAGACCCGTTGAGGATGAGAGAGCTGATGAAAGTTTCGCGTTTTATTTCAAGCGACGATGTATTCAACCACATTATCGGAGTACGTGAAAGAAATGAGAACCTCAGTTTCAAACGCGATGTGACATCGCGTGACATTGCAAATATCAAGAGGAAAGGGTGGAAAAATGGCCCAAGAGGTTTCAATGCCGAAGACCCCGAAAACATGAATGCATTCCTTGATTATTGCAAAAAGCTAAGAGGTTCTTCTGCAAACTATATACGCACAAATGTCGGTGTTGATGAGAGGACATACTCCAACGGGGAGAACGGATTCAAGTACTTCACTGATGCGATACAGCCTGGTGGCCTGTATCTGCTTGACGAACCGGAAAATTCGTTGTCGGCAGAGATGCAGTTGGAGTTGGTTCAGTTCATCTTGGGTATGGCACGTTTCTACGACTGCCAGTTCATTATGTCAACTCATAGCCCATTTATTCTTTCGATACCCTTCGCAAGAATATATAATATGGATGAGATACCCGTTTCTACATGTAAATGGACCGAACTCCCCAACATTAAGGTTTATTACGAATTCTTCAAAGACCATCAAGCTGAATTTGAATGATTTTCCACAATTCTGTCTAATTCTGTGAGACGAGATAGAAAGTCGAACAAACTGCACATGCCTCAATCTGTTTCTGTGATGCAATCTTGGTGGACGCATCCATTCGGCAGGGACACTCTCTTGAAGTAGCAGGCTTGCCGTATGGCAGGAGATAGCCGGAACTGCACAGCGCAGAAAGGAGGAGGCAGAACAAGCCAAAGCAAAGGCAGAAACAGAGACCGCACAAGCCGAAACCAAAGCAGAGACCGCACCGAAAGCGGTTGAAAGTGTTGCGGAAGGCGTTGTAGGCAGAGGCCTTACGGAACAAGAGGCGGAGAATTTGCTTGCCGGAATGGAAACCAATGCAGAAACAACTCGCGAAATGGAACTTACTCCTGAAAATTGGTTGTCAGAATTTGGTGAAGACGGAATGGTCAGCACTCCTATCGGTAAAGTAAAGATGGGTGAAAACCAATACTTCAAGTTAGCCCAACGCGGACGCGAAGGTAAATTAGGAATGGCAAAGCCTACTTTGGAACACCCTGATGTTGTTATAGAAGATGAGCGACCGACCAATGACGGGAATTCGGAACGTGCGACTTCGTATGTTTTTGTAAAGACATTTGTAAAAGAAGACGGAAGCAGGTATTATTATTTTACCTCGGTTACAGTTAGCAAAGAAGGTAAAGAGGTTGTCATTTCCAATCAAGAGAAGTCTGGAAACAGAATATCCAAGCTACTCCAAAAAGGAAAGGTAGCTTGGATTAATTCTGAATTCAGCTTGCATCCGACAACACAAGTCGAGGAGTCAGTTCCCCTTAACGATTCGAACAAGCCTACTTCAACTGACAGTCAGCCTGCCTTGCTCGGTGTCAATTCGTCTGAATCTTCCGAGGACGAAGTTACAAACAATTCGGAAGAAAACAAATCTTTGGGCGAAAATATTGCGGAACAAGCCGAAGCTGCACCGAAGGCCGAGGTAAAAGCGGAGCAAGGCACTACTGAAGAGGGTGTGACTGAAAAGGAGAATGTTGGGCAGAAGGAAAAAGAAACATCGTCGGAGGGCGGCGCTTCCTCCATCAGTCACGCAGAAAATACTGCGCCCGCAATAAGCCTTGAATCTCGTGGCGATGCTGTTCTTTCTAAGAAAGATGAGCCGGCAGACACCGAAAATATTTCTGCTCTTGACTCATCTTCTACCAACAAAGATACGGAAACTTCGGAAAAATCCAACGGGATAGCGGAAAA
>CAVHXY010000015.1:0-28071 GCA_963640325.1 Tidjanibacter sp.
AGGAAGAAACAACGACACCGCAACAATTAAAAAACGACATTATGGAAACTGTCTTCATTAAAAATCAGCTCTTTATGTAATTGCTTCTATTGTCTTTGGAGTCACCTTGTACTATTTCATGCAGATTCCGTTCAGTGAACGTCCGGCATGGCCACCGCTACCTCGGTGCGAGAAGTGGTCGGCGGCATGACAGATAGTGCAGACGGGATTGACCTCTATGTTACTGGCCGTTACCCCAGCCTCCATTAGTTGCCGACGGTTGATCTCTTTCAGGTCTATGCGACGGTTGTTCTCATTGAAGTCCGGATAAGGGGTATTGATACTTGCCACAATGCGAGCATAAAACTCCTCGTTGGTTTCATAGCAACATATGCCGGCCCCTGCTCCGATTCCTGCCACGATGTCTCCGGCATGGCAGCCGAAGCGAGCGACCAGCATTTCAACAGTCTTGCGCGAAATGCATGAAGCCGATCCGCGCCAACCTGCATGAATGGCGGCAATGACTTGCCGCACAGGGTCGTATAGCAATACGGGAATGCAGTCGGCTGTCTTGATGCAAAGCATTATGCCGTGTTCGGCCGTGACAAGCGCATCGGTCTCCGCCAACGGGTCATGCCGTTCGAACCATACACCGCGACCGCAATCGCGTTCGGTTACTATGGCGATATTTGCTGTGTGGCATTGCTTGGGGAAGACGAACCTGTCGAGTGGAATGCCTGTGAGCCGTGCTACCTCCATTCGGTTTTTCAGTACTGTTTGCGGATTGTCTCCCACGGAGTAGCTCGTGTTCATCGTTGCCAGCCCGTCCATGGAGAATCCTCCGTGACGGGTGGTCTGGAAATGAACCAGGTCGTCGAATGCCGAGAGGTTCTTGAAGTGCATCAATGTATCTGTCATCCTTCGGTCTCAGTTTTTTAATCGTTTAAAACCACTTGACGGTGCCGTTGCCGGTTGCAAACCGGCAGGAAGTTTATTGGAATGATGTCAAGGTCCCCTTGTCGTTCGGACAAAATCCCCTGCATAAGGCAAAAAAGCAACCGCACCTGTCGGGCGCGGTTGCTTCGGCCTAAACCTAAGGCAAGGTTTTCCCTTGGTAGGTCTTAAATCGAGATGTCGAGAATCTCAAACGTTATCTGTCCTGCAGGAACGGTGACCTCCACACAGTCGCCCTTTTTTTTGCCGATGAGCGCCTTGCCTATCGGAGTGCCCACCGAGAGTTTTCCCTCACGGATATTGGCCTCGTGATCCGAAACAAGGGTGTAGGTTACGGTTTTGCCGGTGGTGTGGTTCTTGAGGGTTACTTTGTTGAGTATCTGAACCTTGCTTGTACCTACACGACTTTCGTCAAGAATATGGGCGTTGGCAAGCGTCATCTCCATCTGCATGATGCGCGCCTCAAGGTTGCGTTGAGCCTCCTTGGCAGCATCGTATTCCGCATTTTCAGACAAGTCTCCCTTGTCCCGTGCCTCTGCAATGGCGGCGGCCGCTTTGGGTCGTTCCGTTATTCGCAACTCGTCCAATTCGGCTTTCAGCTTGTTGTAGCCGTCTTTTGTCAAATAAACAGTATCAGCCATGGCTTGATTTTTTTGTTTTGTTTCTACTTTAGTTGCTTTTTAGTATGTGCGTAAAAGAATTGAAGAATTCCAACCGCTCCGGTTAGAACCCTTCAAATATTCTTCTTGAACAAAAGTAGAAAAATATTTTTCAATAAAAAAACTTTTTGACGACTTTTTTATCTCTCCCAGGGCTCTCTCCGCATGATTTGTCTGTCAGTCGGGCGAATATATGCCGATGCCGCAAAAGCGCATGAAAAAACAGTTCCGCGGTTTTTTATTAGGAGAATAATCCTTATTTTTGTAAGGCTATGGTGAAGCTAAGTCATTATATGAAGCGCCTGTTTTCGTTTCGGCTCTCTCCGGCATTCCTCGTCATGTTGTGTATCTCCTTTTTGTTGTGGTACATAATCAAGTTGGGGAATACCTATACGGTCGAGTTGCCTGTTACGTTGTCTCTGCAGGGCAACAGGTTCAATGTCACATGCGTGGCGGAGGGCAACGGTCACCGTCTGCTGAAATACAGGATGCGCTCGCATCGCCCTCTCAATCTCAGGCAACACGATCTGAAGCTTTCTGAAGCCGACTCCCTCGGATTCTGCACCATAGACCCCTCGTCATTGCAGAGCGTCATTTCGCTCCATTACGGCGATGTGCGTATTATCTCTGTGGAGAATATTCCCGAAGTGATGGTTTCAAACGATACGGAATGAAAAAGGTTGCGGTAACTGGCGGTATCGGAAGCGGCAAAAGTGTGGTTTGCAGAGCCTTTGCCATACTGGGCGTAGCCGTGTACGACAGCGATTCACGCGCGAAGGAACTGATGATGCACAGCCCCTCTGTCCGAGAGGCAGTGTGCAGGGCATTCGGTGCGGACATCTATCATGACGAAGTGCTCGACAGGGCGGCATTGGCGTTGCGGGTGTTCGGTGACAAGGAAGCTCTTCTCAGGCTCAACTCGATTGTGCATCCGGCCGTAACGCATGATTTTGAGGAGTGGGCGGCCGAAAGGGAGCACGACGGCAACACTTATGCAATAATGGAGAGCGCCGTGCTGTTCGAGAACGGACTGGAGAAAATGTTCGACTATACCGTGGCCGTGATATCTCCCGTGGAGGTGCGCCTGGCACGGAGTATGGTGCGTGACGGTGTGTCGCGCGAAAAGATAGAGGTGCGCATGGCCAATCAGATGTCCCAGGAGCAACTTGCCGAACGTGCCGATTTTGTAGTCAGGAAAGACTGTGGCGAGCTTGTGTGGCCACAGATTCTGGAGATAGACAGAAAGATAAGGGAAGATGGAGTGGGCCGGTAAGAGACTTGACTTTTCACGGGCGGCAGTCATGGCCATCGTGAACGTTACGGACGATTCGTTCTATGCTGCCAGCCGTGCAGACAGTGCCGAGGATGTGACCCGTGCCGCAATGCGGGCCGTGGACGAGGGGGCCGACATTATAGACATCGGCGGTTATTCCACACGTCCGGGAGCACCGGAGGTCCCCGAAGACAAGGAGTGCGAGCGAGTCGTGGCAGGTATAGAGGCGATAAAGAGCGTGGCTCCGGATATGGTCGTGTCAGTGGATACTTTCCGTGCGGGTGTGGCTGCTGCGGTGCTCGGGAGATGGAACGATTGCATCATAAACGACATATCGGCGGGTGAGTTCGAACCGGAAATACTGGAGGTAGCGGCGCAGTACGGAGTGCCTTATGTGGCCATGCACACCAGGGGGCGACCTTCGGAGATGATGGGCAATACCGCCTATGGCAACGTGGTGGACGATGTTAAGAAGTATCTGCAGCACCGGGCGGAGCATATTTCTTCGCGCGGAGTGAAGAACCTGATACTTGATCCTGGCTTCGGATTTGCCAAGACCCTTGAACAGAACTACCTCCTATTGGGTGGTATGGAACGCATATGCGCTTTGGGGTATCCTGTCCTGGCGGGCATATCGCGCAAGTCGATGCTCTACAAGGTGCTTGGCACCACTCCGCAGGAGGCATTGTCGGCCACTACGGCATTGCACTGGGAGTGCCTTCGCAAGGGGGCCAGGATACTTCGTGTGCATGACGTGAAGGCGGCTGCAGATACGGTTAGGATTTTTGAATTTTATAAAAAACAAGTATATGGGGTTTGACGGATTGATAGTAGGGGCGGCCACGTTCCTGATTATAGGCATATTCCATCCGATAGTCATCAAGGCCGAGTATTATTTCGGCGTGCAGTGCTGGTGGGTGTTCCTCGTGGCAGGCATTGTGGCTTGTGTCTTCTCGCTCATGCTCGCCAATCTGGTGCTGAGCATCATCTGCGGAGTGTGGGGCTTCTCGTGCTTCTGGTCGATATGGGAACTTTTCGAGCAGAAGAAGAGGGTGGAGAAGGGCTGGTTTCCGAAGAACGAGAACAGAAAAACGAAGTAAATACAGACATATGGAACAGATGATTGATGTCCGTGACGTGCACAAGAGTTTCGGTGACCTTGAGGTGCTTAAAGGCGTTTCGCTGACGGTTGGCCGTGGCGAAGTGGTGAGCATTGTGGGTGCTAGTGGGGCGGGTAAGACCACTCTGTTGCAGATTGTCGGCACATTGAGCCGTGCCGACCGTGGCGATGTGCTTATTGACGGCGAGAATGTGTCTTCGTTGAAAGACCGGCAGCTTTCCTTGTTCCGCAACAGGCATATCGGCTTTGTGTTCCAGTTCCACAACCTGTTGCCCGAGTTTACGGCGCTGGAGAATGTCTGTATACCTGGGTATATCGGTGGACGAGAAAGAACAGAGGTCGAACTGCGAGCCCGGGAACTTATCGAAATGATGGGCCTTGGGGAGCGTGCAATGCACAAGCCTGCCCAACTTTCGGGTGGTGAGCAGCAGCGCGTGGCTATAGCAAGGGCCCTGATAAACTCTCCTTCGGTATTGCTGGCCGATGAACCGTCTGGTAACCTGGACAGCCGCAACCGGGAGGAGATACACCGTCTTTTCTTCGAATTGCGTGACAAAATTGGGCAGACGTCGGTCATCGTTACGCATGACGAGAATCTTGCTTCCATGTGCGACCGCAAACTCACAATGCGGGACGGACTGATAACAGACGAAACCAAATAATTCTTAAAAGACAAAAAGATGATTATGAAGAGACTATACTCTATTTTGGCTGTGGCAGCCATGGGATTCTGCTTGACCTCTTGCGGTAATGGCATGGTATCCGCTCCTGCTGACGGTGCGACCGAAAAGACACCTATTACCCCTGCCTGGGGTTTTAGACACATCGTGTGGGAAGACAACATCAATACCTCCGATGGGGCGCGGGCCATTGTCAATGGTTATCTGGAGCACAATATCCCTGTGGGTGGAGTGATTATTGACAGCCCCTGGAGTACTGCCTACAACGATTTCAATTGGGATACCGCGCGCTATCCCGACTACCGGGAGCTCATTGCAGAACTCAACGGCAAAGGGGTGAAGGTCATTCTGTGGCTCACGGGCGCAGTCGATTCCGTTAGTTCCGACACTCCTGTCATGAAGTGCGACACATATGATTATGTCGCCGAAAACAACTTTGCCATCAACGACAACGAACCTTCTCACTGGTGGAAGGGGGACGGCCTGCATGTAGATTTCACCAATCCCGAGGCCAGGGAGTGGTGGTTCTCGCAGTTGGACAAGGTCTTTGTGGATGGAGTGTATGGCTTCAAGGTCGATCAGGCCGAGATGTATTTCGGCGATACAGTGAACACCTCGATTGGCAAGATGACCAACGAACAGTTCCGCCCCTATTATTACGACGCCATGTTCGACTATGTCACTTCCCGTTCCGAGCTTGGCATGACCATCGCCCGGCCCTATTCGTATCAGGGCGGTTTTGCGGCGAGTGTGGCCAAACTCAACATGGGTTGGTGCGGCGATTTCTCGGGAGACTGGGAAGGTCTCAAGTCTCAGCTTGACAATATTTACCGTTCGGCCGAGCGCGGTTACAGTGCACCCGGATGCGAGGTGGCTGGCTTCTTCCGCGAAGGGGCTTCCAAGGAGGAGTTCGTGCGGTATGCGCAGTTTGGTGCCATGACTGCCGTGATGATAAACGGGGGTTCCAACGGAGCTTTCACTCACCACCTGCCGTGGTATCACGGTGAGGATGTTGAGACAATCTACCGCTGGTGCGTTACATTCCACGACGCACTTATTCCCTATATGTTCTCCTCTGTAGTGGATTCGCATCTCTATGGAGGTTCTCTGCTGAAAGAGACCTCCTTGGAGCAGATGAGCCACAAACTCGGCCGTTCGATATTCACCAAAGTCATTGCCGAACCCGACGGAAAGGCATCGTTTACCCTGCCGGCCGACGGCAAATGGGCCGATTTCTGGACGGGTGAGGTATATGGACCATCAACAAAGATAGAGACCGTATATGCCCTCGACCGCTTCCCTCTTTTTGTGAAGGTGGGCGATATCATTCCCATGCATATCGGGAACGACGTGACTGCCGTGGGCGACGATTCGATGCAGGGCAGCGAGGTATTCCTTGTATATGCCGACGGACAGGCAAACTCTTCGCTTGTGTACCATGCTCCGCAAGGCGAGGGTACGCAGTACAAGGACATTAGGGTTTCGTATGACGGAGCCAAAAGCACGGTGAAGATCAAGGGCAGTGAAAAGCCTTGTGTGGTTGTGATGCGTGGCATGACGGAGGTAAGCGAAGTCCGTGGTGCAGACAGTTGGGATTTTGATGCAGAGGGCAGCGAACTTACAATCCGTGTGAATGATGCCTCCAGTGCCACTCTCCGTATAAAATAAATTCTTGGGCAGGACGCGTGTCCTGCAAAGCCATATGAAAAGGCAGCTTTCAGGAAGTTGCCTTTTCTTGTGTCGCCAGCGCCCGTAATGGGTGAATAGGAAAATGTCTATCTTTGCAAGAGCAACAGTAATTTTATGGAACATTTGCGCGATTTGCTTGACACACTTTACGACCGCTACGACCGTGAGGAGTTTATTGCCTCCGATCCGGTGTCGGTACCCCATCGTTTTTCGGCACGTGAGGATATCGAAATAAGCGGTTTCCTGGCCGCCACAATCGCTTGGGGCAACCGTAAGGCCATTGTGAAGAGTGCCGTGCGTATGATGGAGTATCTCGACGGTGCTCCCTATGATTTCGTGCGCAATGCCACCGAGAGCGACTATGCCCGCTTGGAGAGTTTCGTGCACCGCACCTTCAACGGACATGATTTCGTGTCGTTCGTAAGGGCGCTATCCGTATTTTACAATGACTACGGTTCCTTGGGTGACTATTTCGAGCACCGATATGAAGAGAGCGGCGACATACGGCATGTGCTGTCTGTGTTCCGGCAGGAGTTCTTTGCCGTACCGCATGAGCCGCACTGCGAGAAACATCTCTCTTCCATAGACAAAAAAGCGGCCTGCAAGCGGCTATGCATGTATCTGCGCTGGATGGTGCGCCGTGACAAGAGAGGTGTTGATTTCGGCTTGTGGCGGAAAATTCCGGCTTCGGCGCTCTATCTGCCGCTGGATGTACACTCTGCCAACACTTCGCGTGCACTCGGACTTCTGCAGCGCCGTCAGAACGACTGGCCGGCGGTGGAGGAAATTACGGCGGTGTTGCGTACATTCGATGCCGAAGACCCCGTAAAGTACGATTATGCACTCTTCGGAGCAGGTATAAACGGTAATATATAGTCCTATGTCCAACGAGTGGTTCCGTTTCAAAAGATTTATTGTCCGGCAACAGGGTGCAGCCATGAAGGTCGGTACCGACGGAGTTCTGCTTGGGGCGTGGGCCCCTCTCGGGCAACATGTGCACACGGTGCTGGATATAGGCACCGGCACAGGACTTGTGGCACTTATGGCCGCCCAACGGCTCGTGCCGGATACGGACGATGGTCCGGTTGAGGCCTTTCCGGACAAAGAGGCGCACACCGCATCTGGGATAGAAATAATCGGGGTGGAGATAGCTCCGGTGGCTGCATCGCAGGCCACAGAGAATGTACTTGCCTCTCCGTGGGGAAAATATGTCGCTGTGCTCAATGAGGATGTCTGCAGTTGGGCGCAACGACCCGAGAACAGAGCCCGTTTTGATGCCGTCCTCTCCAATCCGCCCTATTTTTCCGAGTCACTCACTTCGCCTGTCAGGGAGCGGGCTTTGGCCCGGCACGGCGAAACGCTCTCCTTCGGAGCCTTGATCGCTGCTGCGGTGAGGGTATTGGCTCCCGGAGGAACCTTCTCTGTCGTGTTGCCGTTCGATGCGCGTGGCAGTTTTGTGTGCATGGCATTGGATGCCGGACTCGAACTTGTCCGTGAAACGGTTGTGCGCACCAAGCCGGAAGCAGCTCCCAAACGCGTTCTGCTTGCTTTCGGATGCCGTTCGGACAACCATGACGCATACTTCAGGGACGAGCTTACATTGCGTATGGCCGAAGGATATACGGAGCAGTACAAGCAACTCACTCGCGATTTTTATCTCGATTTTTAGCGATATCCGCCAAATAATATTAAATTTGTCTTCATATACAAAAAACGATAAGCCATGGAAAAATGTCTCATGTTGCTGGCTGTGGCCGCCGTTGTCTTTTCAGGCATTGACAATGCCACGGCACAAAAGCAAAGCCTCAAGATAGAACGAATGGGTCTCTCCCGTAATGCACAGGGAGAGTTGCAGTACAGCATTCCCTCCACCCGTATAGTGGTGGATGTCACGGTAAAGACCGAAACTGTCAAGAAAGGTCCTTATGCCCGTTTTGCGCAGAATTATCTTGGCATCATCGCTCCCTTGAGCGACAAGGTGATAAGCGAGATAACCGGTGTGAAGATCTACGGTTGCGATGCGGACGAAGTAGTTTCTCCTTTGGCCTCATTGCCTCAGACAGAGACCAATGCCGTGTCGCTGACCCGTTCTGAGGATGAATTTCTCCGTGTCCTGCCCGACCGTCTGAGCAGCTCCGAGGGCAGTGCCGAATTCAAGGCGCAGGACGCAGCCAATACGATATACTCCATCCGCAAACACCGAATGGAACTCATTACGGGTGATGCTGGCGAGAACGTTTTCGGAGCCGGACTCAAGGCGGCTTTGGATGAACTTGACCGCCTGGAGAACGAATATCTGTCGCTGTTCCTCGGCAAAACGGTGGTAAAGACGGAGACTTTCCGTTATGTCATCACTCCCGAAAAGGATAAGGCGGCCTATGTGGTTTGCCGCTTTGCAGATGACAAGGGCATTATGCCCCAGTCGGATTTGAGCGGTCAGCCGGTGGTGCTTGATCTCAAGGGCGAGGGTGCATACGATGCACTTATGCCACGTTACAACCAGAAAGACGCAGCCCGCATCTCGTTGGAGAAGGTGGCTGTGGCCGACAATGTCACTTGCCGTGTGATGAACGGCACGACGGTTCTGGCCGAGCAGGTGCTTCCTGTATTTCAGTTCGGTGGAGCCTACGAAGTCTCTACGGATGCCTTTGCAACCCAAACCCGTTAGGAGGGGGATGCAATGAACCATACGTTGCAGATGACGGCCCTGCTTCGCCAGCTTGTAAGAGAAAAAAACGGTGAGGTGGTGGACAATATGGAGAGGCGCGGAATCAGCTACCCGCTCAATTATGGGGTGAGCCTCCCTACAATCAAACAGATTGTGGTGCAGTGTGGCTGCGGTACCGATGATGCCCTTGCAAGATTCTTGTACCAACAGCAGGTCCGCGAACTGAAACTGGCAGCCTTTTTCATTGCCGATGCCACTGCTTTGGCTATCGACAACCTCCCTTTTTGGACAGCCGGGATAAAGAATGCCGAATTGGCCGAGAATTTCGCTTCGGCCTTGCTTGCAAAGAGCTCCATAGTTAGAGAGGCAGTTGGCCAAATGATCTCTTCGGACGATACTATGCAGAGCTACGCTGCATTGGTGTGCGTGGTAAAAGCTCCGGATGCTTTCACCAAGGCCGAAAAGGATGCATTTGTGGAACGATATCTCTCCTGCAGCGTTCCATTATTGGAGAGTGCTGCCGACAGGCTCTACATGCAGTTGAACTATTGAGACCCCAAATCTTCTATTCTTGGTCTGATTCCTTTATTCCGTCCGATTGTTCCGGTACATATACAGCCATTGTGCATTGTAAAAATGCCGGACGGGTTATTTCAATATCCAGGGAAACATGAAGCACGGCTCGTTGTAGAGAGCATAATCGGCATTGCCGTTCACAGCGAAAGTCTTTATGAGTGCCGCATCCTTGAGCAATTCCTTTGCCAGAGTGATGGTTGAACCGGTCTTTATGCGGTCATCCACAAGCAGAATCCGTTTGCCCTTGTAGTCGAAATCGATCTCCTCCAACAGGCGGGGTTTGTCGTATTTGGGCTGTTGCTGCTCGTCGCGCAGGTTTATGCGCAACAGGCATACCTTTTTGCCCAAACGCTGGTTGAGTATTGCTGCCGGGAGAATGCCTCCATTGGCTATTGCGACTATCAGGTCGAAATCTTCCTGAATCTCTATGGTGCGGAAACGCTCCAGTACTTCTTCAAATGTCTTGGTGTTCATATCTTCTCTTCTCTTTTCGTCTTCTTTTTTTTGGATACTCCAACACCGGCTCAATGGTGCGTATCACTTTCATTAGCAGCGCCCGGTCGTCGGCATCGATGATATAGTACTCTCGTGCCCCCTCATACGGTGCACCCGTCTCGGCATCGGCCATGAGCATTGCCAGACATGGCCACTGTTTTACGAATACGGTGTTGTCGCAAAACAACAGCACCGGCTTGCCGTTTACGTATATGCCGTATTCGCCGAACATCCGCCTGGCTTCCACTACACCCGATTCGGCAATGCTGTCGCATACATATTTCACGAAGTCCGCCGAAGAGGCCATATCCGTCCATTCTTGCTGTTGTGGAGACAAAGATACGAAACCTGGGCAGATAATTTGCCTCGCGGACAACAAAAACTCCCCGTTTGCGGATTTTGCCTAATGGTAGTATTGCAAGATTGTTCGTCCGAGCCATTCTCCAAATATCAAGAACGGTCCGGACTAAAACTCCGGACCGTTCTTGAAAAAAGTTCAGTCAAATGTGTCTGAAAATAAGGCAAACACTATTCGGCCGACTTGAGAGGCGTGATGGTTACAGGTCCCAACAGTCCTGAATCCTGCACACTCCATCCTGCTGCCGAGAAATATCCGTCGGGTCCGTGACTGTCGAACGAATGTGACTGGAAGTTGGTATTGTAGAATATCCTCCACTTTATGCCCGTACGGTCCATGTAGGAGATACGGTTCTCCATCGAGTTCGAAACGGCCACTACCAGTTCTCCACCTTTGGCCGCCTGCTCTTTGGTGAGCGTCACGGCAAACGGTTTGGAGAAGAGAGTGGCGATATATTCACCGTTGAGGTAGACTGCAGCACTTTCGCAGACAGTGCCGAAATCCATCATCCATGCATCGGCAGAATCATCGGTAAGTGCAGGCAGTGTGGTCTTGTATTCGGCCGTACCGCTGAATATCTCATACGGCTTGCCGTATGCAGTCCATGACGAGAGTGCCTTTACTGTCTTGGCTTCGGGCAGTTCGGGGCCGCCTTTCACGAAAGTCACACTCCATTCGCCGGTGAACGGCTGTGCGGATGCCGCCTCATCGTAGAACTTGTATGATTCACCCGAGTACTTGCCCGCAAAGGTCTCCAGCAGGAATGACTGGTCGGGCTGTATCTTCATGAATACCTCCGTGCGGCCTTCATTGTCGCGTACGTTGCCGTAGCCGAGTTCTCCGCTCATTGGATTGTAGATACCTATGGTCTGTGCCGTGACATCTATCGGCAGCCAACCTTCGAAGGTCTCCTGTGTTGCGTTCTTTACGAAATAGTATTTTCCGCCGTCGTCTTTGGTTCTGCTAATGCTCTGCATGCCGAGGTCGAACATGGTTTCGCGGGTTATGCCGGCACATTCGATCATGGCATCGAGGTCGTCCGAAACGATAATGCGACCCTTGCCGCATGAGGCTGTCTGTACTCCATTGTCATCATTGAACTTGAGTGACGACTTGAGCTTGTTGAATGTTTCCCTGTTCACTTCAAGGTTCTCGAGCCCGGGAACATCCGCGGGCAGAGCACCCTCTACGAGCACCGTAGCACCCTGCTTGGCGAGTTTGACGATCTGGCCGAAGGTCTCGCAAAGCATCTTGTCGCATTGCGGAATGATTATGGTCTGGTACTTGTTGCCCCCTTTGGTTTCGATGAGACCGTTCGAGACAGAGAGGTCCTCGCATATCATCTTGTCGGTAATGTAGTCCCAAGTGTATCCTTTTTCGTAGAGATATGTAGCCGATTTGCCTATCGCACTTTGGTTGGGCGTGTTTTGGTTCATGTGGTACAGCAGAGGCTCCCTGCCACGTTCCGACTGCAGGTCGGTTGCATCGAAGAAGAGCAGTATGTCATTGTCGGGACGACCTGCCTGCAGGAACGACTGACAGCGTGCCACATATTTGTTGAGTGCCGCAAAGTCGGTCCAGAAACTGTTGGTGGGCTGGAAATGCACGGATGCATAGAACATCCAGCCGGGCCACATGGCGTCTTTGGGGGAGAGGCAGGTGCCGTGATAGAAAATGTGGTTCACACCGGCCAGCAGATAGATGTCCAGCGCGGTCTTTACGTCACCCAGGGTTGAGCGGAAGTGCTCATTGAGCCATGTTGCCGACTCCGAAGAGGTGAGGGGCTTGTCTTTCACGTGCGCTGCCGACGATGCGGTCTTCATACCCACTACGGTACGGCCTTCGGTTTCGGGTACATCGCTGACACCATATAGGTCAAGTATGTTTGCGGGCGAACCGTGAGCCTGGTTACGGATGCCCTTGCCCTGTTTGGCGGCCCACTGTTGCCACATTGTGGAGTACTTCTCCAACAACAGGTCGTTTATCGTGCGGCGGTAGTCGAATACCACACGGTCGCTCGTCTCCGTATCGCTGCTCTCGCCGAGCAGTTCGGCCATATGGGGCTTGAGGTCATAACCACGGCGGGCCTTGAATTCGTTGAAGAAATTCTCTGTCCAGTCCGAATTGCCCATGGCATCGTCCACTTCATAGGAATCGTTGAAGTAGTAGCGCAGATAACCCAGGTCGTACCCTTTGAATGCATCGTCAAATTTCTTGAGATAGCGGGTGATGGCATCGCCTGAGAAGTGGTCTATCACATCGCCTTCACCGCCGGGGCCGGCGCGTTCCACCATCTTTCCGTGCCAGCCGAGGAAGAGAGCACAAACTGTCCAGTCGCCTTCGGGCGCAGTCCAGTCAAGCGTGCCGTCCTCCATTACCTTGTCGGTCAGTTCTACATAGTCTCCCGTGGCACTGTTGGCCGTCACGGCAATCAGAGGCAATGGGAGCGGGTAGCGCACCTGCTCAAAAGCATACTGCTGCAGACTGTCGTTGGCTGCGATGGGGTATTTGAGCTGCGAGATGTCGGCTTTCTTGCCGAGCGTGCGCACCAAGGGAGTTTCGATGTACTCTATCTTCTCCGTCACGCCTTCGCCACCCTTCACATGATATATCTTCGATGCAAGATAACGGCATGCGAAATCGGGCGTAACCCAGGGACCGCCGAAAGGCCAGCCCGAAGCATTGGCGAGGTCAATGCCGATGTCGTGTTTCCGGGCCTCGTCAAGCGTATACTTGAAAATCTCCATCCATTCGGGCGAGAGGAATTCCAGGAACTTGTCTTCGGCACCCTTTACTCCATAGATTGGGGTTATCTCGAGGCCGCCGAGCCCTGCGGTGCTGTATTCGTCGAGCATGTACGAGATGTCTTTCTGGTTAGTTGCACTTGCGGGCCACCACCAGCGTGACCACGGTTTGGTCTGTTGCGTTATCTCGGGCCATTTGAGCTCGCCCGTCTCCTTGACGGAACTCTCCGATGTGCTGCATCCGACCGCAATGAGGCCGGCTGCACCCAAGGCAAGAGCTTGCCAGACCTTCACGAAAGAAGCAAAGTGTCTCTTCATAATAGTATAGGCAGATTTTGTGTTTGAATGAATTTTGTTTGGGATGCAAGATAATTAAAAAATGCAAAACCTGTTCGGGCGGACATTAAAAATAGTCCGGCTACAGCGTGGAAATACGGCAGACTTTTGCTAAATTTGGAAACCGGAAACGAGATACATGATAATCTAAATAAAACACAAACGGATGATTGCTAAAAAGACTCTATTTCTTGTCTCCGCCCTTGCCGTGATGTTGGGGCTGCAGGGATGTGGCGACAAAACCGAAACTCAGGACCTTCGATACAAAGTGGTCGGTTCCGACATTATCATTGATGCCTCCGATCTGCTTGACGAGATTCCTCGGCTGCATCTGGTGCAGGATGCGAAGTCGCTTGGTGTTGACTGGCTCTATAACGATTTCGCCATCCAGTTCCGCACTCATGCCAGCTTTACGGTTTCCAACTATTTCAAGGATGTCGTCTATCCCGAAGGCGGCACCTATTACCTCTATGTGCGTGCCGTGGGCCAACAGTATGAGCCCTACGGACAGCGTTCTCTCGCATCGATGAACCGTGCGCCAAGGCCCGGTGAAACCCCTCGTACGCCAGTGAACGTTCCCGAAGGCTCCAATGGTGCATTCCGTTTGCGGGTCAATGATGCCTATGTAGACGGTTCGTTCGGCGGTGAACTCGGTGCCGTGATGACTCGTGCGGCAAGTTTCGATGTCCAGAAAGGCGAAGTGGCCCACCTCATGATTACACGCATAACAGGGTCGCCCGCTCTGGACTGCATTGTGCTCTCCAAGAATCCCAATCTGACCGAAGAGGACTTGAAGAGGGTGGAACTGCCCGACTGGGTTGCTCTGCTGCATGAATACGACATACCGCAGTCGAGTTGCGTCAAGTTCGGTGACCTGACAGGCGACGGCAAGACTGATTTTGTGGTCTTCTCGAGCGGTTACTCGTCGTATGCGTTCGACAACTCGGGCGAGATGCTCTGGTCTTGGGAGGCTCCTGTGGAGAACGAACGTCTGAGGGCGCAGTTCGAAGCCCCCGGATTGGTGTGGGATTTCGACCGTGACGGTTGTGCCGAACTGGTGCAATGGCGCGAAGATGACGGACAGGAGTGGCTCGTTATGGCAGACGGATGCACGGGCAACATAAAATACCGTGTGCCGTGGCCCACTGCACCGCATCCGCATGTATACAACAATTTCCGTCTGGCTGTGGCCAATACCGACGGCATATATCCATCCTCCGTGTTGCTCTACTCCGACTGTGGCGCATACATGACCTATGGGATTTATGACAAGGAGCTGAGCGAGTCGTGGCGCCATGTCGTGAATACCAAGAAAGACCATCTCGGACACTATTTCTATGCACACGACTTCGATGGCGACGGCATTGATGAAATTGTGGGCGGATGGCGAGTGGTGGACAGTAAAGGCAATATATTGTGGAGCCGTCTGGAGGACATATACGACAACCATGATCATGTGGACAGCTACCGCTTTGCCGATATGGACGGTGACGGACAGGATGAACTCGTCATGGCTGTGTGCGACCTGGGAGCACAGGTGCGCAAGGCCCTCACCGGTGAATTGGTCACCATTGTCCCTGCCGAGCATGTTCAGCAGGTGCAGGCCGGCAAGTTCCTAAAGGGGTACGGCTTGCCGCAGATTGCTGCCGGAGCACGTATCTACAAGAGCAGTCAGGTCGATCCCTATCTTGCCTCGCAGGTATATTGGTACGACAGCGAGGGTAATTTATTGAGCCGCTGGCCGGCAAACGGTCTCAACGGCAATCCCGACATAGTGAAGGGCGACTGGTATGGCAATGGCACGGAGGTGCTGTTCTGGTACAAGTTCCTCATGCAGCCCGACGGGCGTGGCAAGTTGTGCGTGAAGGGCAATATATACCACTGCTTCGATTTCGAGCGCAACGGCGCAGCTCAGGTCATTACGTTGGACGGCACCAAACTTCGTGTGTGGGGCAACAGGGACGTGACTCCCTCCGCACCCGACAATGACCCCACATTCCTGCGTGAGACTATGAGCAACCATACGCACTATTGATCACTGCCCCTTTGAACGTCTTTGTGGCGTAAATGGCAAGCTGATAAAATGGAAAGCGGAACCCAAACACATTGGGTTCCGCTTTTGGTTGACGGATGTTTCCTTGTTGCGGCAATGATAGTGAGCGCTTCTTTGGCGCAATGTCAATTCTTTCGTTTGGCAATGAGCGCACGAAGGTGTTCTGCAACGAAGTCAGGCGTGATGTCGGTCATGCACTTCCGGCATTGGTCTGACTTGCATTTGCCGCGTCCGTCTTTGGTGCAGGGGCGGCACGGCAGGCCGGTCTCTAAAATCTCCACGCTCTCTCCTGTGGGGAAGCCGAATGCCGTGGGGCCCATGAGGGCAAGGGTGGGGATGCCGAACATGTCGGCTGCGTGCATGAATCCGGTATCACCGCTTATCACGGCGTTGGATTGCGAGACTATGTAGCACGACTCCATTATGGATGTCTTTCCGGCCAAGTTACGTGTGCGCTCCGGTGCAACGGCCTGTATCTCTTCACAGAATGTGTCTTTGGGCCCTGCCAGAATCAGGAAGTCATACTCGGGCAACAACTCTATAAGTGTGCGCCAATGGTTCACAGGCCAGCGTTTCATCTCCCAGTTGGCAGACGGGACAAGCGTTACGGTATGGTCGCCTACAAGGTTGCCTAATTTTTCCGCCATCCCGTCGGGAAAATTCCACTCCTGCGGGGCATCTGGGAACTCTGTTATACCCCACTTGCGCAAAGGCTTGCGGTAGGAGACCATGCCCCTGAATGGCTTGTCGAAACGGTTGATACCCAGCCGGAAGAGCAGAAAGCGGTTGAAATACTCCTTGTGCCGTCTTACATGTTGCGGGTGATATCCCCGGGCAGGAGGCAACAGCACGGCCTTCAGTATGCTTGAACGAATGTTGCTGTGGGCATCATAGATGTAGTCGTAACGGTTTGTCCGCAATTTCCGGGCAAGTGCGAGCAAGCCTTTCAGACCGCCTTTGCGTGCAAAAGGGTAGACTTTGTCGATGCGCTTGTCGATGGCGAGTACTCCCGCCATGTCCTCGCGGGCAATCCATTCGATTGCCGCATCTGGGAAACGGCGCTTTATGCCGCCTATCACGCTCATGCACTGAATAATGTCACCTATGGAGCTGAGCCGTATGATTAAAAATTTGGGCATTGTTTATGCGATTGACCCTATAAAGATACATTTTCCTGCGTTAGCCGGCAAGAACATTGCCGGTTTTTTTGAGAAAAAGGGGCGCTCGTAAGACGCCACAGAGGGCACAGAGAGCAAGTTGAGGTAAAATTACTATATTTGTAGTTGGTAACGGCCGTTTCTGTCTGGGAATACGGCGAGCCAAGGCCAATGGCAGAAAACAAAACTTGTCACGATGCGAGAATATATCACCCAATCCATTGAACAGAGCATAACCCTGAGACGGGAGTGGCTTCAGGACGAACGCAATATCGCCGATGTGGAGCGTGTGGCCAGCATGCTTCATCAGGCTTTGAGGCAAGGCCACAAGGTACTTTTGTGTGGCAATGGCGGCAGTGCTGCCGATGCACAGCACATTGCTGCCGAACTGGTGGGACGTTTCGAGACCGAGCGGCGCGGTCTGGCTGCCGTGGCACTGAGCACCGATACGTCGGTACTTACTTCGCTCGGCAACGACTACGGCATGGAGCATGTGTTCCGCCGTCAGGTCGAAGCGTTGGGGCAGAAGGGCGATGTGCTGATAGCCATCAGTACAAGCGGAAACTCGCACAATGTACTGCTCGCACTCCAGTCGGCCAGAGAGCAGGGACTTTCCACTGTTGGTCTGCTGGGAGGTACGGGAGGCAAATGCCGGGAACTGTGCGATGTCGCATTGGTGATAAACTCGTCTGTCACAGCGCGCATACAGGAGATGCACATCACTTTGGGCCACATCCTTTGCGGCCTGGTCGACAGGGCAGTGGCGGAAGACGAAAATGTCCGTGGCAATGAATAAGGCACTTTTCCTTGACCGTGACGGTACAATAAACGTCGACTATGGATATCTCTACAAAACAGAGGACCTGAAACTGTTGCCGGGGGCTGCCGAGGCAATGCTCCGTTTCCAGAAAAGGGGTTATCTGCTCATTGTCATCACCAACCAGTCTGGCGTCGGGCGGGGGTTCTTCACCATGGATGACGTGGCGGTTTTCAACCGTGCGCTCAATGATGAGCTCGGACGGTATGGTGTGCATATCGATGATTTTTTCATCTGTCCCCATGCTCCCGGACAGGGTTGCGTGTGCCGCAAACCGTTGCCGTACATGATCAACGAGGCAGTCAGAAAATACGATATAGACGTTATGCAATCCTATATGTTGGGAGACAAGTATTCGGATGTGGAGTGCGGCGAAAGCGCCGGGGTACGATCATGTCTCGTTACCGAGGAGCATCCGTTGTCCTATTGGGCCGAGGAACTGCTGAAGTGACAGAAAGACGGGGAACCGGAGAACTGACAGACCGAAAACATGACAAAAATGCCACTTGATACAATGACGGTGGCCAATAACTATACGATGGAATTAGAGAGACTCAAAGGCAGAAAGATTCTGGTGTTGGGTGACATTATGCTCGACACCTACCATATAGGCGATGTGAAACGCATCTCGCCTGAAGCCCCCGTGCCGGTGGTGCGCGTGAACCGCTCCTACAGTGTGTTGGGAGGTGCCTCCAATGTGGCGCGCAACCTCTTGGGGCTCGGGTGCGTGCCTTTTGTCGTGGGACAGCTTGGCGAGGACCACAACGGCCGCATTATGCAGGATATGTTCAGGGAACTGGGCATTGAGGTCCGATTCGGTCTGAGCGATTGCCCGACCATCACCAAGACCCGCATTGTCGGCAATAACCAGCAGATTGTGAGGATCGATTTTGAGGATGACAGATACGAACTCTCGCCCGTCTGTGCGCAGACCATGCTGCAGGCAGTGGAGGAGTTCATTGGTCAGTGCGACATGGTTGTCATCTCGGATTACGGCAAGGGGGTATGCAGCGCCGACATGTGCCGTGAGGTGATAGACATTGCTGCCCGTTGTGGCAAGCGCGTGATAGTTGACCCCAAGGGAGTGGACTGGGACAAATACCACGGTGCCGGAATAATCACCCCCAATACCAAGGAACTTTCGGCCGTCTATGGCGAGGAAGTCAAGAATATCGATGCTGTGGTACACACAGCCGCACGGGCGGTCATAGAACGTTATGACCTTGAGGCATTGCTCGTCACTCGTTCCGAAAAGGGCATGTCATATGTCGACCGTGACGGGGCTGTGGATATCCCCACCGAGGCACGTGAAGTCTATGATGTTTCGGGTGCGGGAGATACGGTGGTCGCAACATTGGCCGCTGCTCTTTCGGCCGGATTCCCTATGGAGAAAGCCATCACACTTTCCAACAAGGCAGCGGGCATTGTCGTGGGCAAGATGGGCACGACTCCCATCCTTTTCGACGATTTGCAGTCGGAACTCTTTGCCGGCAACCTCACGGGCAAGATTATCGAACGTTCGCAGGTGGCAGGACTGATGCGCCTGCTGCGCATGCAGCATCGTCGGGTGGTCTTCACCAACGGCTGTTTCGACATTCTCCACAAGGGACATGTCGTCTATCTTGAGAAGGCCAAACGGCAGGGTGACGTGCTCGTCGTGGGACTAAATACCGATGCTTCGGTGCGCCGTCTCAAGGGCGACAAGCGTCCCATAAATCCGCAGGATGCACGTGCGTGCGTCATGGCGGCGCTCGAATCGGTGGACTATGTGGTACTGTTCGACGAGGATACTCCTTATGATCTGATTCGCGAGGTGGCTCCCGATGTGCTCGTTAAAGGTGGCGATTATAAGGTGTCGGAGATTGTGGGCCGCGAATTCGCCGGCAGCACCATGGTGATCCCTCTTGAGGAGGGTTACTCCACCACTGCCATCATTAACCGCAGCCGTAGTTGAATGTATGCACATAGGGATGTATAGTTGTTGAGTCCGAGAAATATTTTGGATGTGAACAATAACTGCAGAGGGGTCGGCAAATGCCGACCCCTCTGCAGTTATCTGTTGTGGCGTTATCTGCGCCTGCTATTTTGTGGCCTTCTTGAATGCCTCGGGAACGGTCGCGGGGACATAGTCCTTGGCCCACTCCATGGTCTCTATGGCATTGAGCATCCACTGTACCGTTGAGGGGGTGTGGAGCTGCCAGCCTGCCGACTGACCAAGAAACATGGGGTCTTCAACTGCATTGAGATTGCCTCGTGTGGCCGTCTTCTCGCCTGCAGCGTGGCGAGTTACCGTTGTGCCGTCGCTCTCGGTGAGAGTCATGTCGTGGTCGAGCAGATTGCGCCATGCCATTGCACCCATCTCGGCATCACCGTTGGCATACGAAACCCAGCTTGCCATGCGCGGACCTGTCATGCTGCCGCCTTTCGTATCGGCCATCGTGCGGAATGTGTTGGCGGTTGCCTCCCAGAATTCGGGATAGTCCACCGTGGCCTTGAGGTCGGCCATGAATTCGGGTGCACCGAATATGGTGCTGAATGTGCCACCACCCGTCATGCTTTCCACACGGTAGCCTATGATGCTCTCCAGCTTCTTGGGTTTGAGTGATGAGGCCGGTACGAAGTCCGATTTGGGGGCATAGACCGGTTCACTGCGCATCATCATGCGCTCGCGCTCGTCGAGCCCTGTCATATCGGGCTGTTTCTCGTTGAGGTATACAAGAAAACGTCCTGTCTCGGAGTCGTAGTAGTCAAATCCCAAGCGACCCACCGAAGCACCGAGTGCCACGATGTCTTTCATGGAGTTGAGCAGACGGTCGCGCCAATAGGTGTTGCCTGTGCGTTCCCACTCAACCATCCAGTTGCTTGCGCAGTAGGCCCAGTCACCCAGTCCCTTGGTGAGGTAGGTGCCCTCCGACGGGTTGCGGGTGCAGATTCTCAGCACATAGTCATAGGCCTTGTCGGCGGGCAGCTGTTCTGTCATGCGGTCGCCCAAGAGCGCATCCCCGCCCGTGAGGTAATACATATAGCGTTTCATCGATGCATTTTCGATTCGGGGCTGTTTCGCACCGTCACCCCAGTGGGTGACATTGTGACGGGTGCCGAGCGGTGCAAACTCGCCGATGTGGAATACATCAACCTCGCTGGTGTGTTTCTCCATGGCCTCGGCCAATGTCCACACATCCTCACGGCCAGTACGCAGGAAGCTGGTCCAGAGCATTACGTTTGGCGAAAGCTCCGTGTTGTTCCATGCCCAACCGCCTATGTCGTAGCGCCAGTTGTGGCGAGTGAAGTCGTAGTTGTGCATTATGTCGCCGTAGTTCCAGAATCCGTACCAATAGCGTTCCTCCACCTGGTTGATGTAGAAGTCAAGGGTGCGGTTCAGTTCGCTCTCTATGGCTGCATATACGGGGTTACTTTCGTCGGGCAGGTTCCAGTAGTCACCGAATGCCTTGACACTGTAGAAATATTCGGGCGTGCAGGTGTACTGTACGGGCTTTTGTACGGCCTCGGCCACTGCCCACAGCTCATCGTTGGAGGGAATGTTGTCGAACAGACGCAACTCTATGGTCGAACGGTGACCTACGCCATAGGGCGAATCCCAACCCGGTTTCCAGTCTTCGTAGTTGATGCGCAAGTCGTGAGCCACGGTGTCGTAGTGTCTCATGTCCATTGCAGGAGCATCGGGAGCCCAAAGCCATGCGGTGAAGGCACCTTCTTTCTCTCCGGCATGGTCGATTTGGAACGAAGCCGGATAACTCTGCCAGAAGTCCTTAATACCCAAGAATATGCTGCCCGAAGTGTCTCCCAGCAGTGCACCGCCTATCGAACGCTTGCCCTCAGTGACATGCACCCACGAGCTCTTGGATGTGGTGCGCTTGTCCACAGAGAAACCGTTGGAACTGCCCTGCACAAGACGCATGTCTCCCCATATGGGGCAGGTGAGTACCGACTCGCGCTCCGACTCCGATAGGTCGGCCAAGTCGGGCATCTTCTTGGCATTGTAGAAATACTCATTGTAGTTCTCGGGGAATATGCGGCCGGCCGAGGGACGGTAACCAGGCAACAGTCTTACGGGCTGGCACCAGAATCCGGCACCGCCGGCACCGTCACCGGCAAAACGCACGTGGCGGTTGTGATCCTCCTCGCGGAAAGGAACCGTGAACGAAAGGCCCATGCCCTTGATGAAATCCTCCTGTCCGTCGCTGTCAAACACGAATGAATGAGTTATGCTCATGGTGGGCATATCCTTGTACATCACGCAATAGAGCGCAAAGGGCAACCATTCGCGCCGTGACTGCGATGAGGCATGTTTGCCCTCGATCTTTACGGCCACACGGAACGGGTTGTTCTGCATGAGCGTTATCTTCTCTATTTTGCTTACGAACTCCTCTCCGGTGAGAACCGTCGAGCCGTCCTTGTCTCCCCTCTTCTCAAGCATGGTTACGAGATGGCCCTCCGAGGCGATCACCTTGCCACCTATAGAGAGATTCTCCATGACGTGCGAGCCCGATGCCGGGAAGAGGCACTCCATGACTCCCGTATTGACATATATGCCTTCTGCCGTCTCCTTGGCGAGACCCTCTGCGGGCAGTGCGGCTGCCGCACCTTTCTTGCCCTTTACTACCGGATTGGCAGTAAGGGTCAGGTTCGTGAGCCCTTCGTCGGCAATAGTCGCGAAACCTACCCACTTCATAGACCCGTCAGGCCAGTAGGCCAATGGCCACGACTGTACGGGTATGTTTTTGCCCGATGCATCGGTAAGGGTGAATGTCTGTCCTGCGGAAATGGTTCCCTTGGCAAAGGGAACACCCCACGAGGTTCCTTGGCGTGCGTCCATAGGACGGTTGTCGAGATTCTTGAGCTGTATCGTCTGCGCACCCAATGTCGTGGTGAACAAGGCTGCGCAAAACAATGCAACCGCTGTCTTAAGGTTGTTCTTCATTGTGGATTGATAAAATTTATAAGTTCGGTGTTTATGAATTTCCTGACCTTGTTGGGAGCCCCCATTTTTGCAATTTCAAAAATATGAAAAATATTCGACAAAACAATTGTGCAACCCCTTTTTCCGGTGTCGCAAATAGCAGAAATACGGTGACGGCAGGACCTTGGGGAGGAATATAGCGAATGATAACCATTTGTGATGGTTGCAAAACAGCGCCGAAACGGTTACCTTTGGATGTTTTTATAAAATACAATTAGTAGGATGAAAAAGACATTCAAATCCATTTTTGCATTGACGGCCTGCTTGTCGTTAGTGACGGTATCGGCTTTGGCGCAACCGCAAATTTCCACTCAGGACAACGGCTTCCGACAGCGCCGAACGCTCACAATGCAGGAGGCGGTCTTGGGTTACGGCCTGGCGGTGGAGAACAGAAACTACGTGTGGAGCGACAACGGAGCTGAGTATACATATATTGACGACAATGCCATTTGGGCTACAGATGCACGCAGTGGCAAGAGCCACGAAGTGATATCGTTGGCTGACATCAACTCATTGTCCGGGCTTTCATTGGAGCGCATCCCGCGCTGGAGTTGGAGTGGTGGACATCTGGTGTTGCCTTCGGCTGCAGGCTATGAGGTGACAGTGGATGTCACCGGCAAAAAGCTGCTCGGCAAGTACCGGATTCCAGAGGGGAACGACATGGTCTCGTTGGGTGACGGCTGTATGCTCTACACGCACGGCAACAACCTTTATTACATCGATGCAGCTGGAACGGAACATGCCATAACAGCATATGAAGACCCGAACATTGTCTGCGGACAGACAGTGAGCCGCAACGAATTCGGAATATCCGGAGGCATATTCCCCTCGCCTGCCAAAGACAAAGTTGCGTTCTACCGTAAGGACGAGAGTGCCGTCACCTCCTTCCCGTTGCTTGACATCACCACGCGCACGGGTTCTCTTGTGGAGGTGAAATACCCCATGAACGGCATGGCATCGGAGAAGGTAAACCTCGGTGTGTATGAGTTCTCGTCGGGTAGGACGGTGTGGCTGGCTGTGACCGATTTCAGCGAGGAGAGATATTTGACCAACATCACATGGGCCCCCGACGGAAAACGTATATACATACAGGTGCTCGACCGTGCCCAGAAACACATGCACCTCAATGCCTACGATGCATCTACAGGCGAGTTCGTTTCGACACTTCTGACCGAGCAGAACGACAAGTTCGTGGAACCGCAGTATCCGCTGGAGTTCATTGATGGTGATTCCGACAAATTCATATACACTACCGACAACCGTGACGGATACAGGAACCTCTATCTCTGCAGTGTCTCGGAGGGCAGCGTGAAACGTCTTACACCGGTGGATGCCGATGTGGAGTTCGTGGCACAGCACGGCCGATATGTCTACTACTCTTCGACAGAGGTGTCTCCCATTGAAAGCCATCTCTTTAGAGTGGACATGAAGACAGGCAGGATGCAAAGGCTCACCCGGCAGGAGGGCTATCATACGTGTATGGTGAGTGCCGA
This sequence comes from Tidjanibacter sp., assembly GCA_963640325.1. Taxonomy (GTDB): domain Bacteria; phylum Bacteroidota; class Bacteroidia; order Bacteroidales; family Rikenellaceae; genus Tidjanibacter. Next base: position 24,033 of record CAVHXY010000015.1, read on the forward strand.
CGGCGCATATTTTATCGATTCCTATTCGTCGCTCAATGTTCCCCGTGTGATATTGCTCTCCGACACTTCGGCACGCAAGAGCAAAGAACTGTTGCGGGCTTCGGATCCCTCTGCGGAACTCAACTACGGAGAGATTTCGATAGGAACGGTCAAGAGTGCCGACGGCCGTTATGACAACTATTACCGTCTTATAAAACCTCTGGATTTCGACGAGACGAAAAAATACCCCGTAATACTGTATGTCTATGGCGGACCTCATTCACAAATGGTGCTGAACACTTTCCAGGCCGAGTTGAGACGCTGGGAGATGTATATGGCCCAGCACGGCTATGTTGTCTTTGTGATGGACAACAGGGGAACATCAAACCGTGGTGCCGAATATGAGAAAGTGACACACAACATGCTCGGCAAGTGCGAGATGGCCGATCAGATGAAAGGTATCGAGTGGCTGATGTCGCACCCGTGGGTTGACAAGGATCGGATTGGAGTGCACGGCTGGAGCTACGGCGGTTTTATGACCATTTCGCTTATGGCCAACTATCCCGATGTTTTCAAGGTCGGTGTGGCAGGCGGCCCTGTAATCGACTGGAAATGGTATGAGATAATGTATGGCGAACGCTATATGGAGACACCCGAAACGAATGTTTCCGGTTTTGAGGCAACGAGCCTGATTCCCATGGCCAAGAACCTGAAAGGCAAGTTGCTGATATGCCAGGGTGCGATTGACCAGACTGTTGTATGGCAACACAGCCTCAACTTCGTGGAGGCCTGCATAAAGAACGGCGTGCAGCTGGATTATTTCCCGTATCCTACGCATGAGCACAATGTTCTCGGTGTGGACCGTGTGCACCTTATGCAGAAGGTTACCGACTATTTTGAGGAGTATCTGAAATAGCAGACTTAGGCTTTAATAGCGATGATGCCGGTCGGCGGATTTTCCCGCCGACCGGCATCTCTCTTTTTAGCCCTTGGACCTTGTTACGATAGAGTCAGTTTGCGGCTTTGCATGTCATTTGCCGGCCGACACCAATCCCTTGAGTTCAAGATAGCGCATCAGACCCTTGCACCCTATGGAGATGTCGGCATAGGTCGTCGAGAAGTCTCCCGTATACCAAGGATCGGAAATGTCATGTCCGGCCAGACGGCGAGGGGCTTCTGTGCTGTTATCGCCATTACCGTATGTGGCGAAGTCGAGTAGTTTCCAAATCTTCCGCTCGGGGTCGGACTTTACTATCCGCCCGATGTTCCGCACATTGTAGCTGTCCATAGCGATGAGCATGTCATAGCGTTCGTAATCGGCAGCCGTGAGCTGTACCGCGCGCTTGCCGCTGCAGTCGATGCCGTGACGGGCCAGCTCCTGCCGGGCGGGCGGATAGACAGGATTGCCGTGCCCGCCGGGAATCTCCTCGGTGCTTGTGGCACTCGAACTGATTTCAATCTGCTCCGCAAGCCCTTTCTCGGCTACCATCTTCCGGAACATAAACTCCGCCATGGGCGAACGGCATATGTTGCCGTGGCAAATGAACATGATGCGTGTTTTCATTGTGTGCATGCTTTAAACATTGCACCGGCAAGAGTTGTCTTTAAGGGCAATTCTTGCCGGTGCATGGTGAATGTTTTTTATAAGCCTTTGTTTTACCGGCTATTTGCTGCCGTTGAACTCAAAGGCATAGGAGCAAAAGACGGCGATATTGTCCTCTATAGACCTTTCGTCGGGGTTGAACTTGGAGGCGTGGTGCGGATTGAGGACCGTGTCGGGCATCTTGATTCCGCAGAAGATATATATACCGCTATAGGCATTCAGAATGTCGCTGAAATCATCGGCCCCCATTTCGATAACTTTCTCCACCACCTGTTTGCCAAGGCCTTCCACAACTTTGGTGGCCAGCGCAGCGGCTTCGGGAGAGTTGATGACAGGGGTGTTTGCCGTCTCCTTGTCGGCCTTGAACTCTACCGTGCAACCATAGGAAGCGGCAATGTCATTGGCTATTTTCTCCATACGGTCGGGAACGGCATTGAGGTGTTCGGGGGTGAAGTAGCGTATCGTACCCTTGATATTGACCTCTCCGGGAATGATATTGCTTGCATTGGAGTTGGCGTTGAACATGCAGGGGCTTACCACGAAAGGCTGGTTTGTGTCGAACATGGTGGACTGCATGGCCGTGATGCGCAACACTATCTCTGCGGCAGCCTTCAGAGGATCGACCGAAAGCCAAGGAGATGAGCCGTGACCGCTGCGTCCCTTTACTGTCATCTCCCACTGGATGCAACCGGCCAGTGCCGTACCGCTGCGGATGGCATATGTGCCGTGAGGAATGTTCATTCCGTAGGTGTGGAATGCGACAGCTCCGTCAGCTCCGCCCAACGAATCGACATACTCCACAATGCGTTTGGCACCGCCACCGCTGATCTCCTCGGCCGACTCGAAGCAGACATACACCTTGCCGGGCAATGACGAGCGGTATTTGTTGAGGATTATGGCCGAACCGAGCGCACCGGCTGCGTGTATGTCGTGTCCGCATGCATGCATGCGTCCTGGTATCTTCGACGAGTATTCAAATCCGGTCTCCTCCGTGATGGGGAGAGCATCGTAGTCGGCACGGATAACGAGCGTCTTGCCGGGCTTGCCGCCCTCGATAGTGGCGACAATGTTCATCTGGTCATCCACATGGAACGGAATTCCCTCACGGGTGAGTATCTCGGAAATCTTGCCGCACGAGCGGGTCAACTCCGTACCCAGCTCGGGATTTTGGTGAAGGTCTCTGCGGAAGGCGACCATCTCGTCGTAGATCTTTGCCGCCTCGGCATTGAAGTCTATGCCTTTCGGTTTCGACTGTACGGCCATTGCGCACAGCAGGCATAATGCGATTGTCAGAATTTTTTTCATGGTATTTGTTGTTTGGTTTTAGTCTTGCAGGCAGAGACGCAGGGCAGAACTGTGTCTCCGGAACAAATCATTGCAAAAATAAGTAATTTTATTCAGGCTGCGAATGCCTTGATGACAATAAAAAGCCATGGGAGCTGTGCCACGGAGGAATTGGGGTCTACAACTGCCCCACTATCGCACGTCCCCAAAATCCGGCCAACTCCTTTGCCCCCTCTTCGTTAGGGTGCAGATAGAATGTGCAGCCGGTGCCGTTCTCCTTGAAAAACAGGGTCTCGTGGTTCTTTTTGAAATAGCTGTAGGCCTTGCTGTCGCCAATGAAGATGTGTCCCGGATACTTGTCGCCAAGTTCGGCGCAGATTTTCTTCAGGGATTTGAAATACCTCTTTTGCAGCTTGGGGGCCGAAACCGATTGCTCCGACAGGTTCTTCGTCACGAAGGGCACGGAGAAATATATGGGCCGATGAAGGAATACCTTCGCATCGGGATATCGCTGCAGGAGCGTCTCTACAATGTCGGTCATATTGCAATGGTATTTGTATACGGTCGTTCGGCTGTTTGTAGGCCGTTCTGCCGAATCGTTGGTCCCCAGCATGATGGAGAATACAAGCTGACAGCCGGGGAAGTCGTTTTGCAGGCGGTCTGTTTTGAGGATGAGTTCGTCAAAAAAGCCCTTCTCCTTGTTGCCGGGCAGAAAGTCAAACGAGGTCCGGCCACTCTTGCCCATATTCAGACAGTGTACCGCACCTGTTCCCGGCTGACTCTCTATCCATGTGGCGGCCATTACGGGCGGAGCACTCTTTTCGGGATGCTCGTGCAGAGCCCCATAGGTTATGCTGTTGCCAATGAATACCATGTTGTAGCCCTTTTGCGCCAATGCACATGAAGCCGTCATGAGCGTCAGGACGAGAAATGCAAGCCTCCTTTTCATGAAATGTCTGTTTGTGATACAAATTCCTTTTGCACCCGTTGCGAACGCATGCGGGATGGACAAAAATAGGAAAACCGGACAATATCCGCAATATTTCTTCGGGTCTTCCCAGAACAGGCAGGGATAAAAAAAGAGCTGCATCTTTGTTGCAACTCTCCTTTGGTGACTCAGCTGGGGCTCGAACCCAGGACCCCATCCTTAAAAGGGATGTGCTCTACCTGCTG
>CAVHXY010000016.1:0-24443 GCA_963640325.1 Tidjanibacter sp.
AGGAAGAAACAACGACACCGCAACAATTAAAAAACGACATTATGGAAACTGTCTTTGATTACAATATAATCCCCCAAGAATGGGAGTATATTCACGGCAATATGCCCCAAGAATCGTATTTTGCCTATGTCTCATCTGTGACGGCAATTGCGGATATTGTTGCGTTGTTTTATTTGAGAGGAGACGAAAAAAGGGCAGAGGAATATGCTGCGAAATTACCCATGGATATTCATATGACCTATGGAGAACCTTAACGCACCCCTAAGTCCTTTCACAATGCGTATGGCACAGAACTATAAATTTTATAAAGAACATCCCTCAGACAAAATATGGTGGGTATATACAGAAGACATTATCGGAGAATTAAAAATATCTTTTGACAAAAAGACGGTAATAAATCTGTGGACGGATTATTATAGCCTATCACCTGAACAGAAAGCCTTGTTTGACAAAGAGAACCCTTTTTGGGCTGATTTTTTTGCGGGGAAGGCATAGTAAGGTGTGGATTAAACACTAACTGAAATTATGGCAGAAGAACTAACAACCGAAATGCACTATGAATTTGTTGATGACAGTATTTCCAAATTCGATTTCACGGTTCTTGCTATGAAAGGTGCAATTAATAGGGGCCTGTCAAAAAAGGAGGCTCTTGCAAAATACCAAATGACCGAAAGAGAATACGATGAAAACATCGAAAGGTGTCTGGGGTTGGATTTCTGACTTACCTGAAAGATGTTTTTTCTCGAAGTCTCTCTATGCGAATCCTTACACTTCCAAGAGTGATTGCAGTAAAAGATTAACCCCAACGAGTGCTTCGCCCGACAACTGTACGACAGCAAAATGAATTATATTATATTTGCGGAGACTGTAATGCGCGGTTGATGGAGGCATCAGCGTATACATCAAGATGTAAAATAAACACATAGCGAAAAAAGTAAATTTGGGCAATGCGTAGCGAATTAGCTTATAGAGAGTTCGTTACGCTTTGTTTTTCTATTGCACAGAGCCAACGGAAAGCCAACATGAAGCCAAACTGTGCAAGAGTTCAGTTACCACCTCATTACTCCCGTAACGGGTGCGGATTTCTTGCTAAATAGTTCTATTTCTGCGATTTGCGTAATTTTGCGTAGCGGTCAGTAACTCACTAATAACTAATTTTGTAACCAAAAAAGGAGTGAGTTATGCGAAGTACATTCAAAGTGTTATTCTACGTGAAGAAAGGCAGTGCCAAACCCAACGGCAACCTGCCTCTGATGTGCCGTATCACGGTTGACGGCGAGATTAAACAGTTCAGTTGCAAAATGGACGTTCCCCCACGATTGTGGAATGTGAAGAACAGCCGTGCTTCGGGCAAGAGCGTCGAAGCGCAGAGAATCAACCTTGCGGTGGATAAAATCCGTGTGGAGGTAAACCGCCGCTATCAAGAGTTGATGCAGACGGACGGATATGTTACTGCCGCCAAACTCAAAGACGCCTATCTCGGTATCGGCGTCAAGCAGGAAACATTGCTGAAACTGTTCGAGCAGCACAACGCCGAGTTTGAGAAGAAAGTCGGGCACAGCAGGGCGCAGGGGACATTTCCCCGTTATCGTACGGTCTGCAACCATATTCGGGAGTTCCTGCCCCATACCTACAAGCGTGAGGATATTCCGTTAAAGGAACTCAACCTTACATTCATCAACGACTTCGAGTATTTTTTGCGCACGGAGAAGAAATGCCGCACCAATACCGTGTGGGGCTACATGATTGTGTTGAAGCACATCGTTTCCATTGCGAGAAATGACGGGCATTTGCCGTTCAATCCCTTTGCCGGATATATCAACTCTCCCGAAAGCGTGGACAGGGGCTACCTCACCCAAACGGAGATACAGACGCTCATGAACGCACCGATGAAGAACGCCACCCCCACACGCTCGCATCTTAACCGCAGGCTCATCGAATATCCCGACGGTGTGAAAGACCGTTCGGCAGCTATCCAAAGGAGGCTGGAAGAAGCAGGGCTGACACGCAAAATAGGCAGCAACCAAGTACGGGCAATCCGCATCAACGTGTCGGGAACGCACGAGGATATGGAGCGCATCGAACGGGAGGGGCGTTTGGACGAGTGGTGCGCCGATAACCTGAAATACTTCGCCGACACGTTCGGAAAGGAGAACATCGTGGCGGCGCACCTGCATAGGGACGAGGAAATGCCGCACATACACGTTACACTTGTCCCCATTGTCAAGGGAGAGCGCAAGCGCAGGAAACGGGAGGAACAGACGAAGAAACGCTACCGCAAGAAGCCTACCGACACCGTAAGGCTGTGCGCAGACGATATTATGACACGGCTGAAATTGAAGTCCTACCAAGATACCTATGCCGAAGCTATGGCGAAATACGGGCTGCAAAGGGGCATAGACGGCTCAAAAGCTCGCCACAAGTCCACACGGCAGTATTATCGGGATATACAGAAACTCGCCGACGACCTCAAAGCGGAAGTGGTGGATTTGCAACTGCAAAAAGAAACGGCAGGGGAGGAACTAAGACGGGCGAAAAAAGAAATACAGACCGAGAAGCTGAAAGGGGCGGCAACAACCGCAGCAGCCAACATCGCCGAGAGCGTCGGTTCTCTTTTCGGCAGTAACAAGGTCAAGACGCTGGAAAGGGAGAACACCGCCCTACATAGGGAGGTAGCCGACCACGAGGAAACCATCGAAGCCTTGCAAGACAGAATACAGACCATGCAGACAGACCACAGCCGACAAATGGCAGAAGTACAGCAGAAGCACCGCAGAGAGATAGCGGATAAGGAAGCGAAACACAAGGAGGAAATATCGTTTCTGAAAACGGTAATCGCAAAGGCAGGGGCATGGTTTCCCTATTTCCGTGAAATGCTCCGTATCGAAAACCTCTGCCGCCTTGTGGGATTCGATGAAAGACAGACCGCAACGCTCGTCAGCGGCAAACCGTTAATATATGCAGGTGAACTTTATTCGGAGGAACACGGGCGAAAATTTACGACCGATAAGGCTGGTTTCCAAGTGGTGAAAGACCCCACGGACGGGACGAGATTGGTTCTTGCCATTGACCGAAAGCCCATTGCCGAGTGGTTCAGGGAACAGTTCGAGAAGTTAAGGCAGAATATACGCTGACCAATACAACCGCAAAGGAAAGGCAGAGGCATGAAGCTGTAATTTTTTCCTTTTTTGAAATTGGCAAAAAATCCGTTACAAGACAAGCGATTACCACAGCTTTTCTGTAACTTCGCAACAAGAAATAAAAATGCTATGGATAGTAATGAAGAAATGTATATTTCATGGATTAACAGCGTATTGGAAGCCGCCCAAAAGAATCCAACATCCGTTGTTACAAACTTGATAGAAAGTTGCGGGATGAAGTGTGCAAAGCTCAATGGGCATTTGGAAGGAGCAACTAAACTTCGTGAGATGGCAGATAATTGTCATTCACGAACTGATTATGTTGCATTTTTTAGCAATGTGTTACATATTAGGGCTACAGAAGCAGAAGACGGGATTATATTGTATCTGGGAAAGCCGCACTGCACTTGTCCTATGGCTTCTCATGTAAGTGGTTCCTCTTTGTGTAATTGCACGAAAGGACATGAAAAAGCGGTATGGAGTAAATTCTTCGGGAAATCCATTGATGTGGAAATCATGGAGAGTTGGCAGAGAGGCGGAAGCGATTGCGTCATCAAGTTATTTGTCTAATTTGCATTATGCTGGAAATCAGCCATATAAACACATTGCAAAGTAGCTGTAATTCACAATATTACAACCTTTTCAATGTACTATTTGAAAAGAAATTCAGATAATGGATATTGCCTTTTCATAGAATTATAGTATCTTTATACGAAAAGAGTTATTTGACAGCATAGCAACGCAAAACGCTGAAATTCGCACAGTTGCTACATCGTTACTTCTATTTCTCAAATAATTCGCTAAAAGTTTATTTCTCAATCGGTTAAGTCAAACCGATAAAAATCTAAAATAGTATCTGAAAAATATGGACAATAAAAACATATCACGACTGTGGCCCTTGGTGGCTGTGGTCGTATTTGCGGCGGTGCTTCTTGCCGTGCCGGCAGACTGGTTGGAAAACCGCACGTTCTTGAATGTATGTGTAGTCGTGGCAGTTGCCGTAGGACTCCTGTCGGTGATAAGGCGCAACAATGGGTCGCGGAAGAAAGAGGTGGAAGAAATCAACCGCATAATCGAGAACAACGATGTTCCTGCTCTCCGCAAGACGTTGAAACGAAGCATTGCTACAGCCTCTCTCTTCTGTCTGTTCGGTGGGGCGTTTACGGTCTATTGGCTATTCTTTTTCGCCGGCTGGAGCTGGGTCGGTATTCTGTGCCCTTTGTGTGTTGTTGTGCTTACTCTCATTGTGATCGTGCGCAATGGCATAGCACTCCATAAACTCAAACACGTCACCACCATAAGGTCGAAGGAGTAGCACCCGGCAGAGGCAGAACGCTGATTCTCATGACGGAAACACCGCCCGGTCGGCTGGGGCAATACCGGGTATACTGGGGCAGAAACACTCTGTCAAAACGAAAGGCAAACATCTCCCCTATGTGCTTGCGCTGAGAACAGACACCTTCAAAGTGAGGAGCCATAAGACAAAATGACAAACGAAGCCCCTCCGGAAAAGCACACTGCTGTCTCTCCGGAGGGGCTCAAATGTATCTTGCAATAAAATTTATTGCATTGTTACGGAAGGAAGGCTTTGTCAGTTGAGCCGTACCAAGTCATTTGCGCTGATTCCGGCAGGCAACAAGTCATTGATATCGTATATCAACAGTTCCCTGGCCTCTGTCGTGGCATTTTCGGTCGGAACCAGTGTCTCGTTTATCTCGTCCACTGCCAGTTTGTACATGGCTCCCGATGCAGGGTCCACTATCAGCATTCCAATAAATCCGCCCAAGAGAATGTTCCCTAAGTACCATCCGTCCAGGTTTGCATCTATGAAAACTTTTCTTTGCTGATATCCCTCCTTGGTCAGAGTGATTGTGTACTCTTCCCGTGCCATGTATTTCGCTGACGATTTAAGCCGTACGGAAGCAGGTGTGTTCCCTGCGTAAACCTCGCAGCCAGCCCTGTTCGTGATCTGTACCTGTGCCCCTTCGGGTGAGGTTGTGATGGTTACAGGGTAACTGCTTTTGGTGAATATTGTCGCACATGAGCTCAATGAGACAATGGCCAACAAGACAAACAGTGAGTTGAAATGTCTTTTCATTTTCGAGTGGGTATATTTTGACATGTCCCAGTGTCGGATTGTTGAAATGTCGGCATATAAAAACGTGGGACAAAACTTTAATTATCGCATATCGAGGTTCTGGAAAACCTTGTGGCAATAATGCAGTGAAGCCCACGTCGTGAACGCGAGCATCAACTCCACCTCTTTTGCCACAATTTTGAATTTTCCAGATTCCGATATGCAAAGATGTAAAGCTAACGCTTTTATATGTTTCTGCCGCTGACCTTTTCGGTCAGCAGGCACGGTCGGTTATGTCAGATCATCCGTTTTGTTCCATAGGCATTCGATTTTTTGGAGTTTTGTTTCCTATATCCAAATATAGTGATATTTTATTTTCCGTACAACTTCTGGACTTTTGCCGGCCTTTTGCTCTTGCGTTCCTTGGCAGTTTTGCGGAGAGATTTTTGCCGGGACAATTGCAAACGATGTATGTGGAGACCAAAAAAAGAGTCCCTGTGTGGAAAAGCACAGGGACTCGGTATATAATATGTATAGTCCGTTACTTCCACAGTTTCTCGGGATACTCGCCTGCATCGATGAGTGCGCGGATCTTGGCCATCACGGCGGGTTTGTCCTCCTTGTAGGTCACGCCGAACCACTGTGCCGTGCTGTTGAGTACCTTCATGGTGGCTGTCCCGTTGTTGATCAATGTGTTTACTGCCAGCGGGATGAAGAACTCGGCCTTCATGTTGGTCTTTATCTCGGGCTGTGCGAGGAATTCACGGAACATCTGCTCCGAGTATCCGAAGTAGTCGGGGGTGAACCCGAACATGGTCATCGATACCGTTGCGTTTTCGTCAATGGGGTGAGCTCCGTTCTCGTCCTGGTAAGTGACGATGCCGTCTTTGCCACGGGCAATGTTAAGACGCTCAACCATCGAGACCAGATTTCCTTCTGCATTGACATTGCACTCGCCGCGCGACACGGTGCCGTAGTCCGAAAGAGTGTTCTTCAGACAGTAGCCTACCATGCAGTAGTCATTTTTCTTGCCGTCGAGCAGTGTCAGATAACGGGCGATGGTGGCGTATGCGTCGCGACCATAGAAATCGTCGGCATTGATTACCGCAAACGGCTCGCGGATAACCTCCTTGGCCATCAGCACTGCATGGTTGGTGCCCCACGGTTTTACCCTGTCGGCCGGAACCTCAAATCCCTCGGGGATGTAGGTGAGCTCCTGGAATACGAACTCCACATCTATCTGGTTGCCGAATTTCTCTTTGTAGAATATTTTTCTGAAGGTATCCTCGAACTGGTGGCGGATAACGAATACCACCTTGCCGAATCCGGCGCGGATTGCATCGTATATGGAGTAGTCAATAATCGCTTCGTTCGAGGGACCAACGCCGTCTATCTGTTTGAGCGAACCGTAGCGGGAGGCCATGCCGGCCGCAAGCACGAGTAATGTCGGTTTTACCATAGTCAATTCTCTTTTTTATAATGTTTTGTATCGCAAAGATATACTTTTTTGTCGTGAGTGCCAATCTTAAACCATACTTTCTTGCCGTATTAATCCGTTAAATGTTTATCTTTGCATCTATGGCGCATATTGCTGCCGGTGGTCAGGTCATTGCTGTTGCTCGCAGAACAAGACTGCCGTGGGAAAGGGGCGCCGATAAAAGGATATACCGTTTATGAGACAGGGCGTTGTCAGATATTTTCTGCGAAATATAATCGTCAAGCACCGCGTGAGTGTACGTGACAATGACGACAGCGAGATGTATTATACTCACATGAGCCTTATGGGGCTTATCGGTGCGGTGGCCGCATTGGTTGTGGTGGCCTTTGCGGGTGCCGTGTTGCTGTGTGCCAATACTCCGCTGCTCGACATATTTCCCAACTATGTGGGGCACGAGTCGAGGCGTCTGATGACCGACAACCTGACGAAGCTCGATTCTCTGAGTTCGGAGATTACCGATATAATGGACTATGTCGACAATATAACGATGGTGCTTGAGGGCAAGAGTCCGGTGATGCGCTCCTCGAGTGAGACCGAGGCTGTGGTGAAGGACTCCATGGCGCTCGCTTCCGTGGCTCCCTCACAGGTCGACTCTCTGTTCAGGGCAGGACTGGAAGGGAACGGCCGTTACGGACTCAACCGTGGCAGCACCGATAGTGGCAAGAACAAGGAGACAGAGCTGTTGCCACCCTTGCGTGGCGAGGTGACCGAGGGTTTCGATGCTGGTACGAAACACTACGATACACATATAAAGGTTACTGGCATCAAACAGGTGGTGGCCATGCAGAGCGGTACGGTGTTGCTGTCGGTGTGGAGTCCCGAGGAGGGCAACATATTGCAGATAATGCATTCTTCGGATTTCATTGCCACCTACAAGAACATGAGCCAGGTGTTCAAGACCACAGGCGACAAGGTGCGTGCCGGTGAAGTGATAGGCACCGTTTGGCCGGCGGGCGACAATGACACCACGGACGAGTTCCGTTTTGAACTCTGGTACGGTGGACAGCCTGTGGATGCACAGAACTACATGACCTTCCGTCCTTGAATTCCTAAGATACCAACCTGAAAAAACCTATTTGAAAAGATGAAACAACATATTGCATTGCTGGGTTCAACTGGCTCGATTGGCGAGCAGACGCTGGACGTGGCGAGGCATTACAGCGAACGGTTCGAGATAAACACTTTGACCGCCAACCGCAATTGGCACCGTCTGGTGGAACAGGCCCTGGAGTTCGAACCCGACAGTGTGGTGATTGCCGACAAGGTTCATTACGGAGATGTGCGGGAGGCGTTGGCCGACACACAGGTGAAAGTGTATGCCGGTAACGAGGCTCTTGAGCAGGTTGTGGCCTCTTCGGCGGTGGATACGGTGGTGAATGCCCTGGTGGGGTATGCGGGGATGTTCCCGTCGCTTGCTGCCGTGAGGGCGGGCAAACGTCTTGCTCTGGCCAACAAGGAGAGCCTTGTGGTAGGAGGCAGTATAATCGTGGAGGAGGCCAAGAGAAACCATGTGCCAATCATCCCCATCGATTCGGAGCATTCGGCCATCTTCCAGTGCCTTATGGGCGAAGTCTCCGAACCGCGCAGGGTGATAGTGACAGCCTCGGGAGGCCCGTTCCTCAATACCCCCAAGGAGACATTGGAGCGGGTTACGGTCGAAGACGCATTGCGGCACCCCAACTGGAAAATGGGGGCCAAGATAACGATTGATTCATCGACGCTGGTAAACAAGGGGTTCGAAGTCATTGAGGCTCATTGGCTGTTTGGTCTGGATGCCGACAAGATAGACGTGTTGGTGCATCCGCAGTCGGTTGTGCACTCCATGGTGGAGTTCGAGGACGGGGCAATCAAGGCTCAGTTGGGAACGCCCGACATGCATCTGCCCATTCAGTATGCCCTTATGTTTCCCGAAAGGACGGCATGCAGCGAGGAGCGTTTCGATTTCATGCAACACCCGACTCTCACATTCAGCGCTGTGGACAATGAGAAGTTTCCTATGCTCTCAACCGCCTATGCGTGTTTGCGCCGAGGGGGGAACAGTTGCTGTGTGATGAACGGAGCCAATGAGGTGGCCGTGCATGCATTCCTGGAGAAACGTATAAAGTATACCGATATTGCAAGGGTGATAACAGGCTCGCTTGAACGTGCCGATTTTGTGGCAGCGCCTACTCTGGACGATTTGGTGAACAGCAATTTGCAGTCACGTGCCATAGCGGAGGATATTGCGGGGGCATTGCATGTGTGACAGGTGGTGGGCATTCTGTGTCCGGTGTAGGTAGGCAGTAGGTTGGTTTAACGGGTAAAAAAAGAGAAAAGATGGATGTGGTGATTAAGATAGTGCAGTTTGTGCTGAGCTTCTCGCTTTTGGTGATTGTGCACGAACTGGGGCATTTCCTTTTTGCTAAGATTTTTGGAGTTAGGGTTGAGCGTTTCCAGCTCTTTTTCGGCAATGCACTCGCAAGTTTCAAACGTGGCGATACGGTGTATGCGATAGGTTGGGTGCCGTTCGGCGGTTTTGTTAAGCTGTCGGGCATGATTGACGAGAGCATGGATGTGGAGCAGATGAAGCACGAGCCGCAGCCGTGGGAGTTCCGCACCAAACCGGCCTGGCAGCGGCTGCTGATTATGACGGGCGGAGTGCTGATGAATGTCGTGCTGGCCTTTGTCATCTTTGCCGGCATGAGTTACACATGGGGCGACAGATATATCTCCAATCCCGACATGGCCTATGGCTACACCTTCAGCCCACTGGCAAAACAGCTCGGCTTTGAGGACGGAGACAAGATAGTCTCCATTGCCGGCAAACCAGTTGAGGACTACAGCAAGATAATGTCGCGCATAGCCATCGAACTGGATGACCGTACGGTGGTGGTCGAGCGAAACGGCAAGGAGATGACGCTGACGTTGCCGGTGGTGCCGGTGCAGGACTATGTCGATGATGCGGAGTTTATCATTCCCCGCTATCCATTTGTTGTCGGCGAGGTGATTGCCGGTGGCGGAGCTGCAGAGGCAGGCCTGATACAGGGTGACAGCCTGGTGTCGCTTAACGGTGAGCGCACCCTGTTCTATGACCAATACCGCCGCTTGCTGACCGAAAATGCGGGGCATAGTGTAAATATAGGTCTGGTGCGCGACAGTGCGGGTACGATTCTGACCAAGGAGCTGGCAGTAAATGTGGATGCCGAAGGCAAGATAGGAGTGAGAGTGGGGGCGGAACGCTATATCACCCTGCGAACGCGTTCCTATACCCTGCTGCAGTCCATTCCGGCAGGCGTGAAACGCGTGGGTACGGAGATGAGCGACTATTGGAAACAGCTCAAGATGATAGTGAAACCCAAGACGGAGGCCTACAAGTCGCTGGGCGGTCCCATAGCTATAGCCAGCATATTCCCCTCACAGTGGAGTTGGGAGATTTTCTGGCATCTCACGGGGCTTCTGTCGGTCGTGCTGGCCATAATGAACATTCTTCCCATACCTACATTCGACGGCGGTCACGTGTTATTTTTGCTGGTCGAGATGGTGTCGGGACGCAAACCGAGTGACAGATTCCTTATATACGCCCAGTCGGTAGGTCTTGCAATAATACTCTTTTTGATGGTCTATGTCCTTTGGAATGACATTACAAGGGTAATTATACATTAAGCTAAATTTATGTTAAATTTCTGAAAATAGGTTGTACAATTGTCTGCGATATACTACTTTTGAAACCGTAATGCAAATTTTTTAATATCTACAGACAATGGAGACAAATGCCCAAAAGTATGTCGAGTCCTTCATGGCCGACATTATAGCCAAGAACCCCCATGAGAAGGAGTTCCATCAGGCTGTCCGTGAGGTTGCCGAAAGTGTGGCTCCGTATATCGTGGCCAATCCGCAACTTATCAAAATGAAAGTTCTGGAGCGTATCGCAGAGCCCGAACGAGTAATCATGTTCCGTGTTCCTTGGGTGAACGACAACGGTGAAGTGATGATCAACAAGGGATACCGAATCCAGATGAACAGCGCTATCGGGCCTTACAAGGGCGGTATCAGATTCCATTCAAGCGTGAACCTGAGCATCCTGAAGTTCCTGGCTTTCGAGCAGACCTTCAAGAACAGCCTTACCACATTGCCTATGGGCGGTGCAAAGGGCGGTTCGGATTTCTCCCCGAGAGGCAAGTCAGACAACGAGGTGATGAGATTCTGCCAGAGCTTCATCACGGAACTGTATCGTCATATCGGTCCCGATACCGATGTACCTGCAGGTGATATCGGTGTAGGCGGACGTGAGGTTGGTTTCATGTTCGGTCAGTACAAACGTCTCAAAGACGAGTTTACCGGTACTTTCACCGGCAAGGGCATTCCGTTCGGCGGTTCCCTGATGCGTCCCGAGGCAACCGGTTACGGTACCTGCTATTTCGCAGAGTCGATGCTGGCTACGCGTGGCGACAGCTTCAAGGGCAAGAATGTCGTTATCTCCGGTTCGGGTAACGTTGCACAGTATGCAGCACAGAAGGCTATCGCACTCGGTGCAAAGGTGCTTACCCTTTCTGATTCGAACGGTTATATCTATGATCCAGACGGAATCGACGAGAAGAAGCTCGAGTATGTATTCGAGTTGAAGAACGTTATCCGTGGCCGTATCAAGGAGTATGTTGAGCAGTATCCTACTGCACAGTATTTCCCCAACGAAAGACCTTGGGGTGTAAAGTGCGACATCGCAATGCCTTGCGCAACCCAGAACGAGATAAATGGCGAGGACGCCAAGAAACTTCTGGCAAACGGTTGCAAATGTGTTGCCGAGGGTGCCAACATGCCTTCGACTCCCGAGGCAATCGCCGCATTCCAGGCTGCCAAGATTCTCTACTCGCCCGGTAAGGCATCCAATGCCGGTGGTGTTGCCACTTCGGGTCTTGAGATGACACAGAACTCGATGCGTCTGAGCTGGACGGCTGAGGAGGTCGATGCCAAACTGCGCCAGATCATGAGCTCTATCCACGACATGTGCGTCAAGTATGGCACACAGCCCGATGGATACATCGACTACGTGAAGGGTGCGAATATCGCAGGCTTCATCAAGGTTGCCAATGCGATGCTGGCACAGGGAATTGTATAGGACAATTCAATGTATTATAAAGTCGACGGCTTCCGCCTTTCGGGGTGGAGGCCGTTTTTTATGCCTGTCAGTGACGGGCGCTGTGTTGAGGCGGAATGGATGGAGAGGCAAGTAGTCCCGACTATGGGCTTTTGCCTGCATGCGGGCTGAATCTTCTATTGAACCTTTGACGCTTGCCTCGAATTTTATATCTTTACACAATGTTTCACTGTCGGGCCTTCGCATTCGGTGCGGGGGCAATTATGTTTTTCTGTTATGGCAAAGGTAAAGAAGGTGTTTTTTTGTACTTCGTGCGGTTTTGAGGCCCCCAAGTGGATGGGGCGATGCCCTTCATGTGGCGAGTGGAATACATTTGCCGAGGAGGTGGTGAGCCATGGTGACGACAAGATTGCCGCTTCACCGCATGCCTCCGAGGCACGGGTGCAGAAGATTGCCGACATAGAGGAGAAGGAACACAAACGCATAGAACTGAGCAGCGCCGAGACCAATCGTGTGCTGGGTGGCGGCATAGTCCGTGGGTCGTTGATTCTGCTGGGAGGTGAACCTGGTATCGGCAAATCGACGCTCACACTGCAGGTGGCGCTCAATAGCGAGAATATCAAGACTCTGTATATCTCGGGCGAGGAGTCACCGCAACAGATCAAGATGCGTGCCAAGCGTATCGGCGGGTCGAACGATTCGTGTTATGTCTATGCCGAGACGCTGCTGGAAAACATCATCTCCCAGATGGATGCCGTGCATCCCGACTTGGTGATAGTCGACTCCATACAGACCATATACAGTCAGGTTATCGACTCGTCGGCCGGCAGTGTGTCGCAAATCAGGGAGTGCGCATCGGCATTTCTGAAATATGCCAAGACGACCGGAGTCTCGATAATCATCATCGGCCATATAACCAAGGACGGCACCATTGCCGGACCCAAGATACTGGAGCATATAGTGGATGTGGTCCTGCAGTTCGAGGGCGACAACAACAATGTCTACCGTATATTGCGGGGAATAAAGAACCGCTTCGGAGCCACTTTCGAGATAGGGGTGTTCGAGATGCGGGGCGAGGGACTGGCCGAGGTCAGCAACCCGTCGGAGATTCTGCTGACGCATTATGACGAGCCGTTGAGCGGAATTGCCGTGGGTGCGGCGGTGGACGGCATAAGACCATATCTGATTGAGGTGCAGTCGCTGGTCTGCAATGCTGCCTATGGAACTCCCCAACGTTCCGCCACGGGCTTCGATTTCAAGAGGCTCAACATGCTCATAGCCGTGCTTGAGAAGAGGGTGGGGCTGAAGATGTACTCCAAAGATGTCTTTCTGAACTTTGCCGGAGGTTTCAGGGTGCAGGATACAGGGCTCGATTTGGCTGTGGCAGCTGCGGTTGTCTCATCGTATTTCGACCGTCCCATAGCATCGGGAGTGTGCTGCGCTGGCGAGATAGGCCTTTCGGGCGAGGTGCGTCCTGCGCCCCGCAGCGAACAGCGCATAAGCGAGGCGGCACGTTTGGGCTTCGGGCGCATAGTGGTGTCAGGCTATCTGAAAAAGAGCAAGATAAAAGTGCCTTCGAAGGTGAAGGTGATATATATCAACAATATTGCCGAGCTTCCGCGGGCTATCTTTGCGGGTGCCGACGGTGAGGGTGGTGACCGCGACGAGTGAGGTTTCCACGGCTTGGGTGTTTCCCCTTTGGGGCACCCCCGTCAAAGAGCCTTCCATAATGTAAAGGGAACATTAAAAAACGGCCGGTAAAGGAGAAATAAAACCCTCCGTATGGCTATCCGCAGAGAGGAAGTGGTATTTTTGCATGTGCAAATCAAGGCGCATGCATAGAATGGATACAGCGAAAGATACCGAACGTCCCGTTTTGTGGAACAGCAACTACCTGAAGGTGTGGTCGGCCAACTTCATGCTCTATTTTGCATTTTATCTTTTGGCACCGCTGTTGCCGCTGTATTTGCGTGACACATTCGGGGCTGACAAGGCAGTGATTGGCGCAGTGTTGAGCGGGTATACTCTCACGGCGCTGTGTGTCAGGCCTTTCAGCGGATTTGTGGTCGATACATTTCCGCGCAAGAAAGTCCTTCTGATATGCTACTTCTGTTTCGCCGCCCTTTTCGGAGGCTACTATATCACCGGTTCGCTGTTGCTTTTTGCCATAATACGCACCTTGCACGGTGCCCCGTTCGGGGCAACCACAGTTGCGAGCAGTACCATGGCGGTGGATGTGCTGCATAGCGAACGCCGTTCGGAGGGAATAGGCTACTATGGTCTGAGCAACAATATAGCCATGGCAACAGGTCCTTCGATAGGCCTTTACATCTATCACACGGTGCATGATTTCAATCTGTTGTTCACATTGTCGCTTGTGACGGCATTAGTGGGACTGGTTATCGACTCGACCATAAAGTGCCGTCAGCGCCAACCGGTGCTGCACGAAAAGAAAGTCTCTCTCGACCGCTTTGTGCTGCTCAAGGGGTGGAGCGAAGGAATATGCATCGCGGCATTCGCCTTTGCGTTCGGCATAATCTCCACCTATGTGGCCATCTACAGCCAGGAGGTTCTGCATGTGACTTCGGGGTCGGGCACGTTCTTCATGCTGCTTGCCATCGGTCTGATACTTTCGCGTCTTGTCGGCAGCCGGTCATTGCGCAAGGGACTGGTGGTGCACAATGCCTCGGTGGGCATGCTGGTGTCCCTGTGTGGCTATCTGGTGTTTACCGTCCTGCCCAATGTCTACGGATACTACGCTGCCGCGCTGATGATCGGGCTCGGCAACGGACACATGTATCCTGCCATGCAGACCATGTTCATAAACCTTGCGCCCCATGAGCGTCGCGGTACCGCCAACTCCACGATTCTCACCGCATGGGATTTGGGAGTGGGAATAGGCATTATCGGCGGTGGTGCCGTGGCTGAACATTTGGGCGGATATACGGCTGCCTTTTGGTTGGCCTTTGCTGTCAATGCTCTGGGTGTGCTGTTCTTTTTCCTCTATGCCCGTGGCAGTTTCATGCGTTGCAGACTGCGTTGAGACATTTTTAGGGGCTAAAGACAGGGTAAATAACAAGGGGCCGACCGAACGGAAGTGTTGAGAAAAAGAAAAATATTGCATCTCGTGTTGCAAAATGACCTAGTCGTTCGTCTTATGGGGGGGATGAAGAAACAAAACAGGCCCGCTTCCTCTGCAGAAAATCCGCGGGGGGGGTAAAAACAACAATAAAAATATTGGGAATGAAAAGGTTAGTTATTTTTGTCCTTGGCGCATTGATGATGATGACAAGCGTTGAGGCGAATGCGAAATGCATTGCGGGAGAAAAAAATGTTGCGGGGGCCTCGGAATCTTACCGTTCTCTTTCGGATGTCTCGGGACATGTGGTGGATGGGCAGGGTGCTCCAATTGCCTTGGATATGCCGATGCGGAGAGACTTGTCTCGGTCTCCGGCAGTGGTGATATCGGCAACACGGTGATGCAGGAGTCGGCCACCAATATCGACAAGGTGGTGGTGAAGACCAAACTCATAACCCATGAAGCCGACCGTTTTGTCATGAATGTGCAGGGCAGCAATTTGGCCATAGGCCGCAATGTCTACGAGTTGCTCAGTGTGTCGCCCGGTGTGCGTGCCGATGACAACGGCATCAAAATCAACGGCCGTGGCGGTACAAGGGTGATTGTGGGCGAGCGCATGCTCAACCTCTCGTCCGACGAGTTGCAGTCCTACCTCAAGAGCATCCCGGCCGAGAACGTGCAGAAGATAGAGGTGATTCCCATGGCGGGTGCCGACTACGATGCCGACATCACGGGCGGAATAATCAAGATTACACTCAAGAGGATGCGTTATGACGGTGTGGACGGTTCCGTGAACTTGTCGGCATCGTCGAATGACGACGGCAAATGGTGGACACTGCAGCCGTCCTTCCGCCTCAATTACCAGAAAGGCAAACTGAACCTCTACACCAACGGTTCATACTACAAATACGATCAACATCAATATGTTGGTGAGACCATGAAATACTTCGACACGGCAGGCAACCAAACGGCTCATGTACTCTCCGGGGACACAGCCCACTACATCGGTGACGAATACAACTTCGGGCTGGGTGCCATCTACGATTTCGATGCACGCCACAGCCTCGGTGGCGAGTTCAACTTCCATACACAGGACGCCACAGAAAATGTCTTGGGCCAGTCGACCTACGATATCCTCTCGCCAGCCTCGTCGCTTTTGAACGACAGCGACTATAGGGGCAAAAACTCAAACGGGAGAATGTCCGGCACACTGAACTATACGGTACAGCTCGACACACTCGGTTCTTCATTCAAGCTGATAGGTGACTATACGCAGTCGTCGCCCGAATCGAAAACCGTCTACATCAATACGGCTACACCTCTGTCGGCCGCTTCGCCATCTACAGCGACCTACAAGATGTCCGACATGGATTCTGACTACAGGATTTTCGCCCTTACGGCCAATATGACCAAGAAGTTCAATCCCGCCACATCCATACGGTTCGGCGGCAAGTATTCCTACAACACTGTCTTCAGCGACATGAAATACTACAACAGCCCTGTGGCATCGCCCTATGAGTGGACTCTCGATGCCGTAACCACGCAACCGGCAACCGAATACAAGGAGCAGGTAGGGGCCCTCTATTTCATCTTCGACAAGACTTTGGGCAAATTCTCGCTTTCGGCGGGTCTGCGTGCCGAGTACACCGACCAGAACAACTCTTCGACCGGGGTGCACAAGCAGTATTTGGAGCTCTTTCCCAACGCGACTCTCTCTTATGTGTTTGACGGGGAGAGCGGCAATATTCTCACAGGCCAATACGGGCGTTCGATATCCCGTCCTTCGTTCAGCATCCTGAATGACTACCGTGCGCAAATGTCGGAATATTCGATTGTGATCGGCAACCCCAAAGTGGGCCCCCAGTATGTTGACGGCATGAGCCTGACCTATGTGTTCAGGAGCAAATATGTCTTCTCCTTGTTCGGTGTCTTTACGCACGACATGATAATACAGCAGCTCTTCACTACGCCCGGCTCGGACATGGTCTATTACCAGTATACCAACATGGCAAAGTCGTTCCAGAGGGGAGTGTCGGCAACCTTGCCTTTTGACATAACCGGGTGGTGGTCGTTTACGGCAAATATGAACGTGATCCGCCTGTATACCGAAACGGCTACGGAGAAGAACGATTGCTGGTATGCATACCTTTCGGGACAGACGAGTGTCACGTTGCCGCACAACTTCATACTCGACATTTCGGGCTCTTATTCGTCAGATATAACGATGGGCAATCTGGAGCAGGACGACAATCAGTCGTTGAATATAATGATCAAGAAGCGTTTGCTTGACAGCAGGATGACTCTGTCGGCAGGCGTGCAGGACCTCTTTCGCGACAAGCAGCGCATCTTCTCGCACGGTACGGGATTTACCGACAATTTCACCAGCTGGGGCATGAACCCGAGTTTCACCTTCTCGGTAAACTACAACTTTGCTGCCGGCAAGAAATTCAATAGCCGCAAGGTGGAGTCGGGTGCGAGTGCAGACAAATCCCGTATGTAGCCTGTCGGAGCATGCTCTGCACAAAACACGGCATGAATTGAAAAGTTGGATAAAGCGTTTGTTTGGAGCAGCGGGGAGGGCATTGGGTTCCTCCCCGCTGCTTTGTCTGTTCGGGGGACAAGGGGAGGGGCTGCGCCTCTTTTGGAACGGGGCGGGCGGTGGATTCGGTCGCAGTCCAGCCGTACCTGCCCAAAAAGAAACGAGGCATACAACTCATTGAGCCATATGCCTCGTTTCGTGCCCGGAACAGGACTCGAACCTGCAAGCCTCTCAGCACTCGCACCTGAAACGAGCGCGTCTACCAATTTCGCCATCCGGGCAGATGCAGAACCTTGGTTTGCGGTTGCAAATATACATAAAATTATTTTACAACTGCATGTTTCAGACAAAAATATTGAAAAGATTATCTCCCGTGCGGAGCGGACGCCTTGTTGTTGCCAGCTCTGTGCGCACTGGTAAACAGAAAGCATGGCCCCCTTTGGTTTCCCGTCTGTGTGACTGCCGGGAAGACAGGGTCCTCTTTGTGGCCCGCCGTGAAGCGAAGGCATCTTCCCGAACGGGGTGGATGGGGCAAAGCGTTTAAAACAAAAAAGATACGAACCGTTGCCGACTCGTATCTTTTCAATAACCTAAAACTACTAACCTAAATGAACCTTAAAACTTCGCTGCAAAGATAAGGCTGTTTTTTACAAATGCAAGCGTTATTAAAATTATTTAAGATTAACTTAATATTCAGTTAGCGTAAAGTTAACGGAGGGTCGCTTCGGTGGTGCCAATGTGCTGTTTTTAAGGCGAGTGAGGCATTTCGGACGGTGCCGTTGCGAGGGTACACAGTGTATTCCATGCGACTGAAACGGTGGCAGAGCCGGTTTTGTCGGAATGTTTTATTAATTTTGTAAGGACATTGAGTCCGGAAAGACCGGTGGCGGTGTGCGGAAGTCGGAGATATTGCCGGAAACATTCATATCTATTAACATAACAAAACTCAAAAAAATGAAAAAAGGATTCTTGTTTATCGTAGCCATGGCTGCCATGCTCTCGTCATGCGGTGGCCATAAATCTGATATCGGCGATTTGGCCAAACATCCCTTTGCCTATGTGGGCGAGTGGGACACGCGCCATACGGAGCAGACGATGTATATCGTCAAGGACGGCAAGGTGGATTGGGAGTACAGCATACCTATGTATGACGAGCTCGGCCGCATCCAGGAGTTCGACGATGTGACGATACTGCCCGACGGCAACATCGTTTTTGCCGCCATGTCGCAGATTGGCATCGTTACTCCCGAGAAGGAACTCGTGTGGAGCTTCATCTGTCCCGAAGGTACGGAGTCGCACTCGTGCCAGCCTATAGACGATGACCATGTTGTCTTTGCCCTCAATGGCGTGCCGGGCAAGATTATGATTTGGAACGTGAAGGCCGACACTCTGGTCAAGGAGATAATAGTGCCTACCGAGGGTACCAACTCACACGGGCAGTTCCGTCATGTACGCATGACCAAGGACGGCACCTTTGTTACAGGTCTCATCCATGAGGGCTTGGCGGTGGAACTTGACGGCGACGGCAACATCATCTGGTCGGCATCTGCTCCGTCACCGTGGTCGGCTATACGTCTCGACAACGGCAACTATCTCGTGGGTGGCGACAGCAACAGCTACATCCGCGAGTTCGACAAGGATGGCAACACCGTGTGGGAGATAACCCAGGACGATGTTCCTTTCAAACTTTACAACACTCAGACCGCAACGCGCCTTGCCAACGGCAACACCATCATTACCAATTGGGTGGCCGGACAGCCCGAAGAGGAGTGGCCCGGTTCGGTGCAGTTCTTTGAGGTGACTCCCGAGAAGGAGATTGTATGGCAGGTATCCTCGTGGGAGAATCCCGATCTCGGTCCCTGCACATATCTCCACTTGCTCGATGAGCCGGGCAGTGTCTACATGGGCATGCAGAGATAACCGGAACAACATGTGACCAGGATTTCGCCTTGGTATACTACCGTTGGTAAACGAAGGGCTGTAGGAATACAGCGGTTGTTTCGGGTGAGGCAATAAAAAAGAGGTTCGCAAAAATGCGAACCTCTTTTTTGTATGGTCGGCGCTGTTACATCATGCCGCCACCCATGCCGCCTGCAGCCATTGCAGGTGCGGGATTCTCCTCTTTCTTCTCGGCCAGGACGCACTCGGTAGTCAGGAACATCGAAGCTATCGAAGCTGCATTTTCCAGTGCCACACGAGCCACCTTGGTCGGGTCGATGATGCCGGCTGCGAGCAAATCCTCATAGGTATCGGTGCGGGCATTGTATCCGAACGAACCCTTGCCTTCCTTTACCTTGTTCACTACAACCGAACCTTCACCGCCGGCATTGGTCACAATCTGACGCAGAGGCTCTTCGATGGCACGACGGATAATCTGTATACCTGTCGTCTCGTCGTCGTTGTCGCCCTTGAGTTTCTTCAGGGTCTCGGCTGCACGGATGTAGGCTACACCGCCACCCGGAACGATACCTTCCTCCACTGCTGCGCGGGTTGCTGCCAGGGCATCGTCCACACGGTCTTTCTTCTCCTTCATCTCCACTTCGGTGGCTGCTCCGACATAGAGCACTGCAACACCGCCTGCCAACTTGGCCAGACGCTCGTGGAGTTTCTCCTTGTCGTAGTCCGATGTGGAGACTTCAATCTGCTTGCGGATCTGTGCCACACGTGCCTTGATGTTCTCGCTCTTGCCTGCGCCGTTCACAATGGTGGTGTTTTCCTTGTTGATTACAACCTTCTCAGCCGAACCAAGCATGTCGATGGTCGCCGCATCAAGCTTCAGACCCTTGTCCTCGGTGATGACTGTACCGCCCGTGAGGACTGCGATATCCTCGAGCATCTCCTTGCGGCGGTCTCCGAATCCGGGAGCCTTGACTGCTGCAATCTTTATCGTACCGCGCAGTTTGTTTACAACCAGTGCCGACAAAGCCTCGCCGTCGACATCCTCACCGATGATGAGCAGGCTGCGTCCGTTCTGTGCTATGGGCTCCAGAACACCCATGATCTCCTTCATGGTCGATACCTTCTTGTCGGTAATCAGAATGTAGGGATTCTCCAATACGGTCTCCATCTTCTCCGTGTCGGTGATGAAGTATGCCGAAATGTATCCTCTGTCAAACTGCATGCCTTCCACTACATCGACATGGGTCTCGGTGCCTTTGGCCTCCTCTACGGTGATGACACCCTCTTTCTTGACCTTGCTCATGGCCTCGGCAATAAGTGCACCGATGTTGGTATCGTTGTTGGCCGACTGGGTTGCCACCTGTTTTACCTTATCAATGTTGTCACCCACCATTTCGCTCTGCTTCTTAAGGCTCTCGACAACTTTCACGACTGCCTTGTCAATGCCTCGTTTGAGGTCCATCGGGTTGGCGCCTGCCGTGACATTCTTCAGACCTACGCTGATGATTGACTGGGCGAGAATGGTTGCAGTCGTGGTACCGTCACCTGCATCGTCATTGGTCTTCGAAGCGACCTCCCTGACAATCTGGGCTCCCATATTGGCGAAGTTGTCCTCAAGCTCCACCTCTTTTGCTACCGACACACCGTCCTTGGTGATGTGGGGTGCACCGAATTTCTTGTCGATGATGACATTGCGGCCTTTAGGACCGAGTGTGACCTTCACTGCGTCTGCCAATGCGTCCACTCCGCTCTTGAGGAGCTCGCGGGCCTCTACGTTATATTTAATCTCTTTTGCCATAGTCTTGTGATGATTAGATGATTGCTAAAATATCGTTCTGTTTCATGATGAGGTAATCGGTTCCGTCAATGTTTACCTCCGTGCCGGCATATTTGCCATAGAGCACCTGGTCACCAACCTTGACTTCCATCTTGATTTCCGATGTGCCGGGGCCTACTGCAATTACTTTGCCTGCCAGCGGTTTCTCCTTTGCTGTGTCGGGAATGATAAGTCCCGCTGCCGTCTTCTCCTCTGCCGGGTTGGGGAGGACAAGCACTCTGTCTGATAATGGTTTTACATTCATGGTAGTTTGTTTTTTTGTGTATTAAATGAATTTCTTTTTTGATTCGGAGCGCGCAACCCAGAGCAGGTACTGTGCCTGTCGGAGCCATTGCTCCCCGAAGACAACAGAACATAATCACAATGTGTGCCAAAACGGGAAGAACCGTCTATTCTGACAGTTTTTCACGTGTCTGACACCCGGCAGTGTCATAATGTCATGTCAAAAGTTGAAGAAATAGTTCATCAGGAAGTTCCAGACCGTCACGATTACTATGGCGCACAGTTTCGACGAGTAGAAATTTATGCGGTCTGTTGTGGATGTTGTTGTCCCCTTGCCCGTCAGCCGTGTTACGATGCTGTTGAAATCCACTCGTAACTTGTCATTCAGCAGCCAGAGTATGCTGTTGTTTATGGCGAGACCGACAAGCGAAATCGCTATGAATCTCAAGTATTGGCCGGCAATGTTGGGGTCGGTGCTCGAGAAGGTCCAGATGCGGTTCAGTATGTAGTTCGACGAGGCGGCACAGATGAACCCCAGGGAGTTGGCGACATACTTGTTCAATTTTACCCACTCCTTGCAGACGAATGTGATTCCGAAGTCGACAAATACCCCCGAGCCTCCCACGAGGCAGAACTTTATGAATTTTGTTATGAAACTTCCCATTATTCCGTTATGGCTATTTTGAACTCCCGGCTGTTGAACCAGCTCTCCAGCGGAGCACATTTGATTATGAATCCCACCCTGTACTCGGGTTTGTCAAGCTCCTGAGGAACGACAAAGGAGAATGACTTCCGGCAAATGCCTCCGGCAGGAATGGCGAATGGCTCGATATCTATGATGTATTCGTTGAATGTCTCCTTGTTCCGGCCCCAGACAATTTCAAGCGGGAGCGTTTCCGGCGATACCGTAATGTCATAGTCATATGGATTTGCCAATTCCACATCAAAGTCGATGCGCTCGCCGTGCGTTACCTTCTCGGGGATTTCACCGAGTATCTTGACCCCCACTTCCCGCACCGGGCGGAAATCGTGTACCGTTACCCATTCGAAATTCTTTCCGTTGGCGAGCTTTATCTTGCCCTCGCCGTCATGCTTGACCTCCACAATGACATCCTGGCCAGCTGCCTTGCGGTCCATGTCGAGGAACTGCCACTGGCTTGTGCGGTAGTTTATATTGGGCTGGCAGTAGGCCGTGCCCCCGGTGTAGTAGATGTATTTGGCCGCTACAGAGTAGTTTCCGCTGAAGATTACGGGGCGGCCGTCGGCCACTTCGGCAATCGCTTCATAGCTCGGCTTATTGTCGAATACCTCGAATTTAGCCCCCACGGGATTGAATATCATCTCAATTCTGACAAGTGCAAAGAGGGCAATCATCACCCAGCCGACACGGATTGCATAACGGCCGGCCCGCTCGTGTGTCCTACACCATCCGAAGGCTATCATGATGAGAGAGAATGTGATGGGGATGACCCATTGTGGCTGTACATAGCCGCGCAGACTCGACAGGGTGAAGAAAATCACGAATCCCGCCGCAATGGAGTAGAGGGCATGGCGTACATGTTTGTCGGCGTAGTCGCCCTTCCCCCAGCCCTTGAAGAAGAGGTATACGAAGAGCGGGTTGAATATCAGCAACAGATTGAGCCAGAACTCGGCTATGTAGTTCCATCTGAAATATCCGTTGCGCCCGGCCAGATGATAGTGGAACGAAGCCCAGTCATGATTATATTGCCACATGAGATGGGGCAGGAAGAGCAGCAGCGTTACAATGCCACTCAGATACAGCTTCGGATTCTTGAATGTTTTCGGGTTTGAGGCAAAGGTGAACAAAACCACCAGGGCTCCCTGGTATTTGCTGTAGGCGAGCAGTGCCATCATACCCCCCATGAGTAGCAAATTGTCCCACGAATCCTTTTTGCAGAACCGGTCATAACTCCACAGAAACAGTATGCTCGCAAGCATGAGTGGAGAGTCGGGAACAGCGATGAATCCGTAGAGCTGCAGTACCGGCATCGAGAAGCTTATCATGAAGAACAGCAGAGCCTCGTGCCGTGTCGGATTCTCGGGGCGAATCAACCGCCATAATATATATAGGTATAACGGCTGCAGAATGGTGAAAAAGAATCTGATGCCGAGTTCCCCTCCGATGAAGTCGCCAGCTTTCAGCAGAACGGCGGTCATCGGGGGATGGTCGAAATACCCCCAATCAAGACTTCGGGCAAACATCCAGTAATAGGCCTCGTCATTTGCCAACCCCGTGAAGGCGGCCTGTATTATGTTCGCCACCCACCATGCAAAGAGCAGAATGAGCAATAGCGAATCGGCATTTTTGGTTTTTCCCATTTTCTTTATGCTTGTCGGTATGAATACAAAAGTATGCAAAAATAATGAAAGTGCGACAATACTGCGTGCTTCTGCCCCAGACGGCGTTTTGGTAAGTCTCTATTTGGTAGGCAGATAGAAAATAAGTGTAGAAAAACCGAAAAAAAACCGTCTTTTTATTTGGAAATGGTTACAG
This sequence comes from Tidjanibacter sp., assembly GCA_963640325.1. Lineage (GTDB taxonomy): Bacteria > Bacteroidota > Bacteroidia > Bacteroidales > Rikenellaceae > Tidjanibacter. Next base: position 23,881 of record CAVHXY010000016.1, read on the forward strand.
AAATGCCTTATCTTTGCACCCGCTTTCCGAGAACAAAGGAGAGCACGGGTTCAGAAAAAAATCATAAAAAAACGCCAAAAGGGTTGCACGGATTGAAAAAGTCATTACCTTTGCACCCGCTTTCCAAAAGAGACCAAGTCTCGGTCGAAAAGCGAGGTTCAGAAAAAACTTAAAAAAATCCGAAAAGGTGTTGCACTTGTTGAAAAAGTTATTACCTTTGCATCCGCTTTCCGAAAGAGACCAAGTCTCGGTCGAAAAGCGAGGTTCAGAAAAAAAACTTAAAAAAATCAGCAAAGTGTTGCATGAATCGAAAAATTCACTACCTTTGCATCCGCTTTCCGAACAAGTCGGAATCGAAAGTTCGGGGTGAAGCGAAAGGCGGATACTGAACCGCAACAAAACGAAATTTCTTGAAAAAGATATTTGTTCTTTGAAATAATGTAAGCAGCAAAGTTTATTAAAAGGTTTTTAATAACAATACCTTTGAGAGAAGCCAAGATATTAACAATTTATTTTACAATGGAGAGTTTGATCCTGGCTCAGAATGAACGCTAGCGGCAGGC
>CAVHXY010000017.1:0-22535 GCA_963640325.1 Tidjanibacter sp.
AACCTTGCCAAGGTTGGGGTCGCGAGTTCGAGTCTCGTTTTCCGCTCAAAGAGAGGTTCTTGAAAGGATCTCTCTTTTCGTTTTTCAGTAAGGCTACGTTGAATTTTAACGACTTTGCATTATGTCAGACACCAACGAAGTAAATATGGATATGCTTGACAAGGCAATAGAAATTGCACGAAAAGCACATCATGGCCAAAAGGACAAGGCGGGAAGAGATTATATAGGTCATCCTTTGCGAGTCATGGCTGTCGGGGTGACTATGGAAGAGAAAATAGTGGGAGTATTGCACGATGTTGTGGAAGACAGTGATGTGACATTTGAAATGCTCTCTACTGAAGGATTTACGAATGCGATAACCAATGCGCTGAAGTGCCTGACGAGGCGTTCGGATGAATCATATGACGATTTCATTGCCCGTGTAAAAGGCAACCGATTGGCAACCGCTGTGAAACTGAATGACCTTACGGACAATATGGACATCCGTCGCCTACCCTATCTTTCCGACAAGGATGTAAAGAGGCTGAAGAAATATCTGAAAGCCTACAAGCGTCTCTCTGGAGAACCGGTATATTCAATTTATGCGACCCGACAAGAGTGGTGCAATGCCTATCAACCATGGAGCGAGGCAGAAGACAGCAGACTCGCACAAATGTGGTTTAGTGGCATACCAACAAGCAGCATCGCAGAAGACCTGCACCGCAAACCGAGTGCAGTGGAGGTGCGTGCAAAGAAACTGAAGCTAAAAAGAGAGTAAACGACGGCCGTTGCGTAAACCGTAAATAAAGACCATGTTTGATATGTTTGCCACAAGCCCCGTGCTTCTTGTTACAGGATTGGTTGCAGGTCTGCTGTCGGGGGCGGTAGGCTTCGGCGGAGGAATGATTCTTTTACCTGTGATATCGTCTTTCTACGGTATCGAAGTAGCGGTTCCGGTCTCGACCATAGCACAACTGCCGTACCAAAACAGCAAAGCCTCTGCAAGTGCAGAGGCTTTGCCTATATATGGGCGGTACTTGATACCGCATGTTTTAGTCTTTCAAGTAGTACACTACATTTGTCACCACACGCACCTTCTTGATGTAAGGGGTGTTGGAATCACGGTCCTCGATTGAGAATTGACCTTGCGAAGCCGATTTGATCTTGCCCAATTTGCTCTTTGAGTCTTTGGCAAACTTTTCTGCCGCCAGACGGGCATTGACAGTAGCCTCTTCTATCATTGATGGCTTGATGTCATTGAGTTTCGTGAAAGAGTATACTATGGGATATTGCCACGAATAGTCGCCGGTACCTACGGGTACCCCCTTGGCATACAATTTCGACTGCTCGGCCTGCAGAGTCTTTACGGTTTCAACATTTGAACTGCAAACCGTAATTATAGAGGTTACTATGTAGTCGTATGTGTGATTGTTGCTGTAACTCTGAGTCCTGACATTTTCTATGGTGGGAGCGTTGATGGTTATCTCCGCATCGGTAATGCCGGCTTCCTTAAGAAACTCTATCACTACATTATTCTTTTCATTAACCTGCCTGTAGAGGGCCGACAGATCGTTGCCTCCCTGCTTGTAGACAATCGGCCAGATGACATTGTCCGCACTGACCTCCTTTTCGCATAGGCCTTTCACGGTAACACATCTGTCATAAGACTTTGCAGTCTTGACTGCCCAAACCATTGAGCTGCCGAGTACGAACAGGCCCAATAAAAAGAATCCCCCCAGAAGAAATGCATTTCTGTTTTTGCATCCGTTGTTTGTTTCCATAATCCCAATAGGTTTATATTTTAACACAACACAAATATAATTATAAAAATTCAACATAAAACTATTTTTTGCATTCTTGAGCCAATTTGGGCAGGTTTGCCGCTATATTTGCATCACAAAAAAACAGAACCTCTATGAATGGCATATACACGATACTTCTGCTCATACTCTCCAATATTTTCATGACATTTGCCTGGTATGGACATCTCAAGTTGCAACAGATGCATGTCTCCTCTTCGTGGCCACTTATAGGAGTCATTCTCTTTTCGTGGAGCATTGCTTTTTTTGAATACTGCGCCCAGGTCCCGGCCAACAGACTCGGGTTCTCGGGTAATGGAGGCCCCTTCTCGTTGATGCAACTAAAGGTGTTGCAGGAGGTCATATCCATAACCGTATTCTCTATCCTAGCCATAACACTGTTCAAGACCGAATCGTTGCATTGGAATCACTTTGCAGCGTTCGGATGTCTGGTGCTGGCGGTCTATTTCGTATTCATGAAATAGGTCGAAATACACGTTAAATGATTATCTTTGTGTGAAAGTAGAATTAAAAAACGCAAATTGAATGAAAGTCATATTGGTGAACGGTAGTCCGCATGAGCACGGATGCACTTTTACAGCACTTGAAGAGATGTCGAAAACATTCGCCATACAAGGTATCGATAGCGGAATCTTTTGGGTTGGCAACAAACCAATATCGGGTTGTTTGGGGTGTGGACGATGTCTCAAGACAGGCAAATGCGTAATCGATGACAGCGTCAATGCGTTTTTGAAAAAGGCATCGGCGGCAGACGGATTTGTGTTCGGTTCGCCTGTTCATTTCGCTTCGGCCTCCGGAGCCATAACTTCTTTTATGGACAGGGCATTTTATGGACGTGGCGCGTTCTTTGCAGACAAACCGGCAGCGAGTGTTGTCTCTTGCCGTCGCGGAGGTGCCTCTGCAGCATTTGACCAATTGAATAAATATTTTACCATCAGCAACATGCCGGTCGTGTCATCGCAATATTGGAATCAGGTACATGGCAATACCCCCGAGGAGGTAAGACAGGATTTGGAAGGACTGCAGACAATGAGGACATTGGCTGCGAATATGTCGTGGCTGCTCAAATGTATCGAAGCCGGCAAGAAGGCAGGCGTCCCGATGCCACAGAGGGAGCCCAAAACACCCACCAATTTCATTCGCTAACGCATCCCCCTACTGAAGCCGTTCGGCAACCCAGTTGGTGAGTTCCACAAAGTCTGCCACCGACAACTGTTCTGCACGCAATGAAAAGAACCGGTGCTCCTCTCCACCCAAGTTGCCGAAAGTGTCATGCAGCGGATTTTTCAGCATCTTGCGTCTTTGGCTGAATGCGGCCTTTACGACTTTGAAGAATAGCTTCTCGTCACATCCCAACTCTTTGACATTATTGCGCTTTAGTCGCACTACTGCACTTTTTACTTTAGGCGGCGGATTGAATACGTTCTCATGGACAGTGAAGAGGTATTCGATGTCATACCAAGCCTGCAACAATACGCTTAATATACCATACTCCCTACTTCCAGGCCCCTCGGCTATGCGTACAGCCACCTCGCGTTGCACCATGCCGACGCATTCGGGAACAAGGTCACGAAACTCTATTATCTTGAAGAAAATCTGAGAAGATATATTGTAGGGAAAATTGCCTATTACTTTCACACCGGATGGGAATGTCTCCGCCAAATTCATCGCAAGGAAATCTCCGTCAATAAGACGAGGTGTGAATGTAGGGAAATGCGAATGAAGATATGCAATGCTCTCCTTGTCTATCTCCACCCCCCAAGTACGGATATCTTCTCTTTGCAACAGGAATTGAGTGAGAACCCCCATTCCACACCCGACCTCCAATACATCTCCTCCGCCATCTATGGACAGGGATATGCGTTCTGCGATTCCCAAGTCGGTCAGGAAATGTTGTCCCAAACTCTTTTTGGCCCGCACTTGTCCCCCCCTATGGAATGACCTATGGGTGTTCAAGTTCTGCCTGCAGTTGTTATTGCCGTCTCTTCTGTGATTTGAACGCATATTTATGTTCCATCTTCTGCTCTACATCCTTATTGGATGTGTTTCGTCCTTTGTTCCTAATTGCCCTGTTCGCAGATAAACTTTATTCGTATGAGCCGTATCTCCTCTTCGGTGTAGTCTGCCCCGAGCTCGTGCACGGCCTCCTCAAGACTGTCTGTCTCGGCATCCTCCTTGAAATAGAGATATATGTCTTCGGCCTTGTCTTCGTCGATATTCTGTTCTATGTAATAGTCGATATTGAGCTTTGTTCCCGAATTGACAATTGCCTCTATTTCGCTCAGCAGTTCGCCGAACTCGAGATTCTTGGCACGCATGATGTCTTCGAAATCCATCTTGCGGTCAATGCTCTGGATGATGAATATCTTGTTTCCGCTCTTGCTGCCCACGCTCTTGACAACCATGTCTTGCGGGCGCACGATTTCCTTCTCCTCCACATAGGCCTTTATGAGTTTCACAAACTCCTGTCCGAATTTACGGGCCTTGCCGACCCCTACTCCACTTATATTCTGCAACTCCTCAATGCTGGTAGGATATTGGATGGACATGTCCTCCAAGGACGGGTCCTGGAAAATTACAAATGGGGGCAGATTATTCTGTTTGGCCACTTTCTTCCTCAGGTCTTTCAACATGGCAAACAACTCCTCGTCGGCCACACCACCTCCTGTCGGAGCGGCTGCCTCTTCTTCGGCCTCCTCTTCATCATAGTTGTGGTCAAGAGTGATGCTTATGGGGTAAGGGTGTTTTATATATGCCTTCCCCTTGTCATTTACCGACAACAGGCCATAGTTCTCTATGTTCTTGTCTATGAGTCCCTGAATAATTGCCTGCCGGATTATGGCCCCCCAGAACTTTTCGTTGTTCTCTTCGCCGGCGCCAAAGAATTCGTTGTTGTTGTGTCCGTACGACTTGATAATGGCATTGTTTCTACCCATAAGGACATTCACAAGGTAGTCTATCTTAAACTTTGGCCCTATGGATTCCAAAGTTTTAAGCGCCAACAGCATCTCTTTTTGGGCAGGAATCTTCGGCTTGGGATTTACGCAGTTGTCGCATGCACCGCAGTTCTGGTGAGGATACTCCTCACCGAAATAATGTAGCAGTGTCTTGCGGCGGCACATGGAGCTCTCGGCATAAGATACCGTCTCCAGCAACAGCAGCTTCCCGATTTCCTGCTCTGCTACAGGTTTGCCCTGCATGAATTTCTCAAGTTTCTGGATATCCTTGTAACTATAGAAGGTCAGGCAGTACCCTTCGCCGCCGTCACGTCCTGCACGTCCGGTCTCCTGGTAATATCCTTCAAGGCTCTTGGGAATGTCATAGTGTATGACAAACCGTACGTCCGGTTTGTCTATACCCATACCGAATGCAATGGTAGCCACAATCACATCCACCTCTTCCATAAGAAATGCGTCCTGATTGTGGGCTCTCGTCACTGCATTCATGCCTGCATGGTATGGCAATGCCTTGATGCCATTGGCAACGAGCAGTTCAGCCAACTCCTCCACTTTCTTGCGGCTTAGGCAATATATTATTCCCGACTTGCCTTCGTGTTGTTTTATATATTTTATAATCTCCTTGTTGACATTGTTCTTGGGACGTATCTCGTAGAAAAGATTCGGACGGTTGAACGACGATTTGAACACCGTAGCATCGTTCATCCCGAGGTTTTTCTGGATGTCCACCTGCACTTTGGGGGTTGCAGTGGCCGTGAGGGCTATTATGGGAGCTTTGTCTATATCATTAATGATAGGCCTGATTCGCCTGTATTCAGGACGGAAATCGTGCCCCCACTCCGAAATACAGTGCGCCTCGTCAATGGCATAGAAGGAGATCTTGATCTTTCGCAAGAAAGAGACATTGTCCTCCTTGGTCAGGGACTCCGGGGCGAAATAGAGCAACTTGGTCTTGCCCGCAAGGACATCCTCCTTGACCTGGTTTATCTCCGTCTTGTTCAATGACGAGTTAAGAAAATGTGCTATGCCCGATTCGGTACTGAATGTCCGCATGGCATCCACCTGATTCTTCATCAAGGCAATAAGGGGCGATATCACAATGGCGACACCGTCCATCATAAGCGCTGGCAACTGATAGCACAAACTTTTGCCGCCTCCTGTAGGCATCAACACAAACGTGTCTTTGCCTGCAAGAACATTGCGGATAATCTGTTCCTGATTTCCCTTAAATGTACTGAATCCGAAATATTCCTTTAGTTTTTCAGTAAGCAACGAGGTTGAATTGTTGTCGTCCATTAGAGTCTTTACTGTGCTATCCGTTAATAATTACTATGTAAAGATATAAACTTTTTTGAATTTTAACTATTTTTGTACAAATTTTCATAGGAGGAAATGAGACTATACACATCATCTCTGGTAAAACAATATAAGTCGCGAGTGGTCGTCAACAAAGTCTCCATCGATGTGAATCAAGGGGAGATTGTCGGCCTCCTCGGCCCGAACGGGGCCGGGAAAACGACATCGTTCTATATGATCGTGGGCCTCATAAAGCCCAATTCCGGAGACATATATCTTGAGGACGACAACGGCATCAGCACCAACATAACCAAACTGCCGGTATACAAAAGGGCTCAAATGGGAATCGGCTATCTGGCGCAGGAGGCTTCGGTCTTCCGTCGGCTGAGCGTAGAGGAGAATATTATGGCGGTGCTTGAGATGACTGATTTCTCCAAGGAATACCAGCGTGAACGTACCGAGACATTGATTGAGGAGTTCCGCCTGCAGAAAGTCCGCAAAAGTCTTGGCATACAGCTCTCTGGAGGAGAACGCCGACGTACGGAGATAGCCCGTGCCGTGGCAATCAATCCCAAATTCATTCTTCTTGACGAGCCGTTTGCCGGAGTGGATCCCATTGCTGTGGCTGACATACAAAGTATTGTAGGAACCCTTAAGAGCAAAAACATAGGTGTCATAATTACCGACCACAATGTTCACGAAACCCTGTCAATCACCGACCGCACCTACCTGTTGTTCGAAGGAAGAGTCCTCAAATCAGGGTCATCCGAAGAGTTGGCCGAAGATCCTGAAGTGAGACGTGTCTATTTGGGCGAAGATTTCAAACTCGACAGATAAGTCCATGGAAACCACGATATGTGCCGCTCATATTTCGGGTGAGATATACCCGCCATGTTCGAAAAGTTATGCACAGCGTGCCTTCGCCACTGCCCTATTGGCTGATGGCGAATCGTTGTTGCACAACATCGAATTCTGTGACGACACTCGTACCGCATTGAAGATAATCGGGGATTTGGGAGCAGACACGACAATGTTGGACGAAACATCTCTCCGGATAAAAGGAGGATTTGCACCGCGCACCGACCGAGTGGATACCTGTGGCTCTGGTTTGGCAGTCCGGCTTTTTGCCCCCATCGCAGCTCTTGCTTCATGTCCAATCACCATATTTTCTTCACAACAGCAACGCAAGCGTACATTTGATACCATGCTCCGCCCATTGCAGGAACTTGGCGTGAATGCAACGTGCAAAAACGGACAGTTGCCCATCAAACTTGAAGGACCTTTTAATGGTGGCGAGGTGTCAGTCGGTTCGCATACAAGCTCCCAGTTCCTTACGGGACTGCTTATTGCATTGCCCTTAATAGAACATGATACAATACTGCATGTTGGTGGGCTCGATAGTGAACAGTACATCGAGATAACTCTTGATGTCATCGAACGTTTTGGTGGCAAAATCGAACACAACGGATTTTCTGAGTTTTTCATTCGGGGCGGTCAGAGATATACTCCCATAGACTATTCCATTGAAGGTGACTGGAGCAGTGCGGCATTTTGGCTTGTTGCCGGTGCAATTACGGGCGAGGTGACAGTGAACAATATGGACATGCTGTCGCTGCAGGCCGACACTGCAATAATTGAAGCACTCCAGCGGGCAGGTGTCGAGATAATCACCACTAACCGCAACATAAGCATCACCCATCGCCATTTGCATGGTTTTGAGTTCGATGCCACACATCATACTGATCTCTTCCCTATTCTGGCGATATTGGCCGCCAACTGCGAGGGCACTTCGACAATAAAGGGGGCCAGCCGACTCTTTTGCGGGGATTGTGATCGTGGGGAAGCCATACTTGAGGAATTTCCCAAAATGGGAATCAATATTGCAATAGAAAACGGTGATGACCTGGTGATAAAAGGTGGCATTGTCAAGGGTGGCCGCGTGTCGAGCCGTCATGACCATCGCATAGCTATGGCAGAGGCGATTGCAGGATTGACAAGTACCCATGGGGTTACAATAGAGGCTTCAGAAGCCGTAACGAAATCATATCCTACATTCTGGAATGATTTGCGAAATCTTACGGCAGGTGCATGTTTTGCCCGAAAATAGGCGTATGATTTATTTCAAAAGTAATCGTGAAAAATTTGTTATTCCAGTAATATTATATAAATTTGCACGCTGATTTTATAAAGATGGATATATTGAACAGATATATCATACCCTACAAAGAGTATAAGAACGGAACGTACCATTTCGAGTTTGAAATCACCCGTGACTTGTTCGATGCTTTTGATGAGGATGAAATCAAAAACGCAGAGGTTCTTGCAGAAGTTGAGATGAACCGGCATGATGCCGAGACGACATTGGAGATCAGTTTGTCCGGCAATGTGACGGTTGAATGTGACAGGTGCCTTGACGAGTTGGTGTTGCCCGTTTCGTTTGAAAGCAAAGCGAAGCTGACTTTTGGTGCAGATGAGACAGACACGGAATTTGATATGATACGTGTCGCACCGGAAGACGAAAAGGCCTGTTTGGGTGAGTATCTTTATGAAAGCATACTCTTGAGTTTGCCAAGCCGCAAGGTGCATGCCGACACAAAGGACTGCAATCCCGAAATGTTGCGCAGATTCAACATCGTTTCGCAAGAGGAGTTCGATGCTATCGAGGCGCAAAGGCATACGATAGGCGAAAATCCGGAGTTCGAGAAACTCGCAGAGCTAAAGAAGACATTGGAATGAAATTAATATTAATGAATTAAAAATTATAAAAAATGGCACATCCTAAACATAAGGTCTCCTCGACCAGGAGAGACAAGAGAAGAACGAACATCAAAGCAATAGTTCCCACCGTGGCTGTATGCTCAAACTGTGGCGCAGCTGTCCAGTATCACAGAGTATGCCCCGAGTGCGGCTTCTACCGTGGCAAGCAGGCCATCGAGAAGAAAGCCGAGTAAGGCAAAGGACTAACGCGGAGACGCACAACATGATTCGGGTGTCATACGCATTGTGTCTCCCGAATTTGTTGTATAATTGACATGGGAATATTGTCATCGCAAATGATGTACTGCCCATTTACGCCTTTGTAGTTCAATGGATAGAACGCGGGTTTCCTAAACCTGAAATTTGGGTTCGATTCCCAGCGAGGGTACTACGTTGATGGGGCCCAATCGGCAACCAATTAAGGACGTTCATTTTATGGGCGTCCTTATTTTATTTTGATGGCATCCGAGCATACAACAAGAGAGGAGCGTTACAATTGGCAGCACTCCTCTCTTGCATTGTATTGGCAAAGTATCCGGCTACAGATTTTTGAGGCAATACTCTATCATGTGCTTGCGAATGTGGGTCGAACCGCCGGGAACCATCGAATGGTTGGTGTCGGTATAGATCATCATGTCAAACTCTTTTTGAGCCGCCACAAGTTTCTTGGCCATGAGATGAGAACTGAGTACATGGACATTGTCGTCGGCTGTGCCATGAATGAGCAGTAGCTTACCCTTCAAGTTGTCCGCATATCCTATAGGGGACGGCTCGTCATATCCCTGCGGATTGTCTTGCGGGAGACCGTTGAAACGCTCCGTATAGATAGAGTCGTAATATCGCCACGATGTCACAGGGGCTACCGAGATGGCCATCTTGAACACATCGGCACCTTTGAGAATGCAATTCAGCGCCATGAAACCGCCGTAACTCCATCCATAAATACCTATTCTCGATCCATCCACATAAGGCAACGAGGCCATATATCGTGCTGCTGAAATCTGATCCTGCGTTTCGAGCAGTCCCATCTTGCCATAGGTAAGTTTCTTGAATGCCTCTCCCCTTCCGCCTGTGCCGCGAGGATCGAAGCACGCTACGATATAACCGTTCTGCACCAGCACATCCTCCCAACCGATGCTCCAACTGTCAACCACCTCTCGTGAGGAAGGTCCGCTGTATTGTGAGAAGAGCACCGGGTATCTTTTCGATGCGTCAAAGTTCTCGGGCTTTATAATATAGCCATAGAGCTCGTATCCTTCGGGTGTAATGAATGATATGAATTCCTTGCGAGGCAAGTTTATCTCGTCTATGTATGCCTTAAGCTCCGAATTGTCCTCCAAGACTCTCGCCTGCTTCCCTTGAGAGTCATGCAAAGTAATGCGGAGAGGAGTTGAGACATTGGAGAACGAGGCTATATAATATTTGAACCCTTCGCCTGGTTCTATCGTATAGGAGCCTTTCTCTTCGGTCAGACGTTTCTTGTTTTTGCCGTTTATGCCTATCGTATATAGGTTGTTGCCGAAGCGGGACTCCTCATTCGAAAGGTATGCCGCCTTTTTCTCATCGGCATAGACCAACTCGGAAACATCCCAGTCGCCTGAAGTAATCGGAGCAACAAGACCCTTGTCTATATCGTAAAGATAGAGATGATAAAATCCGGAGATGGTCTCATTGCGGGCGATGAATTTACCGGAGGCGCCGATAAAGGTTATTGTTTTGGGGTCAATCTCATCGATGTATTGCTCGGAGTTTTCCTCGTAAATGGTTCTCTGACCACCATTGTCACACAGGGTTACAGCCAAGTGATTCTGCAGGCGATTGAGCGTAAAGAAATAGAGTCTGCTGTCGGGTGTCCATTCGAAATAAGGGATATACATATCCTTCTCTGCCCCGGTATCTATTTTTGTAGTGCGGTTATCCGTTATGGAATATGTATAGAGTTCCACTACGGAGTTCTCCTCACCGGCAACAGGGTATTTATAGGTATATATCGATGCATAGCCGCTTTCCGACCCAGGTTGATATCTTGCAAACGAAAACTCTTTCACACTACTTTCGTCGGTGCGCACATAGGCTATCTGTTTGCTGTCAGGCGACCAGCGCATGGCATTGTCAAGGGCAAATTCCTCTTCGTAGACCCAGTCTGGCATGCCGTTGATGATATGGTTGAACTTTCCGTCAAAAGTGACTTGCCGAGTGGTGCCATCCGCAAGGAACTTGACAAAGATGTTATTGTCAAGGGCATATGCAACCATTGTGCCGTCGGGTGAAAATACCGCATAGCGGATGCTGTCACTTGCGGACAACGGAACGACTGCGGTGGTTTTGCAATCATAAATCAAATATCGGGAATAATCCGAGTGACGATACAGGCTCTTGGCTTCGGTCTTGAGCAGGAGCTTTTTTTCATCTGGGCTAAATTGGTAGTCATCCACAGAGACATTGTCGCCAAGTGCGGAGAATGCGCACACTGTGTCGGTCAAGACTCCTGTGCGATAACTGTATTTGAGTATCGCATCGCTCTTGAGAACAGTGTATTCTTCACCGCTTTTAGTAGAGGCCATATTCATGACCCGTTTTTGACGGAATTTGCCGTTTGCTATGTCGTCATAGCTGAATTTAGGCTGCGCAATCGCACATGCAGCCATCGCACAAAAGACAACAGTAGAGAGAAATTGTTTCATTTCAGCAGATATTAACAAGCCTTCAGGCTCATGTCCAGACTACTGATGTGGTGCGTCAAAGCCCCCACCGAGATAAAATCAACACCGCATTCGGCATAAGCTCGCAGGTTTTCAAGTGTAATGCCCCCCGAAGACTCGGTCTCATACTTGCCGCCAACTTTACGGACGGCTTCTCGGGTGAGCTCGGTGGAGAAATTGTCGAACATGATTCGGTCTACCCCACCCACAGACATCACCTCGTCTATGTCAGCCAAAGAACGGACTTCCACCTCAATGGGCAGCTTCTTGCCAGTGCGTTTGAAATATTCATGCACAGCTGTTATGGCAGCTGTTATGCCACCTGCGAAATCAATGTGGTTGTCCTTGAGCAATATCATGTCGAACAGTCCCATTCGGTGATTTTCACCGCCACCCAATTTTACAGCCATCTTTTCCAAAACTCTCATTCCTGGGGTGGTCTTGCGGGTGTCGAGCACTTTGCATCCGGTGCCTTCAAGACATTTGGCATATACGGATGTTTGTGTGGCAATACCGCTCATGCGCTGCATGATGTTTAGCAAAACCCGTTCGGCCTGCAACAGAGATATGGTGCGACCCTCTACGTAAAAGGCAATGTCTCCTTTCTTGACATGTGCACCATCCTCTATGAGCTGCTCAAACGAAACGGTTTTGTCGAGGCGCTCGAGCACCATCTTGGCCACTTCGATACCGGCGATAAATCCATCCTGCTTTACGAGCAGCTTCATGCGCCCACGGTGCGTTTGCGGGATGGTGGCAAGCGAAGTGTGGTCCCCGTCTCCTATGTCCTCCTTTATGGCGAGAGATATCAGCTCCTCTACATATGGTATATATTCCTTTTTCATAATTATGTTTTTTATGTGTTGCTATCTCAGTCTGTTGAGTGAATTGATTTTGCGGAAATCTTTCGATACGGCTCTTATGGAGAGTATCATCAAGACTATTCCTATGGCAGGGAAGACTGTGGGCAAGGCAGCACTCATGTAGACATCACCGAAGCCCTCGCTCACACCATTGTATACTTTCATGATATATATCACGAAGAAGGCCTGTGCGCCTACCAGCAGCATTATCTCGGCAAAGCACAGTCGCAGCTGCAACAGCAGATTTTTGAAAAGCCATATCATCACAAACGGCAACAGTGCAGCAATCACCACCAGAATCTCCATATAGACCAGTCCCGAGGCCTGCAGTTTCATAGGCACTCCATTTATGCCAATTTCAGCCAACGGACAGAATGCCGTCACTCCCATGAGCACGGCCGTAATAAGCATGTATAAGCTTTGAATTCTTTGTATCATATCCAACTTATTTTTTATATTTCGTCGTCAACCAAATAACTGTTTCTGTCACCCGAACGGCGATTGACCAATTCGCCGATAAAACCGGCCAGAAAAAATGCCACACCCAAAATAACCGCCGTGAGACACAGATAGAACAGTGGTTGTTCCGCCACTGGTCGGAACGGGAGCAAATGAGCCTGTTTTACAAGCTTGTCTACAATGATCCAGAGCACTGCCCCACCACCGAAAAGGAACATGAGTGTTCCGAGCGTCCCAAAAAAATACATGGGAGAACGGCCGAAGTGTATCACGAACATCACGGTTATCAAATCCAGATACCCACGGACCATACGCTCCCAACCGAATTTGGAGTAGCCGTACTTGCGGGCCTGATGTGCCACCACTTTTTCGCCTATTTTTCCATACCCCGCCTGTTTTGCCAGAATGGGGATATAACGGTGCATCTCACCGAATACTTCTATGCTCTTGACAACTTTCTTGCGATATGCCTTCAGACCGCAGTTGAAATCATGCAACTTTATGCCCGACACCACACGTGCCGTAGCGTTGAACAATTTGCTTGGCAAACGTTTGCCAAGCGGGTCATAACGTTTTTTCTTCCACCCAGACACAAGATCGTAGCCTTGTTTCACAATCATGTTGTAAAGCTCGGGGATCTCATCCGGGGAATCCTGCAAATCCGCATCCATGGTAATCACCACATTGCCTTCGGCGCGTTTGAATCCGCAGTAGAGTGCGGCACTCTTCCCATAATTACGGCCGAAACTTATTCCCTTTACTGTGCCGTTTTCTGAAGCAAGTTGCTTGACCACTTGCCAGGACGCATCGGAACTGCCATCGTCCACAAGAATTATTTCGTAAGTGAAGCCATTGGCCTGCATCACCCTTTTAATCCATGCCACAAGCTCGGGCAACGATTCTTGTTCGTTGAAAAGCGGTACGACTACAGAGACATCCAATTTGTTTCCATTCTCCTGCATACTTGCCTATTGTTTTTCGGTATCAGTATCGCTCTCGGCTTCTGTCCACTGCGGTGCTCGGCGAGTAGCCCCACAAACAATGAGTCCCACGAAACCGCCCGAAACCAAATAGCTGATTATGTTGCTTACCACTAACGACAATGGATTGAACACCATCTTATTGGTCAGACTATATGCTTTGTCAAATGTGTCATCCGGCACAGTATCCTGCAGGTTGGCGAATATCGTCTCGAGCTCCTGGTTGACATAGTCGTAAAAGAGGAGCTTGTTTGCCAATGCCGAGTACAGGCCCACTACCACACCTGTAAACAGCATGGATGCAAGCACAAATCCCAGGCCATCACCATAGCCGAAGCCGGTATTGCCGGCGGCCATAATGCTGTAGCGTCGGGTAAATGCATACACCAATGCCACAAATACGATAATCGTCACAATTGACAATATAAGCGACAAAGAGGTTTTGTCTCCAATAGCAACATAAGATTTAATCAAACTGAAAGCAGCCGATACGATACCGATTATCGTACCTGCCTTCAATGCTTCATTCCAAAATGTATTATTCATCTTTTTAAGAGTTTGTTTTTCTATTTTCACTCGGGTGGTCCCCCTATTTTAACTCACCCCCTCCTTGGCGTAGTATCTCGGGCCCGCCGTCCGTGAGATCCACCAATGTCGTAGGTTGCAATGTCCCATAGCCTCCATCTATCACAAGCTCTACAAGATTGGCATAACGTTCCTCTATCAGCTCCGGATCTGTGGTGTACTCCAACACCTCATCGTCATCCTTTACCGAAGCTGTAACCAACGGATAGCCGAGAGCAGCCACTATTGCCAACGGAATCTGGTTGTCGGGAATCCTTACCCCGATCACCTTGCGCTTGCCGAGGGCTACATCGGGAATGCGGTTCGATGCGTTGAGCAGGAAAGTGAAAGCTCCAGGCAGATTCCGTTTGAGTATCTTGAACTCCGGGTTGTCATATCTTGCGAACTCCGATATGGTACTTATGCTGTCGCACACAATGGTCAGTTCGTCGTTACGTTTGTTGCGCAGACTCTTTATCCTGTTTATCGCCTTGATGCTATGCAGAGAACATCCGAAAGCATAGACCCCATCCGTGGGATATATCACCACCCCATCGTTGCGAAGCACCTTCACAACCTGTTCTATCATCTTGGGGTTGGGGTTTTGAGGATAAATTTTGACTTTCATAAACGATGTGCAACTTATTTTCGTCCGGAGCTGGTCATGTGTGTCCGAATGTTCTTCCGTTTGTTCCGGTACAATTATAGCCATTACAGCATAATCAAGCAAATATAACTATTATTTTATGGCCTGCAAACAAAAAAAGGGTAAGCTATTTATATCGCACCGCTACAACCGCCTACCCTTGCTCTCTTCCGAGCCTGGGGGATTCAGCAGGAGCTGGTCGTATAAGACTTACCCAAGCGCAAATGTAAGAATTATTATTATTTTTGCAAAACAATAATCGAATATGAAATTGAAAAAAACGGCCAAGACGGCAATAATAACAATAGCCATATTGCTCATTGCAGGTGTGATATGTGCTGCCGGCATTCTGTATGGATATAGGTTCGCTCCCTGCATTACGGAGGATGCCATCATACACATTCCTTCCTCATCGCCATCTTATGCAACACTATGCGATACGCTGAAAGCAAGAGACTTGGTCATGAATTCCCAACGCCTTAACCGATATGCCCGTTTGCGTGGTTTTGACAACAATGTCCGTGCAGGGCGATACAAACTCCGTCAAGGCATGAGTGCCAATGCGTTGTTCAACATGATATCGAGCGGTTCACAATCGGCCGTAAGGCTCACTTTCAACAATATCCGGACTTTGCCACAACTTGCCGGCCGGGTCGGGGCACAGCTGGAGTGTGATTCCTCGCAGTTGGTCACATACCTCTTGGACAGCAAAGTCGCCGAAACTTATGGCTTTACAGCAGAAAATTTCATCGGCATGTTTATCCCGAACACATATGAATTATGGTGGACAGCGACACCAGAAGAGTTTACCGGACGTATGAAACGGGAATACGACAATTTTTGGAACGACGTACGGACGGCATTGCTTGCACGCACAGGTCTTACACGAGAGCAAGTTACGACACTTGCCTCCATTGTCAGTCAAGAGACAAACAAAAGCGATGAAATGCCCACCATTGCCGGTGTCTATATTAACCGCCTCAAGATAGGCATGCCTCTTCAGGCCGACCCGACCGTAAAGTTTGCCGTAGGTGATTTCGGTCTCAAACGTATACTGATACGCCACACCCAATACGAATCGCCATATAACACATACCTGCATCAAGGGCTGCCACCGGGTCCCATTTGCATGCCGTCCATAACGGCAATTGATGCCGTATTGAACTACAAAGAGCACAACTATCTCTATTTTTGTGCCAAAGAGGACTTTTCCGGATATCACAATTTTGCCCGCACACTTGCGGAGCACAACCGCAATGCACGTGCATATTCGGCGGCACTTGACCGTGCAAAGATCAGATAAACAGTAGTCGGACTAAGAAAAACAACAAAGGGCAGTATATTCACTGCCCTTTGTTGTTTTTCTTAGATTCCTTTTACAAGTGGCTTGGCCGTTTGTCACCATCAATCTTTGGGATCAAAGACTCTGAATACAATCAGTTCCGAATCGGTCTTGAGCTTGAATTCATCGCCTTTGGCCTCGTTGGACAAGCCGCCCCACAATGGGCTCAGGTGTCCTTGAGGTGGCTGATACAACAGACCTTCAGTCTCAATCTTGGTGGTGGAGTCAAGCGCAAACAGCGAAACCTGTTGCTTGGCGAAACTCTCAAAAATTGCCTCGCCCCGCACCACATTGAATACACCATAGTCTGTAATCAGTTCCATTTCGCACTTTGAGAAATATCTTACCAACACTCCGATATTGGCCAACGCATGGTCATCGCGCATACCTGAAGCACCGAGGATAGTAATGTCCTGCATTCCCTGTGACAGACAGTAGTCCAATGCCTTGCAAAGATCATTGCTCTCCTGCTCCGGAATGCGCACCATCAGAGAAGCGTACTTTGCGGCAGTGGCTTCGTCAATTGAATCACCGTCACCAACAATGGCTGAAGGTTCTTTGCCAAGCAACAGGAGCTTGTCGACAGCACCATCACAACAAACCACCATCTGAGAGTTGAACAAAAGGGAGGCCCCGATGCCATATGACGGGAATTCTCCGTTCGCAAGCACCACTGTGTTGGCTGTACTGTCAATGTGTGGCAATCTGATTTTTTTCATTGTTCATCAATTTCAACCATTTATAATAACCGGCAACGGCTATTATGCTATACAGCGCATAAAGTCCGGCTGTCGGATACAATCCTTTATAGATGTACAGAACCACACAGGCAACATCCACCACGCACCAAGCAAGCCATTGCTCCACATACTTCTTAGCAAGCATCCACAAGGCGACAATGCTCAATGCGGTAGTAAAACTGTCACTGTAAGGAATTGTACTGTCTGTAAAGCTAATCAAAATATAAGATATCACAACAAAAAACGCAGCACAAACAATCAACGAATTGAAAATTTTCCGTCTGGGCATCCTTGTTATCGGCAAGGCATCGGCCGATTCATCCTTTTTCTCTCCGCACCACTTGAGCCAACCGTATATTCCCGCAAGCAGATAGTAGATATTTATTCCCATGTCGGCATAGAAGCCAGCATTGTAATATACCACTATATATATTGCCGGCATAACAATACCCGCCAGCCATAACCAGATGTTTGCCTGATATTCAAGGTACAGATACAACAGGCCGATGCCTACCCCTATCCACTCGAGTGCGCTCATCGTCAGAATTTAATAGTCAGATTGGCCATGAAATTGCATCCGGCCTGCGGGAAATAGCCCATATAGGAGCCGCGCACGCCATTATAATAATAGCTGCCGCCCCAGCCATTGCTTGAATACATCTCATTGAAGATGTTATTGACGGCAATGCCGACAATTGCGGTAACTTTCAGCGATGTCAACGGGAATGAGTAATTCGCACGCAAATTGTTTACAAAATATGCATCAAGCATCAAGTCGTCATGCTCGGAGTTGTCGATATACTGTTTGCCGACATAATTGGACTGAAATGCTGCATAGAAGTTTCCGTTGGAATACTCTACAAGAGAACCGACAAGGACAGATGGCGAGAACGAAATCTGCGTATTGCCACGTTTGTCTGCCACCTGGGGCAGATCGCCGTAATCATCGGATGCGCTGACATAGTCCACATAGTCTTTTATGATGTTTCGGCTGAAAGTTGCATTGGCACTCCACTTCAAGTTTTTGGTGATATTCCAACCCGCAGTGAGCTCTATTCCGGCACGGTAACTGTCGGGCATGTTCTCCGACAATGCTTCGCCTATTTCGTTCAGTTTGCCCGTAAGCACCAATTGGTTTTTGTAATCCATATAATACAAGTTCACACCTGCAGTAACTGCTTCCGATTTGTACTCATAGCCCAATTCATAATCGATCAGGCGCTCTGCCAGTGGAGCCTTGTCCGACATCGCATCGGTGAAGTTGTTTCTCGTGGGTTCTTTATGGGCAACGGCCACCGAAGCGTAAAGATCCGATTTGTTCGTAAGCTGAACAAAAATACCAGCCTTGGGATTGAAGAAGTCATATTTCTCGTCCACAGCCAATACCTGGGGAGCCGATATGCGTGAGTCCCATTTGTCGTTCTCGCCGTCTATGGAGTAGTCAATATGGCGATACTGCAAGTCAGCATAGAAGTTGATTTTGGATGTGAGCCTGTAATTGGCCTTGGCATATATGTTTGCATCCTTCTTTATGCCTTTATTCCTATAGTACTCCTGACCGTCAGGTACTGTAAATACATGGTTCTCAACCGACATCACACGACCGTAATGGTCTCCGTCATACTTGTTTGCCGCACCACCCAACGTAAAGTCGAGCTTGTCGCCCTCATAATTCAGGGAGAATACTCCGCCACCGAAATCATTGCCCATCTCCTTGCGGCGGACAAGATTGCTGTACTCAACCAGAGCCCCGCCATCCATAAAGGGGGTTATGTTGTATTTTACCAGGCTGCAACCATTTTTATACTCTTCATAATAACCGTCACCACGGGTATAGTGCAAGGTGGCCGAAGCATTCCATTTGTCGGACAGACGTTGCGAGAACACCAAGTGATAGTGAGACTGACGGTACCAGTCAATCTGGTTGTCATAGAACCCGATTACATTGCCGGCATCGTCTTTTATTTCACCACAAGAATTGTATCGGCGGTCAATGTCCATCATCGATTCATCCACTCCATTCCATGCGTGGTATGTCTCCTCAAGACCCCCGAAAGTGATGAATTTGATAGAGGTGCCTCTATTGTAATAGCCAGCCTGCAACATGTAGGAGAAAAGGTCGGATGTGGCACGGCGGATATATCCGTCCGAATCGAGCTTTGACACACGGCCACTCACGTTCCAGTGCTTTGCAAAAAGGCCTGTCCCGAACTTGGCAGTCACACGTCTTGTGTTGAATGAACCGTAGCCGAGTTGTATCTCTCCGTTTGCCTTGGTACTTAATGGCTCTGTACGCAAATTGATGCTACCACCGAATGCGCCGGAACCGTTTGTGGAGGTTCCCACTCCGCGTTGCACCTGTATGTCCTCTACCGAAGTGGCGAAATCGGGCACGTCAACCCAATAGAGCTGGTGACTCTCCACATCATTCAAAGGAACTCCGTTTGCTGTTATGTTGATACGCGTGGGATCCACACCACGGATATGGATTCCCGTGTACCCTACTCCGGTGCCTGCGTCAGATGTTGCAACAACTGAAGGCAAAGTGGTCATAAGATAAGGCATGTCCTGCCCGTAGTTCATACGATCGATGGACGTTTTGCTTATCTCGGAATAAGCGGTTGGCGTGTTGTCTTTTACACGCAAGGCAACAACATCGATTTCCTGCATCTCATAATAAGAAGCAGTGTCCAACTGTTGGCCATATGCCATTACGGCACATCCCAACAGTACAGCAGAAAGAGTAATCTTTCTCATAGCTTTTAAAATTTTAAATGAAAGAACAGAAAAGGGGTATCTTTTCTATCATCGCTCCCTACGACGGCATTATCCGCATCAGGTTCAATGGGTATAATCTCAGCACTTAATGTTGATTAAGGCACCCCCTGCGCATTGATTTTCTACGCACCGCAAATATAAATAAATGTTTTTAAAAAGTACTTTAAATTATTGTAAACTGACAACTTTGCCCTGCGCTGTCTTTCGGTAAATGCGTGGTATTGTGTTGGTTCTATACGGTAGAAACATATGGGTATTACTTCTCGTACATCAAATATCAAGGATATGACAACGGTATTGTATTGTTGGCAATAAATTGTTATCTTCGTCCTATACAAACCCACGCATTCACGGCAATGCAATTTTAAGACATGACTCAGACAGAATTGCGAGGCAGATACGGGCATTTGTTCGCATTGATGGACAAATATTTCGATGTGGAAAGTATCAAGAGTTCCATCGAAGCACTTGAAATGGCCGACAAGGCATTGGAGGGCAGATTCCGCTATAACGGCACTCCCCTTTTGGACCACTCGGTAAAGTGTGCCGAGATTGTCATCGCCGAGGTGGGATTGGGACGCAACTCCACAATTGCAACCTTGTTGCATGACGTGGAGCGCCTTGGGCTCATCTCAAAGGAGGAGATTGCTGCAAAGTTCGGGAACGTTCCCGCTGCCATCATAAACGGCATGAGCCGTATCTCAGGCATCAAGACAAAGGTGTCACAAAGCCAGGCCGACAATTTCCGCGACCTCATAGTGTCCTACTCCACCGAGACCGACCCTCGTGTGATACTTATCAAACTTGCAGACCGTTTGGAGGTGATGCGTTCGCTGGAAATGTTTCCTGAGAACAAACGGGCCAAGAAGAGTTGGGAGAGCATGAATATTTATGCCCCGATAGCCCACAAACTCGGACTTTATCCGATAAAGAGCGAGTTCGAGGATTTGGCATTGAAATACCTCGAACCTGCGGAGTACGAAAAGATTCAATCGAAATTGGCGGAAACGGAAGAAGAGCGAGAGCAATTCATCAAGGAATTCATTGCGCCGATTGAAGCTAAGCTGAAGCAGAGTGGTATAGAATACCATATAAAGAGCCGTACCAAATCCATATACTCCATTTGGCGCAAGATGAAGAAACAGAATGTGCCGTTTGAGGAGGTATATGACATCTTTGCCATAAGGATTATTGTCAATTGCGCACTTGAAAAGGAAAAGATGTGCTGTTGGGGTGTATATTCAATTGTGACAGACTTCTATACCCCAAACCCCGAGCGCATGCGTGATTGGATATCCATCCCCAAATCAAGCGGCTATGAATCTCTGCACACAACCGTCGTCACGAAGAGCGGTCGTTGGGTGGAAATTCAGATTCGTTCAGAACGTATGGATGCAGTTGCCGAACGGGGCATTGCCGCCCATTGGCGTTACAAGGGAGTAAATCAAGGCGGTTCGGGCGCATCGGAATGGTTGGCTCGTCTGCGTGAACTTATGGAAGATGCCGGTCGCGACCCTCTCTCCAAGAAGCTCAACCCCAATGTGTCGACCGAAGAGATATTTCTCTTTACCCCGACCGGAGACCTCCGGAAGATGCGAGACGGGGCTACCGTGCTCGATTTCGCCTTTGAGATACACTCAAATGTCGGTATAAGATGCATCGGGGCCAAGATCAGAGGTCGGATTGTGCCCATTAAAGAAAAGTTGCACAACGGAGATATCGTAACGATCCTGACCTCCAAAAACCAGAAGCCCAAAGCCGATTGGCTCAACATCGCCACGACATCGAAGGCAAAGAACAAGATAAAACAGAGTCTACGCGAGGAACAGACCAAGCTGGCCAAGTTGGGACGAGAGGAGTTGGAGAGGAAATTGAAGAACTGGAAACTCAGCATATCAATAGATGACGCTGTGGCAGTCCTTATAAAATACTACAAGCTCAAGGCCGGCACGGAAGTATACGGGCAAATTGCCACTGAAAAGATAGCTCTCGGAGAGATAAAGGACATTATATCCCGTCATCTAAGCGGCGAACTGGCTGAATTCCAACCGCCCAAACCGGCTACCGTAAAATCATCTGCCGGCGATGGAGCAAAGAAACAGGAGAAAGAAGAGGATGCCCTCATAATAGACGAGAAGATACGGGGCATAGACTACAAGTTTGCCAAGTGCTGCAACCCGATTATGGGCGACAAAATATTCGGTTTTACAACAATAAATTCGGGTATAACAATCCACAGGGCCGATTGCCCCAATGCCAAGCGTCTCAAAGAGCTGTATCCCTATAGGGTGATGGAGGCCAAATGGCGCGACTCCGCACAAGGCAAATTTATCGTGTCAATACGCATTGTGGCAGAGGACACCCCTGGCATGGTGAACCGCATAACGGAAACCATAAATGAGGAGCTAAAGATAAATATCCGTTCGATGAGCATGTCGCCCATCAAGGAGGGGCACATAGGAGGAGTTATAAATATTGAGGTGCCGAGTTCTTCGATTGCCGATGCGGCTGTATTCTCCATACTCCGCATCAAGGGGGTTGAGAAAGCCCACCGCATTACGAACAACTAATACAGCACTCTTTTTCTTCCTTATCGGTGTCGTCTCGTCAAATCCCCTCAGAGGAATGTAATACTGGTACATTCCCATAAGT
>CAVHXY010000018.1:0-16751 GCA_963640325.1 Tidjanibacter sp.
CTCCTTTATAACTGGTCCCTTTCCCGCCTGTTTGTTCAACAAAATTATTCCTTTTTGGGGAATTGCGCAAATAATATCATATATTTATTGCATATTTTGTAACACAAAGTGGCAATACCGCTATTTTTCCGTATCTTTACCTGACTTTTAAAATAACCGAAACCCACAAAGGAATGAACACAAAGACACTCTTGGCAGCCCTCGCCGCACTGCTGCTCACGGTTGCCGCAACGGCACAGAATGCCATAGAGAGCTCACCTCTCTACGGCAAGACCCTCAACATAATAGGCGACAGTTATGTCTACAACCACCTGCGTCCCTACACCGAGACATGGCACTACAAGATTGCCGCCAAATACCACATGACATACAACAACTACGGCATAAACGGCAACTGCATAGCCTTTGACCGCACCTCCGAAGGATTCGGCGCACCGATGTACCTGCGCTACACGGAGATGGCCGAGGATGCCGACTACATAATAGTGATGGGCGGACACAACGATGCCTTCATGCTCAAGAGCGAGGAGGACATCAGCCTGTTCAAGGAGCGGCTCGCCACACTGTGCGAGGGTTTGACCAACCGCTACCCTGCCGCCAGGATAGCGTTCTTCACAAGCTGGAACGTACCGCGTGCGGGATTCAAGGAGATGATGGCCGCACTAAAGGAGGTGTGCGCTGAGCACTCCATACCAGTCTATGATTCGGCTTCGCAGAGCGGCATATATGTGCGCAACGAGCAGTTCCGCAAACTCTATTTCCAGTCGCCCAACGACACAGCCCACCTCAACGATGCCGGCCATGACCTCTTCATGAACAAGGCCGAGACATTCCTGCTGGGGTTGTAAACGGTACAGACAACAAGCCGACAAAAAAACGGATACAGATGAAAAGACTTGTCATATTCGACCTCGACGGAACACTGCTCAACACGCTGGGCGGCATAGCCTCGGCCTGCAACCGCATGCTCGAGGAGTACGGTTTCAAGACATGGAGCTACGACGACTACAAGAAATTCGTGGGGAACGGCACACGCAAACTAGTGGAGCGTTCGTTGCCTGCGGACCGCCTCGGGGACGAGAAGTTCGTGGAGCAGGCCAAGGAGCTCTACCTGCGCATCTACCGGGCCAACCTCACTTGCGAAACCGCGCCCTATGAGGGAATTCCCGAGCTGCTCGCCTCGCTGCGGCAACGCGGAGTGATGACCGCCGTGGCATCCAACAAGTTCGACGACGGCACCAAACATCTCATTGCGCACTTCTTTGCCGGAGTGGATTTCGCCGCTGTGGAGGGACAAAAGGAGGGGGTGCCCGTAAAACCCGACCCACGCATAGTGCACGACATACTGGCAAAGACGGAAGTGAAGGTTGAAGACATCCTGTATGTGGGCGACACGAGTGTCGATATGCTCACGGCCACAAATGCCGGTGCCGAATCGGTGGGTGTGACCTGGGGATTCCGTGACCGTGCAGAGCTGGAAACCAGCGGTGCAAAACACATAGTGGACACACCGCAAGAGATCCTGGAGTTCATATAATTATGCCAACAGTCGGCCGTTGGCGACAAAAGGGATTTCCGGGCCGGTGACATGCTGGAAACATTCCGAAGACTGTATACATAAAACCGGCGGGCGATACTTTTGGTATCGCCCGCCGGTTTTATACTGGCTGTAGCGGAGACTACAGAGCATTGATCTCCTTGAGGATGGAATTGGTCTTTGCAACCGCCTCGGCACTTGCATTGAATTTTGCCTTCTCCTCGTCGGTCAGCTCAATCTCGACAATCTTCTCAACACCGTTGCGGCCGATGACTGCGGGAACACCGATGCAGATATCCTTGTGGCCATACTCGCCATTGAGATATACGCACGAAGGAATCATCTTCTTCTGATCCTTCAGGATGCTCTCGACAACCATTGCAAGCGCAGCGCCGGGAGCATACCATGCCGAAGTGCCAAGCAGCTTTGTCAAAGTGGCACCGCCCACCATAGTGTCGGCAACAACCTTGTCAAGAACCTCTTTGGAAGCGAATTTCGTTACGGGTACACCCTTATATGAAGCCTTGCTCAAGAGAGGAATCATGGTGGTGTCACCGTGTCCGCCGATTACCATACCGTCGATATCGTTGATATTGGCACTCAGAGCCTTGGACAGATAGCACTTGAATCGCGAGCTGTCCAAAGCACCACCCATACCGATCACATGATTCTTGGGCAGACCGCTCGTTTTGGCTGTCAGATAGGTCATGGTATCCATAGGGTTGCTGACAATGACGAGAATCGCATTGGGCGAATACTCAACGATGTTCTTAACAACGGTCTTGACGATACCGGCATTGACACCGATAAGCTCCTCGCGGGTCATGCCCGGTTTGCGGGGGATACCCGAAGTGACCACAACGACATCCGAATTGGCGGTCGCCTTGTAGTCGTTCGTCACACCCGTGAGCTTGGTGTCGAAATCCATCAAAGTCTCGGTCTGGAACATATCGAGAGCCTTGCCTTCCGAGAGACCCTCTTTGATATCGATCAAAACAACTTCATCTGCAATCTCTCTGAATGCAATCACATTTGCGCCGGTCGCACCTACGTTTCCGACGCCTACAACTGTTACTTTCGACATAGTTTTGTTCTTTTATTTTAGTTTTTGTTAGCCTATCAGTTTTGCGTACTCGTCTGCCGAGAGAAGCGAATCAAGGTCGGCAGGAGAGGTCATCTTGATCTTCACAATCCAGCCCTTGCCATAGGGATCGGTGTTTATCAGCGCGGGATCGTTCTCAAGCTCTTCGTTGAACTCAAGCACCTCACCCGAAGCAGGCAGGAAGACATCCGAAACAGTCTTTACGGCCTCGATTGTACCGAGGACCTCGTGCTGTGCCAATGTCTCGCCAACGCTCTGCACGTCAACAAATACGATATCGCCAAGTTCTTTCTGTGCATAATCGGTGATTCCGACCAACGCGGTTTCGCCTTCGACCTTAATCCACTCGTGGTCTTTGGAATACTTCAAATTTTCAGGAACATTCATATTCTTATATGTTATGTGTTGTTTTTATGTCGCCAAAGGTATAACATATTTTTGCCACGAGAAAATTTATTGTGAAAAAAATCACAGTACACCGCCGAAAAATTGGCCAACATTTCCATTCAGGCCAAAACGGCACTGCAGACACATCCGAGACACAAAGAGAGATGGGGGGAAAATAGTTGCACGTTTAGAACGTGCATATTTTTTTTGTACATAAAAAATATGTATCTTTGAAAGTTAATATCCGCAAACAAATTACGATAATCAATAATCAATAAAAATACAGAAACTATGAAATTTGTAATCTCGAGTTCAGCACTTCTCTCTGTCCTCACCACTACGGGCAAGGTCGTGAACAGCAAAAACACATTGCCGATTTTGGACTATTTCCTCTTCGAACTCAACGGAAAGGAGCTTACGGTCACCGCCTCGGACCTGGAGACGACCATGATCAGCAAAATGGAGGTCGACTCAGTGGAGAGCGAAGGCGTCATCGCAGTGCCCCTCAAGATGATGGACCTGCTGAAGGAGATACCAGAACAACCCCTTACGATTGAGACCGACGAGGACAACTGGATGATAAAGATCAGCCGCAAGAACGGTTCGAGCGAAATACCCGGCACCTCGGGACTGAGCTATCCGTCATTGCCCCAACTGGATGAGGATGCGGTCTCGGCACAGTTCAATGCCGGCACGCTGCTGGCCGGCATCAACAAGACAATATTCGCCACCGCAGACGATGACCTGCGCCCCGTAATGAACGGTATCTTCGTGAAACTCAGCGCTCAGGAATCGGAGTTTGTAGCTACGGACGCACACAAGCTCGTGAAGTTCACATGCGAGGAGGAGAACAAGGCCGAAGCATCGTTCATTCTCTCCAAGAAATCGGCCAATGTACTGAAAAACAGCTTGATCAAGGAGGAGGACGACATAGCTGTATCGTTTGACAAGAAGAACGTGATGTTCTCCCTGTCAAAATGCAGGCTCTTCTGCCGTCTCATCGAAGGCTCATACCCGAACTACAATGCCGTAATTCCGGTCGCAAACCCCAATAAGGTCATAGTGGACCGTGTGGAGTTGCTCACCGCTGTGAAACGCGTGGCCGTCTGCTCCAACCAGGCAACCAACCTCATAAAGCTCAGCATCGCCAACAACGAGATAAACCTCACGGCACAGGATCTGGACTTCTCCTATTCGGCACAGGAATCGGTGGCTTGCAGCTATGACGGAGAGCCTATAATGATTGGTTTCAAATCAGTATTCCTGACCGACATACTCTCAAACCTTGATACGGCGAGCGTAATGATAGAGCTGGCTGACTCGTCAAGGGCGGGCGTATTGAAACCCATCTATACCGAGAAGCAGAACACATCAACGCTGATGCTGCTCATGCCTATGATGATCAACGCATAAATTGCCGGCCAAGTCCATATGAAACTGAATCTCAAGAACCCGATAGTGTTCTTCGATCTGGAGACAACGGGAGTGGATGTCTGCAAGGACCGCATAGTGGAGATTTCCACCGTGAAGGTCTTTCCGGACGGACATGACGAGGTAAAGACCCGTCGCATCAATCCCGGCATGCACATACCTGCCGAAGCCACAGCCATCCACGGTATTACGGATGAGGATGTTGCTGGCGAACCACGGTTCAGCCAAATCGCAAAATCCCTGGCAGCCTATCTTACCGGATGCGATTTGGGAGGCTACAACTCCAACAAGTTCGATATCCCCATGCTGGCCGAGGAGTTCATCCGGGCAGGAGTAGACATAGACTTGAAGCGCAAAAAGTTCGTGGATGTACAGAACATTTTCCACAAGAAAGAACAGCGCACTCTGGTTGCAGCCTATAAATTCTATTGCCAGAAAGATCTGGAAGATGCCCACTCGGCAGCAGCCGATGCCAAGGCCACATATGAGGTACTGAAGGCGCAACTGGACCGCTATGACGATTTGGAGAACGACATGGCCTTTCTCTCGGAGTATACCACACAGGTGCATTTTGCCGATTTTGCAGGCCGCATCGCCTACGATGCCGAGGGGGTGGAGATATTCAACTTCGGCAAATACAAGGGTCGTCGCGTGGCACAGGTATTCCGCGATGAACCAAGCTATTATGCATGGATGGAGAATGGCGATTTTCCCGAATATACAAAAAAAGTCATCAGGGAGATTTACCTCCACTGCAAACAATAAGAGATGAGAAGATTTATCGCATTGTTGCCGGCCTTGCTTTGCGTGGCGATGTTGTGGGGACAGAATTCCAAATCCGAACGCATCGTAACGATAGACGGCGGGAAATACTATCTGCACACTGTTGTCCCCAAGGAGACATTCTATTCACTCTCGCGCACATACGACATCACGGTCGATGAAATCAGGGCGAGCAACCCCGGAACGGAGTCGCTCAAGATTGGCGATGTCATGAAAATCCCGGTCGGAGAGAAGCAGACAACTGCAGTTTCGGGTATATTCAGAAAGCACAAGGTGGTGAGCGAAGACACGCTCTACTCCATCGCGCGCAAATACGGAGTCTCTGTCGACGTGCTGATCGCCGACAATCCGGGAATAGACGTCTCGGCCCTGAAGATAGGAAGCCGCCTGAATATCCGCAAGAATGCAATTGGATCTACAACAGGGACGAATATCGACCGGCAGATAGAAAATGTGGCACAGGATGTAAGCAACGTTTCGGACGAGTATGTGCTGCATGTGGCCGTGGCCGGCGAAACACTCTATTCTCTGGGGCGCAAATATGGCGTTGCCGTTGAGGAGATAGAGGCTTTGAACGGTTTGCAGAACGGTGTGGTCAAGGCCGGAGCAATGATAAAGATTCCGAAAAAGCGTGCCTCGGATGACATGACGGAAGAGACAGCCATGACGGAAGAGACCGTAGACGAATCCACGGAGCCGGCCGACAATGTCACCATCGGGCACTACAGGGGTGGCGCAATGAACGTGTCGCTACTCTTGCCGCTGACCGACAATTCATCAAGCCGTGTACGCAGCTCTTTCGTGGAGTTCTATCAGGGCATTTTGCTGGCGTTGGAGGACCTGAAGAAAGAGGGGTGCTCTGTCAACCTCAATCTGTACGACACGCAGAACTCGGCCGACAGAGTTGAAGGCATAGTGAACAATGACAATGCATTCTCCGAAAGCGACCTCATAATAGGCCCGGTATACGAGCGGAACAGCGAGGCGGCCGTAAAGTTCGCCCGCCGCAAGGGAGTAGTGATGGTATCGCCACTGGCCAGTGTAGAGGGAGGCTACGGGAACATGTTCTATCAGCTTTCGCCTGCCACGAAATACAAAAACGAGAAGCTGAAAAGCATCTTTGAAGGCGACAAGCATATAATCTTCATCTCGGCCGGAGCAAAAGACGAGACGACAGAGCGTGAAATGACAGAGGCAATCGGAGGCAAGCCCTACACTACGGTTGTTTACAGTGAAGGTGTCAACCTTGAACACTATCTCGTTACGGGCAAGGAGAACATATATGTGGTAACTTCATCCAACGAGACAGACACCGAGAAGGTTCTGGCCGCCATCAGCTCCATGCACAACAACAGGGTGGCCCGCTCAATGAACGATGCCCCGATAAAGGTCATAGGCAACTCACGCTGGTTGAGATATTCCAACATAGAGAAGAACCTCTTCTTCAAGCTCGACGTATCGTTGATTACCTCCTATCATGCCGACATAAGCAACCACACCATCAAGGCTTTTGACAACAGATACCTGCAGGCTTTCGGCAACTTCCCTACACTCTACTCCTACCGTGGCTACGATGCCATGACACTCTTTGCAGAGGCCTATTTCGGTTCGCGCAACGAGTCGTTCGGTGAAGCTTTGGAGAAGCGTGAAACAGCGCCCTTGCAGGTGCCCTACAAGTTTGTCTATGAGAACGGCAAGTATGTCAATACGCAGTGGACGCTACTGACCTACAAGAGTGACTACACGATAGAGATTAAGTAAAAACGGCATTTGTCCGGAATTGAAAACCAAACGGTGGCCTCTTTGGGGAACCACCGTTTTTTAACGGCATTGCCGAAAAAAGGTTGCGCACTGATTTCTCCACAGGAACAGACACAAAAAACATGTGCCGCGCGGGATTGTTTCACCCTTGGCGGCACATGTCCACATATAACAACCAAATGAAGTGTTCTGTCTGTCGTTTGCCGGCGTCTCCCTATTAATGAAAGGGCATGCGGCCCTCCCTCTTAGTGGGGCAACTTGTCGTTGTCAATCAACGCAAACGAGATGGAGCCCTGGCAGCACGGCTTCCCGCCCACACTTGCCACAGCATCTATAAAGAAAAGGTTGCCACGGCGTGAAGTAATGTGTGCAGTAGTCTCTATCGTGTCACCCGGATGTACCGATGCACGGAAACGCACCTTGTCAATACCTGCATAGAAAGGCGTACGTCCTTTGAGGTATTCGCCCACGAGCAGCGAGCACGACTGGGCCATAATCTCGCAGATAATCACTCCCGGCACCACGGGGCAACCCGGGAAATGACCCTGAAGGAAAAACTCCTTGCCCGTAACGTGGTATTTGCCGTGCGACACCTGATTTTCGTCAATCTCAATCTCATCCACGAGCAACATCGGCTCGCGGTGAGGTATATAGGTCTTTATTTCATCCCTATTCATAGTGCTTTGATATTTACGCGTTTTTGTATTTTCTCAATGCCACGCAACCGTTGTGGCCGCCGAATCCCAAAGAGTTCGATATCGCCATGTCGAGTTCGACCTTTTTGGCCTTGCCCGGGGTGTAGTCGAGGTCGCACTCGGGATCGGGTTCCTCAAGACCTATCGTGGGAGGAATCGTGTCGTTTGCGAGTGCCATTGCACATACGACCATCTCCACACCGCCTGTTGCGCCCAGCATGTGGCCCGTCATCGACTTGGTGGAACTGATCATTGCCTTGCGGGCATTCTCTTCACCCATAGCCAGCTTTATTGCAGCCGTTTCAGTCTTGTCGTTCAGGGGCGTGCTCGTGCCGTGAGCATTGATATAGAGTTTGTCTTCGGGTTTGTATTCAGCCTCGGCGAGTGCCTCTTTGATTGCGTTGGCTGCCGTTGAGCCGTCTGGACGCGGAGCTGTATAGTGGTATGCATCGCAGCTGTTGCCATAACCGCAAACCTCGGCATAAATCTTGGCACCGCGCTGTTTGGCATGCTCCAGCTCCTCAAGAATCAGAATTCCGGCACCCTCGGCCATCACGAAACCGTTGCGACGTTTGTCGAAGGGAATCGACGCATGCTTGGGGTCTGCAGTGTGCGAAAGGGCCTTGCTGTTGTTGAATCCGCCGATTGCAATGGGGTGGATAGTGGCTTCGGCACCACCTGTGATTATAGCCTCGGCATAACCGTGCTTGATGGCGCGATATGCCTCTCCAATGGAGTGGGTACCGGTTGCACACGCTGTAACGATTGGGACGCAAGGGCCTTCGGCCTGATATTGGATTGCGATGTTTCCCGAAGCGATGTTGGCAATCATCATGGGTATAAATAACGGCGAGATGCGGTTTACACCCTCCTCCAAGAGTTTTTTACTCTCTTTCTCAATTGTCAGCAGTCCGCCTATACCTGAACCCACATATACTCCCAATCTTTCAGGTGCGATGTTCTCTCCCACTTTCAACCCACTCTCATCCATGGCCTGACTTGCCGCAGCCAATGCGTACTGACAATACAAATCGCTCCTACGCATCGTCGCCGTTGAAACATTATAATTTTCGGGATGGAAATCCTTTACCTGTCCGGCAATCTTCACCGGCAAGTCGATATCCTCATACCCTTTTATGTAATCTATTCCACACACTCCGTCGGTAAGGTTCTTCCAAAACTCCGGAACCGTATTTCCGATGGGGGTGATTACACCCATTCCTGTTATAACAACTCTTCTGTTCATCTCTAAATTGCGTTAGTTAACTTTGTCCCATCTGATAAGATAGGCGCCCGAAGTGAAACCTGCACCAAAAGCACTCATCACAAGCCAGTCGCCGGCATTGATACTGCCTGCACGGTTAAGTTCGTCGAGCAGGATAGGAATGCTGGCCGACGACGTGTTGCCGTATTTGTCGATATTGCAGGGGAACTTGCTCGAATCCACACCGAGATAGTGGCAGATTGTGTCCAGAATTCTGGCGTTGGCCTGGTGCAGAATGTAGTACTTCACACTGTCCTTGTCGAGCTGGTTCTCTTTCAGAATGTCCTTTATGTCATTCAATGACGATGTTACGGCATACTTGAATACCTCCTTGCCGTTCATCTTCAGAGGCGTGACATCCTGCTCCTTCTCGTCTTCGAAAGGAGTCGGTTCCAACCTGTTCTTGTAATACAGCACCTCGGGCTTGCTCACCGTATTGAGTTTGGCGCAATTCTTGTCTCCACCTTTGGACACAACCACTGCTCCGGCACCGTCACCGAAAAGGACACATGTGCTGCGGTCTTTCCAGTCCACCATTCTCGTGGGCTCCTCGGCACATACGATAAGCAGTTTCTCGGCCTTGCCTGCAGCGATGAGACTCTCTGCCATGTCAAGTGCAAAAATGAATCCCGCACAGGCAGCATTGACATCCATGCAGGGACATTGGGTCCCGATGCCGCCACAGATAATACTGCTCAATGTGGGCGCTATATATTCTTTGGCGACATTGGAGCAGATGATATAGTCAATCTCCTTGGCACTGACGCCAGAGTTTTCGAGAGCCTTTTTTGCAGCCGTTATGGCCAATTGGGCGATGGTCTCGTCCGACGACATGATCTGACGCTGTTTGATGCCCGTCCGCTCGGTAATCCATGTGTCGCTGGTATCGAGGAAGGTCGCCAACATGTCGTTCGTAATGGTCTTTTGCGGTGTTGCGCTACCTGTTCCAATAATCTTCATAATGTGCGCTGTTTATATGATGGTTTTATTACTTTACGTGTTTCTCGACATACTCGATCACGTCATTCACCGTTGCGATGCCGGCTGCATCCTCATCGGGAATGGAGAGGTCGAACTGGTGCTCGATCTCCATAATCAGCTCGACAGTATCGAGCGAGTCTGCACCGAGGTCGTTGGTGAAGCTTGCCTCGGGAGTTACCTGGTCCTTGTCGACATGAAGTTTGTCTGCGATGATGTCGGTTATTTTCTTTACAAGTTCGTTCTTTTCCATTTTTCCGTATTTTTATTGATTAAACATATATATTCGTCTTGCCGTTGTCTCCCGAAACGGGAACGCACAAAAGTATATCTATTTTTCCAAGCAGGTGCGCGAGAGTGGCCTATGACGGCGCAATGTGGTGAATGTCGTAGTAAGTGGGGCGAAATGGTTGTCAGGAAAAGTGAAATGGGTACCTTTGCATTACCGAAAGAACAAACTGGCAGACATGAAAAACCGATATATTCCACGATACCTTTTCAAAAGGCCGTACCTCTTCTCCACCGTGCTGTTCGTACTGGCGTTCTCCATTCTCTTCATGAATGTCTTCGCGCCGCTATCGTCACTTGCATGGTTCTCCCTGAGGGACATGCGCACCTTTGTACTGACGGTGCTATTCTTCCTTGTAGCAACTTTTTTCCTATTGATTAGCAAGCAGATGCTTGTTCATATAAGCAAACGTCACAGATTTACCTATATATATTATATACTCTGGCATGTGGGCGAACTTCTGGCCATAGCGTTTCTCTATGCCGTCATCACGACGGTATTCGTCTTTACCGACCAGCATATCTTCGGCGAGATTTTCCTGAAGGCTTCGATGTGCGTTTTCGTAGTGCTTGCCATTCCCTATTGCATAGCATTGATGTACGGTGTGTACAATCATCAGCGCAAAATATTAAAACAGCTTGGATATCGTAGCGTTGTCAGCAACGAAGTCTCCGACGGAGTGCAATACATCAACCTCGCGGACAACAACGGGAACCTGAAACTGACGCTGAGTTCCGATGCCCTGTACTATCTGGAATCGCAGGACAACTATGTAAACGTCTTCTACGAAAGCAACGGCAGGATATGCCACTACATGCTGCGTTGCAAGATCAAGACCATCGAGGAGAATTTCGGCGGCCGACTGTTGCGCTGTCACCGCAGCTACGTAGTGAACCGTTCAAAAATAAAACTGTTCAAGAATGAGCGCAAGGGAATGTATCTCGAGCTCAAGCACGACGGCATAAAACCCATTCCTGTCTCAAAGACCTATCAGGAGGCCGTTGTAAAAACAGTCTCCGAACTCGAATAGCCCATTTGGGTGTATCCAAGTCCGGAGATTTTTCTTCCACTTCTGCCTGCTGGCAGAGATTCACTTGTCAGAACAGAGCCTTGTCTGCCATGAATGCCTGTGTGGCATACGTGTCTGCCTCGGCAAGTCTTATGTAGAGTTTCACAGAGGTCTCGTCGGCACCGTCAAGGAGCATGAGTGCCCCCATAACGATTCCGGCGCCCATCTCCACCAGCCTTCTGGCATGCAGTTCGGTGTAAGCCGCTCCCTGCTCCGATGCCGTCTGGCAAGCCGCAGCAAAGATTTCGCGCATTTTCATCAGACGATCTTTGTGCTCCGATGCAGGCAGAGCGTCCATATAACGGTCAATACGTCCCAACAGAGCGCCGTTGGTCACATAACGGATGGCCGCCACAACCTGCAGCTGCGAGGTGCCTTCGTATATGGATGTCACGCGCGCATCGCGGTAAAGTCTTTCCACGGTAAAGTCACGCATATAGCCCGAACCTCCGTAGACCTGCACTGCATCGTATGTGTTGCGGTTACAGTATTCGCTGGAGGTGAGTTTCAGAATCGGCGTCAGCATATCGGCATCCTGCTGATACTGTTTCATCTCGGCCTTCTCCTGCTCGGTAAGCGAAGGCAGCGTCTGGAGAAGTTTGTACATATCCACGCAACGCGATGTCTCATAGAGCAATGCACGGCTGGCATCCAGACGGGCCTTCATGCCGAGCAACATCTCCCTTACGGCCGTAAAGTGTTCGATGGTCTGTCCGTACTGTTTGCGCTCCGAAGCGTATTTCACCGCCTCACGGTAGGCCGCCTCCGAGATGCCCACAGACTGTGCACCGATTCCGAGCCTTGCGCTGTTCATAAGCGCCATCACATATTTTATCAGTCCCATGCGACGACGGCCGATAAGCCGTGCGGGAGCATCGTTGAATACCAGCTCGCATGTCGGCGACCCGATGATTCCCATCTTGTGTTCTATACGGCGCACTGTCATTCCGCCCCAACGCTTGTCGTGCACGAAATAGGAAAGGCCGCGTCCGTCGGCTGTCCCCTCCTCCGAGCGGGCCAGTATGAGTTTTATGTCGGCATCTCCGTTGGTTATAAAGCGTTTCACTCCGTTGAGCAGCCATATCTGGCGCTCCTCGTCCCACGTGGCACGCAACATGGCCGACTGCAGGTCACTTCCCGAATCAGGCTCCGTGAGGTCCATCGAGCAGGTGGCTCCCTCTGCAATGCGGGGCAGCAACTCTGCTTTCGTCTCCTCGTCGGCAAACTCGTTGATGGTGTCGGCGCAACTCTGCAACGACCATATGTTGCAGAATCCCGCATCGGCACGGGCCACAATCTCCGAAGCCATCACAAAAAGGGTGGTGGGGAAATTCAAGCCTCCGAAGCGGCGCGGCATGGTCATTCCGTAGAGACCTGCCTCTATGAGCGTCTCATGGTTGCGCTGGGTTCCGGATGCATACGTCACCCTACCGCCACTGCAGCAAGGCCCCTCCTTGTCCACTCCTTCGGCATTGGCGGAAATCACCTCGCCGCTTATCTCGCCCAGAATCTCTAGCGCCTTGTCATACGACTCCAAAAGGTCGGCATAATCTTTCGGGGCATACTCCGAATTCTCCTCATTCGCGTATCCTTTTTCGCACATCTGCGCTATGCGCTCCATGAGCGGATGATGCAACTGTTTGTAAAGAGCATCGTTGTCTCTGTAAAAATTCTTCATACCCCTTATGCGTTATGTCGTGAGAAAATATCTATCAGTTTTGGCACCACCTTGTTGGCATCGGCCACTATTGCGTAGTCGGCAATCTTGTGTATAGGTGCATGCGGGTCGCTGTTTATGGAGACTATCACGCCCGAGCGGTCCATGCCTGCCGTGTGCTGCACCTGTCCCGATATGCCACAGGCTATGTATAGTTTGGGATGCACCGTAAGCCCCGTCTGTCCGATCATGCGGTCATGGCCCGCAAAACCGGCATCTGTGGCGGCACGCGTTGCCCCCACCTCACCGCCGAGCAATTCGGCAAGCGTGTAGAGCTTGTCGAAATTCTCCTTGCTGCCCATTCCGTATCCGCCGGCCACTATCACATTGGCACTGCCCAGATTGGCTGTCTTGCTTTCGAGTTCGGTTGCCTCCAGGGTCTTCACGCAGAAATCCTCTTCGCCGAGCACTCCCGTGATGTCGAAATCCTTCACCTCAAAACCCTTCGCCTCGCACGGCTCTGCAGCGAAGACGCCGCCACGGATGGTAGCCATCTGAGGCATGTGGCGCGGTGAGAGAATCGTGGTGAGCAGATTGCCCAAGAATGCGGGACGCGTCTGATGCAACACATTTTTGTATTCGGTGCCGTCCTTGGCTGTAAAGTCGTCTATGTCGAGCGAGGTGCAGTCGGCCGTAAGCCCGCACTGCATGGCGCATGCCACTCTCGGGGCAAGGTCACGTCCCGTGTCGGTCGCACCGAAGAGCACCACCGAGGGTTCTTCTTTACGGAGGAGTGCCACAATGCACTTCTTGTAGGGCAATGTCGCATACTCCTTCAGGCGTTCGTCATCGATGCGGTACACCGTGTCGGCCCCATATTGCCTGAGCGTTTCGGTAGCCTCGCCGAGAGCGTGCCCTATCAACATGGCTTCCACCTTCACACCCGCCTTGCGTGCCAGACGCCTTCCTTCGCAGAGCAGCTCAAGGCTCGTTCTGCAAGGCAGGCCGTTCTCCGTCTGGCAATATATCATTATATTGTTCATGGTCATCTATCCTATTATTCTGTTGCTGATTATCTCTGCCGCCAACTCTTTCAGCCCCTCGTCTGTGGCCTCCACCGACTTGGCCTCCTTGTGCGGCACGGCTATCTCCTTCACTTCGCTCACAAGGGTGGGCGAACCGCCCAGTCCATAGCGTGTTTCGTCACCGCCTATCTCGGCTGCGCTCCAGCGCTCCACCCCGGCATGCTTGTATGTCATGTAGCGTTTGATGTTCTGGTTACGGCAGTCGGCCGAAGAACCGTCCACGGTGAGCACTGCGGGCAGCGGGCACGAGACTCGCTCCACCCTGTTCTCGAACAGGCGCTCGGCCACCACACCCTCTGCCGAGCACAAACATACTTTCGTGACATAGGTCACCTGCGGCACTCCGAGCCACTCGGCCACCTGTGGGCCCACCTGACCCGTATCACCGTCTATAGTCTGACGGCCTGCAATTATCATGTCGGCTCCGAGGCGTTTCAGAGCCCTCGCCAAAATATACGATGTGGCCAGCGTATCGGCTCCGGCAAACTTGCGGTCGCTTACGAGGATACCCTTGTCCGCCCCGATGTATATGGCCTCCTTCAGCACTGCGGCGGCATTGTCCGCACCCATCGTCACTGCCGTAACCGTTGTACCCGGCATGCTCCGCTTTATGCGCAATGCCACCTCAAGGGCATGTTTGTCGTCGGGGTTGAACACGGCGGGCAACGCTGCCCGGTTCATCGTTCCGTTGGCGTTCATTATTGTACCGCCCACTGCCTGGCGCGTGTCTATGGCCAGTTTCACCAGTACGGCGATATTGAACTTGGTTTCTGTCATTGTCCTTTTGTTTTGTTTGGCGTTGTGTGCCAACGCGCGGTTTGTTTTGTGTGCAAAGATATTCAATTGTGGCAAGAGTTGCGCTGCCCCATGCCACAACGCTCCGGCAATTCATCACTATATTCGCCAATTCGCCACATTTGGCCAAGGATTAATCACAAAGGACTTTCGCAACATCGTGACACTCTGCAATCTACAGCCATGCAAAGTCCGCTTCTCGACTGCCGGTGCACCACGGAACCCACCCGCAAGGATGGATGCCGATTGTCCGACAGGAGACACGGTGACGCCGGTTTCTCCGCCGATGCCTGCCCTCACAGCTTCAATTACGGCAGGGCACAAAAAAAGCCGACCCTCCATAGGTCGGCATCTTCTTTTGTAGCGAGACCCGGGATTGAACCGGGGACCTCATGATTATGAATCATGCGCTCTAACCAGCTGAGCTATCTCGCCATTGCCCTTAAGCGGGGGCAAAGGTAAAAATTAATTTCCTTTCCCGCAAATTGTCCGGTCGTTTTTTTGCAAAAATTCTCTGCCGGCTCCCCTGCCGTGTCTACTGCGCCACTATGGCCTGCAACATTGCCTTCACATGCTCCTCGTCGCCAAGGTTCACGTCGTTTTCGGAGAGATACTCCGTTATTGCAGCCTTCTGCTTGGGGAAGAACTTGGCCAGATTCTTCTGACTGAGGGGCACCTGACGGCCATTCTTCATGAGGAAAAGCGCCACGGTCTTTTCGTACACACGCGTTTCGCCTACCGGCAGAGTGTAGTCCACGCTCTGCTCCATGTTCGAGAGCGACGAGGCCGATGTGGTGCTCGACTGTCCGCCGTAGCCCGAAGTGGCAAGGCGGTCACGCAACAGCAGATAGGGCTGTCTGGTAAGCGCCACGTCACCGTACAGCGCCACATATTGGGTGTAGGAATTGTTGCCGTAGACATATGTCTTTCCTCCGAGGCTTATGGAGGATATCTCTTCGGGGTTGTCTATGTCCAGCACCGTGTCAGTTTCGTCCATGAACTGCACCTTACAGGTGAGCATATTGTAGTTCATGCGTGGCGTGGCCCGCTTGCCGGTCGTGAACATCACGGTACCTGTCTCGAATTCATCAAGCAGATAGACCACCTTCGAGAGCTGTTCGCCCCCCTTCACAGTTATGGTTTCGCCCCTCTGGGCCTGAGTGTCCGTTGCCCCGAACACGGCTGCGAGCGTTGCGGCAATCACTGCAGACATCTTTGCAAATCTCTTCATCATGTACTGTTTTTAGTCTCTGTCTACAAATATAGTCATTTATTTTCATCTCTCGCCCGTTTGCCGCAAGAAACCGAGATCACCGCCCATTGCCCCCAAAAAACAGTAGAGGCACGAAGAACCTTCGTGCCTCTACTGTCATATTCGCCCTGCTTTCGGGCTTGTCGTGGAACTACTTCTCCTCGTACTCCAGGGTTATGGTCTTGCCGTCCTTGTCCCAGGTCTTGCCGGCAGCGGTGAAGCCCGAAGGTGCCGTAAATCCGCTCCATACCGTCACGATGAACTTGCCGTCCGCATTGCCCGGATTGTCTATACAGCCAAATGTTGTCAGCTTCGTATTGGCGCTGATACCTATGGTTGTCAGCTCGTTGCCGGAAACCGCCAGGTAAGTCAGCTTTGTGTTGTTGCTCACATCAAGCGAGGTCAGCTTATTGTTGCTGACATGCAGGTAAGTCAGCTTTGTGTTGTTGCTCACATCAAGCGTGGTAAATTTATTGTTGGGGGCATACAATGTGGTTAATTCCGTATTCTTGCTCAAATCAAGCGAGGTCAGCTTATTGAAATATACCCTCAGATTGGTCAATTTCGTATTGTTGCTGACATCAAGAGAGATCAGAGAGTTTTGCTCTAAACTCAAATATGTCAATTCCGTGTTCTTGCTCAAATCTATTGTTGTCAAGCCGCAAT
>CAVHXY010000019.1:0-8769 GCA_963640325.1 Tidjanibacter sp.
CAAATATAGACAATAATTCCGAAACTGCAAACAGTGGGGAAAATTTGTCGCGTGAAGGCAAGGAGACTCCCACTGCATCTGTGGAGCAGATGGCAGAGCAGGCAAGGGAGACGGCAGGGAAGCTGCACCTTGACAATGTGGACATTGTGACGGACGCAAGCACCCTTGAGGGCAGGAAGGCAAAGGGCAAGGGCTTCTACACGAAGGGCACACTCTATTCATTTGCATAATTGTGTGCTGTTTATTTGTGCAGATATCGCCTCCTCTAATTTTTTAATACACAGAGGCGTTAGTGTCCTATTAAAATCGGGACACTAATGAATAATAGCATGAAATCAGGCTATATACTTACAGAAAGCATAACTACTCCTAAATAACAATGGCGGTCAGATATACGGACCCTATTACTTTATGTCGAAATTCAACAGTTCGATGCCTTCCAAGGAGGCGCGCAGTACATCGCCCGAGGCAACAGGGCCAACGCCAGTCGGAGTACCGGTATAGATGAGGTCACCCATCTTCAGAGTAACATATTGTGACACGTGGCAGATGATGTCGTCCACAGAAAATATCATGTCTCCCGTATAACCGTTCTGGCGGGTCTCTCCGTTGAGCGACATGGTAAAATGCAGATCATTGATGCTCTTGCCCAACTTCTTGAGGCTCAGAAATTCCGTGGAAACTGTAGCTGCACGGTCGAATCCTTTGGATGCGAACCATGGCATACCTTCGGCTCTGGCCTTGCGCTGCAGGTCGCGCGCAGTGAAGTCTATGCCGAGCCCTACCTCATCGTAATAACGGCTGGCAAACTCGCGCCTTATGCACTTGCCCACCCGAGAGATCCGCACCACCAATTCGGTCTCGTAATCGACCTGTCGGCTAAAATGGGGAATATAGAACGGTTCGTTGTTGCGTAACAGTGCGCTGTCTGGTTTCATGAAGAAGACAGGCTCCTTGGGGGCCTCCCCACCGTCGAACTCACGGATATGTTCGCTGTAGTTCTTGGCTATGCATATGATTTTCATGTCTCAATTTCTTTTGTGCTCTCTCGTTGCAACAAAGGCAAGGAGATTGCCGTATATTTGTTTTTGCTTTGCCTTCCTCTACCATTCTCCCAAGGCGCAGTCCGACGACTCAATCGTTCCCGGCTTTCAACAGTTCCACCATGCGACGGGCGAAACGTTCTGACGCACCGGGGGCCCCCATGAGCGAAGAGAGTTCGCGGTAATCGGAGAGCATCCGGTCGCGCTTATTTCCTCCCGGCAGGATGGCCGAAAGTTCACGCTCGGCATTCGCCATTGTCATATCCCACTGTATGAGCTCCTTGACCACCTCACGATGCATAATTATGTTTACAAGCGATATGAACGGTATCTTCACCAGCAGGTGTCCTATGGCCACCGAAAAGCCGTCGGCTTTGTAGCATACTACCTGCGGAATTCCTATAAGGGCAGTTTCCAATGTTGCCGTACCCGAAGTAACCACCGCCGCCACAGAATATTTGAGCAGCTCGTATGTAACATCCGAAACAAACCGGACCTGTGTGCCTTTCAGTTGCATCTCATAGAGAGACTTGTCTAACCACGACACCCCCGCCACCACAAACTGGAAATCACGGTAACGGTTTGCCAATGCAGTCATAAAGGGCAGATTGTTGCGGATTTCTGTTTTGCGACTACCCGCAAGCAATGCCACTATGGGACGCTCGTCAAGAGAGTGCTCCCGACGAAAGTCTCTCTCGGTCGGAATCCGGTCCAGACGTTGCGCAATGGAGTCCACCGAGGGATTGCCCTCATAAATTGCCTTGATGCCACGCTGGACGAAATATTCGGTCTCAAAGGGGAATATAATGAAAAGTTGCGTGACATACTTGCGTATCTTCCTTACGCGAGACTCCTTCCATGCCCACACCTTGGGCGAGATGTAATAGAATGTCTTTATGCCTTCCGAATGGGCAAAACGGGCCATTCGGAAATTGAATCCCGGATAGTCTATCAGTATCACCACATCAGGAGCAAAGGCCTTCACGTCGCGCTTGCACTCGGCCAACTGGGAGAAAATCGTACGCAGATTGCGCACAATCTCCATCAGGCCGAAGAACGAGGCAGTCTTGTAGTGGCGGGCCAGATTCTCCCTGCCGCCCACCCCGACCATGCGATCAC
The DNA here is from genome assembly GCA_963640325.1 of Tidjanibacter sp. Classification (GTDB taxonomy): domain Bacteria; phylum Bacteroidota; class Bacteroidia; order Bacteroidales; family Rikenellaceae; genus Tidjanibacter. The sequence continues at coordinate 2,163 of CAVHXY010000019.1, forward strand.
CACCCCAGAAACGGAAATGCGCCTCGGGGTCGCACTTCAAGAGTCCCTTCATGAGATTGGCTCCGTGCAAATCGCCAGATGCCTCGCCTGCTATAAGATAGTATTTCATGTTGTTGCCCTTTTGAAAAAGTTTTGTTGTTTTGACATTGCCCGCAAAGCAAATGCATGAGCACTGTATTGCCGTGGTGGCTTGCCTCCGTTACTGCAGTTTTTCGATAAGGTCGGGACGCAGACGCTCCGTGCGTTCATAGGCCTGTTCCTCTTTCCAGAGATTTATCTGCTTCTCATTGCCCGACAACAGTACCTCCGGCACACTCCATCCGTTGAATTCGGCCGGACGGGTATAGATGGGCGGTGCCAGAAGTCCGTCCTGAAACGAATCGGTAAGAGCCGACTCCTCGTCTCCAATAGCCCCCGGCAGAAGGCGCACCACGCTGTCGGTAATTATCGCAGCAGCCAGTTCTCCACCCGTAAGAACATAGTCACCGACAGATATCTCCTTGGTTATCAAGTGCTCGCGGATGCGATAGTCAATTCCCTTGTAGTGCCCGCAGAGAATCATTACATTCTCGAGCGTGGAGAGACGGTTGGCCTCGCGCTGGCTGTAGGTTTCACCGTCGGGCGAAGTGAATATTATCTCATCGTATTTACGTTCCGAGGTAAGTTTCTCAATCACCCGGAATACGGGTTCTACCATCATTACCATCCCCGCCTCGCCTCCGAAAGGATAGTCGTCCACACGGTGGTGCTTGTCTGTGGAGTAGTCGCGGATATTGTGCACCACTATCTCCACGAGACCGGCGGCGCGGGCCCGCTTGAGAATCGACTGGTTCAGCGGCGACTCCAATAGTTCTGGAACGACGGAGAGAATGTCAATTCTCATTGCTGTTCCTCCGAATCGACATTGAAACCGCCCTGCAGTACTTCGGTAATGAAGGGGTTGTACATCGTCTCATGACCGATCGTACTCTCGGGGCCATGACCGCTGTAGAATACTATATCGCCGCCCAAGGGGAGTATCTTGGTGAGAATGCTGTCCATTATGGCCTCATAGTCCCCGCCACGCAGGTCGGTGCGGCCTATGCTCTCCTTGAAGAGGGTGTCGCCCGTGAACATTATCTTGGAGACCTCGTCGTAGAAGCAGACATGTCCCGTAGTGTGACCGGGAGTGGGGATGATCTTGAACTCCGTCTCGCCGAACGAGAAGGTCTTTTGCTTCGAAAGGTCTATCTCGTACTTCTCCGTCTTGAACTTGAAACGGTAACGGGCTCCGTCAAATGCGGCTGTGGAGTAGACATACTCGTCCACGCTGCTCAAGGCGAACGGTATGCCGAACTTCTCCTTCAGCAGTCCCACACCGCACACATGGTCATAGTGTCCGTGGGTAGAGATGGCGGCCATCGGCTTAAGCCCTTTTTCGGCAATGAAGTTGAGGAGCGAGTTGTTCTCCTGTTCGAAGTTGTTTCCCGCATCTATGATTACGCACTGCTGTGTGCCGTCCCAAACGACATAGGTATTCTCCTTGAATGGATTGAAAATGAATCGAGCTACATTTATCATCTTGCGTACTGTTTATAAAAACAGACAAATATATGAAGATTTTTTGACTTTTGACGGAATGTAACTACCTTTATAGCCAAATCAGAAACGCACCAGAAGTGAGAAAAAAAGGCAATTATCCCCTCATTGAGGGGCTTGAGATAACGGCGCCGGCCGCCGAAGGCAAATCGGTCGGGCGCTACAATGACATAGTGGTATTCGTCCCCATGACCGTTCCTGGCGATGTGGTGGATGTACAGATCAGGGTGAAACGCCGTCGCTATATGGAGGGCTATGTGGTGAACTACGTAAAGAGGTCGTCCATGCGCGAGGAGCCATTCTGCGAGCATTTCGGGGTGTGCGGCGGTTGCAAATGGCAGAATTTGCCTTATACCGAGCAGCTGCGATTCAAACAACAGCAGGTGGAGGACCAGCTTACGCGCATCGGCAAAATAGAGCTTCCCCCCATCTCGCCCATACTCGGTTCGGCAAAGACACGCTTCTACCGCAACAAGCTTGAGTACACCTTCTCTCCCAAGCGTTGGAAAACCTACGAGGAGATTGCAAGCGGCAATGAGATTGACGATGCTCCCGCACTCGGATTCCACATACCCGAGAAATTCGACAAGATACTCGACATAGAGAACTGTTATCTGCAACCCGAACCGTCGAACAGCATCAGACTGTTCATCAAACAGTTCTGCACAGACAACGGCTACGGTTTCCATAACATACGTGAACACACGGGGTTGATGCGCAATCTGGTGATACGCACTGCTTCGACTGGCGAAACGATGGTGATACTTGTTGTGGCACAGAACGACACCGAGAAGCTGGAGCGCCTGGCCGATGCTCTCATGGAGCGTTTCGGCGACAGCATAACCTCTCTCATGTATATGGTCAATGACAAACTGAATGACTCTACTGGTGACCTTGAGGCATTCACGCTGCGAGGCAAGGACCACATCATAGAGGACATGGAGGGACTGAAGTTCAAGGTAGGTCCCAAATCGTTCTACCAGACCAACTCGGCTCAGGCTTACGAGCTCTACAAAGTGGCGCGGGAAGCCGCTGAACTGACCGGGAACGAAACGGTATACGATCTGTATACCGGCACAGGCACGATAGCCAACTTCGTGGCACGCCAATGCAGGAAAGTGGTGGGTGTGGAGTACGTTCCCGAGGCGATAGAGGATGCAAGGTACAACTCAAGCCTTAACGGGATAGACAACACGGTGTTCTATGCGGGCGACATGAAGGACGTGCTCAACGATTCGTTCATCGAAGCCAACGGACAGCCGGACATAGTCATTCTCGACCCGCCCCGTGCCGGCGTGCATGAGGATGTGATCGACACGATATTGAGGGCTGCTCCGAGACGCATAGTCTATGTGAGCTGCAACCCGGCCACACAGGCGCGCGACATAGCGCTGCTGGATGCACACTACAAGGTCGATTCGGTACAGCCGGTGGACATGTTCCCGCACACGCAGCATGTGGAAAATGTAGTAAAACTGACCCGAAGATGAGTTCCGTATCTGCCACTCGCCATTGGCGGCATACTGTTGTGTCATTGTTGCCGGCCGCATTGCTGACATTCTTGGCTGGCACTGTTGCGGCACAGGATGCCCAAGGTCCGCGCCCAGTTGCGATGTCAGGTCTCTCGGGGAACAGCGACAACACGGACAGCACCGTAGTCTCGTCGCAAGGTATAGCGATGCCCCTTGATGTCTTACCCGACACCGATTTCGTCTACCGCCTGCCCTACGGAGCAAAAAAAACGGCGCGTGCCGTGCAACGTTCGGCCATAGAAGCACGTCATTACCATGAAGACAACCTGGTGGGATTCAAGTGCTGGGAGTTCGTCTTCAAGGCGAAAGAGGATGTTTATGCCGTCCGCAAGGGCGTGGTGAGAATACACAACACCAATTATATAGAGGTATTGCACAGCGACGGTTCGGCAGCACGTTACTCGCTGATGACGGATGTGAAGGTGCAACCGGGCGACACGGTCACCCCTGACACGGTAATCGGCACTTCCGGTACCGACGGGAGTGGCAACAATGCTGTGGAGATAGAACTCTACTACTGCACACGGAAATCTTCGGCACAGAGCCGTACGCAGGCTTCATACCTGAGGCGCTACATAAACCCCCGTTTCGCCACGACGAAAGGAAAAACCAGACTCAAGCCCGAGAAAAAATACAAGGCTAAAGTCAACGACAAATTGATCAACAAAGAGAATTAAAAGGAGGTTTATCATGAGAAAGTATCTGATTCTTGGGCTGATGCTCATGTGTGGCATGTCTCTTACGGCGCAGAACAACAAGTATGAATGTTATGTGGAGGTGACCGGCAAGGCCACACGCGAGGTTACACCCGATGAGATATACCTGTCTATAACCATTGACCAGGAGAGCACCAACAAAGGCAAGGTGAGTGTCGCCGAGCAGGAGCAGCAGATGATCGCAGCATTCAAGCACATAGGTATCAATGTGGACAAGGCCCTCACCGTGGCCGACATGTCGAGTGACATGCAGACCTATCTGTTGCGCAAAAACCAGGTGCAGACGAGCAAGTCGTTCCAGCTGAAGCTCTCATCGCCCGACCAGATAAACAAGGTGTTCGAAGAGCTGGCAAAGCTCAACATCCCCAACACGTACATTACCAAATCGACATACTCGGACATTGACGGCATCAAGAAGGAGTTGAGGGTGGAGGCCATGAAGAATGCCCGCGAAACCGCAATGACCCTTGCCGAGGCTTGCGGACAGAAGGCAGGCAGCGCCATAACCATCGTGGACAACAACTACATGAGTGGCGAGACATCCAACTACAACCGCTATTCGGGTATGCTGTTGGCACGTGCCGCCAATCTCGATGCAGCCGAGGCTGAAGACGAAGGTTCAGCAGTGGAGTTCAAGAAACTGAAGTTCAGCTATACGATAGATGCGAAATTTGTTCTGCTCCCCTTGTCTGAGTAGATACTACGGTGTAGAAACCACCTTTTCGCCTCGGCAGACAGAGGGGAAACGAAAAGCATCATGCGGTCGCGGCTTCTGGACGGAGGATTGCGGCCGTATGGCATAAAAGAGAGGGATGACAGCGGAGCCACTGCACATGGCAGAAAAAAAGCCCCTTCGAGATATGAAAAAGGCAACATATAGTTTCACATACCGGCGCTATGCTCTTGAAGGGGACTTCCCGAAAGAGTATTCCGAATTGGTCGAGGCAGCCCGCAGGGCGCGTGCCGAAGCCCATGCCCCATACTCTGATTTCCATGTGGGGGCGGCGGCGCTCTTGCAAAGCGGACGCATCATAACGGCAGCCAACCAGGAGAGCAGCTCGTTTCCTGCAAGCATCTGTGCCGAGCACAACCTGCTCTCGTACCACAATGCACTCATGCCGGAGGACAAGATAGTGGCATTGGCCATCGTGTCGCAGCCCGACAATGAGGAGTGTTCACCCTGCGGAGTGTGCCGTCAGGTATTGTGCGATACCGAGACAAGACAACAGAGCAAGATAAAGATAATCATGTGTTCGGCCACTACAGCCACCATTGTGGAGAGTGCCTCGTGCCTCATGCCGTTCGCATTCAACTTCAATCACAACGAATAGATGTTCACAGAACAAGACATCCTTTACGAAGACAACCATATAATGGTTGTAAACAAACACTGCGGTGATCTGGTGCAGACCGATCCCGAGGGTAATACGGCACTGGAAGAAGAGATCAAGGCATATATTAAGGCACGCGATGCCAAACCGGGCGAGGTATTCCTTGGAGTGGTACACCGCATAGACCGTCCAGTAAGCGGTGCCGTGATGTTTGCCAAGACGAGCAAGGCTCTCGCACGGCTCAACGAGATGATAAAACAGCGTCAGATCAGAAAAACCTATTGGGCCATAGTGGAGAATATGCCCCAACAGGACGAGGCCACGCTCGTACACTACATCATGCGCGACAGCAAGGCCAACCGTTCACGAGCCTACGACAACCCCCGCTCGGACTGCAAGGAGGCACAACTGCACTATCGTCTGCTGGGGGGCAGTACAAACTACAAACTGCTCGAGGTGGAGCTCATTACGGGGCGCCACCACCAGATAAGATGCCAGCTCTCCAAAATAGGATGCCCTATAAAGGGGGACTTGAAATACGGGGCCAAACGTTCCAACAAGGACGGCGGCATCTCGTTGCATTCACGCTGTATCGAATTTATGCACCCTGTGCGCAAGGTGCCCTTGAAGGTGACAGCCCCCGTGCCGGCCGAAGACAATCTGTGGCATTACTTCGAAGAGTCGCAGGGAACTGCGGAATAGGCTCCAGGGGCGATTCTATCCCGGCACATGGCCAATAATGCTTGTTTAGTATTGGTGAAGTTACGAGAAATGTTCTTCACAAGTGTCCGTGCTACGTATAGTGCCCATTAATACATGTCTGGTCAACCAACCGACCAAGCCGAAGCTGCACCGAAGACCGAGAACAATGAGGTTAAGACCGAAGCGGAGCCTAAGCCTATTGGCAGAGGTGTGTTCGGCAACATCTATGATGCCTTCAAGGGCAAGGCTCAAAAGGCTTTTGATTTCTTGTTAAGGAAGAAAAGTGGTGATTTGCTTGGTGTGTTCCATCGGAAAGGTGTAGGAGACATTGATGTGGTGTGGGGTGACAAAGGCGGTGGCTTTGACCATATTGTCAGCAAGCACGTAGGAGAGGGCAAAAGTTTTTCTACTGTTGATGAAGCCGCACAAGTCATTGACGACATCATCAAGACGGGAGCGAAGGACTTTGAAGATGGGGACAAGATTGTGTTCAAGAAAGGGCGCAAACTCGTAACCATTAGAAAGAATGTCCGTGACAATGGCAAAAAAACAGCCGACAAGAACTGGGTTCTGACGGCTTATGATGAATTGTCGGCTGACGGAGACGTTAGCGCTATAGCTCCGACGAATGAAGTGCAAGCTGCGCGGCACACCGGCAAGTCTGATGCAAAGGTAGAAACAACTTCCGAGAAAACCAAAAACGAGAAGGAGAGTGTTGCGCAGTCGGAGAACGACAGTGGGAAAAAGG
>CAVHXY010000020.1:0-8370 GCA_963640325.1 Tidjanibacter sp.
CTCGCGACCCCAACCTTGGCAAGGTTGTGCTCTACCAACTGAGCTATTTCCGCAAAATATGTCTTTGGTTTTATCTCCCCTGTGCTTGCCAAGGTTGGAATGTTCAACATCTTAGGGCAAGGTTGGGGTCTACCAACTGAGTTGTTTCCGCAAAAAGCACACTTAAGTGACATTTGCGAGTGCAAATATAGACGTTTTTTTTCTCCCTACAAATTTTTGTCGAAATTTATTTGCAGGGAATTTAACGAGGGCTCTCTTTTGTCGAATGATATGATTATCTTTGTAAAGACGGTTCCAGACCGTTCGACAAGGTTCTTGAGGCCGTTGTTTAATGACTACTGCAAAAACTATTATAGAGACAATATTATAAAATTCTATCTGATATGATTACTACATTGATCGTTTGCGGCATATTGCTGCTGGTTCTGTTCGTGATGTATTTTTCCTACAACAACCGCGAAATTTCCTTGCGCAAAGAGGCCGAAGCGCAGAAAGGGAAAATTGAGTCTGTTTATGACACCATGTGGAAGGTCCTGAAACAAGAGGCCGGAGTGACGGAACAGTACCGCAAATCTTTCGAGAAAATCTACCCCGAGCTTATATCGGGACGGTATGCAAATGACAGCAACGGTTTGGTGAAGATGATCAAGGAGTCCAATCCCGAATTTGACACGAAACTCTATGACAAATTAATGCAGGCAATAGAGGTTCAGCGTGCCTGTTTCGCAACGGCACAACAACGGATGTTGGACATTATACGTGAGCGAGAGACTCTCCTGGAATCCATGCCGTCGGGTTGGTTTATACGGAACAAGAGCAAGATAGAATATACGGTGATTTCATCGGAAATAACACAGACGGCAATAAACACTCGCCGGGAAGACAACGTAGAGCTGTTTTCTTAAAAACTTGCCGTGCGCAGAGTTGCCTACATATTTCCGATTGTTACTGTTTGCATCCTTTTTCTCCTTTTCGAAAATTTGGAGGATTGGGGGATGTACTTGGCTATGGTAGTAGTCAGCGAACTGCTCTTGTGGCTGACGACACACCGTGCAAGCCGTACGAAGGAGTATCTGAGCGCCTATGCAATCAATGTGCAGCACCACGAAGCATGGGTCGAAAGGGTAGAGCGCCGCGAAACATATACGGACAGCCAAGGCAACACACGCACTCGGACTGTGGTCGAATTCCATCGTCATCCCGACATTTGGCTACTGGAGTGCAATTGCGGTTTCCCAACCAACATCACTCGCGATGTTTACAACTCATGCCGCCTGCAGTGGGGCACACCGGAACAATGGATAAATCCGCCACACATCAATTGTGTGTCGGGAGGCGGAGGGCAGCTTTATCAATGGAACGGGGTGTATGAAGATGCTGTTACGCGTACATTCAAGGGCTTGTATATAAATTATGTGGCCAACTCCAACTCAATATTTCACAGAGGTAATGTATCAAAGTCCGAAGCAGAAAAACTCGGACTGGTGGATTACCCTTCATTTAAGATGCGATACTTGGAGACGGATGTCATATTATGTTCCCCGAAACTTGAAGACCGGATGCAGGTTGCGCCAAATTCGCAGCGGGCATTCCAGCTCATAAATGCCTTTGAGGGAGAGACTCGGCAGATACATGTCTTCATTCTGATGTTCGATGCCGCGCAACAGGGTGTCGCCACTGCACTCAAACAACAAGCCTATTGGAATGGCGGCAACAAAAACGAATTTGTGGTATGTATTGGGGTAGAGCCCCGTCAGAGTGCATCCGAAGGCACTGTCGAAAACACACCTGCGACCGTAAAATGGTGCAAGGCCTTCTCGTGGTGCGATTTGCCGAACCTCGAGTCCGCCACAGAGAGTTGGTTTATAGCAAACCCGGAACTCGATTTTCAGGCATACGCACAATGGTTGCGCTCAAACGTCGGTCTGTGGAAACGGAAAGAGTTCAGCGATTTCAAGTACCTCGGAGTAACGCTCTCGCCCAAACGGGAGGCCCTGGTCGCCATCGTCAGCCTGATCCTTTGTGCAGTGATGACCTGCATTGCTTTCTCTGTGGCTATTGACGAGAGACGCAACAGCTTTGATGCCTCCCAAAGGTTCGACACATACGGATACCAACTCATCGACCGCTACATTCTGAATAATTGACCGCCGGAAAAATCCGCAAAAGGCCTTCGCATAAAAAAAGCAGCAGGGTTTCATCATGGGGAACCCTGCTGCTTTTACTTTGAGCGGAAAACGGGAATCGAACCCGCGACCATCTGCTTGGGAAGCAGATGCTCTACCACTGAGCTACTTCCGCCTATTGTCGGATGCAAAGTTAATCATTTCATCCCGACAATGTATCGCCTGACATATTTTTATTTGTTCATTGTCACCATCAGCTCTTCGTTGCTGAGAGTGTTCTGCATGTGCTTCTGCATCTCTTCCATTGCCTCCACAGAATTCATGTCCGAGAGGTAGCGGCGCAGTATCCAGGTCTTCTGCAGCACATCTTTGCTTACAAGCAGGTCTTCACGACGCGTACCCGAGGCTACGACATCTACGGCAGGGTAGATGCGCTTGTTGGCCAGCTTGCGGTCAAGTTGCAACTCCATATTGCCGGTTCCCTTGAATTCCTCAAAGATCACCTCATCCATCTTCGAACCGGTATCTATAAGGGCTGTGGCTATAATGGTCAGAGAACCTTTTCCTTCACAATTGCGGGCAGCGCCGAAGAAACGTTTGGGCTTATGCAACGCATTGGCATCCACACCGCCCGAAAGGACTTTGCCCGAAGCCGGCTGTACCGTATTATAAGCACGCGCCAATCGGGTTATCGAGTCGAGCAAAATCACAACATCGTGCCCGCACTCCACCAGACGCTTGGCCTTGTCGAGAACCATTTCGGCAACCTTCACATGCCGTGCCGCCTGCTCGTCGAATGTGGAGGCCACCACTTCGGCCTTTACATTGCGCGCCATCTCGGTCACCTCCTCGGGACGTTCGTCTATGAGCAAAACGATGAGATATACTTCAGGGTGATTGTCGGCAATGGCATTGGCAATCTCCTGCAGCATCATGGTCTTTCCCGTCTTCGGTTGGGCTACAATCATGCCGCGCTGTCCTTTGCCTATCGGGGCGAACAGATCCACTACGCGGGTAGAGAGGTTGTTGTGTCCATTGCCCGTGATATTGAACTTCTCATTGGGGAACAATGGGGTCATGTACTCAAATTGCATACGGTCACGAATCAGTTTGGGGTCGAGACCGTTTATCTCTATGGCTTTTACGAGCGGGAAATACTTTTCACCTTCTCTCGGCGGACGGATGGTTCCGCGCACCGTATCTCCAGGCTTGAGACCGTAGTTCTTGATCTGCGATGGTGACACATATATATCATCAGGCGAGTTGAGATAGTTGTAATCTGCCGAACGAAGGAATCCATATCCATCGGGAATAATCTCCAGTACGCCTTCGCCCTCCACAACAACAGAGTCCAAATCTATCTGCTGGTCATGTTTTTCTTCATGCGGTATCACCTTTTTGTGCTTCGTGGCAGACTCGTCTGTGGGGCGGGCACTCTCCGGGGCGGACACATTGTCTTCTGTTGTTCCGGTTTGTTCAGCATGTGACGGGTATTCTTCCTGCACAGTTTCGTGCGGACCGGCACTCTCTTGGCCTTCATCAATCACCACACGTTTCGGACGTCCGCGACGAGGACGTTGCAGCGTTTCAGTCGCCGGAGTGCCTTGTAGGGCATTTTCTGTCCCCGAAGTCGTTGGGTGCGAGGCTTCGGCAGAATCCTCGGCATCATTGTGTGCAACCGCCCGATTGTAATTGACATGTGTGGGACCGAGGCGTCTCCGCATCCCTCTCTTTTTGCCAGTCATGGCACTATCGTCGGCAGAACGTTCTTGCATCTCGTCAGAAGTCTCTGACGGAACGGTCGTTGCCGATTCCATAATCCTGGTTATCAAATCGTTTTTCTTCAAAGGTTCCGTAATGCCAAGCGCCTGCGCTATTTGACGAAGTTCAGACAGACTCTTCTTCTTCAATGCATCTATGTCTTGCATAGGTATATGGGATAAAATTGTATTTTAGAGTGTGTGATTTGTTGTCGGCATGACAACACAATGAATCATAACATCGACAAATATATCGATTTATTTTAAAATAATCACAATCGGATAAAATTATCCTCTGATTTTCCGCAAAACCGCCTGCAAATCCTCCGGTGTATCCACTGCAATATTCTCGGCAACGGTTTCTATAGCCTTTATTCTGTAGCCATTCTCTATCCAGCGCAGCTGCTCCAGGGACTCAGCTTTCTCCAACTCGCCCATAGGCAGGAGAGTTATCTCTCGCAAGACATCGCAGCGGTAGGCGTAAAGGCCTATGTGTTTGAAGTATACATACTGGCTTTGCCAGTCGCTTTGCTGTGGTACATTGCGCAGGTAGGGCACTGCTGCCCGACTGAAATAGAGCGCAAAACCATCTTTGGACAAGATTACCTTGGGTGAATTGGGGTTGAAGATGTCCTCTTTTTTGGAAAATCGCTTTACGAGGGTGGCTATCTGGGTCTCCTTGTCTTCAAAAGCCGTCTTTATTTTCACAAGATGCTCTTCCGACACGAATGGCTCATCACCTTGTACATTGACCACAACATCGAATTTCAGTCCGCTCTCTTTTTCAAAATGCCCCAAAGCCTCGGCACATCGGTCAGTACCGCTGCGGTGTTTGTCCGAGGTCATTACGACTTTACCCCCGAATCCCCTCACGGCTCTCTCTATACGCTCGTCATCCGTTGCCACACAGCAATGTTTGTAATATTCACTGACACGTTCATAAACTCTCTGAATCATGGGCTTTCCGTCAATGTCGGCCAGCGGTTTGCCCGGAAATCTCGAAGAGGCATAGCGCGCAGGAATTATGGCTAAGAAGTGCATTTGTCGAATGGATTTGATTTTCGGCAAAATTAATAAAAATATCCAATTGTACCTTATCTTTGCAATATGGCAAGAAACCGTTTGGATATAATTGACGCTTTCGAAACGCTTGGTACAGAGCTCCGCCACGGTATCCCCGAGACAATAGTGCAGCGTGCCTGCGAGGAGAACCGATGGTTCTCACCGCAAAGCATCTCGCTGGCGGTACGTGCACTGTGCGAGCAAATGCTCCGCAAAGAGTTGCTCCTCAAGTGGATTTCTGCCTATGACTTTACGGCCGTACGGTTTCGCAGGGTAGGGGTAATCATGGCTGGGAACATTCCGTTGGTCGGTTTCTTTGATATGCTGTGTGTGCTTGTGGCCGGGCATGAGTGCCATATCAAGCCATCCTCCAAAGACAGGGTGTTGATGAACTATATAATGGAACTCTTGAAAAAGCCATTGCCCTCCGTCCCCTTGTCTCTGCTTTCCGATGACATGTTGCCCGAAGCAATAATTGCCACAGGAAGCGACAACAGCTCCATATATTTCCGCTCAAAATATCGCAACGTCCCCATGTTGTTGCGCCACAGCATGCACTCCATTGCATTGCTGGACGGGAGTGAGTCCCAGGAAGAGTTGGCACTGTTGGCCGAAGACGTATTCTGCCACAATGGGCTCGGATGCCGCAATGTGGGCGCCTTGCTTATTCCCCGTGATTTTGACATTGACCGTATCCTGAATGCCTTCCGTAACGGTGAGCAGTATATCACCGAGAGTTACCGCAACAACTATCGGCAGACCAAGGCGATGTGCGTACTGAATGGGGCAGAGTTTCACGATGGCGGATTCTTCCTGCTGCGTGAATCTGAATCGCATGTTCCACAAAGTCTTTCGACAATCAATTGCCTGCGCTATGCAAATATGGCAGAGGCCGAGGGTTTTGTCGCCACACATGCTGACGAAATCCAATGCATTGTGTCTCATCTGGAATATGTCGGCGAGGTGGATTGTACCGATTTCGGCCGTGCGCAATTCCCGGCGCTCACAGATTACCCCGACAGGGTGGACGTTTTGTCATTTTTGCTTGGATTAAACTGATTTTTTGCTTACATTAGAGACCTCTTGCTTCTCAGTAGAGGTGTGCCGTTGAATTACTGGTCGCTTTGTCGCGAACGGTTGACTATGACGTCAAATTCGACACTGCCCCGTGGAGTTCCTTGCTGAAGACAAGTAGGCGATATTCAATAAAATATTTGCATTATGATAGATTATCAAAAGATTGCCGAAAAGTATGCTTCAGCCAACGGCTTTGAATAGAGCCGTCTGCAATGCGCAACGGGTACAAGTATTTTTACCTTACCCACACTGTTCGCCCCCGATATATGGGCCATCCGTATCTCATCAAAATAAGCCCCTCGGGGAAAATCCAACAAGTGCTTAACTTTGATGAGATATATTGGGCGTTCAATCTCCGCACTACAACAGGCGGGTAATCTGTTTGAAAAACTCTTTGTGTAGGATGAGTTTGTCAACTTTCAGCACCTCAAAATATTCAACTCCACGTTCGGCATATTCTTCGATATTGAGGAATGTGCCGCTTTGTGCGTCATAGTATATCATTTGCCCGTCTGACAGCCGCTCTGCCGTTATAACGTGTCCTTTGTTTTTAGGCATATTTATGCCTATGTGATAACGGCCTGTTGCTTTGGTTGCTTATCTACCTTGCCTATGTCCACAACGAAATCCATGGAGTTTGCATCTTTTCGTATCTTTTACTACATTTGTTTTGGCAAGAGGGAGTATTGCTTAAGGCTCTTTTGCATTGCATAATCGTGTAGGTCTCATGCGAGAGTACACACAACACAAATACCGACATGTCAATTGTTTTCAAATTCAGGATGCTGAGCGACGAAAGCGATGTCTTTCTGCGCGACTACGAAGTCATGTACGACATGACGTTGAGAGAATTCTGCAATTTCATATGCGAAGATTTGGAATATGCTCCCGACAGCATCTATTCGTTCTTTACGGCCGATGACCGCTGGGAAAAGATTCAGGAGTTCACTTCCGAAGACATGCAGGGGGGAGATGAGGAGGCTTCCCCGATACCAATGGACAAAGTAACGATAGGGCAGTTGGTGGGCAACGACCACAATCGTTTGATTTTCACATTCGACATATTTGCCGACCGTTCATATTATCTGCAGTTGAGCGAAATGAAAAAGGCCGAAGATGGGTTCACTTATCCGCGTGTGATGTTTGCGCACGGAGAACCTTCCGACCAGTTCGATCCCGAAATGAATGTCGAGGAGATGTCCATTTTCGAAGAGGTGATGAGCGATTTCAACGATTTCGAGGGAGACGAGTCATATGACGATGAGTATTGACAAACCCATACTTGTTGTTATACTTGGCCCCACAGGTTCGGGCAAGACCGATTTGTCAATAACCTTGGCCGAGCATCTTAAAGCTCCTATAATTTCCACCGATTCGCGACAAGTGTTCCGCGGCATGGCTATCGGTACCGCCCAACCGACAGCAGAACAACTTGAAAGGGTGAAGCACCATTTCATTGCCGACCGCGAAATCACCGAAGAATACACATGTGGCATGTTTGAAAAAGAGGCCCTTGCACTGCTTGATGAGTTGTTCCGCAAGCACCGCTTTGTAGTTGCAGTAGGAGGGGCGGGGCTCTACATAGACGCACTATGCAATGGAATGGACAATCTGCCTACGGCTGACGGAAACATCCGGCACGAATTGACGGAGCGACTGCAGTCTGAGGGAATTGAAAATCTCCTGACGGAGTTGCACGAACTCGACCCCGAGTATTATGCCGCCGTAGACCGCAATAATCCCGCCCGTGTCATGCGCGCCTTGGAAGTATGCAAAGCAAGCGGACGGCCATATTCCGAACAACGCAAGGGGGAGCGAACCGAACGGCCGTTCAGAATCATCAAGATTGGCATTGCCACGGAGCGAGCCGAACTGTATGACCGGATCAATCGCAGAGTGGACATAATGCTTGAAGAGGGGCTGGAAGAAGAAGCCCGTGCGCTTTATTCACAGAAGCAACTCAATGCGCTACAAACAGTTGGCTACAAAGAACTGTTCGACTGGTGGGACGGCAGCTCCACTCGTGAACAGGCAGTGGAGTTAATCAAACGGAATTCACGTCGCTATGCCAAACGGCAAATGACATGGTTCAATAGGGACAAGGAGATAAACTGGTTCGGACGAGACGAACTAAAAAAAATAGAAAAGTTTATCGAAAAATTTGCAGAAAAATAGAAAACGTCTATATTTGCACTCGCAAATGTCACTTAAGTGTGCTTCTGCGGAAACAGCTCAGTTGGCAGAGACACAACCTTGGCAAGCACAAGGAAGACAAAGCCAAAGACATATTTTGCGGAAATAGCTCAGTTGGTAGAGCACAACCTTGCCAAGGTTGGGGTCGCGAG
>CAVHXY010000021.1:0-5290 GCA_963640325.1 Tidjanibacter sp.
GCTCGAACCCAGGACCCCATCCTTAAAAGGGATGTGCTCTACCTGCTGAGCTACTGAGTCTCCGTATGTTTTGCTCCGAAAAGCGGTGCAAAGATAGGCAGTTTTTTTGTTTTACCAAAAAAAACAGTGTTATTTATGCGATTAAAAACAAAGAATGTACGTTGTCCTGTACGGTGGGATGCCCTGCATTTTGGGCCGGCAATCGGACTGTTTGCCCGTAAGTGAAGATGCAAATAGAAATATTTCGCTAACTTTGTCAAGTTGAAACTACCAAAATAAACGTTAATCTTTGAACTACAATGGAACAGCAGAAAGGATGTAGGGTTTTGATAATAGGTGCCGGTGGTGTCGGCACGGTGGTCGCCTGCAAGATTGCGGCCAATCCTGTATTTACGGACATCATGCTCGCAAGCCGCACCAAGAGCAAGTGCGACGACATAGCATCGAGATTCGAAAAGGGCCGGGTGAAGACTGCGGCAGTGGATGCCGACAGCGTGGAGCAGCTCTGTGCGCTGATGAAGTCATTCTCGCCCGACATAGTCGTCAATGTGGCATTGCCGTATCAGGATCTGGCGATAATGGATGCGTGTCTGGAGTGTGGGGTGAACTATCTTGACACGGCCAACTATGAGCCGCGCGACGAGGCTCACTTCGAATACAGTTGGCAGTGGGCCTACCGCGAGCGCTTTGAGAAGGCCGGTCTTACGGCCATCCTCGGCTGTGGCTTTGACCCGGGCGTGTCGGCCATCTTTGTGGCCTATGCAGCCAAACACCACTTCGACAAGATTGAGTATCTCGATATAGTGGATTGCAATGGCGGTAACCACGGCATGGCTTTCGCCACCAACTTCAATCCTGAAATCAATATACGCGAGATTACCCAGAAGGGCAAATACTGGCAGGACGGCAAGTGGGTGGAGACCGAACCGCACGAGATTCACTGTGCCTTGACCTATCCGGAGATAGGGGCCCGCGAATCGTATCTCATGTACCACGAGGAGCTGGAGTCGCTGGTTATCAACTATCCCACCATAAAGAGGGCTCGTTTCTGGATGACTTTCGGGCAGGAATATCTGACCCATCTGCGTGTATTGCAGAATGTGGGCATGACACGCATCGACCCTGTGATGTACAACGGAGTGGAGATCGTGCCTCTGCAGTTCCTCAAGGCAGTGCTGCCCGATCCCAAGTCGCTCGGTTCCAACTATACGGGCGAGACATCGATCGGTTGCCGCATAAGGGGCATGAAGGACGGCAAGCAGCACACATACTACATATACAACAACTGCGACCATGCCGAGGCCTACAAGGAGACAGGCACGCAGGCTGTGAGCTACACGACTGGTGTTCCGGCAGCATTGGGTGCCGAGATGTTCGCCAAAGGGCTGTGGGTGAAACCGGGTGTGCACAATGTGGAGGAGTTTGATCCCGACCCGTTCCTGGATCTTCTCGGTGAACGCGGACTGCCGTGGGTGGAGCTCCACGATGTGGATATAGAACTCGAGGCATAATCCCTGAAGATAAATGCAATGCCGCCACATCGTCCCGAGGACGATGTGGCGGCATTGCCCTGACAAGTTTTTTGCACGAACCATAAAAAAGGACGAATTGAACTACGACTTTTCCGATGTCCCTTCGCCGTGCTATGTGCTCGACGAGGAGGAACTCATGAAGAATATGCGCATCATTGACCGAGTGCGTAGCGAGGCCGGTGTGAAAATCATTGTGGCACTCAAGGCTTGTGCCATGTGGAGCATATTTCCCATATTGGCCCGCCATTCAGACGGTGCTGCAGCAAGCTCCACGGCAGAGGCCCGGTTGGTGGTTGATGAGTATGGCGCCAAGGCGCACACATATTCGCCGGCCTATACAGACGGAAACATAGACGAGATCTTGAGTCTCAGCAGCCACATCACATTCAATTCGCTTGGTCAGTTCAGCCGTTTCGGACGCAAGGCGGCCTTAGAGGGCGTCTCGTGCGGGCTGCGCATCAATCCCGGTTTTTCGCCTGTGGAGACAGATATCTACAACCCTTGCGTGGAGGGTTCGCGACTCGGCATTCGGCCCGAGCAGTTGCGTGAATTGCCCGAAGGGGTCGAAGGGCTGCATTTCCATGTGCTGTGCGAATCTTCGGCCGAGGATCTGCGCACGGCCATAGAGTATACGGAGCGCAAGTTCGGTCATCTGCTCGACAAGGTGAAGTGGATAAATATGGGGGGAGGCCATCTCATGACACGCGAGGGGTACGACTGTAAGCTTCTCATTGCCACTCTGCGCGAGTTCAAGGCCCGCCATGCGGGTCTGGAGGTGATTCTCGAGCCAGGCAGCGCCTTTACATGGCGCACCGGAGTGCTGGTCTCCACGGTGGAAGACATCGCTTCGGACGGACGCTACAATACTGCCATACTTGATGTTTCGTTCGCATGCCATATGCCCGATTGCCTGGAGATGCCTTACAAGCCTGCCATTGTCGGGGCACATGAGCCGTCCGGCGATGAGCACCGTTGGCGTATGGGCGGATGCAGTTGCCTGGCGGGCGACTGGTATGGTGACTGGGCTTTCGACAGAGACCCACAAGTGGGTGACCGTATTGTGTTTGAGGACATGATTCACTATACCATGGTGAAGACCACCATGTTCAACGGAGTGGCGCACCCTTCTATAGCAATCCGTCACATGGACGGCACTCTTGAGATGGTGAAGCGCTTCGGCTATGAGGATTTCAAGTCCCGGATGTCGTGAGTGGATACACCACTTCCGCTGTGTGGCATCGTAACGGACAGGACGGTATGGCCTGTTCACTAAAGCCTGTCTGTCAGCATTTGGCATTGCGCATGAATTGCCTGTGTAGAGGGGAACTAAGTATAAATACTTATTGATGACGTTGAAATAATAAGTAATTTTGCATACCGAACAAAAAGACAAAACCATATAACAAACTATAAAGGATGGAGAATTTCAACCCCACAGAATACCGAATCGTTTGCGTGGCCACCGGTCACGAGTTCGAAGACGAGAATTGGCCTTTGGATGACAAGGAGTGCGCAACGCCCTCCATTATCCGTGCCAAGTATGCAAAGAAACAGATTGAGGTCGGCGATGACGAGCGCGGTCTCTACAAATTTGCCGATTGGCTTCCGGTCAAGAGAATGCTGAAGGGGTCGGCAGCGCCTGTTACTGTCAAGAGCAAGGCTTTTGCTGAGCATCTGGGGCTTGAGAATCTCTATATTACCTACAACGGATGGTTTCCCGAGGTGGGTGCCAAGATGTCCACCTGCTCCTTCAAGGAGACGGAGGCTTATTCGGTATGCGGCCGCTTTGACGAGAACTGGGGCAAGGTGCTGGTGGTCGCTTCGGCCGGCAATACGGCACGTGCCTTTGCCAAGGTATGCTCCGAGAACAACATTCCTTTGCTGTTGAGCGTGCCTCATGACAATCTTGACGCATTGTGGTTTGAGAAACCGCTGAACGACTGTGTGAAACTCATCTCGTCGCAGAAGGGCAGCGACTATTTCGATGCTATTGCATTGAGCAATGCTGCTCTCAAGTCCAAGAAATTCATTGCCGAGGGTGGTGCCAAAAACATTGCACGCCGTGACGGTATGGCCTGCACTGTGCTTTCGGCAGCCACTGCCATAGGACAGATTCCCGACTACTACTTTCAGGCCGTGGGTAGCGGTACGGGAGCAATAGCAGCCTGGGAGGCTAATCAACGACTGTTGGAGGACGGCCGTTTCGGCAATGTGAACATGAAACTCATGGTTTCGCAGAATGCGCCTTTCCTGCCCATGTACGACTCGTGGCAGGTCGATTCGCGCAAGATTCTCTTTTATGACGACAACAAGGCACGCCGCGATGCCAATATCATAGATGCCAAGGTGCTTTCGAACCGCAAGCCTCCTTATGGTTTGGTGGGTGGACTTTATGACGCATTGAAGGAGACTGGCGGAGAGTTCTTTGCCATCACCAATGCTGCAGCCCGCAAGGCGGGAGCCCTCTTTGAGGAGTTGGAGGGTATCGACCTGCATCCGGCAGCAGCTGTCGCCACGGCTTCGCTTGTCAAGGCTGTGAAGGACGGACAGGTTGACAAGAGGAAGAACATCATGCTCAACATCACGGGTTGCGGTGAGAAACGGTTCAAGTCGGGCCGTGAGATGTGGATGCTCAAGCCCTCCATAACCTTCCCCATAGACACTCCCGAGACGGAGGTTGCCGAGAAGGTCGAGGCACTGTTTTAGAACTGTCTGATAACCACCGACAACGGCCGGCGATTATCTCTGTAGACGGCAACGCTTGCACTTGACGACAATAAAAAAGGATGCTGCTCCCCAAGGAGCAGCATCCTTTTTTATTGTAACGCTTTATGCTTTCCGACAAAAAGCGATTTTCATCATACTTCGCGGGGCCTTATCTTTCGAAGATGCCGTAGACGGCGGAGCCGGAGCCGGACATGGAGGCATAGAGGGCACCACGGAGCAGGAACTCCTGCTTGAGTTCGGCGATCTCGGGGTGGGTGGCGAACACCGACTCCTCAAATCCGTTGCGGATATTCTCCTGCCACTGCCCGATGGGCTCAAGAAGCCGTTCCCGCAACTGCCGTGCGGGTATCTGTGGCTTACAACCGGCATAAGCCTCGGCCGTGGAGACATTTGCTGCCGGCTTGATTATCTCTATTCTCTTGTCTTTTAGCCCAATGTCGAAAGGTTCCATGATTTCGCCCCGTCCCGAACACAGGGCAGGGGTGTTGCGTATGAAGAACGGCACATCACTGCCGAGCGCAGCGGCTATCTCCTCTTTTTCACCGGTGCTCATGCCGAGTGAAAAGATTTCATCCAAGGCGTTGATGGTGAATGCCGCATCCGAAGAGCCGCCTCCCAGCCCCGCCCCCGAGGGGATGACCTTGTGAATGTGGATTTTAACCCCACCTATGCGGTAGCGCTCGTCCACTGCCCGCCAGGCCCGCACAGCAAGGTTTTTCTCCGCAGCGCACTCCATGGGTAGCCCCGAAGTGGATAGAATGGCCTGCGAACCGGCATGCGGCACTATCTCCAGTCCGTCGCAGAGCTCCATCACGGGGTACATCAACGTATCGATGTCGTGGTAGCCGTCAGCGCGGCGGCGCAATATGTCGAGGCCTATGTTTATCTTGCAGTTGGGAAAATAGAGCATCTTGTCCGTTTTTTGAGTCAATTACAAAATTACTCAAATAAGCCGACAGTTTTCCCTGTTCGCAACAATTCTTTCCGATTTATTTGCACAATTCCCCCAAAAGGAATAATTTTGTTGAACA
>CAVHXY010000022.1:0-2525 GCA_963640325.1 Tidjanibacter sp.
AACAAAGTGCGCCAGTCGGCAATGGAACGTGGCGACAGCAACGCAAACGTACCGACACATGAGATTCAGCAGAGTTTCACTACTGACTACGTGAAGGCCGTAGCCCGACAGTTCCCGAAGCTCGTAGAGGAAGTGAAAGAGCAGAACAAGCAGCGCAACCCCGACATCGTGAACCAGGACGCGCAGGACGAGAACTCTCATCTCTTCAAGGCTATCCGCAACCGTATGAACAAGCGCCTGGCTATGATGTATCAGCCCCTTGCAGCCCCACAGCAGACTGCCTACCAGCAACCGCAGGCATACACCGCAGCCGGCAACGTGAGCGCATACACAGCCCCGGCCGACACTCCTGCCGACCCGTTCTCAAGTACCAATGAGTGGGAAAGCGACCTTCCATTTTAAAGACCCTACGAAAATTCACTGAATAAAAACAAACCCATAAAACCCCAACAACAATATGAGACTACAGACACCATCTTCCCGACTCCTCGCCCAGGCTCTTGCAAAGGCGCAGAAATGTATCGCCAGCAAAAACTCCGTGGCCATCCTCGCCAGCGCACTCCTCGACAAGAAGGGCAACAAGTTCTTCTTCACTACCAGCACCGGCGACGCACAGCTCACCATCCCTGCACCCCTCTCGCAGATCAGCGACACCTTCGACGGCCCCGTTGCCCTGCCCGTTGACATCATCTCGGCATTCCTCGGCACACTGCCCGACTGCGTGGTAACTCTCAACTTCATCGACGACCACACGCTCAACATGGAGTATTGCACCACCGTCGGCAACAGCACGAAGGCAGGAAAGGTGCAAGTGACCTACTCTTCCGGCAACGAGTTCCCGAAGATGAACGCACCACAGACCGACTCTCTGCACATCACCCTGCCTATGTCGGCATTCTCGTCGGCAGTGAGCAAGGCTTCCGTCTTCGTGTCGAAGATTGAACTGCGCCCTACCATGAGCTGCCTCTGCCTCGACGTTGCCGAAGACATGTCCGATGTGAAGTTTGTGGCTACCGACGGACACTCGCTCTATAAGCATACCCACAGCAACAACCCGAAGGCTGGAGGTTCTGACTTCTACCGTTCCGGCCGTCCTGATGCTATCCTCATCCACATGCAGAACTTCCGTGCACTCTCTGCATTCGACGACTGCGAGCAGGTGGACATCGAGAGCGACGGCACCACCATACGCATTACATCGGGCAACACCGAATACATCTGCAAGCGCATTGAGGGCCGTTACCCTAACTATACGTCGGTCATTCCGAAGGGCAACCCTTACTTCGTTTGCTTCGACAAGAAGGAGATGCTGGCAGTGCTGAAGCGCGTGGCTGTGTTTGGCGACTCATCGAGCAACCTGATTGAACTGAGCCTCGACGGAATGTTCATCAATATCTCTGCAAAGAATGCCGACTTCGGCCGATCTGCTGAAGACCAGGTGACGCTCCTCAACTCCGAATGTCAGCAGGGCTTCCGCATCGGCTTCAACGTGAAGACCCTCACCGAATGTATCAGCGCACTGCATGGCGACACTCTGCGCATGCAGCTCAGCGACCCACAGCGTGCGGCTGTCATCACCGAAGATTCTCCGTCTGCCGCATCTCTCACCATGTGCATGCCAATGGTTATCTAATATATAAAAGGTATATATATGGACGACACTCTTCTCTTCATTCCGCCCTGCTGCGTAGACAAGAAACTGCCGAAGGCCATCACCCAGGCACCGCGCTACGCACTGACGTTCTACACGCATGGCGACGTGACGATGGAGAAATTCTACCGTGCCGTGAGCTACCTCGTACAGGATGCTCACGTCATGGTACTCTCCATGCCGACGTTGAGCCTTGAGGCAGGGGCATTCGTTGCGCAGTGTTTCGAGCGCAAGTGGATAACCGACATGGTGCTCTCCACCCGGAGCAGTTCGCGCGATGTGGTGGAAAGGTTCTTCAAACCCTACGAGCGACATGTGCTCAGTGTGCGCAGTACCGACGTGAGCGACCTGTCTTCCCACCTCGTTCTCTACACACCACAGCAGGCACTCATACTCCAGGGGCCGATGTTCAACAGAGCCAACACCGGCGACCTTACTGCTTACTTTGCGCAGTATATCCCTCACTTCGCCCTCACCACCAGCGAACTCGACTGGGGCAACCCTCTGCGCAACATCCTCCTGCCCGACGTGCTTCGCCACCGACAGCAGATTCACAAGGAAAAGCGCCCTGCCTCGTCGATGTCGGCAAAGCTCGCCCGATTCGTTCACATGGACTTCCCTCCATATAAAACCGATGACGAATGAACCGACGACCGACACAAAGCTACACCGAACTGCGCCGATACTGCGAAAAGTGGCAGTGGATAGACCCGCGCACCCGGCAACGGGCCGTCGGATATGTGCACCCGCAGACAGCCACACATGTGGAGCGGGTGCCCTTCTTCATCAAGTTCCTGACGAAGACTGGCCACGTAGACCAGGGCGAGTGCATCTGCCTCTCCGTAGACACCGACCGGCACCAGCGAAAGGTAAA